>NZ_JBICWF010000014.1:0-227519 GCF_043199595.1 Streptomyces sp. NPDC048584
CGGTCGAGCTGTTCGGCGGGGTGCGCTTCCCGGCCATCGGCGACCTGCCGTATCTGCTGACCCTCGGAGGGCACGGCTTCTACTGGTTCCGGCTCACCCGAGTCGCGTCCCGCGACGGCCGACGACTGTGAGCGGGTACCGGCGAGAGGAGGCGTCACCATGACGAAGACCGCATTCCTGCGGCCGCGCACCGCGCCCGCCGAGCCCATGGAGCCGCTCACCGGGCTGCTGCGCGAATGGCTGCCGCTGCAACGCTGGTTCGCCGGCAAGGACCGGCCCGTCACCGACCTCGGTGTGCTGTCGACGACGGAGCTGTTCCCCGGCTGTCTGCACGTCCTGGTGCACGCCGGCCACGGCGGTGTGCCCGCTCCCGGCGGCACACTCCCGGCGGGTGACTGCTACCAGCTCCTCCTCGGTGTACGGGAGCACCCCTCGCCGCGGCTCGGCAAGGCACTCATCGGCAGGGTGCCGGAGGGCCGCCTCGCCGGACTGACGGTCTACGACGCCCTGCACGACCCTCGTGCCTCCCAGCTGCTCCTGGAGCGGCTGCGCCACCCCGGCACGGCGGGCCCCCTGCGGTTCGAGTGCGACGGCGACGGGGCCCGGCGGGTGCCCGCCGGACTGGTGCCGCGCCTGATGACCGCCGAACAGTCCAACTCCTCGCTGGTGTACGGCGACGAGTACATTCTCAAGCTGTTCCGGCGCATCCAGCCCGGGGAGAACCCGGATCTCGAGGTGCCGGGCGCGCTGGCCCGCCAGGGCTGCCACCGGGTGCCCGCCCCGGTCGCCTGGTTCCGCACCACCCGTCCGTTCAAGGCGACGCTCGGCGTGCTCCAGCCGTATCTGCGCGACGCCTCCGACGGCTGGACCCTGGCCCTGGACGCGCTCGCCGCCGGTGACGACTTCACCGCGCAGGCCCACGCCCTCGGCCGGGCCACCGCCGACGTGCATCTGGCGCTGTCCTCGGCCTTCCCCACCGGCGCGCCCGGCGCGAACGCGCGCACGGCGGCGGCGATGACCGAGCGGCTGACGGCCGCCGCGCACGCCGTGCCCGCGCTCCAGCCGTTCGTGCCGGGGCTGCGGGCCGCGTTCGCCGCGCTCGCCACCTGCGACGCCGGACCGCCCGCCCAGCGCATCCACGGCGATCTGCACCTGGGGCAGGTGCTGCGGGCGGGGCGCGAGTGGTTCGTCATCGACTTCGAGGGCGAGCCGTCCCGGCCACTCTCCGAACGGCGCAGCGCCCACTCCCCCGTGCGGGACATCGCCGGGATGCTGCGCTCCTTCGACTACGCCGCCCGCCAGCGCCTCCCCTGGCGCCCGGAGTGGGCGCGTCGCTGCCGGGAGGCCTACTGCGCGGGCTACGCGGCCCGCGCCGGCTGGGACCCGCGCAAGAAGCACGGCCTGCTCCGCGCCTATGAGACGGACCGGGCCGTGTACGAGGTGCTGTACGAGGCCCGGCACCGACCCGACTGGCTGCCCGTACCCATGGCGGCGATCGAGCGCCTCGCCGTGAGAGGAGACTGAAGCCGTGGCCCTGCGTGACACCCTTCTTCCCGAATCGGCCGGGCCCGTCCCGTCCGCCGAGGCGCCCCCCGGCGCCGCACCCGCCCTGGACCCGACCGACAGGGGACGCCTGCTGGCGGGCGCCCACCACGATCCGCACGCGCTGCTCGGCGCCCGCCCGGTGCCCGGCGGGATCGCCTTCCGGGCGCTGCGGCCCTTCGCCCGCGAGGTGAGCGTGGTCGTCGACGGCGAGCGCACCCCGCTCGCCTCGGAGGGCGACGGACTGTTCGCCGGCGTACTGCCGCTGGACGCGGTCCCCGCCTACACCCTGGCGGTGGCCTACGGCGACGACACGGCCGTCGAGACGCACGACCCGTACCGGTTCCTGCCCGCGCTCGGCGAGTTCGATCTGCATCTGATCGGCGAGGGCCGCCACGAGGAGCTGTGGACGGCGCTCGGCGCGCACCCGATGGAGCACCAGGGCGTCACCGGCACCCGCTTCACCGTGTGGGCGCCGAACGCTCAAGGAGTGCGGGTCGCGACCGACTTCACCCACTGGGACGGCACCGCCTTCCCGATGCGCTCGATGGGCTCGTCCGGGGTGTGGGAGCTGTTCCTGCCGGGCGTCGGCGAGGGCACCCGGTACAAGTTCGAGATCCACTCCCGCTATGGCGACCGCTTCCTCAAGGCCGACCCGATGGCCCGTCGCACGGAGGCGCCGCCGAACACGGCGTCCGTGGTGACGGCCTCGCACTACGAGTGGAACGACGCCGACTGGTTCGCGCGGCGGGCCGAGGTGTCCGTGCACCAGGCGCCGTTCTCCGTCTACGAGGTGCATCTGCCGTCCTGGCGGCCGGGGTCGACGTACCGTGAACTCGCCGAGACCCTGCCCGCGTATGTGAAGGACCTCGGCTTCACCCATGTCGAGCTGATGCCGGTCGCCGAGCACCCCTTCGGGCCGTCCTGGGGCTACCAGGTCACCGGGTTCTACGCGCCGACGGCGCGGCTGGGCTCCCCGGACGACTTCAAGTACCTGGTCGACGAGCTGCACCGGGCCGGTATCGGCGTCATCATGGACTGGGTGCCGGCGCACTTCCCCAAGGACGACTGGGCGCTGGCCCGCTTCGACGGGGACCCGCTGTACGAGCCCGGGGACTCCCGGCGCGCGGAGCACCCCGACTGGGGCACGTACACCTTCGACTTCGCCCGCACCGAGGTGCGCAACTTCCTGGTCGCGAACGCCGTGTACTGGTGCCAGGAGTTCCACATCGACGGGCTGCGGGTGGACGCCGTCGCCTCCATGCTCTACCTCGACTACTCGCGCGAGGACGGCGGCTGGGAACCCAACGCGTACGGCGGCCGGGAGGACCTGGCGGCGATGGCGTTCCTCCAGGAGATGAACGCGACCGTGTACCGGCGCTGCCCCGGCGTGGTGACCATCGCGGAGGAGTCCACGGCGTGGGGCGGGGTGACCCGGCCCACCGACACGGGCGGCCTCGGCTTCGGGCTGAAGTGGAACATGGGCTGGATGCACGACTCGCTGGAGTACGTCTCCCACGAGCCGGTGCACCGCAGGTACCACCACCACGAGATGACGTTCGCGATGGTGTACGCGTACAGCGAGAACTACGTGCTGCCCGTCTCGCACGACGAGGTGGTGCACGGCAAACAGGCGCTGGTGTCGAAGATGCCGGGCGACTGGTGGCAGCGGCGCGCCAACGTCCGCGCCTACCTCGGCTTCATGTGGGCCCACCCGGGCAAGCAACTGCTGTTCATGGGGCAGGAGTTCGCGCAGGGCGCCGAGTGGTCCGAGGAGCGGGGGCCCGAGTGGTGGCTGCTCGACGAGGGGTACCACTCGGCGGGCGACCACCGCGGGGTGCGGGACCTGGTGCGCGATCTCAACGACCGCTACCGGGCGACCCCGGCGCTGTGGCAGCGCGACACCGACCCGTCCGGCTTCCGCTGGGTGGCGGTCGACGCGGCCGACGACAACGTCTTCGCGTTCCTGCGGTACGACGACGGGGGCCGGCCGCTGCTCGCGGTGTCGAACTTCTCCCCCGTGGTCCGGCACGACTACGCCCTCGGTGTCGGGGACGACGTGATCGCCTGGCAGGAGGTCCTCAACACCGACGCGGCGCACTACGGCGGCGCGGACGTGACCAACCCGGATCCGGTCATGCCCGAGGACGGCCGGGTCCGGCTCACGCTGCCTCCGCTCGCCACGGTCTGGCTGACACCCCTCGCCCTCTGAGGCCCGGCCGGCCGCGGACAGGTGTCCGAAGCCGGCACGGGGGCATCCGGACGTCGTACGGCCGGGAGGTTTCCCCGGCGTCGTCACGGCAGGGAGGTCGGCAGCGGTGCGCACCGTCGGAGTGGAGGAGGAACTCCTTCTGGTCGATCCGGAGAGCGGCGAGCCGCGGGCGATGTCCGCCGCGGTACTCGCCCGTGCCGCCCGGGACGACACGGAGCAGGACGTCTTCGAGAACGAACTGCACGAGCAGATGCTGGAGTTCGCCACGCATCCGCAGTCCTCGATGGAGAGCCTGCACGCGGAGATCGTCCGCTGCCGCGCGGAGGCCGCCCAGCACGCCGGGGAGATCGGCTGCGCCGTCGCCGCCCTCGCCACCTCGCCGCTGCCGGTCAGCCCGTCCATCGGCGTCAACCGGCGGTACCGGTGGATGGAGGAGCAGTACGGCATCGCCACCCGGGAGCAGCTCGTCATGGGCTGCCACGTCCATGTGTCCGTCGACTCCGACGAGGAGGGGGTCGGGGTCGTGGACCGGCTGCGGCCCTGGCTGACGGTGCTGGCGGCACTGAGCGCGAACTCGCCGTTCTGGCAGGGCGGTGACACGGGCTACAGCAGCTATCGCAGCCGGGTGTGGCAGCGCTGGCCGTCGGCCGGTCCGACCGAGACGTTCGGCTCGGCCGAGCGCTATCACCGGCGGGTCGCCGACATGGTGGCCACCGGCGTCATCCTCGACGAGGGGATGATCTACTTCGACGCCCGGCTGTCCCAGCGGTATCCGACGGTGGAGATCCGTGTCTCGGACGTCTGTCTGCACGCGGAGACGGCGGGGCTGATCGCCACCCTGGCCCGCGGTCTCGTGGAGACCGCGGCGCGCGAGTGGCGGGCCGGCCGGGATCCGGCGGGCCCCGGTGTCAGCCTGCTGCGGCTGGCGGCCTGGCAGGCGGCCCGGTCGGGGCTGACGGGCGAGCTGCTCCACCCGGAGTCCATGCGGCGGATGCCGGCCGAGGCGGTCGTACGGGCCCTTCTCGGCCATGTCGAAGAGGCGCTGGACGACCTCGGCGACCTGGAGCGCGCCCGCGAGGGCTGCGCACGGCTGCTGCGCGACGGCAACGGGGCCCAGGTGCAGCGCGCCCTGCTGGAGGACACGGGGAATCTGCGCAACGTCGTCACGGAGTGCGTACGGCACACCCAGGCGTAGGGGCCACCTCCTCACGGGCCGGGGCGTCAGAAGATCAGGACGAGGGCGTAGACCAGGAAGAACGCCGCGACCAGCACCACGAGGGCGAGGATCACGGTCAGGGGTCCCTTGGCCCAGCCCTTGCCCGGGTTGTACGTGATGTCCCGGGGGCCCGCCTCGGGCATGCTGCTCTCCGCGGGCGGGGTCTCGCCCGGGGGGACGCCGCCGCCCGGTTCGAGGCCGGTGGTGCGTTCCGGATCGGGATCTGGATTGACGTAGCTCATGTGCTCCGGGTCCCCCGAAACCGCCGAGATCATCAGTGCGGACCCACTTGTCGCGATCGCGGCGCGAGGGCGCTCGGGCTCGGCTAGATTCAGGCACCGCCGATGACCGTACTCATCGGCCGAGTCACAGCCCGTACACGTCAGGAGCAGTGCATGCGCGACCTCGCTCTCGCTCCCCCGTCCGCCTCCCGTCTCGCCGGCGGCCTCGCCGACAGCCTCTTCACCACGGCGGCCGAGAACCCCACGTTGCCGATGCTCGCCCGCCGCCCCGACCCGGCCTCGGCCGGCTGGGAGCGGATCACCGCCGTGGAGTTCCGTGACGAGGTCGTCGCCCTGGCCAAGGGTCTCGTCGCGTCCGGGGTCTCGCCGGGCCAGCGCGTGGCGATCATGGCCCGTACCCGCTACGAGTGGACCCTCCTGGGGCACGCCCTGTGGACGGTGGGCGCCGAGGTCGTTCCCATCTATCCGACCTCCTCGCGCGAACAGGTGGAGTGGATCCTCAGGGACGCCGGCTGTGTGGCCGTCCTGGTGGAGGACGAGCAGGGTGTGATGACCGTGGGGTCCGTGTGCGCCGGGCTGCCGCGGCTGCGGCATGTGTGGCAGCTGGACGGGGGCGCGCTGGAGCAGCTGGCGGCGCGCGGCGAGTTCATACCCCGGGCCACGGTCGACTCCATGCGCCGTATCGTGCTGCCGGACTCCACGGCCGTCGTCGCCTACACCTCCGGCACCTCCGGCCACGCCATGGGGTGCGCGCTGAGCCATCGCGGCCTGGCCTCCATGAGCGACACCCTGCTGGAGGGCTGGGGCCACGTCACGGCACCGGCCGGTGAACAGGCCGCCGTCCTCGCCTTCCTGCCGTTCTCCCATGTGTACGGCCTGATGATCCAGGTGCTGTGCGTGCGCGGCGGGCTGCTGATGGGGCACGAGCCCGACATCACCGGGGAGTCCCTGGCCTCGGCGCTGCGCACCTTCCGGCCCACCTATCTGTACGCCGTACCGTCACTGCTGGAGAAGATCTACAAGAACTTCCTGCGCGCGTCGCAGCTGGCCGGCCGCGGCCCCCTGTTCGAACGGGCGGCCGGCACGGCACGGGACTTCGCCGCCGCCGTGGAGCGGCAGCGGCTGGGCCGCGGCTCGGGGCCGGGCCTCGATCTGCGACTGCAGCACGCCCTGTACGAGCGCACGGTCTACCGCCGGCTGCGGGCGACGCTGGGCGGCCGGGTGCTGCGGGCCACCTCCGGCGGTTCGACGCTCAACCGCGATCTGTCCCTGTTCTACGAGGGCATCGGCGTGTACGTCCACGACGGCTACGGGCTCACGGAGACCAGCGGCGGTGTGACGATGCAGCCGTTCGGGCGGGAGAAGTCCGGCACCGTGGGGCAGGCGCTGCCGGGCACCGAGATCCAGGTGGCCGGCGACGGGGAGATCCTGGTGCGTGGGCCGTCGGTGTTCCAGGGGTACGTGGGCGACGAGGCCGCCACCCGGGCCGTGCTGCGCGGCAGCTGGCTCGCGACGGGCGATCTGGGACGGCTGGACGCCGAGGGCTATCTCACGATCACCGGCCGCAAGAAGGACATCATCATCACGAGCAGCGGCAAGAGCGTGGCGCCGGGGGCGCTGGAACAGCGGCTGCGGATGCATCCGCTGGTCCATCAGGCGGTCGTGGTGGGCGACAACCGGCCGTGTGTGGGCGCCCTGATCACGCTGGACCCGGAGTTCCTCAACGACTGGCGGGCGGCGCTGTCCCTGCCGGGCGACGCGCCAGCCCGGGAGGCGCGGGAGGAGAACGCGCTGCGGGAGGAGATCGCGCGGGCGGTCGCCGCCGCCAACAGCAGTGTGTCGCGCTCGGAGTCGATCCGGGTGTTCCGGGTGCTTCCCGAGCCGTTCGACGTGGCCAACGGCCTGCTGACGCCGTCGATGAAGCTGCGCCGGGACGAGATCGTACGGCGCTACGCCCTGGAGATCGACGCGATGTACCAGTCCCGGACCCGTCCGGGCCTCGCCCCCGCCGAGGACGAGCCGTCCCTCTGGGAGGACACGGACGACGTGTTCCGCTGACCTTCCGCGGGACGCTGCCGGTCGGTGACGTGTTTGTCACCCACCGGGCACGGGCATGCGGGCGCGTAGGCTCCGCCCGCACGGGAACCCACAGTCCGAGGGGACGCGAACGACGGAGCGACCGCCCCGCGACGACGGGGCCCGGAAGGCGAGATGGCACGCGAGCCGCGTAGGGACAGGACACTGGCTGCCGAGGACATGACGAGCCGCATCGCCAGCTTCCCGGGGGAGCTGCACGATGTGACGGACGCACGACTGGTCGCGGAGGAGTTCCTCTTCGACGTGGCCCGTGTGTCGGCGCCGTCGGCTCCGGAGCACTGGGACGACATACTCCTGGTGGTCACCGAACTGGCCGCCAACGCGGTCCAGTACGCGCCGGGGCCGTTCCAGCTGCGGCTGCGCCGCACGTTCGACGGGGTGCATGTGGTGATGCACGACACCAGCACCACCGAGCCGGCCCCGCGGCCCTTCCACCCGAACCGGGGCGGGGGCGGGATCGGCTGGCATCTGATCCACACGCTGTGCGATCAGGTCAGCGTGGTCGGCGACGACCACGGCAAGGACATCCACGTCTTCCTGCCCTGGTGACGTCAGGCGTCGCGCAGGGGGACCAGCACACTGACGGTCTTGCCGCCGCCGGGGCGCCCGCGGACCTCGATGTCCCGCGCCAGCCGGACCACCAGCGGCCAGCCGTAGCCGCCGACGCGGTGCGCGGCCCCCGGGGCGCCGGTGCCGGTGGCCGCCTCGGGGACGGCGTCGCTGTGATCGTGGACGGCGATCCGTACGCCCTCCCCCGTCGTCCAGGTGTCGAAGCCGGCCAGTCCGGCGCCGTGCCGGATCGCGTTGGTGACCAGCTCCGACACCACGAGCGAGAGGTCGATCATGTCCTGCCGGTGCGGGGTGCGGCCGTCCAGGTCCCACCGCTCCCGCACCGTCGCCTCGGCATGTGCCCGTGCGGCGGCGGCACTGGCCACCCTCGTACCGCCGCTCGGACGCGTCTGCCGTGCGGTGGTCACCCGGTCGGGCTCTCGCGCGACGGCAGCCGGTGGTAGTAGTCACCGACCGCGGTGAGATAGGCGGGGTCCTGGGTCTCGCTGTCGGTGCGGAACCGGGGCGCCGCCTTCACCTCGGCCCGGGTGCAGGCCACCGTCAGCCTGCGCTCCCCCGGCTCGACGGACGCGACGACGCCGACCGGCACCACGAGGCTGCGGCCGAACACCCATACCCCGGTGTCGACGACGAGGTGCCGAAGTCCGTGGTGGTCGGCCCGGCGGTCCACCTGCCCGATGGTGCCGTCACTCGCGACGACGGTGTAGCCCGTGAGGTCCTGCTCCTGGACATGGTCCAGGTCCGGCGCGTATGACCAGATGCTGTCGATGGGCACTGCTCCTTGCCTCCCCGGTGACGACGGATCCCTGGGCCCGAGCCCAGCTCCTCACCAGCAAATACCCGGCAGGCGCGCGCGCATTCGAACCGCGCGGACGAAAACCGCGCGCCCGTGATCAAACTCCGTGCGCCCCGGCGAAATCCGGCCGAGTACCCGTCAGGAGCCGGTGTATGCCCCCGGGAAGCGATTTCCCACCGGCTGCGCCGCGCTTTGTTCCGGGCCCGCGACCTGGGTTAGCCTTCGGCGTATTTTCTCATCACGCAAATCCGTGAACTGCGGAAACGCACACTGACTCTGCCGGAACGAGGGTGCGCATGACCAGCAAGAGCACCGAGGGGACCGAGGCGGCGCCGGGGGACCAGGAGCTGCGGCGGCTGCTGGAGGGGCTGACGGCCGTACGGGACGGGGACTTCGGCACCCGGCTGCCGGACGACGCGGACGGCCTCATGGGGGACATCGGCAAGGTCTTCAACGGGATGGTGGACCAGCTGTCGGTGTTCACCTCCGAGGTGACCCGGGTGGCCCGCGAGGTCGGCACCGAGGGCGCGCTGGGCGGTCAGGCGCAGGTGCCGGGGGTCTCGGGCACCTGGGCCGATCTGACGGACTCGGTGAACGCCATGGCGGGCAATCTCACCGCGCAGGTCCGCAATGTGGCGCAGGTGACGACGGCGGTCGCCAAGGGCGACCTCTCGCAGAAGATCACCGTGGACGCGCGCGGCGAGATCCTCGAGCTCAAGAACACCATCAACACGATGGTCGACCAGCTCTCCGCCTTCGCCGACGAGGTCACCCGCGTCGCCCGCGAGGTCGGCACCGAGGGACGCCTCGGCGGTCAGGCCGATGTGCAGGGGGTAAAGGGCACGTGGCGGGATCTCACCCACTCGGTCAACTTCATGGCCGGCAATCTCACCGGCCAGGTGCGCAACATCGCCCTGGTGGCGACGGCGGTCGCCAAGGGCGACCTCTCGCAGAAGATCACCGTGGACGCGCGCGGCGAGATCCTCGAGCTCAAGAACACCATCAACACGATGGTGGACCAGCTCTCCGCCTTCGCCGACGAGGTCACCCGCGTCGCCCGCGAGGTCGGCACCGAGGGACGCCTGGGCGGTCAGGCGCAGGTGCGCGGGGTGTCGGGCACCTGGAAGGACCTCACCGACAACGTCAACGTGATGGCGTCCAACCTGACGGGTCAGGTCCGCTCCATCGCCCAGGTCGCCTCCGCGGTGGGCCGGGGCGATCTGTCGCAGCGGATCAGGGTCGAGGCGGCCGGCGAGGTCGCGGCGCTGGCCGAGGTCATCAACACCATGGTCGACACGCTGTCGGCCTTCGCCGACGAGGTCACCCGCGTGGCCCGCGAGGTCGGCACCGAGGGACGGCTCGGCGGTCAGGCGCACGTACCGCATGTCGCGGGTACCTGGAAGGACCTCACCGACAACGTCAACTCCATGGCCAACAACCTCACCGGCCAGGTGCGCAACATCGCGCTGGTGACGACGGCGGTGGCCCGCGGCGATCTGTCGAAGAAGATCGACGTCGACGCGCGCGGCGAGATCCTCGAGCTGAAGACGACCATCAACACGATGGTGGACCAGCTCTCCGCCTTCGCCGACGAGGTCACCCGCGTGGCCCGCGAGGTCGGCACCGAGGGACGCCTCGGCGGTCAGGCGGAGGTCGAGGGTGTCTCCGGCACCTGGAAGCGGCTCACGGAGAACGTCAACGAGCTGGCCGGCAACCTCACCCGGCAGGTGCGGGCGATCGCGAAGGTCACCAGCGCGGTCGCCGAGGGCGATCTGACGCGGTCGATCACCGTGGAGGCCTCCGGCGAGGTCGCCGAGCTCAAGGACAACATCAACGCGATGGTGGAGTCCCTGCGCGAGACGACCCGTGCCAACCAGGAGCAGGACTGGCTGAAGACCAACCTCGCCCGGGTCTCCGGACTGATGCAGGGCCATCGCGAACTGCCCGTGGTCGCCGAGCTGATCATGGACGAGCTGGTGCCGCTGGTGTCGGCCCAGTACGGCGCCTTCTATCTCGCGGAGGACGGCGACGACGGCCCCGAGCTCCGACTCGTCGGCTCCTACGGCTACCCCGACGACGACGCCCGGCCCACCCGGATCCCCTTCGGCCGCACCCTGGTCGGCCAGGCAGCGCGCAGCCGCCGCACCATCACGGTGGACGAACTGCCGCCGGACTACGTCACCATCTCCTCCGGGCTCGGGCAGGTGGTGCCGAGCGCGCTGGTGCTGCTGCCCATCGTGGTCGAGGGCCAGGTCCTCGGCGTGATGGAGCTGGCGTCGGTGACCCCGTTCACCCAGATCCACCAGGACTTCCTGGCCCAGCTGATGGAGACCATCGGCGTCAACGTCAACACCATCGTGGCCAACGCCCGTACCGACGAGCTGCTGGTCGAGTCGCAGCGGCTCACCGCCGAACTGCAGGAGCGCTCGGCGGAGTTGCAGACCCAGCAGGAGGAACTCCAGCACTCCAACGCCGAACTGGGCGACAAGGCGGCGCTGCTGGCCGCGCAGAACCGGGACATCGAGGCGAAGAACCTGCAGATCGAGCAGGCCCGGCAGGAACTGGAGGCGCGCGCCCAGCAGTTGTCGTTGGCCTCCAAGTACAAGTCGGAGTTCCTGGCCAATATGAGCCACGAGCTGCGCACCCCGCTCAACAGCCTGCTGATCCTGGCCCAGTTGCTCGCCCAGAACCCCTCGCGCAATCTCAGCCCGAAGCAGGTCGAGTACGCGCAGATCATCCACTCGGCGGGCTCGGACCTGCTGCAGCTGATCAACGACATCCTCGATCTGTCCAAGGTCGAGGCCGGGAAGATGGACGTCAGCCCCGAGCGGGTGGAGCTGCGCCGGCTCATCGAGTACGTCGAGGCCACCTTCCGGCCCATGACGACGCAGAAGAGCCTGGACTTCACCGTGACGACGGCGCCGGGCGCTCCGGCCGATCTGCTCACCGACGACTCCCGGCTGCGGCA
Organism: Streptomyces sp. NPDC048584; assembly: GCF_043199595.1. Taxonomy (NCBI): domain Bacteria; kingdom Bacillati; phylum Actinomycetota; class Actinomycetes; order Kitasatosporales; family Streptomycetaceae; genus Streptomyces; species Streptomyces sp. NPDC048584. The sequence goes on from NZ_JBICWF010000014.1 coordinate 11,644, forward strand.
GGTGCTGCGCAACCTGCTGTCCAACGCGGTCAAGTTCACCGAGCGGGGCGGGGTGGAGCTGCGGATCGAGCCCGCGCCCGACGACGAGGTGCCCGCGACCGTGCTGCGGGGCGGGTCCGTGGTGGCGTTCCGGGTGCGGGACACCGGGGTCGGTATCCCGGAGCAGCATCTGGAGGCGATCTTCGGGGCGTTCCAGCAGGCGGACGGTACGACGAGCCGCAAGTACGGGGGCACCGGGCTCGGTCTGTCCATCACCCGGGAGATCGCCCATCTGCTGGGCGGCGCGGTGGCGGTGGACAGCGTCGCGGGCCAGGGCAGTACGTTCACCCTGTTCCTGCCGGTGGCCCGGCCGGACTTCGAGGACCTGCTGCGGCCCGCCGCCGCCCCGGACGGGGACGGGGGCGAGGCGCTGCCGGAGGTGCTGGCCCGGCGGCCGCAGGCGATCGAGCCCGGCCCGTCGTCCGGGCGTCGGCCGCGGCGGCTGCTCGTCGTGGAGGAGCGTCCCCGGGGGCTCCTGACCCTGGTGGCGGAGAGCGTCGTCCAGGACGTCACGCACGGCGACGGCACCTCCAGACCGTCGGTCGACATCCTCACCGCGGTCGGCGCCCAGGAGGCGGCCGGGGCGCTGGCCGCCGATCCGTGCCACTGCGTGGTGCTGGAACTCGGCATGGCCGAGGGAGAGGTCACCCGATTCCTGGAGGCGCTGCGCGGCGACTCCGCCCTGGCGAGCGTGCCGGTGCTGGTGCACAGCGGTCACCGGGCCGACGCGGCGGTGGAGGAGCATCTGCGGTCCCGTGCCGCGGGCACGGCGCTGGAGTTCCTGTCCAGCCTCGACGAACTGCGCGAACGCATCGCCCTGCACCTGTCGGCGGAGGAACCCGGCGACGTGCTGTCGCTGGTGCGGCCCGACGAGCCGCAGCGGCCGGCGCCGCAGACCGTCGTGGACGGCGCGTTCGCCGGCCGTACCGTCCTCGTCGTCGACGACGACGCCCGCAACCTCTTCGCGCTCAGCGGCATCCTGGAGCTGCACGGCTTCCGGGTGCTGCACGCGGAGAACGGCCGCAAGGGCATCGAGCGGCTGGTGAACAACCCGGACGTGGCGCTCGTGCTGATGGACGTGATGATGCCCGAGCTGGACGGCTACGCCGCCACGGCGGAGATCCGCGCCATGGAGCGGTACGCCGAGCTGCCCATCATCGCCGTCACCGCGAAGGCGATGCCCGGGGACCGGGACAAGAGTCTCGCCTCGGGGGCCAGCGACTACGTCACCAAACCGGTCGACACCCAGGACCTGATCGCCTGTGTCCGCCGCTGGCTGCCCGCGTGAGCGCGCAGGAGCGGCCGGACGGGTCCGGGCTCGAGCGCGCGGCCGGGCCCGCCGGGGTGTCGGCGGACTCGCCCGTGGGCCGGCTCGCGGCCACCGTGGACCGGCTCAGCCGGGAGGTGCGGGCCGCGCAGGCCGAGGCCGAGGGCCGGGCGCTGATCGAGCTCGCCAAGGGCATCCTCGTCGAACGCCTGGGGTGCGGTCCCTCGCAGGCCGCCCGGCAGCTCACGGAGCTGACCGAGCAGGCCGGGACGACGCAGCTGGAGTTCGCGGTCGAGGTCATCAACCAGGCCGCCCGGGACCGGGTGTCGGAGGTGACGGACGCCTTCCTGGCCGCGACCCGGGCCGCCGAGGAGGCGGGGCCCGACCCCGCCGCCGTACGGCTGCGCGCGGCCGAGAGCGGGGCGCTGGCGGCGGACGACACCCAGGCCGTGGCCGAGTCCCTGCTCGCGCAGGCGCTGCGTCCGCTGGGCGCGGTGGCCGTGGCGATCTGGGCGGCCGGCGCCGACGGGTCGCTCACCCTGGCGGGCAGTGCCGGGTTCTCCCCGGCGGAGGCGGCGCGCTGGCACTACGTGCCGCCGGACGTGGCGACGGTCGCCCGGTGCGGTCTCGCCGAGCGCGACGGTCTGTGGATCGCGTCGCTGGCCGAGCGGGGCCTGCCCAGCGTCGGCCGGCACCATCACCCGGACGGCGGCAGGGCGGCCGTACCCGCCGGCACGGGCGGCCGGGTGTACGGCGTGCTGGAGATCGTCTGGCCGGACCGGCTGCCCGAGCAGCCTGTGCAGATCGTGCGGCAGGTGGAGGCGCTGGCGGAGCTGTGCGCGCACACCCTGGAGACGTACGCGCCGCCGGGCGGGCCGGACCGGGGGTCCCGGGCGCCGCAGGACGCCGCCGAGCTGATGGATCTGGCCGACGGGCTGTACGACCCGGCCCTGGTCCTGGTGCCGCAGCCGGACGCCCAGGGGAATCTGCTGGACTTCCGTATCCAGCACGTCAACAGCCGTTTCCAGGACCCGGCGGGCCGGCCGCGGGCCATGGTCAGCGGGGCGCTGCTGCTCGAGGCGTATCCGATGGCCGCCGGGGACGGCGACCTCTTCCAACGGATCGAACGGGTGTACGCCACCGGGGAGCCGTTCCGGGCCCGGCGGATGAATCTGACCGCCCTGGTCGACCAGGTGCCGCTGGCGACGGTCGCGGACATCAGCGTCAGCCGGCACGGCTCCGGCATCCTGTTCATCTGGCGGATCGAGGACGAGACGGCCCGCCTGGCGAGCCTGCTCCAGCACGCCCAGCGGCTGGGCCGGATCGGCGGCTTCGAGGAGAACCTCCTCACCGGCGAGATCACCTGGAACGGACAGCTGTTCGACCTGTACGGGCGTCCGCAGTCCGGCCTGCCGGTACCGCTGGAGGAGCTGCCCGCCCACGCCCACCCCGACGACGCCGTCACCATCGGCCGCTTCCTGCGCACCGTGCTGCACCACCGGCGCCCGGCGTCGGCCGCTTTCCGGCTGCAGCGGCCGGACGGGGTGACACGGCACATCCGCGTCGTCGCCGAGCCGGTCCTGGACACCGACGGCCGGCTGCTCACCACCCGCGGCGCCTACCAGGACATCTCCTCGCAGCACTGGACCGAGGTGGCGCTCGCCGCCACCCGCGACCAGCTGGCGCACACCGAGCAGCAGGCCGGCGAACGCGACCGGCTGACGCTGCAGCTGCAGCGCGCCATCATGCCGCCCACCCAGGCGCCGCTGCAGGTGCCCGGTCTCGACGTGGCGGTCCGCTACCGGCCCGCGGAGACCGAGCAACTGGTCGGCGGTGACTGGTACGACGCCGTGGTGCTGCCGTCCCGGCTGGTACTGCTGTGCGTGGGCGACGTCGCCGGGCACGGCATAGAGGCGGCGACCAGTATGGTCGTCCTGCGCAACGCGCTGCGCGGGCTCGCCGTCACCGGCGCGGGCCCCGGGCAGCTGCTGTCGTGGCTGAACATCGTGGCGCACCATCTCACCGGCGGCATCACCGCCACCGCCGTGTGCGGGCTGTACGACCCTCGGTCGCGCACCCTGCGCTGGGCCCGCGCCGGTCATCTCCCGCCGGTGCTGGTGCGCGGCTCCGAGGCCGCTCCGCTGCCGCTGGTGCGCGGGATGCTGCTCGGTGCCGTACCGGAGGCGGCGTACGAGGAGTCGGAGGTACGGCTGGCCGCGGAGGACAATCTGCTGATGTACACGGACGGTCTGATCGAGCGCCGGGACCGCACGGTGGAGGAGTCGCTGACCCATCTCCTCACCACCGCCGCGACCGCGCCCGGCACGCTGGACCAGCGGCTGGACCGGCTGCTCACGTACAGCAGATCGGACACGGACGACGACACCTGCATCGTGGGGATCCGGGTCGGCTGAGCCGCCCGGTGCGGCCGTCCGGGCCGGGCGGAGGCATGACAGGGCGATTCGGGGGTACGCGCGGCTGCGCGACGAAGAGCTTGATCACCTTGTTGGAGGTACTCGTGCCCATTGCCCAGGACCCGTTGTCCGTCGAGGTGACCCTGCCACGTACGGACGTGGCACTGCTCACCGTGGAGGGGTACTTGGACGTCGACACGGCGACCGAGTTCCAGCACCACCTGGCGAACCAGCTGCATCACGGCCGCCGGCACTTCCTTCTCGACCTGTCGGCGGTCCCCTTCATGGACTCGTCCGGTATGAACATCATCCTCCGGGTCTATCAGGAGGCCCGTGAGCTGCCGGGGAGCGTGCACATCATCTCCCCCGCCCCGGCGGTGCGCCGCATTCTGGACCTGACGGGCGTGAGCATCACCGTGCCCGTCTCCACGAGCGTCGACGAGGCGCTGGAGCGCGTGGACGCGATGCCCGAGAAGCCGGTCGAACCGGAGGCCTGAGCACGGTCCGTACGCTCCGGCGCCATGGCGCCGGAGCGTGGTGGGAGTGGCCATCCGGCCGAGTTTCGCAGCGCGGTCCCGGCACCCGGGTCGCGGTGCGGCGCGACGACTGACGAGGAGAAGAACCAGGTGCCGGAACGTGAAGCGGGCGGATCACTCGGAACACCGACGGACGAGGTCAGGGACTTCCTGCGGCGACGGCGCGAGCAGATCGCCCAGCGCTGGGCGGACGAGCCCCTGTTCCGTACGGTGTTCACGGTCTCGCGTGACGAGGCGGTGGAGGCGGGGAAGGCGGTCGTCGACGCGCTGGCGCAGGTCGCCGACGCGCAGCGGGTCGAGGACCCGGACGCGGCGGGCTTCTCCGCGGTGCGTGAACAGCTGGCCCGGATGGGCGCGGCCCGCGCCCGCGCGGGGCTGTCACCCACCCAGGTGGCGAGCGAACTGGCCGCGCTGTGGCCGCCGGTGGAGAACCTGCTGGTCGCCGATCTGGACCAGGCCCCGCCTCAGCGGCTGCGGGAGTACTCGACCACGCTGAGCGTGCTCCTCGGGACACTGCGGCTGGTGGCCATGCAGACGGCGCTGAGCGAGGGCCAGGCGCTCATCGACCGGCAGCGGCTGCAGCTGCTGGAGGTGGCGACCCCCGTGATCAAGCTGTGGGACGGCATCGTGGCGGTCCCGCTGATCGGCACCCTGGACAGCGCCCGCAGCCAGGTGGTGATGGAGACCCTGCTGAACGCGGTGGTCGACCAGCACGCCCGGTTCGCGATCCTCGACATCACCGGTGTGCCGACGGTCGACTCGCTGGTGGCGCAGCACCTGATGAAGACGGTCGCCGCGGCCCGGCTGATGGGCGCGGAGTGTGTGGTGTCCGGTATCCGCCCGGCGATCGCGCAGACCATCGTGCACCTGGGTCTGGACCTCGGCACGGTGAAGACGCGGGCGAGCCTCGCCGACGCGCTCGGCTACTGCCTGCACGAGCTGGGGACGACATTCGTGCAGGCGCCCGACGGTGCGGGCCGCCGGTGAGTGAGGGGTTCTCCCGCCCGGTCGCGGGACATGTGCCGGTCCTCCGGCTCGGCGACGTGCTGCTGGTCACCCTCCAGGGGGATCTGTACGACGGTTCGGCGCAGCAGCTGCAGCAGGACCTCTCCGAGACGATCGCCCGCAGCGGCGCCACGGGGGTGGTCATCGACATCTCCGGGGTGGAGATCGTCGACTCCTTCCTCGGGCGGGTGCTGGCCGAGATCGCCGCGCAGACGGAGCTGCTGGCCGCGCGGACCGTGGTGGCCGGTATGCGGCCCGCGGTCGCCATCACCCTGGTGGAGCTGGGGCTGACGCTGCCGGGGCTGCGGACCGCGCTCACCACCGAGGCGGCGATGGAGCTGCTGGCTCAGCCGGTCGTGGCGTTCCGTTCCGGCGGCAGGCACGAGGAGAGTCCGTGATGCACACCGCCGCGGGCGTGGAGGCCCGCCTGCCCATCCGGTCGGACATGGACCTGGTGTGGGTGCGTCAGCATGTGCGGCAGGCCGCCGCCCGGCTCGGTTTCGGTCTCGTGGACCAGACGAAACTGGTGACCGCCGCCAGCGAGCTGGCCCGCAACACCCTGGTGCATGGCGGGGGCGGCCTGATGGAGGCGTCGCACGTCGTCAGCGGGGGCGTCGACGGGCTGCGGCTGGCGTTCAGCGACTCGGGGCCCGGCATCCCCGATCTCGACCGGGCGCTGAGCGACGGCTACACCTCGGGTGACGGGCTGGGGATGGGGCTGGGCGGGTCACGGCGCCTGGTGCACGACTTCGAGGTGGAGAGCGCCCCGGGGGCGGGGACCACGGTGCGGGTGACCTCGTGGGTGACCGGGCCGCGGCATCCGCGTGGGGGTCCCTGATGCCCCGGGTGCGGTATGTGCCGGTGCAGGACTCGACCCGGGTGCGGGACGTCCGGGTGGCGGCGGAGGAGGCCGCGGCGGAGGCCGGGCTCGACGACCGGCGCACCGCGGCCGCGGCGCTGGTCGCGACCGAGCTGGCCACGAACGTCCTGAAGTACGCGCAGGCGGGCGAGGTGGTCGTCGAGGTCGTGGACCCGCCCGTCCTGCGGGAGGGCCCGCCGGACCGGGCGGTGCAGATCACCGCGCTCGACCACGGTCCGGGCATCGCCGATGTGGCCGCCGCGATGCGGGACGGGTTCACCACGACCCGCTCCCTCGGCGCGGGCCTCGGCACCTGCCGGCGCCTCGCGGACGACTTCGGCCTGCACAGCGTCCTCGGCCGCGGCACGGTGGCGGTGGCCCGCGTCGGCCCGGCGGACGGCTCCGGGGCCGCCGGGGTGCGGGACGGCGGCAGCGGCTTCGCCGGCGCGGACGGCCCCGCCGTGCGCGCCGGGGGCGTCAACGTGCCGTTCGCCGGGGCGGACTTCTCCGGGGACGCGTGGGCCTGGGTGAGGTCCGGTGACCGGCTGACGCTGATGCTGGCCGACGGGCTGGGACACGGAAGCGAGGCGGCGCACGCCTCCGGCGCCGCCGTCGACGCGCTGCGGCACTCGGCCGGGCTGTCGCCCGCCGAGTGTCTGGCGAAGCTGCACGCGGCGCTGTCCGGCACCCGGGGCGCGGCCGTCGCCGTGGCGCGGCTCGACACCTGGGCCGGCCGGCTGCGGTTCGCCGGGATCGGCAATGTGACGGCCCGGCTGCGGGAGGGCGACCGGTGGCGGACGCTGCTGTCCCGGCCCGGCATCGTCGGGGTGCACCGGCCCGGCACCGTACGCGAGGACGATGTCGCCTGGACCGGGGAGAGCCTGCTGATCCTGCACACCGACGGTCTGCCCAGCCGCTGGACGCCGCCCCCGGACACGGGGGTGCCGCCCGCCGACCCGGCCGTGACGGCCGCCGTGGCCGTCCGGGACGCCGGCAGTCCCGCGCGTCCGCTGCGGGACGACACCGCCGTGGCCGTACTGGCCCCCGCCCCGCCGGACCGCCCATGAGCCACACCTGGCGGATCCGTACCGTCACGGACGCGGCCCGTGCCCGTATCGCCCTGGCCCGGCTGGCCGCGGCACACGGGGTGCCCACCGTCGAACGCGCCCGGCTCGCCGCGACGCTCAGCGGCCGGGTCCGGCAGTGCCTCATCAAGGGCGGAGACTGGGTGCTCACCCTGGACGCCCCCGGCTCCCCCGCCGACTCCGGGAGCCTGCATGTCGCGCTGGTTCCGGCCCCCGGCGCGGGCGCCGCGGGCCGCGTCCCCTGGACGGTGACCGTTCCGTGCCCGGAGCCGGGCCCGGTGTCCGGCGCGGGCACGGTGACGGAGGACCCGGACGACCTGTCTCAGGCGCTGCTCGGCGCCGACGAGGACACGACGGCGGTGCTGGACAGGCTCGCCGAGCAGGAGGAACTGGTCGCCTTCCACCGGGAGGAGCTGCACCAGACCAACCAGGGTGTCCTGGCACTGCACGCCGAGCTGGACGCGGCGGGACGCGCGCAGCGGGATGCCTTCGCGGCCGAGCGCCGGGCCCGTACGGAGGCGGAGGAGGCGCGCCGCCGGCTGACGTTCCTGGCGGACGCCAGCGCCGTGCTGAACGCCTCGCTGAACCATGACGAGATCGTGCGCCGGCTGCCGGAGCTGCTGGTGCCGCGGTACGCCCGCCATGTCGACGTATGGCTGTTCGACGACGAGGACGACGACCGGTACCGGCCCACGTCCCGTCCGGCCGCCGCGGTCGACGCGGCGCGCACCGGCCGGCCGCAGTTCGCCGCCGACCGCCCCGGCGGTCTGCCCGGCGTGGACGACCGGCCCGCGTCGGCCCTGTCCCCCGGGCGGCCGCTGCTCTGCGTCCCGCTGCTGGCCCGGCGTGCGCCGCTCGGGGTGCTGACGCTGTCGCCGCCCGGCGAGGGCTGGGACCCGGACGACGCCGTGATGCTGCTGGAGCTCGCCCGGCGGGCCGGCACCGCCCTGGACAACGCCCGCCGTTTCGAGCACAACCGCGACATCGCCGAGACGCTGCAGCGCGCCCTGCTCACCGATCTGCCGGCCACCCCGGGCCTGGCCCTGGCCGCCCGCTATCTGCCGGCCACGCACGGGCTGAACATCGGCGGCGACTGGTACGACGCCTTCCGGCAGCCGGACGGCGGTCTGATCACCGTCATCGGCGACGTGACCGGGCACGGGCTGCACGCGGCGGTGATGATGAGCCAGCTGCGGACCGCGTTGCGCGCCTACGCCGTCGACGGAGACAGTCCGGGCCGGCTGCTGACCCGGCTGCACGGGTATCTGCGCCATCTCCAGCCCGATCTGTTCGCCACCGCGGTCATCGCCCGCTTCCATCCGGACGGGCGCACGCTGACATGGGCCGCCGCCGGTCATCCGCCGCCGGTGCTGCGGCTGTCCGACGGGCGGGTGCGCCTCCTGGACGCCAAGCCGGGCGCGATGCTCGGCATCCCGCTGCGGCAGGACATCGCCGACCACACCGAACGGCTGACGCCCGGTTCGACGCTGGCGCTGTACACGGACGGGCTGGTCGAGCGGCGCGCCCGGGGTATCGATCCGGGCATCGATCGGCTCGCGACGGTCCTCGGATCGTTCGGTCCGGCGGAACTGGACGCCGATCTGGAGGACGCGGCGGACCGGATGCTGCGCCCGCTGCTCAGCGATTCCGAGCGCGACGACGACGTGTGCCTGCTGCTGTGTCATCTGCGCGGCTGAACCCGGCGCCGGTGGTTTCCCGGTGCGTTCCCGCCGAGGTACGGGCATCGTGGTGCTGAACAGGGGCACGCGTCAGTGGTCGATGTTCGAGGCCGGCCACTGGAGCCGCAGGAAGGGATGGACACCGTGACACGACCCAGGATCCTGGTGGTGGGCGCAGGTTTCGCCGGTGTGGAGTGCGTGCGCCGGCTGGAGCGAAGGCTCGCCCCCGACGAGGCCGACCTCACCCTGGTGACGCCGTTCTCCTACCAGCTCTATCTGCCGCTGCTCCCCCAGGTGGCCTCGGGTGTGCTGGCCCCGCAGTCGGTCGCGCTGTCCCTGCGCCGCAGCGAGCGGTACCGTACCCGGATCATCCCGGGCGGGGCCATCGGCGTGGACCTGCGGTCCAAGGTGTGTGTCGTCCGCACCGTCAACGGCGAGATCGTCGACGAGCCGTACGACTACATCGTGCTGGCTCCCGGCAGTGTCACCCGCACCTTCGACATCCCGGGCCTGACGGACCACGCCTTCGGGCTGAAGTCACTGGCCGAGGCGGCCTATCTGCGCGACCACGTCATCTCCCAACTGGACCTCGCCGACGCGAGCCACGATCCGGCCGAGCGGGCCTCGAGGCTGCAGTTCGTGGTCGTCGGCGGCGGTTACGCCGGGACCGAGACCGCGGCCTGTCTGCAGCGGCTGACGCACGCCGCCGTCAAGCGCTACCCCCGGCTGGACCCGGGCCTGATCAAGTGGCATCTCATCGACATCGCGCCGAAGCTGATGCCCGAACTGGGCGACAAGCTGGGGCGCAGCGCGCAGGAGATCCTGACCCGGCGCGGCATAGAGATCTCGCTGGGCGTCTCCATCGCGAAGGCGGGCGCCGAGGAGGTCACCTTCACCGACGGCCGGGTGGTACCCACCCGCACCCTGATCTGGACCGCCGGGGTCGTCGCGAGCCCGCTCATCGCCACGCTCGGCGCGGAGACCGTGCGGGGGCGGCTGGCCGTCAACGCGGACATGTGTCTGCCCGGCCACGACGGGGTGTTCGCGCTCGGCGACTCGGCGGCGGTGCCCGACGTGGCCAAGGGCGACGACGCCGTGTGTCCGCCGACCGCGCAGCATGCCCTGCGGCAGGGCCGGCATGTCGCCGAGAACGTCATCGCCACACTGCGGGGCCGGCCGGCCCGGCCGTACGTCCATCACGACCTCGGGCTCGTGGTGGACCTCGGCGGAACCGACGCGGTGTCCAAGCCGCTCGGCATCGAGCTGCACGGGCTGCCCGCCCAGGCGGTGGCCCGCGGCTACCACTGGTCGGCGCTGCGCACCGGTGTCGCGAAGACGCGGGTGATGACGGACTGGCTGCTGAACGCGGTCGCGGGCGACGATTTCGTGCGCACCGGGTTCCAGGCGCACCGGCCGGGCAATCTGCGGGACTTCGAGTATCTGGACGCCTATCTCACGCCGGAGCAGGTGCGGGCGCACGTGACGGAGGCGGGCCGGTCGGCGCGGTGACGCCGGGGAGGACGGACGGGCCGCCGCTCGCGGGGCCGGGGTACGAAGAGAGTGCGGTGGAGTGAAGGCGGCGGGACGCTCGGCAGGGGCACGGCTGCGGGACCGTCTGGCGGCGTCCGACCCCGGGCTGCTGCGGCTGACGGCGGGGCTACGGACGGTCGGCGCGATCGCGGTGACGCTCGCCGTGCTGGCCTCGGCCGGGAACGACGTCACCCATCTGGTGGCGGGGGCGATGGCGGCGATGGTCGCCACCTTCGCCATCCGGGAGAGGCAGCGCGGCGCCCAGGCGGTCACGCTGGCGCTCGGGCTGCCGGTGGCGCTGGTGTCGGTGTCGCTGGGCGCGGTGCTGTCCGAGCGGGTCCTGGTCGGGGACGTGTTCTTCGTCGTGCTCATCTTCGCCGCGGTGTACGGCCGCCGGTTCGGTGACCGCGGGACCGCGCTCGGTCTGATCGGCTTCCAGGTCTACTTCGTGGCCCTGTTCGTCGGCGCGTCCGCCGGGCAGCTGCCGGGGCTGTGGGTGGCGCTGGCCGTCGCGTTCGCGTCCAGCGCGCTGGTGCGGTTCGCGGTCGTGCCGGTGACGCCGTCCGGGCTGCTGCTGCGGCTGCGGCAGGCCTTCCGGGCCCGGCTGGGCCGGCTGGTGTCCGCGCAGCTGGCGCTGCTGGACGCCGGTCCTGACGGGATGGACAAGGCGCTGGAGGACGTACGGCTGGCCAACGCGCGGCTGCACGAGACGGCGCTGATGATCCAGAGCCGGCTGGAGGAGGGCACGCCGGACGAGCCGACGGCGCGGCTGGTGCAACGCCGGATCGCGGACGCGGAGATCGCGGCCGAGCGGCTGGGACTGCTGCTGCTGTCGGCGCGCAGCGCCGAGCGGGCGGACACCCTCACCCTGCATCTGCCCGGCGCGCCCGCGCCGGAGGTGGGCCGGCTGCCCGGCCCGGACGAGGCCACCGCCCAGCTGCGGCGGGACCTGCGCGCGCTGCGGGTGCTGGTGGTGCGCACCCGCCCCGGCGGTACGAGCGTGGCCCGGCTGCGCAACCGGCTGCTCGGCTACCGGGACGAGGAGAACCTGCCGGCCGCCACACCGGCCGTACGGGACGTGTTCCGGGCCGTCGGCGAGACCGCGCGCGCCGTTATGGGGCTGCGGGTCGCGCTGGAGGGGCCGCAGGACGAGTCGGACGACAGTCCGGCGACGGCGAGGTCCCGCGAGGAGCTGGACGCCGAGGACGCCGCCATCGCCGGTGAGGAGGCGGAGGAGGCCGAGAAGCCGAAGGGGCTGGAACGGCCGACCACGCGCGCGGCCGTGCAGGTCTCGGTGGGTTCGACGCTGGCGATCGTCGGGGGTGAGCTGCTGTCCTCGCACCGCTGGTACTGGGCGGTGCTGACCTGCTGGATCGTCTTCATCAACACGGCGTCGACCGGCGAGATCCTGGTCAAGGGCTACCGGCGGCTGCTGGGTACGGTGTTCGGCGTGGTGGCCGGCATCCTGCTGGCGGCGCTGGTGGGCCGGCACACGTGGACGGCGTTCTTCCTGGTGCTGGTGCTGATCTTCGCCATGTTCTACACGGCACCGCTGTCGTACACGCTGATGTCGTTCTTCGTGACGGCGATGCTGGGGCTGCTCTACACGCTGCTGCACACCTACAGCTGGGAGGTGCTGGTGCTGCGGGTGGAGGAGACGGCGCTGGGGGCGGCCTGCGGGGTGGTCGCGGCGGCGCTGGTGCTGCCGGTGAACACGGACCGGCGTACCAACGAGCTGCTGGTCACCGTGCTGGAGCGGCTCGCCGAGGTCACCGAGGCGGCCGTCGGACAGCTGAGCGGCGGGCCGGCCGGGGATCTGCTGGACAAGGCGCGGGAGCTGGACCAGGCCCTCGGCGACCTGCGGTCGGCGACCCAGCCGCTGACGCATCCGGTGACCCCGCTGCGGACCCGTCGCACCAACGCGCGCTACGTGGTGGCGCTGCTGGAGACCTGCGCGTACCACGCCCGCTCACTGGCGGCGACCGCGGAACTGCTGCCGACGCATCCCTCGATCGCGGCCGACCCCCGGCTGCGCGGGGCGGCGGGGCGCACGGTCCGCAACATCGTGACGATCGCGGACCGCGTCGCCGAGGAGAACGTCACGGTCCCGGTCGAAACGGGCCCGAGCATCGCCTCCCTCCTGGGCGGCGACGGCACGGCCCGCTACGGCCGCATCACCGACCGGGTCCTACGCCACCTGGAACGTCTGGACGAAGCGGTGGTGGGTCTGGCCCGGCCGTTGTCGGTCCCGGTCAAACCCACGGACCGCTGACCCCCACCCCCGGCCGCCCACACGTGTGTACGGCCCCCGCAGCGCGCCGGGGCCGTACACAGGCGTGGGTGGGGTCAGAAGTCGGTCGGGAGGCCGCTTGCTTCGGCTATGCCCCGTAGTTCCTCGTTCTGGCGGTGGCGGTCCCTGATGTAGTCGGCGATCTCACCGAGGCGGGACGGGTCGGCGGCGGTGGCCGCGTCGGTGACCACGCGGACCGGGCCGGTCTCGTCCACCTCCAGTTCGACCACCTCGTTGTCCAGCCGGCCGGTGACGGCGGTGGCGATGACCAGGGCGGCCTCGTCACGGACCTCCTGGGGCAGTTCCTCGTCCGTGTCGTCCAGCGCGAGGTCCATGCCGGCCAGTCGGTGTTCCTCGATCGCCTGGAGGACCGGCTCCACCACGTGGAGCAGAAGCCGGTAGTCCTCGGTGTCCATCCGGACCCGCAGGAGGTCCAGGTAGACGTCCACGGGCCTGCCTTCCGGGGGAATCTCGGATTCGCTCATCCGCTACGGGTTCCCCGCACACCGCGGGTCATACGGCGGCCGGCGCACCGGCCTCGGACGGCTCCGTCCCGGCCGCCGCCAGCCAGCCGCGCGCGACGGCGAGGGCTTGGCGTACGTCCCGCGTGCCGGTCGACACGCACAGGGTGTACGCCAGGTCGCGGGTCCGCGGGTCGGCGGCCGACAGGGTCTCGTACTCCTCGACGAGCCGGCGCAGCACGGTGGGGTGGGGCTTCAGCATGTGTCTCGCTTCCTGGTCGGGGCGGGCGGCTCTCACGCCGTCGCCGAGTGTCCGCCGGTGCCGCGGCGGCCGGTGCGCTGTCCCATCGCGTCGGCGCGCACGCGTGCGCAGCTGCGGCTGATGAGACGGGAGACGTGCATCTGGGAGATGCCGAGCCGGTCGGCTATCCGGCTCTGGGTCATGTCCTCGAAGAACCGCATGTAGAGGATGGCGCGCTCGCGCTCCGGGAGCCGGCGCAGGCCCTCCTTGGCGGACTCGCGGTCGACGACGGTGTCGTACGAGGCGTCCGCGGCGCCGAGGGTGTCGGCGAGGCTGTAGCCGTCGTCGTCGGAGGACAGTTCCGCGTCCAGGGACAGGGTGCTGAAGCTCTCCAGTGCCTCCATCCCGGCGCCGACCTCCTCCTCGGTCAGCCCGGTGTGGGCGGCGACGGCCGCGACGGACGGTTCGGGGCTGCCCGGGTGCTGGGTGAGTTCGCGCCGGGCCACCCGCACCTTGTTGCGCAGTTCCTGCACCCTGCGCGGCACCCGCAGGGCCCACATCCGGTCGCGGAAGTGCCGCTTGACCTCACCCGTGATGGTGGGGACGGCATAGCTCTCGAAGGCCCCCCGGCTCGGGTCGAACCGGTCGATGGCCTTGACCAGGCCGAGGGCGGCGACCTGGCGCAGGTCCTCGACGGCCTCGCCGCGGTCGCGGAAACGGCCGGCGATGCGGTGGGCCATGGGCAGCCACGCGGTGACCAGCTCGTCGCGGACGGCGTCCCGTTCGGGGCCGTCCTCCAGTGTGGTCAGCCGGGCGAACAGCGCGGCGGTGTCGGGGGCGTCGTCGTGCCGCCGTCGGGGTGCCGCGGTCGTCGTGTCGGAGGGGCCGGGTCGATGGGTGGGCGAGTCAATGAGCATGCGGTTCGCTCCCGAACGGTGGTTTCGAGGGATCTACCGCGGGGGCGGTCGCCGCCTGGACGCCCGGAGGGTCCACAGCAGTCGTACCTCTCCCGCTGGCGCGCCTCCGGTCCGAAGCACGACCCTCCGATTGCCCCCTCGCCGGTAGAACAAACTCCGCTTCCGCACACGATGTGCGGAGGCCTGTTCCGGCTGTTCAGGACAGGGGAACCACGGCGGTGATGCACTTGCCGCCGGCGGGCAGGTCGGACACCCGGACGTCGCGGGACAGCCGGCATACGATGGGCCAGCCGTGGCCGCCCGGGCGGCGGCGTCCCTGCCGGTCGGCGAGGGGCACGACGACGGGCAGTTCGTCGCTGCGGTCGCTCACCGACAGGCTTACTCCGGGGCCGCTGACGTCGACCTGGAATCCGGTGACGCCGCCGCCGTGCAGCATGGCGTTGGTGGTGAGTTCGGAGGCGACGAGCAGGGCGTCGGCGAGGGCCTCGGTGTCGCAGTGGGTGTGGGTGGCCCGGCAGCGTTCGGCCACCGCGCGGGCCACGGCCTCGCGGACGTCGGCGGGACGGCACGGGCACGGGGGTGCGGCCCGGTGGGTGCCGGGCGGTTCAAGGGGTTCGGTCGTGTGCTCCTGACACATCCTGCGGCTCCCTGATCGGTGGGTACGTCGATGAAAGATGCCTCGGACCTCTCTTTTCGGCTCACCTGTCCCGGTGGTGGCAAACCTCCCGGCCGCATCCTGAACGACTGTCATCCGGACGGCGGACGGGGGTACGCGGACGGTATGACCGATGTGGTGGACTCGGACGAACTGCTGCGGCGCATCCGGCGGGCGCGGGCCTGCGCGGCACAGGAGGAGCGGGCCTGGCGGGCCCGGGGCGACGAACTCGGGCGGGCTGAATCCGCCGATCCCGGCGCGGCGCGCGACGCCGAGGTGCGCGAGGTGGCGTACGGGGTGGTGCTGCGGGTGCTGGACGAGATCCTGACGCCGGGGAGGCACACGGCGCGGAGCTGACCGGCCCGGGCCCGCGGATTGGCGGGGGCGCCGCAGGGCACCCGGGGCGCATGACGGTCGATCACAGCCGGGCACCGGTTCTGGAAGCGCTGGAGGAGTACCACCGCGGCGGGCGGCTGGGCTTCACCCCACCGGGGCACAAGCAGGCCCGCGGGGCCGATCCCGCGGTGCGTGAGGTGCTCGGGGACGCGGTGTTCCTCGGCGATGTGCTGGCGTCGGGCGGGCTGGACGACCGGCTCACCCGGGGCGGGGTGCTGCGGCGGGCACAGGAGCTGATGGCCGACGCCGTGCACGCCGAGCACACCTTCTTCAGCACATGCGGGAGTTCCCTGTCGGTCAAGGCGGCGATGCTGTCCGTCGCGAGGCCGCACGAGAAGCTGCTGATCGGGCGGGACGCCCACAAGTCGGTGGTGTCGGGGCTGATCCTGTCCGGGATCGAGCCGGTGTGGGTGGAGCCGCGGTGGGACGCCGTACGGCATCTCGCGCACCCGCCGTCGGCGGACGACTTCGACCGGGCCTTCGACGCCCATCCGGACGCGCGCGGCGCGCTGGTGACGAGCCCGACGCCGTACGGCGCCTGCGCGTCGCTGCGGGAGGTCGCCGAGGTGTGCCACCGGCGTTCGCTGCCGCTGGTCGTGGACGAGGCGTGGGGCGCGCATCTGCCGTTCCACCCGGAGCTGCCGTCCTGGGCGATGGACGCGGGCGCCGACATCTGTGTGACCAGCATCCACAAGATGGGAAGCGGTCTGGAGCAGGGTTCGGTGTTCCATCTGCGGGGCGGTCTGGTGCCGCCCGCGGTGCTGGGTCTGCGTGCCGATCTGCTGGGGACGACGAGCCCGTCGGTGCTGATCCTCGCGGGGCTGGACGGGTGGCGGCGGCAGATGGCCCTGCGCGGCAAGGAGCTGATGGGGTCGGCGCTGGCGCTGGCCGGTGAGGTGCGGGCGGCGATCGAGGAGATCGACGGGATGCACGTCGACGACCGGTCCGACTACTGCGGCCCGGATCTGGCGGACGACTTCGATCCGCTGCCCGGCGTCATCGACGTCGCGGATCTGGGCATCACGGGGTTCCAGGCGTCCGACTGGCTGCGGGAGCACCGGAGCATCGACGCGCATCTGGTCGACCACCGCCGGATCGGGGCGCAGATCACCCACGGCGACGACCGGGAGACGACCGGGGAGCTGCTGTCGGCGCTGCGGGAGCTGGGCCGGGTGGCGCGGCGGCTGCCCCGGGCGCCGGAGGTGGCGGTGCCGTCGCCCGAGGAGCTGCGGATGGAGCAGGCCGTACTGCCGCGGGACGCGTTCTTCGGGCCGGCCGAGGATGTGCCGGTGGAGCGGGCGGCCGGGCGGGTCGCGGCCGAGATGATCACGCCGTATCCGCCCGGTATCCCGGCGGTGCTGCCCGGTGAACGGCTCACCGTGCCGGTGCTGCGCTATCTGCGGACGGGGCTGGCGGCGGGCATGCATCTGCCCGACCCGTCGGACCCCGGGCTGGACACGGTCCGGGTGGTCGGTGAGGGTGCCGGGTGACGTCCGTGACGACCCCATGGTGAGACGAGTCACGCGACCGGGTTCTGCCTACCGGATCGCCCGGCAAGTGGTTTATCGTTCACTCATACGTGGTGGCGGAGTCGACCTGCGTCCTCCGGACACCACCGCTTACGGCCCTGGCTGGCTTCCCCCGTCCAGCCAGGGCTTTCTCATGCCCGGGCGCGGTCGGCGGACAGGAACCGGACGTGTCGCGTCCGCCGAGGTGCCCCGAACGGCCGTAGCGGCTGAAATGAACGTAGGGAAAGCACCGGAACCGTAGCCCCGGCGAGGAGCCCCGCGCCATGACCAAAGCGATCAAACTCCTGACCGCCCTTCCCCCGCCGCAGCGCGAGCGTCTGATGGCGCTTGCCCGGGAGGTGTCCTTCCCCGAGGACACCCGGATCTTCGAGGCGGGCGGCACCGCCGACCGCTTCTGGGTGATCCGCTCCGGCGCGGTCTCGCTGGACCAGCGGGTGAACGACCTGCACCGGGTGACCGTCGCCGGCCTCGGCGCGGGCGATCTGCTGGGCTGGTCCTGGCTGTTCCCGCCGCACGAGTGGGACTTCGGCGCGGTGGCCTTCAGCCCGGTGCGCGCGTACGAGTTCGACGCGGCGGCGGTGTTGCGCCTCTGCGAGGAGGAGCCGCCGCTCGGTCTCCTGCTGGTACGCAACGTCGCCGAGGTCCTCGCCCACCGTCTGGAGACGACACGCGGGAAGCTGCTGGAGCAGTACGCGATGCATCGGCGGGGCGGGGGGCTGTAGGCCGTCCGGCCACGGTCCGTCGTGGCTGGTCGCGCGGTTCCCGCGCCCCTGTGGGGCGGTGCCGCCCGGCCCCTTCCCCGCGTTCCCTCCCCCGGTAGCGGTACAGGACCGGCCGCGGGTCCGTCGTGGCTGGTCGCGCGGTTCCCGCGCCCCTGTGGGGCGGTGTTCTCGCGGCCGCTGCCCCGGCGTCCGGGCTCATACCCGGTAGCGGCGTAGGGCCGGCATCGTTGCCGTCAGGGTCAGGATCGCGTCGATCACCAGGATGCCGCCGCCCGCGACGGCCGTGCGGGGGCCGAAGGCGGAGCCCGCGGTGCCGTGGAGTACGTCGGCCAGACGGGGCCGCCGGCCGGGTCCGGGGTCCTTCTCCGGTGCTTCGGTACCGCTCTCGCTGGTGTCCACGACCGTCCTGATGGGTATCCACGTCGTTTGGGCGGGGTTCACCATGGCAGGCCCCGGCATCGCCCTGCCCTCCGGTTTCAGGCCCCGGCGACGAGTGTGAGGCCGAGGACGATCATGGTGGCGGCGACCAGCCCGTCCAGCACCCGCCAGGCGGCGGGGCGGGCCAGGTAGCGGCCCAGCAGCCGGGCGCCGAAGCCGAGCGCGGCGAACCAGCAGACGCTGGCGAGTACGGCGCCCAGGCCGAAGGTCCAGCGCAGCGGTCCGTGATCGGCGGCGACCGAGCCCAGCAGGAACACCGTGTCGAGGTAGACGTGCGGGTTGAGCCAGGTCAGGGCGAGGCAGGTGAGCACGGCACGGCGCCGGGAGGTCGCCGCCTCCCCGGCCGTCCGCAGTCCCGCGCCGGCCGGGCGGAACACCCGCCGGGCGGCCAGGGCGCCGTAGCAGAGCAGGAACGCGCCGCCGATCCAGCCGACCGCCGTCAGCGCGCCGGGCCACGCCACGACCACCGCGCCGACCCCGCCGACGCCCAGGGCGATGAGGGCCGCGTCGGACAGGGCGCAGATGGCGACCACGGCGAGGACTGCGTCACGCCGTACGCCCTGTCGCAGGACGAAGGCGTTCTGGGCACCGATGGCGACGATGAGGGAGAGGCCGGTGCCGAAGCCGGCGGCGGCGGTGGTCAGGGCGCTGGTCATGCCGATGACGCTACGGTCGGCGGATGCCTGCAGTACAGCTAAGGATTCTTACGTACCCTTAGCCCTCGTGATGACCGATCTCCCGTTGGACCAGGTACGGACGCTGCTCGCCGTGGTGGACGAGGGGACCTTCGACGCCGCGGCGGCGGCGCTGCACGTCACGCCGTCGGCGGTGAGCCAGCGGGTGAAGGCGCTGGAGCAGCGCACGGGGCGGGTGCTGCTGCTGCGCACCAAGCCGGTGCGGCCGACCGAGTCGGGCGAGGTACTGGTCAGGCTGGCCCGCCAGGTGGGCCGGCTGGAGCGGGACGCGTACGCCGAGCTGGGGCTGAGCGGGGCCGGGGAGCCGACCAGGGTGTCGGTGGCGGTGAACGCGGACTCGCTGGCGACCTGGTTCCTCGGTGCCCTCACCCGGCTGCCGCCGGACTCGCGGCTCCGCTTCGAACTGCGCAGGGAGGACGAGGCGCACACGGCGGCGCTGCTGCGGGAGGGGACGGTGATGGCCGCGGTGACCTCGTCGCCGGACGCGGTGCCGGGGTGTTCCGTACGGCATCTGGGGCGGATGCGCTATCTGCCCGCGGCGCACCCGGAGTTCGCCGCACGGCATCTGACGGGGCCGTTGCGGGAGGTGCTGCCGGTGGCGCCGGTGGTGGTGTTCGACCGGAAGGACGACTTCCAGGACGGGTTCGTCCGCCGGCTCACGCGCGGGGGCTGTGAGGCGAGCGCGCTGCGTCATCACGTGCCGACGTCGGAGGGCTTCGTGGAGGCGGTCGCCGCGGGGCTGGGGTGGGGCATGGTGCCCGAGGCCCAGGCGGATCCGCTGCTCCGCTCCGGGCGCCTCGTGGTGTTCGCCCCCGGCCGCGAGGTCGACGTGTCCTTGTACTGGCAGCAGTGGAAGCTGGACTCCCCGGCCCTGGCGACGGTCGCGGACGCGGTCACCCGGGCGGCGACGGGGGCGCTGCGCGCCTGACCGGGTGCCCCGCGTGCGGCACGCCGCCCACTCCCTGCCCCTCGGACGGTCGCACCCCGCCCCGGGGTGCCGGCAGGCTCTGTTCCGCGCTGGTCAGGAGCATGTCCAACGCCGTCGGGTACGCGCTGGTGGTCATGCGGGTGGCGAGGAGGGGGGCAGCCTCGGCGATACGGGGGTGGGTCGCGGCCGGAAGGCGCGCGTAGGTCGAGCGCCACATGTCCTCGTCGGCATGCTGCGCGGCGCTCGGCAGGGCCAATGACGCCGCGTCGAGGGCGGCGAAAGCCAGCGTGGTGTCGATGAAGGCGTGATAGACGCGCACCGTCTCCGGCAGCGGGAATCCCGCCGTGCGCAGCACGTCGAGGACCGCCTCGTCGGCCGCCAGTTCGTTCGCCCGCCCGGACACCCGGCTCGCCGTGAGAACGGCCGCCTGCGGGTGCGACACATAGGCCGCGTGAATGCGAAGCCCGATACCGCGCAGGTCGTCGCGCCACCGCCCGGTGGGGTGCCAGCCGTGCAGCGCCCGGCCGATCAGCGCGTCGCCGATGGCGAGGATCAGTTCGTCCATGCCGCGGAAGTAGCGGTAGAGGGTGCTCGGATCGCAGTCCAGGGCGAGACCGAGCCGACGGGCGGTCAGACCCGAACTGCCGTGCTCGCGCAGCATCCGCAGCGCGGTCTCGACGATCAGCGTCTCGGAGAGGACGACACCGCCCCTGGTCGGCCTGCGGCGCCGCCGGCGCTCCTCGGGGACCACACGCTTCGGCATCACCGCTCCTTGTCCCTTATGCCAACACCATTGACCTTACGTCGGCGTACGGCCGAGCATCACGTCCCGGAATCCATGCGTCCAGGAAAGGGACCGTCATGCGTGTACTGCTCGTGGGAGCCGGCGGGGTGGGTACCGCCATCACCCGGATCGCGGCCCGGCGGCCGTTCTTCGACCGGATGGTGGTGGCCGACCACGACCCCGCGCGGGCCGAGGCGGCGGTCTCCGCACTCGGCGCGGACGCCGGCCGGTTCCACGCCGAGCGCGTGGACGCCGCCGACGAGGAGGCGGTCGCGGCGCTGCTCGAGCACCATGGCTGCGATGTGCTGCTCAACACCACCGACCCCCGGTTCGTGATGCCACTGTTCCGGGCCGCGCGCCGGACCGGCGCCACCTATGTCGACATGGCGATGTCGCTGTCCCGGCCGCACGGCGGGCAACCGTACGAGAAGTGCGGGGTCAAGCTCGGCGACGAGCAGTTCGCGCTGGCCGGGGAGTGGGAGAAGGCCGGTGCGCTCGCCCTGGTCGGGATGGGTGTCGAACCCGGGCTGTCGGACGTCTTCGCCCGGTACGCCGCCGACGAACTCTTCGACGGGATCGAGGAGATCGGCGTCCGCGACGGCGCGAACCTCACCGTGGACGGCTACGGCTTCGCGCCGTCCTTCAGCATCTGGACCACCATCGAGGAGTGTCTCAATCCGCCCGTGGTCTACGAGAAGGACCGGGGCTGGTTCACCACGCGGCCGTTCAGCGAGCCGGAGGTGTTCGACTTCCCCGAGGGCATCGGCCCGGTGGAGTGCGTGAACGTCGAGCACGAGGAGGTGCTGCTCGTCCCGCGCTGGATCGACGCGCGGCGGGTGACGTTCAAGTACGGGCTCGGCCGCGAGTTCATCGACACGCTCCGGACGCTGCACCTGCTGGGACTGGACCGCACCGACCCGGTCACCGTGCCCGGTCCCGAAGGCCCCGTGCGGGTCTCGCCCCGGGACGTGGTGGCCGCCTGTCTGCCCGACCCGGCGACCCTCGGCGAGCGGATGTACGGCAAGACCTGCGCCGGCACCTGGGTACGCGGGGTGAAGGACGGCGCGCCGCGCGAGGTGTACCTGTACCACGTGGTCGACAACCAGTGGTCCATGGCCGAGTACGGCTGCCAGGCCGTGGTCTGGCAGACCGCCGTCAACCCCGTCGTCGCCCTCGAACTCCTCGCCGCCGGTGTCTGGTCGGGGACGGGCGTGCTCGGCCCCGAGGCGTTCCCGGCGGCGCCGTTCCTGGAACTGCTGACCGCGTACGGCTCGCCCTGGGGGCTGCGCGAACAGTGATCGCGCGTACGGCTTCCGTTGGTTTCGCCGCGCGGCGACAGGTGACCCGAAGGGGAGCAGGGCACCCGACGGGGTGCCCGTCCGTATTCACTCCGAGCGCAGGTGACTCTCGATGGACAACTGGCGCAGGCGTGCTGCCTGCCGTACCGAGGACCCCGACCTCTTCTTCCCGATCGGCACCTCCGGGCCCGCGCTGACGCAGGCGGAACAGGCCAAGGCCGTGTGCCGGCGCTGCCCCGTGCGGGAACAGTGCCTGGAATGGGCGCTCGGCACGGGGCAGTCCATCGGCGTGTGGGGCGGTACGGACGAGACGGAACGCCGTGCCCTGAAGCGGCGTATCGCCGCCCGCCGCTCGTCCGGTTAGCCGGGCCCGGTGGGCCGCAGTACGCTCGCTGGACAGCACCGGAAGGGGCCGAACCATGAGCGTGCGGGTGCGCCGTGTGTACGAACCGCCCGAGGCGGACGACGGGGTCCGGGTCCTGGTCGACCGGTTGTGGCCGCGCGGTCTGGCGAAGGACGCGGCCCGGGTGGACGAGTGGCCCAAGGGGCTGACCCCGTCCAGCGAGCTGCGCCGCTGGTACCACGCGGACGACCGGCCGTACGAGGAGTTCCGCGGCCGCTACGAGACGGAGCTGGCCGAACCGGAGGCCGCCGGACTCCTCGACCACGTACGGGAACTGGCCGGCCGGGGCCCGGTGACGCTGCTGACCGCGTCGAAGAGCCCCCAGACCAGTCACGCGGAGGTGCTGGCCCGCCTGCTGGACGACTGAGGCGCCGCCCGCCCGGGTCAGGCGGTCCGCGCGGCCGCCGCCCGTCCCGCGGCCCGCCCCGAGAAGAGACAGCCGCCGAGGAAGGTGCCCTCCAGCGCGTTGTAGCCGTGCACACCGCCGCCGCCGAACCCCGCCACCTCGCCGGCCGCGTACAGGCCCTCGACCGGCTGACCGTCGGCGCCGAGCGCGCGGGAGTCCAGGTCGGTCTGGATGCCGCCGAGGGTCTTGCGGGTGAGGATGTTCAGCTTGACGCCAATCAGCGGGCCGGCCGCCGGGTCGAGGATGCGGTGCGGGGTGGCGACCCGGCCGAGACGGTCGCCGATGTAGCGCCGGGCGTTGCGGATGCCCTGTACCTGGGCGTCCTTGCTGTACGCGTTCTCCATCTGCAGGTCGCGGGCCTCGATCTGACGCCGTACCACGGCGGCGTCGAGCAGCGGCTTCTCGGTGAGGGCGTTCATCTTCTCGACGAGCTGCTCGAGGGTGGTGGCGCTCACGAAATCGGCGCCCTTGCGCAGGAACGCGTCCACGGGGCCGGGGGCGCCCTTGCCCAGCAGCCGGGTGCGCAGGAAGCCGGCCCGGTCCTTGGCGGTGATGTCGGGGTTCTGCTCGGAGCCCGACAGCGCGAACTCCTTCTCGATGATCCTCTGGGTGAGGACGAACCAGGAGTGGTCGTACCCGGCGATGTCCTCGGTGGTGCGCAGATGCCTGAGCGTGCCGAGGGTGTCGTAGCCGGGCAGGCAGGGGCCGGGCAGCCGGCGGCCGAGGGCGTCGAACCACATGGAGGACGGGCCGGGCAGGATACGGATGCCGTGTCCCGGCCAGACCGGGTCCCAGTTGCGCAGGCCCTCGGTGTAGTGCCACATGCGGTCCCGGTTGACCAGGCGCGCTCCCGCGCGGGCGCTGATGTCGAGCATCCGGCCGTCGACGTAGGCCGGGACCCCGGTGACCATCTCGCGCGGCGGGGTGCCGAGCCGCTCGGGCCAGTACCGGCGGACGATGTCGTGGTCGGCGCCGATACCGCCGCTGGTGACGATCACGGCCTGGGCGGTGAGTTCGAACTCGCCGACCGCGTCGCGGCTGGACGCGACCCCGCGCGGGGCGTTGTCCTCCGCCAGGACGGTGCCGCGCACCCCGCGCGCGGTGCCGCCCTCGACGACGAGCTCGTCGACCCGGTGACGGTGGTGGAAGGTGAGCAGTCCGTCGCGGGAGGCCTCCCGGGCGTACCGCACGAACGGGGCGACGACGCCGGTGCCGGTGCCCCAGGCGATGTGGAAGCGGGGCACGGTGTTGCCGTGGCCGTCCGCGCGGAGGTCGCCGCGCTCGGCCCAGCCGACGGTGGGCAGGAACGTGATGCCGTGGCCGTCGAGCCAGGACCGCTTCTCCCCCGCCGCCCACTCGACGTACGCCTTCGCCCAGCGCACCGCCCAGGTGTCCTCGTCGTCGAGCCGGTCGAAGCCGGCGCTGCCCCGCCAGTCGTTCCAGGCGAGGTCGAAGGAGTCCTTGATGCCCAGGCGCCGCTGCTCCGGGGAGCCCACGAGGAACAGCCCGCCGAAGGACCAGTAGGCCTGACCGCCGAGGTTGGCGGCGTTCTCCTGGTCGACCAGGGCGACCCTGCGGCCCTTGCTGGTCAGCTCGTGGGCCGCGACGAGGCCCGCGAGTCCCGCTCCGACGACGATGACGTCGGCATCCATGGCGACCGTCCCTTCCTGTGGCGACTGTTATCCGGTGAGCAGCGCGGTCAGCAGTTGTTTCAGCCAGGCCCGGGCGGCCGCGACGTCCCGGTCCAGCAGCAGTTGGGTGGTGACGCCGTCGTAGGCGGCGACCACGGCGTGCGCGGCGCCCCGCACGTCGGTGAGGACGGCGGGCAGTTCGGTGTGGCCCCGGGCCCTCGCGAGCCGGTCCTCGATGGCCCCGCGCAGCCGGGCCCGGTGCTCCAGCAGGGCGCGCGCCACCTCGGGGTCGCGGGCGGCGTGCACCAGGAAGTCGGTCTTCACCAGCAGCCAGTCGCGGTCCAGGAGCAGGACCTCGGTGACGCGGTCGACGGCGGCGGGCACGTCGAGGTCGGGACCGTCCTGGGCGAGGGCGTCGGCGACCTGCTCCGCGATCAGTCCGGCGCGCTCGGTGTAGAGGGCGAAGAACAGCTCGTCCAGGCCGGTGAAGTTGGAGTAGAAGGCGCCCCGGGTGTAGCCGGCCCGCTCGCAGATCTCCTCGATCGAGACATGTCCGAAGCCCTTGGCGGCGAAGACGGAGAACGCGGCGTCGAGCAGTTGGGCGCGCGTGCGCCGCCGGCGTCCGGTCACGCGCCCCGCCGTACCGTCCACCGCCATACCGGCCCGCCTTCCGTTCGATACGGGAACGTATCCGATACACCGGTGTATCGAAAGAGGTAAGCCCCGAGAAGCTTCATATAGAACAGACATTCGAAACAGGAGTACGCTGGCCCCATGACCGCACTGCAGGGCTCGCTCTTCGACCAGACCGACGAACTGCGGCTCGGCCCCCTCGACGGGGTGCGCCGCACCGAGCTGGGCCGGGGCGCCTGGATCGACGTACTGCCGGGCTGGCTGGGCGGCTCCGGCGCGCTCTTCGAGCGGCTCGCGGCCGAGGTGCCGTGGCGGGCGGAGCGGCGCCAGATGTACGACCAGGTCGTGGACGTACCCCGGCTGCTGTCGTACTACCGCGCGGGCGCCCCGCTGCCGCACCCGGTGCTGACCGAGGCGCGCGAGGCGCTGAGCCTGCACTACGCCGACGAGCTGGGCGAGCCGTTCACCACGGCCGGGCTCTGCTACTACCGCGACGGCCGGGACAGCGTCGCCTGGCACGGCGACCGGATCGGCCGGGGCGCGCGCGAGGACACGATGGTCGCCATCCTCTCCGTGGGCGCGCCCCGCGATCTGCTGCTGCGCCCCCTGGGCGGCGGCGGGACCGTGCGCCGTCCGCTGGGGCACGGCGACCTCATCGTGATGGGCGGGTCCTGCCAGCGCACCTGGGAGCACGCCGTCCCCAAGAGCGGCCGCGCGGCGGGACCGCGCATCAGCGTCCAGTTCCGCCCGCACGGCGTGAACTGACCCGCCGGAAGCCTGTCCTCCCCGTCCCCGCTCCCCCACACTGGGCCGCACCGGGCGGGGAGGGGCCGATGACGGCGGACACGGAGCGGGCGGCGCGGCCGGGCAGGCGCCGCGAACTCGACGTACTGCGCGCCCTGGTCGTCCTCGGGCTGGTCTTCTTCCACGCCGCCCTCGTCTTCTCCCCGGACGACGACTTCTACGTCAAGAACGCGAGCACGACGGACGCCGTCACCGTCCTCGCCGGGTTCGGCGTGGTGTGGGCCATGCCCATGCTGTTCCTGGTGGCCGGCCTCGGCGCCCGGTACTCGATCGCCCGCCGGGGCCCCGGCGGGTTCGCCCGGGAACGGCTGCTGCGGCTGGGCGTCCCGCTGGTCTTCGGGACGGTCGTGCTCTGCCCCCTCCCCCAGTGGCTGCGGCTGCGCGCCGCCGACCCCGGGTACGACGAGTCGTACGCGCGGTTCTGGGGGCGTTTCCTGAGCGTGCGGCCGGACCTGGCCGACTTCCCCTTCGTCCTGGAGGGCGACCACTTCGAGACCGGGCACCTGTGGTTCGTCGTCCTGCTGCTCGCCTTCTGCCTCCTGCTCGCCCCGGCCGCCGGCCGGCTGGCGGCAGCAGCCGGCCGCGTGGCGCCCGCGCTGCGGCGCCGACCGGCGCTGCTGCTTCTCCCGGCGCTGCCCCTGGCCGTCGTCAACGCGCTGCTGGGCATGGAGGAGGACTACGCGGGCTGGAACCGCTGGGCGTACCTGCTCTTCTTCGTCTGCGGTTTCGCCCTCGCGGACGACGAGCGGGCCCGCGCGGCGATGCGCCGGGCCGCGGTCCCCGTGGGCGCGCTCGGCGTGGCACTGTTCGCCGGGTGCGCGCCCGGTTTCGTCGCCGGGGACGACCCGTTCACCGCGTGGACCTCGTTCGCGCTGGTCACGCGGGCGTTGTTCGGGGCGGCCGGCTGGTGCTGGGTCGTGGCGATCCTCGGCCTGCTGGACCGGCCGAGGCGCCCGCGCGCGGACAGCGGCCGGGGCGGCATCCTGCCGTACCTGGCCGTCGCCGCCCTGCCGCTGTACGTCCTGCACCAGCCGGTCGTCGTCGTCTTCGCCTACGGCGTGGTCGGGTGGTCCGCGCCGATGGCCGTCAAGTACGGGGTGATCGTGGCCGCCTCCCTGTCGGTCGTCCTCGCGCTGTACGAGTACGGGGTGCGCCGGTGGGCGGTGACCCGGTTCCTGTCCGGGATGCGTCCCGGCCCGCGCCCCCCTCCGCCCCCGCCCGCGCCCTGATCTGCTTTCCTGATCACGTCGGGCGGGAACGACCGGTACAACTCGAACTCGGGACGATCATGCGAGCAACGGTGCGGCACGTCGCGGACGGCACCTACCTGGTGCACGGCACGAACACCAACTGGGTCATCCTCACCGAGGGGGACGCCGTCACACTGATCGACACCGGCTACCCCGGCGACCGCGAGGGGCTGCTCGCCTCGCTGGCGGAGGTGGGGAGCGCGCCGGAGGCGGTGACGGCCGTGCTGATCACGCACGCCCACAGCGACCACCTGGGGTCCGCCGAGTATCTGAGTACCGCCTACGGCACCCCCGTCCACACCCACAAGGCCGAAGTCCCGCACGCCCGCCGGGACTTCCTGCACCAGGTGACCGTCGGACAGGTGCTGCGCAACGGCTGGCGGCCCGGTGTGCTGCCCTGGGCGGCGCACGCCCTGCGCTCCGGCGGGACGGCCGACGTGGCGGTCACCTCGCCCGAGCCGTTCCCGGAGTCCGGCCCCGGCCCGCTCGATCTGCCCGGCCGGCCCGTGCCCGTGCACACGCCCGGCCACACCGCCGGGCACTGCGCGTTCCACTTCCCGGACACCGGCGTGGTGGTGTCCGGCGACGCCCTGGTGAGCGGCCATCCCACCTCACGCCTGCGGGGCCCGCAGATGCTGACGGACATGTTCCACCGCGAGCGCGCCACCGCCGTCGCCTCGCTGGACGTCCTCGCCGGACTGGACGGCGAGCTGCTGCTGCCGGGGCACGGGCCGCTGCACGAGGGGTCCGTGCGGGACGCCGCCCGGCTGGCCCGGGAGCGCGCCCAATAGGGTGGGACGACGACCGCCCACAAGACGAGGACACCTCCGCCATGGCACTGCAGATCAACGCCACCAACCCGGAGCACCCCGCGCTCCTGTTGGAACTGCCGTGGCATCTGCCGCTGGAGGAGTGGCCCGAGGAGTACCTGGTCCCGCTGCCGCGCGGCATCTCCCGGCACGTGGTGCGCTACGCGCGCGCCGGCGACGAGGTGATCGCGGTCAAGGAACTCGCCCAGCGGCCCGCGCTGCGCGAGTACGAGCTGCTGCGCGACCTGGACCGCATCGGCATCCCGGCGGTCGACCCGCTGGCCGTCCTCACCGGCCGCACCGACACCGCCGGGGAACCGCTGGAGAGCGTCCTGGTCACCCGGCACCTCGGCGGCTCGATGCCCTACCGGTCGATGTTCGAGACGACGCTGCGCCCGGCGACCATGCACCGGCTGATGGACGCGCTCGCCGTACTGCTGGTGCGGCTGCACCTGGCCGGGTTCGCGTGGGGCGACTGTTCGCTGTCCAACACGCTGTTCCGGCGGGACGCGGGCGCCTACGCCGCCTACCTCGTGGACGCCGAGACCGGTGATCTGCACCCGGAACTCAGTGCCGGCCAGCGGGAGTACGACCTCGATCTCGCGCGGGTCAACATCAGCGGCGAGCTGCTCGACCTGGAGGCCTCGGGTGCACTGCATCCCTCCGTCGACCCGATCGAGTTCGGCACCGAGATCTGCGCCCGCTACCAGAGCCTGTGGCAGGAGCTGACCCGCACCTCCGTGTACCCGGCGGGCAAGTACCAGTACATCGAGCGCCGGATCCGCCGGCTGAACGACCTCGGCTTCGACGTGGCGGAGATGCAGATCGAGCACGCCTCCAACGGCGACACGGTCACCTTCGTGCCGAAGGTCGTGGACGCCGGGCACCATCAGCGGCAGCTGCTGCGGCTGACCGGCCTGGACGCCGAGGAGAACCAGGCCAGGCGGCTGCTGAACGACCTGGAGAGCTGGATGGCCACCCAGGACGACTACGCCCCGGGCGATCCCCTCGGCGCCCGTCCGGAGGTCCTCGCGCACCGCTGGGTGCGGGAGGTCTTCCGGCCCACCGTGCGGTCCGTGCCGCCGGAGCTGCGCGGACCGATGGACGCCGCGGAGATCTACCACGAACTGCTCGAGCACCGCTGGTACCTGTCCGAGCGGGCCCAGCACGACATCGGGCTGGGCACGGCCGTCGAGGACTACATCAGGAACATCCTCCCGAAGGTGCGGGAGACGCTCCGGCCGACGGCCGACTGAGCCCGAAACGCCCGCGTCAGGCCGGCGGCACCACGGCCACCGGGCAGTCCGCGTGGTGCAGGACGCCGTACGCCACCGAGCCGATCCTGGCCCCCACGGCGGTGCGGTGGGCACGGCGGCCCACCACCATCAGCTGGGCGGTGCCCGCCACCGAGAGCAGCACCTGGCCGGCGCTGCCCATCTCCACGTGCTCGATCACATGCACGTCCGGGTAGCGCTCCCGCCACGGCGCGAGGGCCGCCGCCAGCGCCTTCTGCTCGAACGGCTCCAGACCGCCCGCCTCGTCGAGGAGCTGCAGCGAGGCGGGGCTGTAGGCGAACACCGGGGGCAGGGTCCAGGCCCGTACGGCGCGTACCGTGGCCCCGCGCCGGGCCGCGGTCTCGAAGGCGAGGCCGAGCGCGGCGGCGCTGTCCTCCGGGTCGCCCTGCTGGCCGACGACGATCTCGTGCCCGGCGACCTCGTTCGACGCCTGGTCCCCGGCCCGTACGAACACCACCGGCCGTCCGGCGTCGACGATCACCTGCTGGCCGACCGAGCCGACCAGGAAGCCCATGATCCGCCCATGGCCGCGCGAGCCCAGCACCAGCAGCTCCGCGTCGGCGGCCGCTTCCGTGAGCGTCGGGACGGCGTCGCCCTCCAGGACGTCCGTCGTCACCGCGAGCTCGGGGTGGCGTTCGACGACGGCGCGGACCGCCCCGGCGGCCGACTCGCGCACCCACCGCTCCTGGGTGGCCCTGTCCCCCGTGTCCACCGCGTCGTGCGCCTCGAACCGCCAGGCGTGCACCACCCGCAGCGGCAGTCCCCGGCGGACCGCCTCCCGCGCCGCCCAGGCCAGCGCGGCAAGGCTCTCCTCGGTTCCGTCGATCCCTGCCGTGATCGGGCGCGTCATCCCGTTCCTCCCGGTGTCGTGTCCACTTCGCACGGTCCAGTCTTCCCTACACCGCCGCCCCGGCAGCAGGCGGTCAGGGGGCTCACGCGTCACTGAGCGTTTCGGCGCGGGCGAACATACGATGGGCGGGGCCGGTGTGGTGGCCGTGGGCCGACCGGGGTCCGCCGCGCCGGAAAAACGAGCGCACACGTGGGGGACGTATGACCCAGGCCGCCGAAGCGGCGCGAAACGTGATCATGACCGTGGACGACGATCCGGGTGTCTCCCGCGCGGTGGCCCGGGACCTCAGACGGCGGTACGGGGCGTCGTACCGGATCGTGCGCGCGGAGTCCGGCGAGTCCGCGCTGGACGCGCTGCGCGAACTGAAGCTGCGCGGCGACCTCGTGGCCGTGATCCTGGCCGACTACCGGATGCCGCGGATGAACGGCATCGAGTTCCTGGAGCAGGCGCTCGACATCCACCCGGGCGCCCGGCGGGTGCTGCTGACCGCGTACGCGGACACCGGCGCGGCGATCGACGCGATCAACGTCGTCGACCTCGACCACTACCTCCTCAAGCCGTGGGACCCGCCGGAGGAGAAGCTCTACCCGGTCCTGGACGACCTCCTGGAGGCGTGGCGGCGCAGCGACTACCGGCCGGTACCCAGCACCAAGGTGGTCGGGCACCGCTGGTCGGCGCGGTCCTCGGACGCACGGGAGTTCCTGGCCCGCAACCAGGTGCCGTACCGCTGGTACTCCTCCGACGAGCCGGAGGGCCGCCGGCTGCTGGCCGCCGCCGGTGAGGACGGGAGGCGGCTGCCGGTGGTCATCACCCCGGACGGGACGCCCCTGGTGGAGCCCGAGGCCGTGGACCTCGCCGCGCACGTGGGCCTGGCGACGACGCCGGAGGCCGACTTCTACGACCTGGTGGTGATCGGCGGCGGCCCGGCCGGCCTCGGCGCGGCGGTCTACGGAGCCTCGGAAGGGCTGCGGACCGTGCTGGTGGAGCGGTCGGCGACCGGCGGGCAGGCGGGACAGTCCTCCCGGATCGAGAACTATCTCGGCTTCCCCGACGGGGTCTCGGGCGGGCAGCTCACCGAACGGGCGCGACGGCAGGCCACCCGGTTCGGCGCCGAGATCCTCACCGCGCGCGAGGTGACCGGGCTCGAGGTCAACGGCAGCGCCCGCGTCGTACGGTTCTCCGACGGCTCCGAGGTCGCAGCGCACAGCGTGATCCTGGCGACCGGGGTGTCGTACCGGCAGCTGGTGGCGCCCGGCTGCGAGGAGCTCAACGGCTGCGGGGTCTACTACGGGTCCGCGCTGACGGAGGCCGCCGCCTGCCAGGGCCAGGACGTGTACATCGTCGGCGGCGCCAACTCGGCCGGGCAGGCGGCGATGTATCTCGCCCGGTTCGCCAAGTCGGTGACGCTGCTGGTGCGCGGGCCGGACCTAGCGGCGTCGATGTCGTACTACCTGATCCAGCAGATCGAACAGGCGTCGAACATCTCGGTGCGCTGCGGGGCGGTCGTCGAGGGCGCGCACGGCGACGGGCACCTGGAGCGGCTGACCGTGCGCGACACGAGCGGCGGAGCGAGTGAACTCGTCGACGCGCAGTGGCTGTTCGTGTTCATCGGCGCCGCTCCGCTGACCGACTGGCTGGACGGGACGGTGCTGCGGGACGAACGCGGGTTCATCCTCGCCGGGCCCGACCTCACCGCCGACGGACGGCCGCCCGCGGACTGGGAGCTGGACCGGCCGCCGTACCACCTGGAGACCAATGTGCCCGGCGTGTTCGTCGCGGGCGACGCGCGCGCGGAGTCCGCCAAGCGGGTCGCGTCCGCCGTCGGAGAGGGAGCCATGGCCGTGATGCTCGTCCACCGGTATCTGGAGCAGTCGTGAGCGGGCAGCCGCTGCCGTGCAGCCCGCGGGAGATCGGCACCCTGTTCCTGTTCGAGAAGCTCACCCCCGAGCAGTTGGGGCGGCTCTGCGGCGAGGGCCGGGTGGAGCGGTTCGAGCCCGGTCCGGTCTACACCGAGGGGGAACCCGCCACCTGCTTCTACGTGATGCTGGACGGCACCGTCGTGCTGTCCCGCCGGGTCGGCGCGGACGACGTGGAGGTCACCCGCACCTCCCAGCGCGGGGTGTACGCGGGCGCCATGCAGGCGTACCTCGGGGACCGGGTGCGGCAGGTGTACAACAACTCGATGCGCGTGACGGAGCCGACGCGGTTCTTCGTGGTGCCCGCGGACACGTTCGCGAGCATCATGCAGGAGTGGTTCCCGATGGCCGTCCACCTCCTGGAGGGGCTGTTCTTCGGGTCGAAGAGCACCCAGCGGGCCATCGGCCAGCGCGAACGGCTGCTGGCGCTCGGCTCGCTGTCGGCCGGGCTGACCCATGAACTCAACAACCCCGCCGCGGCGGCCGTGCGGGCGACCGCGACCCTGCGCGAGCGCGTCGGCAAGATGCGGCACAAACTGCGCATCATCTCCGCCGGCACCTACGACCGCGAGACGCTGGCCAACCTCATCGACATCCAGGAGCGCACCGCCGAACGGGTCGCGAAGGCACCGGCGCTGAGCCCGCTGGAGGCGTCCGACCGCGAGGACGCGCTCGCCGACTGGCTGGACGACCACGGTATCGACGACGGCTGGCGGATCGCCCCCACGTTCGTACAGGCCGGGCTGGACGCGGACTGGCTGGACGAGGTCGCCGCCGCCGTGGACGAGGAGACGCTCCCCTCGGCGGTCGGCTGGCTCAGCTACACGGTCGAGACGGAACTCCTGATGGACGAGATCGCGGACTCCACCAACCGCGTCTCCCACCTCGTCGACGCCGCCAAGCAGTACTCGCAGCTCGACCGCGCCCCCTTCCAGGTCGCCGACGTGCACGAACTCCTCGACAGCACGCTGCTGATGCTGTCGGGGAAGTTCGGGCAGCGGATCAAGGTGGTCAAGGAGTACGACCGCGCCCTGCCACGCGTGCCCGCCTACCCGGCGGAACTCAACCAGGTGTGGACCAACCTGATCGACAACGCGGTCGCCGCCATGAACGGGACGAGCGGCGAGGGCACCCTGACGGTGCGCACCGCGCGGGAGAACGACCGGCTGCTGGTGGAGTTCGGCGACACCGGCACGGGCATCCCGCCGGAGGTCCGCGACCGGGTCTTCGACCCGTTCTTCACCACCAAGCCGGTGGGCGAGGGCACCGGGCTCGGCCTGGACATCTCCTGGCGGATCGTGGTGAACAAGCACCACGGGACCCTCCGGTTCGAGTCCGAGCCCGGCGACACCCGCTTCCAGGTGCTGCTGCCACTCACCGCACCGGCCCCCGACGACACCCCCGAGGAGTCCGCATGACCAGCGACCACGACATCGACCCCGCCGTCCCCCCGGCCGGCCCGGGGTGCGCCGACTGCGACTCCGTGGGCGGCTGGTGGTTCCATCTGCGGCGCTGCGCGCGGTGCGGCCACGTCGGCTGCTGCGACAGCTCGCCCGGCCGGCACGCCACGGCGCACTTCAAGGCCACGGGGCATCCCGTGGTGCGCAGCTACGAGCCGGGCGAGGACTGGTTCTGGAACTACGCCACCAACGAGCTGTACGAGTCCGGCCCCGACCTGGCCCCGCCCGCGAGCCACCCCGCGGACCAGCCGGCGCCGGGGCCCGCGGGACGGGTGCCGGCGGACTGGGCGCGGACGCTGCGCGGCTGAGCGGCCGCACACGTCCCGGTCCTGGCGGAGGGAGGGAGTCCGGGCGAGGATGCCCCCATGAAGGGTGACCTGTTTTCCAGTCAGCACATGGTGCGGCCGGCGACGGCGGCGGGCATGACGGTCGAGAACGCCAAGTGCGTGCGCTACACGGTCGACGGCGAGATGCACGCCCGGCAGGGCGCGATGATCGCCTACCGCGGCGATCTGCGGTTCGAGCGCAAGGGCCAGGGCGTGGGCGGCATGCTCAAACGGGCGGTGACCGGCGAGGGGCTGCCCCTGATGGCGGTGCACGGCCGGGGCGAGGCCTGGTTCGCGCACGAGGCGCAGAACTGCTTCATCGTCGAGGTCGACCCCGGCGACGAGTTCACCGTCAACGGCCGCAACGTCCTGTGCTTCGACTCCTCGCTGTCCTACCGGATCGCGACCGTGAAGGGCGCCGGCATCACCGGCGGCGGACTGTTCAACAGCGTCTTCACCGGGCACGGCCGGCTGGGGCTGGTCTGCGACGGGAACCCGCTGGTGATCCCGGTGTCCCCGCAGAACCCGGTCTTCGTGGACACGGACGCGATCGTCGGCTGGACCGCGGGCCTCGACACCTCGCTGCACCGTTCGCAGTCGCTCGGCTCGATGCTGCGCGGTGGGTCCGGCGAGGCCGTACAGCTGATGCTGCGGGGTGAGGGCCATGTCGTCGTCCGGCCCAGTGAGGCGACACCCCAGAAGGCACAGCAGCACTGACCGACGTTGACCTCGGCCGTCCGGCCGGGTCAGGGTGGACGGCGACGCGGATCACACACCCCCGCGCCGGAGAGGTGGCAGTCGTGATCGGGATCGCCGACATCGAGACCGCGGCCGGGCGGATCGCCCCGCACGTGGTGCGGACCCCGACCGTGCCGAGCCCCGGCCTGTCGGCGCTGCTGGGGGTTCCGGTCACGGCGAAGCTGGAACTGCTGCAGCGCACCGGTTCGTTCAAGGTGCGGGGCGCGGCGGCGAAGCTGCTGTCACTGAGCGAGGCCGAGCGGGCGGCCGGGGTCGTGGCGGTGAGCGGCGGCAACCACGGGATCTCCCTCGCGGTGATGGCCGCGGCCCTCGATGTGAAGGCCACGGTGGTGATGCCGCGTTCGGCGCCCGCCCGGGCCGTGGAGATCGCGGAGTCCGCCGGGGCGTCGGTGCGGCTGACCCCGGACATGGACGGCGCGTTCGCGCTGACGACCCGGCTGCAGCAGGAGGGGCTGACCCTGGTCCACCCCTTCGACGACCCGGTGGTCATCGCCGGTCAGGGCACCGTGGGCCTGGAGTTCGCCGCCGATGCCGGTGACCTCACCGACGTGCTGGTGAGCGTCGGGGGCGGCGGGCTGATCGCCGGGGTGGCGGCGGCCCTGCGGGCGCTGCGGCCGGGGGTGCGGATCTGGGGCGTGGAGACCGAGGGCGCGCAGGCCATGTCCCGGGCGCTGGCGGCGGGCGGCCCGCTGCCGGTGAAGCTGACGTCCATCGTGTCCACGCTGAGCGCGCCGGCCGTGTCCCAGCTGACGTACGAGCATGTGTCGGAGCTGGTCACCGAGGTGCTGGTGGTGCCGGACCGGGAGGCGGTACGGGGCTCCCTCGACCTCGCGGACCACGCCAAGCTGTGGGCCGAACCGGCGGCCGGCTGTCTGCTGCCCGCCGCGCGGCGGGTGCTGGAGCGGGCCGGGGAGGGCGCCCGGCTGGGGCTGGTGGTGTGCGGGGGCAACGCCACCACCGCCGACATGATCGCCTGGACGGAACACTTCGAGCTCCGCTGAGGCTCCCGTTGAACGGACGCGGCCGGTTTCCCGTACCCCTGGGGACAGCGGGAGCCGGCGGTTCGACGAGGGATGGCCATGGGCAGGGCGCACGTCTCCACAGACCGGTCGGTCGCCGGGCGGTACCGGCTGATCGAGGTCGCGCGTCGCGAGACCAACCGGGTGCGCTGGTACGCCGACGATCCGGGCACCGGGCGCCCCTGCCTCGTCACGCAGACCGGCCTCCCCCAGGACGCGGGCGTCGCGCCCTCGCGGGTGCTGCGGGCGACGGAGAGCGTGGCCCGGCTGTGCCCCGGCCGGATCGCGACCGTCGTCGACGCGGTCGAGGAGTCCGGCTTCCTGTGGACCGTGCACGCCTGGATCGACGGGACGTCGCTCGACGAGGTCCTCGCCGAGGAGGGCGCGTTCACCCGCGCGCGGGCGGCACGCGTCGCGCTGGAGCTGCTCGACGTCCTGGACGCCGCGCACGCCCAGGCCGTCACGCACGGCGAACTCAGTCCGGGCCAGGTGTTCCTGCGCGAGGGCGGACCGGTCGTGGTCACCGGGTACGGGCTGGCGGGCGCCACGTCGGTGCCCCGGCTCACGGCACCGTCGTACGCCTCCCCCGAGCAGGCCCGCAACGAGCTGATCGGGCCCGCCGCCGATCTGTGGGCGCTGGGCGCGATCCTCTACACGATGCTGGAGGGGCGTCCGCCGTTCCGGGACCGCGGGCGGCCCGGGGCCACGCTGAAGGGCGTGGACCGGCTGCCCGTGCGCACACCGTTGCGGGCGGGCCCGCTCACCCATGTCGTCCAGGGGCTGCTGCGCAAGGACCCCCGGGAGCGACCGGCCCGGCAGGCGGTGCGGGAGGCGCTCACCCGGGCACTTCGCGAGGACGGCGGCACCACCGCGACGGCGCTGCCCGGCACCGTGCGGTACGCGGGCCGGGAGCGGGGCCGGCGGGCCACCCTCATCGGCACCACGCTGGCCGTCGTCACGGTGGCGGCCGCCGTACTCGCGGCGGCCCAGGGGCTGCCGGGCGGCGACGGCGACCCGGCCGCCGACGCGCCACCGGCCGCCGCGTCCGTACCCGCCGCGCCCGGCGGCACGCCGGACGACGAGCCGGATACGCCCGTCCCCTCTCCCTCCCCGACGGACGACGCCGGCGGTCTCCCGCCCGGCTATCGCGCCTACCACGCCCCGGAGGGTTTCTCCGTGGCGCTGCCCGGCGGCTGGAAGCGGCTGGACACCTCGCCCGGCGCCGACGGGGCCTACCGGGTCGTCCTCGGCGCCGACGGCGACCCGCGCACCCTCGCGGTCACCTACAGCGAGCGGGTGGGGGCGGACGCGGTGGCCGTATGGCGGGAGACCGTGGAACCGCTTCTGGAGCGGTCCGGCGACGGCTACGACCGGATCGGCGGGATCCGCGCGACGACGTACCAGGGCCGCGAGGCCGCCGACATGGAGTGGTCCGCCGACGCCGGCGGCGGCCGGGTGCGCACCTTCGGGCGCGGTCTCCTCCTGGGCGGCGGACGCGGCTTCTCGCTGCGCTGGACGACCCCGGCCGCCGACTGGTCGCAGCCGGCGAGCCGGGAGGCCCTGCGGACCGTCCTACGGACGTTCCGCCCCGCCCCGGACTGATCCGCGCGGGGCGCGCAGCTTCCGCAGAGGCCATTCGTGCAGCGGGCGGGTGAGCCACCGGGCCCGGAAGGTCCGGTCGGTGAGGGAGCAGGTGACCCGCAGGCGGTGCGGTGTCTCCAGGAACACCACGTCGACGGCGAGCGTGTCGCCGTCGGTCCAGCCGCCGCCGGCGGCGGCCGGGACGGGCTTCTCGGCGGTCGTCCAGCCGGGCCCGCCGAACCGTGCGCCGAACCGCTCGCCGTCCTCGGTGAGGCTCAGTGTCCAGCCGCCGTCGGCGTCCGCCGTGACCTCGGCCGCGGTCAGCCCCGGCTGGTCCTCGCAGGTCCCGCCGTACGGGGTGAACGCGGCGCCGGACCAGTGCCCGGCACGCTCCCGGGGTACGGGGCCGCCCTCGGCCGGGGGCAGGGCGAGCCGGCCCAGCCGCCGGCGCAGGGCGGTGTCGGCGGCCTCCCGGCCGGTCAGCGGCGCGGGGTGGAAGGCGGGCAGGAGATGCCTCCAGACCAGGTCGAGGTACTCCTGCATCCGCTCGGTGGCCGTGGTAGCGGCGATCACCGCGTCGTGCTCGGGCAGGACGACGCAGAACTGCCCGTACGCCCCGTCGCCCCGGAAGCCGTGCCGGGAGATCCAGAACTGGTGGCCGTAGCCGCGGTCCCAGTCCTGCCGGTCCTGCTCCCCCATGGCGCCGGCGGTCGCCACGTGCGGCCGGGAGGCGCGGGCGACCCAGCCCTCGGGCAGCAGCCGGACGTCCTGCCACACCCCGTCGTCCAGATAGAGCTGTCCGAGCCGGGCCACCGCGTCGGTGGCGGCGTGCAGTCCGCTGAAGCCGATCTCGCGGCCGGTCCGGTCCCGCTGCCACAGCGCCTCGCCGATGCCCAGCGGGTCGAAGAGCCGGGGCCGCAGATACTCGGTGAGGGTCTGCCCGGTGACCCGCTGCACGATCGCGCCGAGCGTGTACGTACACGGCTGGTTGTAGGCGAAGACGGTGCCCGGGTCCTGCTGCGGCGGCTGGAGCAGGAAGCCGCGTACCGGCTCGGCGGGGTCGGCGCCGAACGCGGCGTCGACGGTCTCGCTCTCGTGTCCGCTGGCCATGGACGCCACATGCCGGACCAGCATGGCCCGGCTGCGCGGGTCGGTGATGCCGGCCTCGAACTCCGGGAAGTACGACAGCACCGGCGCGTCGAAGTCGATCAGGCCCTCGCCCTCGGCGAGGGCGGCGGCGGTCGCCGTGAAGCTCTTGCTGAGCGAGTACAGCAGATGGGGCCGGCCGGCGGTGTACGGCGCCCACCAGCCGGAGGCGACGAGCCGGCCGTGGCGCAGGATCATCAGTCCGTGCGGCTCGATGTCCGGGGCGGCCTCGAGGGCATCGAGGAAGGCGTGGACGCCGGACGCGTCGACGCCCTGGGCGGCGGGATCGGAGGCGGGGAGCGGATGGCTGGTCATGACGGGCATCCTGCCCGGGTGCCCGCCGGGTGATCCATCGTTTTCCCGGCCCCGGGCCGGGGACCCGGGACGCATGGTGCGAATCGGGTACACGATGATGACAGAGCAGGCCGGGCCCCGTGAGCTGGTCGCCCATGTGGTGCGGGCCGAGGAGGCGGGCTTCGACTTCTCGGTGACCTCCGACCACTCCTTCCCGTGGCTGGCGTCGCAGGGGCACGCGCCGTACGCCTGGAGCGTGCTGGGCGCGGCGGCACAGGCCACCTCGCGCATCCCGCTGATGACGTACGTGACCTGTCCGACGTTCCGCTACCACCCGGCGGTGGTGGCGCAGAAGGCGGCGACGGTGCAGCTGCTGTCCGGGGGCCGGTTCCGGCTGGGGCTCGGGTCCGGCGAGAACCTCAACGAGCATGTGGTGGGCGGCGGCTGGCCGTCGGTGGACGTACGCCACGAGATGCTCGAGGAGGCGGTGGAGATCATCCGCGCCCTGTTCGGGGGCGGGCACGTGAACCACCGGGGCACCCACTTCGACGTCGAGTCGGCCCGGTTGTGGGACGTGCCGGACGAACCGCCGCCGATCGGTGTCGCGGTGTCGGGGCAGCGGTCCTGCGCCCTCGCGGGCCGGCTCGCCGACCTGGTGATCGCCACGGAGCCGAAGGCGGAGCTGCTGGACGCCTTCGACCGGCACGGCGGGCAGGGCAAGCCGCGGGTCGGTCAGCTTCCCGTCTGCTACGACCCCGACCGGGAGGCGGCCGTGGCGCGCGCCCATGATCAGTTCCGCTGGTTCGGCAACGGCTGGAAGGTCAACTCCGAGCTGCCGCACCCGGACTCCTTCGCGTCGGCGACGCAGTTCGTGCGGCCCGACGACGTCGCCGCGTCGATCCCGTGCGGCCGCGACCCGGCGGACTTCGTCGAGGCCGTCCGCCCGTACGCCGAGGCCGGCTTCACCGAGATCGCCCTGGTGCAGATCGGCGGCGAGTCGCAGCCGGCGTATCTGGACTGGTCGGAGAAGACGCTGCTGCCGGAGCTGCGGGACGCCTTCGGCGGGCCGGACGGCCGGTGATTCACCCGTAGGGCCGAGCATCTCACGGGGATGCGGGGTACTAGAGGGCTTTACGTCGGTTCGTCGCGTCGGTTCGTCCCGGAGGCCCATTCGTGAACTCGTTCGTGCACAAGACCATGGTGGTGGAGCTCCAGGCGGGCGACACGGACCGCTTTCCCGTGCTCGCCCATCTGAGCTACGACCCGTCCGACCCGTTCGCCGTCACCGTCGTCTTCAGCCACGACGGCCGCATCCTCGCCCGCTGGCAGCTGGACCGGGAGATGGTCACCGAGGGGCTCACCCGCCCGGTGGGCATCGGCGACGTACGGCTGCGGCCCCAGGCGCGGGGCGTGGAGCGGGAGCTGCGGATGGAGTTCCTCGGTGAGGCGCACGCCGACGGCGGCCGGCACCACGCGGTGGTGTTCGCGTGGGCCGAGACCGTCGGCGAGTTCCTGCACGAGACCCGGCGGATGGTGCCGCCGGGCCGCGAGGAGGTCCGCGTGGACGACTTCCTCGCGGACGTCCTCACCGGCAGGTGACCTCCGGTCAGCGCGTGGTGTGCCGGTACCGGGCCCACATCGGCAGACCGAACCAGCACAGCAGGTACCAGCCGACCACCCCGGCCACCAGATACGGGACGAAGCCGTCGTGGGTGGCGACACGCAGGATGAGCAGCAGGGAGAAGCTGGTGGTGGCGAGCAGCAGCAGGAGGCCGAGCAGGGTGAGCCGGGAAGCCCACTGCACGGCCTGCGCCTTGATGCGCCGTCCGGAGACCAGCCGGTGCAGGGAGACGGGCCCGATGAGGGCGCCGGTGGCGCAGGCGCCCAGCACCACCGTGACGAGGTAGATCGTCTGGTCCGTGTCGGACAGCCTGGCGTAGGTCGGGGTGAAGACGACGGTCAGCAGGAAGCCG
Organism: Streptomyces sp. NPDC048584; assembly: GCF_043199595.1. Classification (NCBI taxonomy): domain Bacteria; kingdom Bacillati; phylum Actinomycetota; class Actinomycetes; order Kitasatosporales; family Streptomycetaceae; genus Streptomyces; species Streptomyces sp. NPDC048584. The sequence goes on from NZ_JBICWF010000014.1 coordinate 51,967, forward strand.
AAGAGGATCTGCACCCCCATCTGGGCGACCCGGACCTCCTGGATGAGCTCCGTCCACATCCGGTCCGCCCGCTCCTCCTGCGTCTCGTTGCGCCCTCTGCGCTCGTTCGCGCCCTGCTCCGTCTCCGGCACCGTGCCTCCCCGGGGTGTACGACATGGATGTCTCACCCGAGTGCCCCGTTCGGCGCGGTTCTTGCCGGGCCGGGGGCCGGTTTGGGGGCGCGGGGTCACGGTTACCCGGTCGGTTCGACGTCAGCGAGGCCGAGGAGGAGGTCGTGGGAGGCATGTCGGACACCGAACTCACCGTGACGATGAGCGGCGGGGGCGTGGCGGACGCCCGCGCCGTCGTGGGGGTCCTGGAGGAGACGTTCGGGACGCCCGCGCAGCGGCCCCGGGGCGAGGACGCGACGGTGCGTGTGGCGACGTTCGCCGGGGAGGGGCACGGCAGCGCCGGGCGGGCGGAGGCGGGGCCCCTGTCGGCGCCGGTGACCGTCACCGTGCAGGGCACCCCGGAAGCGGTGCGGCGGGCGAGCGACACCCTCGCGCGGTCCTTCACGGCGCGCGACGAGGGCGCCGCCTCCGGCGACCAGGAGCAGGAACGGCAGCTGCTCCTGGAGCCGTGACGCCGGCCGTTACCAGCGGGCCTCGACCTGGTCCTTGATCCGCCGCTGGTAGATATCCCGGATCGCGGTGAGGGTCTCCTCGGACAGTTCGGGCAGCCGGGCGGCCTCCGCGTTGGCGCGGGCCTGGGCGGGCGTACGGGCGCCGGGGATGACGGTGGTGACACCGGGCTGCCGGACGATCCAGCGCAGGGCCAGCTGGGCCGGGGTGTATCCCTCGGGGGTGAGCGCGGCGAACTCGGCGGCGGCCTCGACACCGGTCGCGTAGTCCACGCCGGAGAAGGTCTCGCCCTGGTCGAAGGCCTCGCCGTGCCGGTTGAAGGCGCGGTGGTCGTTCTCGGCGAAGACGGTGTCCCGGGTGTACTTGCCGGACAGCAGTCCGGAGGCGAGCGGGACACGGGCGATGATGCCGACGCCGGCCTCACGGGCGGCCGGGAGCACCTCGAGCAGCGGCTTCATACGGAACGGGTTGAGGATGATCTGCACGCTCGCCACGTTCGGCCGGGCGATCGCGGTGAGCGCCTCCGCGCACGTCTCCACGCTGACGCCGTAGGCGGCGACGCGCTCCTCCTCGACGAGGGTGTCGAGGGCGTCGAAGACCTCGTCGGTGGAGTAGACGGACGTGGGCGGGCAGTGCAGCTGTACCAGGTCGACCCGGTCGACGCCGAGGTTGCGCCGCGAACGGTCGTTCCAGGCGCGGAAGTTGTCCAGCACGTAGTTCTCGGGGATCTGGTCGACGCGGCGGCCCATCTTGGTGGCGACCAGTACGTGCAGATCGGGCCGTCCGCTGAGGAAGGACGCGATGGTCTGCTCGCTGCGTCCGTCGCCGTAGACGTCGGCGGTGTCGAAGAAGGTGACGCCCGACTCGGCGGCGGTCTCCAGGACCGCGAGGGCTTCCTTGTCGTCGACGTCGCCCCAGTCCGCCCCGAGTTGCCAGGTGCCGAGACCGATCACGGAGGCGTGCTGTTGCGACCTGTCGAATGTGCGCTCGTCCATGGACGTCAGTGTGTCATCCGTCCCGGCCGGTCAGACGTTCTGGGCCGTCCGGCATTCGGGGTGGCCCCAGCCCTTGTCGTTCTTGGCGATCGTCTCGCCTGCCGCGTAGGAGCGGCCGCACAGGCAGCGGCCGGGGAACTTGGCCTTGAGCGTGCGGGACGAGGAGCCGCCGCCGCGCTGCTGCCGGGGCGCCTTGGCCCCGCCGGACGCGCGCCTCGCCGCGCCGCCCGCAGGGCGGTCCGGGGCGGCCGGCGGCTCGGGCGAGCCCTGTTCGCTGCCGGCGTTCTCCTGGACGGTGGCCGCCTGACTGGCCGCGCGGTCGGCGAAGTCGTTGAGCCTGTCCCCGTCGACCTGGTGGGCGGGGACGTAGCGGAACTCGACCGAGCGGCCCTGGAGGAGTTCGTCGATACGGACGACGAGTTCCTGGTTGGCGACCGGCTTGCCGCCCGCCGTGCGCCAGCCGTTGCGCTTCCAGCCGGGCAGCCAGGTGGTGACGGCCTTCATGGCGTACTGCGAGTCCATCCGGACCTCGAGCGGCACGCCGGGGTCGGTCGACGCCAGCAGCCGCTCCAGGGCGGTGAGTTCGGCGATGTTGTTGGTGGCCCTGCCGAGCGCTCCGGCCTCCCAGCGGACCGGCTTCTCGGCGGCGTCGGCGACCACCCAGGCCCAGCCGGCGGGTCCTGGATTTCCCTTCGAAGCCCCGTCGCACGCGGCCACCACACGTTCACGCATGCGCCCGATCATGCCACGCCGGTCGTCTTCGGCGGCTCGCCGGTGGTGCTGCCGAGGTCGATCACCGAGAAGTCGGCGCCCTGCGGGTCGCTGATCGCCGCGAACCGGCCGAAGGGCGTGTCCATCGGCCCGAACCGCAGCACACCGCCCCGCTCCGTGGCACGGGCCACCGCCTCGTCGCAGTCGGTCACGGTGAAGTAGACGTTGATGTACGGGGGCGTCTCCGGCGGGAAGTCGTCCGTCATCCGCATCCGGCCGAGCACGCTGCGCTCGCCGAGGTCGTAGACGCGGAAGTCCATCTCGGTCTCGAGCCGCTTGGCGCGGTAGGAGAACACGGCGGGGAAGAACGCGTCGGACTTCTCCGGTTCGCGGGTGAAGACCTCCGCCCAGCAGTACGCGCCCGGCTCGGCCACCGCGCCGAAGCCCTCGTGGGTGCCGGCCTGCCAGAGGCCGAAGACGACCCCTCCGGGGTCGCGGGCGAGGCACATCGTGCCGAAGTCGGCGACCCGCATCGGCTCCATCAGCAGTTCGCCGCCGTGGTCGCGGATCCGGGCGGCGGTCGCGGCGGCGTCCTCGGCCGCGAGGTACAGGCACCACTGGGAGGTGCCCTCCTGGCCGGGCATCGACGGTACGACGGCCGCCACCGCCCGCCCGTCGACCCGGGCCTCGGCGTACCCGCCGGACTCCGTCGACGCCTCGGCGAAACTCCAGCCGAGAACGTCCCCGTAGAACAGCTTGGCCGCCTCGACGTCGGCGAATGTCGCGTCGGCCCAGCAGGGGGTCCCTTCGGGCTGCACGACCATGCCGGCACCCCTTCCCGAACGGCGAACGCTCCGCCCTTCAGGCTAGTCACCCCCACCCGGCCCCGCGCGCCGAACCCACAACAGCAACGGCTCCCCCTCCACACCCCCCAATCCACCCGCCCCGCCCATCCGCGGGCAATCGTGCCGCAGGGTGATGGGGTCCCCCCGCTCGAGCGAAGCCGAGAGTGGGGGAGGGTGGGCGCGACGGCACCCCGCAGGCGCCGGGCCGCGCCACCACCGCCCCTCCGCCGAACCCCGGGCGGGGACGTGCCTCGGCCGGCCCGGCCCGGGCGCGTCACTCGCCGGCATACGCCTTCTCCAGTTCCGCGATGTCGAGCTTGGTCATCGTCATCATGGACTTCATCGCCCGGTCCGCCTTCCGCCGGTCCGGATCGCCGATCATCTCGGTCAGCCGTACGGCGTTGACCTGCCACGAGACGCCGAAGCGGTCCTTCAGCCAGCCGCACGGCCCGTGCTCGCCGCCGCCCTCGACGAGCTTCTCCCAGTAGTGGTCGATCTCCGCCTGGTCCGCGCAGTCGAGCTGGAAGGAGATCGCCTCGTTGAACGTGAACTCGGGTCCGCCGTTCAGCGCGACGAACTTCTGGCCGTTGGCCGTGAACTCGACGGTGAGCACCGAACCCTCGGTGCCGGGCGCGGCCCCGGTGTTGCGGACGATGTCGCCGACGCCCGAGTCCTTGAAGACCGAGACGTAGAAGTTCGCGGCCTCCTCGGCCTGGCCGTCGAACCAGAGACATGTGGTGAATCCGTCGGTGGTCATGAGAGGTACCTCCTGGGCGTGGAACGCGGTCATGGGTGGTGACCCGTCCCGGCCCCGCAACTCATCGGTGCGGCCCCGGATTCATCCGTACGGCGATCCGCGCGAGCGCTCTGCCCACGGCGAATCTGCCGCGGGCAGAGATTTCCCCGCCCGCCCCCGTGGCCGTTCGAGAGTGGAGGCGCACGCGGTCGTCCCGGCCGCGTCGACGACGAGCGACCTCCAGGAGCGCCGATGTCCCCACTCACCGCCGCCGGCCCGTGGCCGGTCCCGCTGCCCCGGGCCGAGGAGGGCGACACCCCGCCGACCCGGTTCGACGACCAACTCGCCGCCCAACTGCTCGCGCAGCGGATCGTGCTGCTCGGCACCCAGGTCGACGAGGTGTCCGCCAACCGGGTCTGCGCGCAGTTGCTCATCCTGTCCGCCGAGGATCCGCGCACCGACATCAGCCTGTACGTCAACAGCCCCGGCGGCTCGGTCCACGCGGGCCTGGCCATCTACGACACGATGCGGCTGATCCCCAACGACGTCTCCACGCTGGCCATGGGCTTCGCCGCCAGCATGGGCCAGTTCCTGCTCAGCGTCGGCACCGCGGGCAAGCGGTACGCGCTGCCGAACGCGCGGATCATGATGCATCAGCCGTCGGGCGGCATCGGGGGCACGACCGCGGACATCGAGATCCAGGCGGAGAGCCTGGAGTTCACCAAGCGGACCATCGAGCGGATCACCGCCGAGCACACCGGGCAGACTCCGGAGACCATCTCCCGGGACGGCGACCGGGACCGCTGGTTCACCGCCGAACAGGCCAGGGAGTACGGGATGGTCGACCGGGTGGTGGAGTCGCTGGACGACGTCCGCCCGGCCGCCACGCGACCCCGGATGGGGCTGCGCTGATGGGTTCGTACACGATTCCGAACGTCGTCGAGCGCACGCCGCAGGGGGAACGGTCCTACGACGTGTTCAGCAGGCTGCTCGCCGAGCGGATCATCTTCCTGGGGACGGAGATCGACGACGGGGTCGCCAACGTCGTCATCGCGCAGCTTCTCCATCTGGAGTCGTCGGCACCGGAGAGCGAGATCGCGGTCTACATCAACTCGCCCGGCGGCTCGTTCACCTCGCTGATGGCGATCTACGACACGATGACGTTCGTGCGGGCGCCGGTCTCGACGTTCTGTGTCGGGCAGGCGGCGTCCACGGCGGCCGTACTGCTGGCGGGCGGGGATCCGGGGCGGCGGTTCGTGCTGGAGCACGCGCGGGTGCTGCTGGGGCAGCCGGCCTCGGGCGGGGCCCGCGGCACGGCGTCCGATCTGGCGCTGCGGGCCAAGGAGATGGTGCGGATCCGTTCGCAGGTGGAGGAGGTGCTGGCCCGGCACACGCACCACGACGTGGGGACGCTGCGGGCCGACATGGACCGCGACAAGGTGTTCACCGCCGGGGAGGCCGTGGCGTACGGACTCGCCGACGAGGTGCTGACCCGGCGCCTGACGGGGCTGTGAGGCGCCGGGCGCGGGTCAGGCGGCCAGGCAGAGTCCGTGGTGCGCGGAGCCGGACGCTCCGCGGGGCGCGGTGGCGGCCCGCCGGGCGGTGACGCGGACGAGTTCCGTGTGGGCCCGGGTCAGCAGATCGCCGAGGCCGAGGCCGAGTGCCTGGGCGGCGGCCGCGAGGACCTCCGAGGAGGCCTCCTTGCGGCCCCGCTCCACCTCGGAGAGATAGGGCATGGAGATCCGGGCGGCGTCGGCGACGTCCTTCAGGGTCCGCTCCTGGGCGAGCCGCTCGCCGCGGAGCACGTCTCCGACGAGGTCGCGCAGCAGCGGTTCCCTGGGGGCGGGGGCCGGGGCCGGCCGCAGGGGGATGACGCGGGCGTGTTTCGGCGCGGCGGGGCCGGCCGTCTCCTGACTGGTCATCTCCCCAGCCTAGGAATTCCGCTGCCGAGGGGAAGGGACCGGCGTTCCGCCCTGAGTGAAGCCGCACCGGGCGCGGCCGCGGCCGCTCCGCCGTACCATGGGACGTACGAGTGACGACGGGTGCGCACCATTTTTTCGATCCTTTCGGAGGATGGTGGGCATGGTCTCGCATGACCTGGGTACTCGCAGGGCTCAGGTACATGTCCGCCGGTGACGTTCGTGGGGAGAGGCAATGAAGACCGCCGTGATCCGGTCGCAGGCGCAGACGCTCGAGGAGCACTCCGGGGCCGGGACGGGTGACGCGGACGGGCGGGACGTGCCGGACCCGCGTGCCGTGGCCCCGCGCGACGCACGGCAGCTGTCCCGCCAGTTCTTCCGCCGGCTCGCGGAACTGGAGGAGGGCACGCACGAGTACCAGTACGCGCGCAGCACCCTCATCGAGATGAACATGTCCCTCGTACGGTTCGCGGCCGGGCGGTTCCGCGGCCGGGGCGACGACATGGACGACATCGTGCAGACCGGCATGATCGGTCTGATCAAGGCCATCGACCGGTTCGAGCTGTCCCGCGAGGTCGAGTTCACCTCCTTCGCGCTGCCGTACATCGTCGGTGAGATCAAGCGTTTCTTCCGGGACACCACGTGGGCCGTGCATGTGCCGCGCCGGCTCCAGGAGCTGCGGGTGGAACTGGCGAAGGCGCGCGAGGAGCTCGCCAGCCGGCTGGACCGGGAACCCACGGTCGGTGAGCTCGCCACTCTGATGAACATCACGGAGCAGCAGGTCATCGAGGGACAGATCGCGGCGAACGGGTACAACTCGTCGTCGCTGGACGCGGCCCTGACCGGTGACGGCCCGGAGCACGGCGAGGCCGTGCTGGCCGACTTCATCGGTGTCGAGGAGGAGGGGCTGCGCCTCGTCGAGGACTTCCAGTCGCTCGCCCCGCTGATGGCCGAGCTCAGCGAACGGGACAGGGAGATCATCCATCTGCGGTTCGTCGAGGAGGCCACGCAGGCGGAGATCGGCGAGCGGCTCGGCTGCTCGCAGATGCATGTGTCCCGGCTGATCAAGCGGATCATCATGCGGCTGCGCGAGGGCATGCTGGGCGAACTCGGCTGCGCCTGACGGCGGGAGAGGACGTCAGCCGGCGTCGACGAGGGGCAGCACCGCGCACACGCGCTTGCCGACCGGTACGCGTTCCACGCTGACGTCCCTCGCGAGTGCGCGGACGATCTCCAGGCCGTGCCGGCCGACGCGTTCGGGGTCGCGGGGGAAGACCCGGGGCAGACGGGCGCTGCTGTCGTAGACCGTCACCGTGAGCGCGGTGTCGGTGCCCTCCAGCTCGAGGATGTACGGCCCCTCGCTGTGCCGGTCCGCGTTGGTGACGAGTTCGCTGACCACCAGCAGGACCGCGCCGTCGGCGCGCTCGTCGACGACGGCGCACCATTCGGTCCTGAGCTGCTGGAGGAACTGCGCCGCGAACGTCCTCGCCTCGGCGATGCATCCCGGCTCGCCGGTGAAGTGCGCCGCGCGCCGCAGCGGCTCCACGGGCACGTCGAAACCAGTCGCTATCACTGCCCCGTCCAGGTGGTAGATCATGCGTTTCTCTCTGCGAAGCCGGGCGTGCCGGACGAATCTGCACCAGTCCTGGTACCCCGACTCCCGCTCCGCACTCCACCCTGATCGGTGTGCGGCCTCGCGGGGCGGGGAACCCGGTTTTCCGCCGGGAACGGCGGAAGGGGCGCCATGAACGCACTGACGGCGGTACGGAGCCTGACGACGCTGCCCGTGGTCACCCTGGGCGGGGACGCGGTGGCGCATGTCAAGGACACGGTGTTCGACCCGGAGGCCGGGCGGATCGCGAGTTTCACCCTCACCGGCCGGACCCTGCTGTCGGGCCCGCTGCCGCGGGATCTGCCGTGGGCGGCGGTGCACTGTCTGGGCCGGCACGCGGTGATGGTCCGTGACGAGGGGGCGCTGTGCGCGCTGCCGCTGTCGGTGGCGCGCCGTGATGCCCTGCGCGGGCGGCTGCTGGGGGCGCATGTCATGACCGACGACGGAGATCTGGTGGGCACGGTGCTGGACGTCCTGGTCGAGGGCGGCACCAGCGGGCGGCTCGTCGCGTTCCGGCTGGCCGCGCACCGGGAGCTGGTGCACGGGACCCGGCACCGCAGGCACCGGGTGTATGTGCCGCGGGGCGAGGCGCTGAGCGTCTCCGGCCGGACGCTGGTGATCCCGGCGCACGCGACGACGTACGTCACCGACGACCTGCCGGCCTTCACCGCCCGGGTCGGCGCGTACCACGACCGCGGCGGGAGGGCGGCCTCATGATGCTGTTCTCGCGGGTGCGCGGGCTGCCCGTGCTGACCTTGGGCGACGCGGACCGGGTGGGAGTGGTGCGCGCCCTGACGGTCGACGCGGGCTCCGGGGAGGTCACGCACGTACGGGTACGGCGCGGGCGGATGCGCAAGGACGCCGTGGTGGCGTGGGACGCCCTGGGCGCGGTCGGCCCGGACCTGCTGATCGCGCGCCCGGCCGGCGACCCGTCCGGGGTCCCGCCCCATCACGACCTGGTGGGCAGCAGGGTGCTGACGGAGTGCGGCGAGGAGCGCGGCACCGTGCTCGACGCGGCGTTCGATCCCGCCACCGCCCGGATCGAGGCGGTGCTGACGACGCGCGGCGAACTGCCGGCCGGGCGGCTGCTGGGCCTCGGCGATCACGCCCTGGTGATCCGGACGGGCCACGGGCATCCCGGTTAGGGTCTCCCGGCGGGCGGGGCGGGCCGGGGCTGCTTAGCGTGCAGGAGTGAACGCACGTACCGCCTCCGGCCCTCCGGCGGCCCGGCACGGCTGGGCGGGGGCCCTCGCCACGGTCCTGGGCGCGCTGGTCGTCATGGGTGTGGTGGCCGCGCTGGGTCTGTGGGCGGCCGGCGCCACGGACCTCCCCGGTGACTCGTTCCCCCGGGTGCTGGCGGCGACCCTGGTCACGGCGGTCGGCGGCTCGGTGAAGCTCTCCGGGGACGCCGGTGAACTGGCCGGAACGGAGGGCGGTCTGACGGTGATCCCACTGTCCGTCACCCTCGCCGGGGCGCTGGTCGCCGGCTGGGGGTTCCTACGTCCGCTGCGGCACCGGGCGGTGGCGGGGGCGCCGGAACTGGCGGGGTGGGCGGCACGGATCGCCGTACTGTGGCTGCTCGCGGTGCTCGGTCTCGCGCTGGCCGCACGGCACACGTACGAACTGTCCCTCGGGGAGGGCCCGCTGGGCGACCTGGGGGATCTGTTCGGGATCAGACCGGTGGTGGGGTTCTCCACCGATGTGGCGCCGACCGTCCTGATCGGTCTGGTGTGGCTGGCGGGCGTCCTGCTGGTGGCGCTGATGGTGGCGCGCGGCGCCCCGCTGCCGGCCGGGCTGCTGCGCCTGCGGACGTCGCTGCGGCCGGCGGCGTACGCGATGGTGCTGCTGTTGCTGGCCGCCGTCGGCATCGGCCTCGTGATCGCGCTGGTCGTCGCCGCCACCCGGGGGCATCCGGCCGACACGTTCGCCGTGATCCTGCTGGGGCTGCCCAACGTGGTCTGGCTGGCGCTGACGATCGGGCTCGGCGCCACCTGGGACGGCAGGGTGGAGGGGCCGTTCGGGCTGCCCATGCCGCATGTGCTGGACGAGGTGCTGCGGACCCCGGACGTCTCCGCTCTGAATCTGGGCACCCTCACCGAACACGACGGCGGGAAGTGGTGGCTGCTGCCGGTGGTGAGCGCGGTGCTGCTGTGTGCCGCCGCGTTCGTGATGGCGGCCCGCTCCCCCGCCCGGGTCCGGGCCTGGCAGCACGCCGTGAACATGGCGGTGGCGCTGGCACTGACCGTGCTGATGATCTGCCTGATGGTGCGGATCTCCGCGCGGGTCGGCCTGTCCTTGCTCGGCATCGGCGAGCTGGGCGAGGGCCTGTCGGGTCAGGTGCTGCTGAGGCCGCGGCTGTGGGGCGCTCTGGGACTTGCCCTGCTGTGGGGCCTGGCCGCCGGGTTCGCGGGGGCGTTCCTGGCGCGCGCGGTACGCCGTACGGAGGGTGCGGGGGCCGAACGCTGACGCGGGGCCGGTCAGGCGACCGGGACACCGAGGCCACGGGCGGCGCGCTGCATGCGCAGGGCGTCCACGGACTCGGCCAGCAGTTCGTACTCGGTGGTCTCGTCGCCGGTCGCGAGGCGCACCATCCGTCCGGCGGCGAGCGTCTCGGCCACCTCCTCCTGCCGGGCGACGTCACCGCACCAGGTGCGCAGCACATCGGGTACGTCGGGCACGTCGTCGGCGACGGGGACGAGCGCACCCGGCGGTACGTGCTCGGCGTCCGGCCGTGGGTCGAGGCGCTCGGCGATCCACAGGGCACGGTCGCGCAGCCACCACAGGGCGAGGGCGAGGGTGGGCGCCCGGTAGGTTCCGAGCGGTACGCCGATGCGCCGGCCGTCACAGACTCCGTAGGCGGTGACATGGCACAGGAATTCGTCGTGCACATTCCCTCCCCCGCTGCGTCGCTCGCCCGCCGGGCCGGGCCGGCTGCCCGCCTCGTGGCTCGCATGCTGTGCGTGAGTGCGCCGTCGCGCGGCGTGAAGCGCTCTCATTGTCGAGTATGTTCACCTCTGAAACACTGTCACCATGTGTTTCCGGCCAGACTCCTGGCATATTCACCGCCAGGTGTGGCCGAAACCGTGCGGTGATGGCCGACGGACGGCATATGACCTCGGGGGTAATCGACGTCCGTGCGAGGTGGCGGGCACTGTGGGGGTGTCCGAACGGCAGACACGATCTCACTTGGGGGATTCGCCATGACCACAGCCGCCCACCGTTACGACGCCGTCGTCGCCCGCTACTTCGAGGCCTGGAACGCCGAGGGTGCGCAGGCGCGCGCCAAGGCCGTCGCCGACGTCTGGACCGCGGACGGGAGCTACACCGACCCGCTGGCCGACGCCGCCGGCCACGAGGCGATCAGCGCGATGATCGGGGCGGTGCGTGAGCAGTTCCCGGGCTTCGAGTTCCGGCTCACCGGTGCCGTGGACGGCCATCACGACACTGCCCGCTTCTCGTGGGAACTGGTGAACGCGGCTGGGGGCACCCCCTCTGGGGGAGGCTCGGCGCCGGTCGCGGGGTCCGACGTGATCACGCTCACCAAGGACTCCCGCATCCGCGCGGTATACGGCTTCCTGGACCGCGTCCCCGCGGGGGCGTAGCCCACTTCCGCCCGTCCGCGGGCTGTCGTGCCGCCGGGCGGCGCGACAGCCCGCGGACGGGCGCGGTGCCCGGCGTCGGTGCTCTACCGTTTCACCGCCGCGTCGATGCGGGTCAGTTCCTCCTTGGTGAAGTCGAGGTTGCGGGTGGCCGCGACGCTGTCCTCGAGCTGGCGGGGGCTGCTCGCCCCCACCAGGGCGGAGGTGAGGCGGCCGCCGCGCAGGACCCAGGACAGTGCCAGCTGCGCCAGGCTCTGCCCGCGTGCCGCCGCGATGTCGTTCAGCGTGCGCAGCCGGCCGACCAGTTCCTTGGTGACGGCGTCGCTGTTCAGGAAGGGGCTGTCGCTCGCGGCGCGCGAGTCCTCCGGGATGCCGTCGAGGTAGCGGGCGGTGAGCAGGCCCTGCTCCAGCGGCGAGTACGCGATGGAGCCGACCCCGAGCTCGTCCAGGGCGTCCATCAGCCCCCCGTCCTCCGGGCGGCGGTCGAGCATCGAGTAGCGGGGCTGGTTGATCAGCAGCGGGGTGCCCAGCTCGCCGAGGATGCGGGCGGCCTCGCGGGTCTGCTCCGCCGAGTAGTTGGACACGCCCACGTACAGCGCCTTGCCCTGCTGGACCGCCGAGTGCAGCGCGCCCATCGTCTCCTCGAGCGGAGTCTCCGGGTCGAAGCGGTGCGAGTAGAAGATGTCGACGTACTCCAGGCCCATCCGGCCCAGGCTCTGGTCCAGCGAGGACAGCAGGGACTTGCGTGAGCCCCATTCGCCGTACGGGCCGGGCCACATCAGGTAGCCGGCCTTGGTCGAGATCACCAGTTCGTCGCGGTACCGCCCGAAGTCCGTCTTCAGCGCCTCGCCGAGGGCCGACTCGGCCGCGCCGGGCGGGGGCCCGTAGTTGTTGGCGAGGTCGAAGTGGGTGATGCCCAGGTCGAAGGCGCGGCGCAGGATGGCCCGCTGGGTCTCGGCCGGACGGTCGGGACCGAAGTTGTGCCACAGGCCGAGCGAGAGCGCGGGGAGCTTCAGGCCGCTGCGTCCGGTGCGCCGGTAGGGCATGTCCGCATAACGGTCGGGATGGGCGGTGTACAACACGACTCCAGAGGGGTTGGCACGCATGACTGACGGTTCCGTCGAACCGTCCCTCCACTCTGTCGTGACCTGCGGGCAGTGGTCCAACAGAAGAATCCGATGGAATTCAGCGGATACGCTTCTCAATCATGGAACTGCGTCACCTCCAGCACTTCGTCGCCGTGGCCGAGGACCAGCACTTCACCCGCGCGGCGGAGCGGCTGATGGTCTCCCAGTCGGGCCTGTCCGCGTCCATCCGCGCGCTGGAGCGGGAGCTGCAGACGCCGTTGTTCGTCCGGACGACCCGCAGCGTGACCCTCACGGAGGCGGGGCGGGCCCTGCTGGCGGAGGCCGAGCGGATCCTGGCGCAGGTGCGCGCCGCGCACGAGGCGGTGGCCGCGGTGCAGGGCGTGCTGCGCGGCACCCTGGCGCTCGGCACCGAGCAGTGCATCGCGGGGGTGAACGTGCCGGAGCTGCTCGCCGCGTTCCGCCGGCTCCACCCGGACGTGGAGATCCGGCTGCGGCAGTGGGGCTCGGCCGCGCTGGCGGAGGAGGTGGCGGCGGGGCGGCTGGACCTGGCGTTCGCCTACCGCACGGAGGCCGATCCGGAGCAGCTGCGGTCCCTGCCCCTGACCAGCGAGCCGATGACCGTGCTGTGCCACCCGGACCATCCGCTGGCGCGGGCCGGGGCGCCGCTCACCCCGCACGACCTCGCCGACGAGGTGTTCGTCGACTTCCACCCGGACTGGGGTCCGCGCCGGGCCACCGACGCCGCGTTCGCCGCCGTCGGCGTACGCCGCACGGTGGCGCTGGAGGTCAACGACGTGCACAGCCTGCTCGACCTGGTCGACGAGAACCTGGGCGTCGCCGTCGTACCGAGGCACTTCCGGCACAAGCGGGAGGCCCTCACCGCGCTCCCGCTGAAGGACACCGGGGAGGCGGTGTACGAGACAGTCGCCCTGGTGCCGTCACCGCGGGCGGCCAGTCCGGCGGCGCGGGCGCTGATGGCGCTGCTGGGCGACGGGGGCGCGTGAGGCGCGCGGATGCGCGAGGCTGGGGGCATGCATGCCAAGGACATCCTCATCGACGGCTTCGGTCGCGTCCGGGAAGAAGTCCACGCCGTCGTGGAGGGCCTCGGCCCCGAGGCGCTCAACGCCCGGCCCGGCCCCGACGCCAACTCCGTGACCTGGCTGGTGTGGCACCTCACCCGGGTCCAGGACGACCACATCGCCGACGCCTTCGGGCTCGACCAGGTGTGGCTCTCGCAGGACTGGGAGAAGCGCCTGGGCCTCGGGCTGCCCCGCGCCGACACGGGGTACGGCCACACCTCGGCGGAGGTCGCCGAGGTGCGGGTCGGCTCCGGTGACCTGCTGACCGGCTACCACGACGCCGTGCACGAGCGGACCGTGCGGGCGCTGCGCGGGCTGACGGCCAAGGACCTCGAGCGCATCGTCGACGAGCGCTGGGATCCGCCGGTCACCCTGGGCGTACGGCTGATCAGCGTCCTGTCCGACGATCTGCAGCACGTCGGACAGGCCGCGTACGCGCGGGGGCTGGTTCAGAGCGCCGAGGCGTAGCCCGGCAGGACGACGTCGCGGATGAGGGCGTTGCGCTCGTCGAACGGCAGGAAGGCGCTCTTCACGGCGTTCACCGTGACCGTGCGCAGGTCCTCGACCGTCCAGCCGGCCTGCTCGACCAGCAGGGACATCTCGCGGGTCATGGTGGTACCGGAGACCAGACGGTTGTCGGTGTTGAGGGTGACCCGGAAGCCGAGGTCCTTCAGCGCGGTGACGGGGTGCCCGGCGATCGAGGTCGCGGCGCCGGTCTGCAGGTTGGAGGTGGGGCACATCTCCAGCGCGATCCGGCGGTCGCGGACCCAGCCGGCCAGACGCCCCAGCTTGCCGTCCACGATGTCGTCGGTGATCCGCACGCCGTGCCCGATGCGCTGGGCGCCGCACACCTGGAGCGCCTGGTGGATGCTGGGCAGGCCGTGGGCCTCACCGGCGTGGATGGTGAAGGGCACGCTCTCACGGCGCAGATGCGCGAAGGCGTCGAGGTGGTCGGCCGGCGGGAAGCCGTCCTCGGCTCCGGCGATGTCGAAGCCGACGACCCCGGCGTCCCGGAAGGCCACGGCCAGGTCGGCGGCCTCGCGGACCCGGTCGAACATCCGCATGCCGCAGAGCAGGGTGCCGACCCGGACGGGCGTCCCGGCTGCGGCCGCCCTGGCCATACCGGCGGCGAGGCCCTCCTGGACGGTCTCCACGACCTCGCGCATGGTCAGCCCGCCCCTGGTGTTGAGCTCGGGAGCGTAGCGCACCTCGCCGTAGACGACTCCGTCGGCGGCCAGGTCGAGCACGTACTCCTCGGCGGTGCGCAGCAGGCCCTCACGGGTCTGCATCACGGCGAGGGTGTGCTCGAAGGTGGCGATGTAGCGGACCAGGTCGCCGGAGTTCGCGGCCTCGACATACCAGGCGGCGAGCTCGTCGGGGTCGGTGGTCGGGAGGGTGTGACCGACGGCCTCCGCCAGTTCGACGACGGTCGCGGGGCGCAGCCCGCCGTCGAGGTGGTCGTGCAGTACCGCCTTGGGGAGGCGGCGGAGGGTCTCGGCGTCTATGCGCGTAGATGACATGTGCGGTGGTTCCTCAGCGGGTGGTTCGGCGGCGACGGGACGGATCGGGGGCGGCGCCGGGACGTATCAGGGAGCGGTGGGCTGGAGCAGGTCCCAGCGGTTGCCGTACAGGTCCTGGAAGACGGCGACCGAGCCGTACGGCTCGTGGCGCGGCTCCTCCAGGAAGGTCACGCCGGCGGCGGTCATCCGCGCGTGGTCGCGGGCGAAGTCGTCGGTGTGCAGGAAGAAGCCCACGCGCCCGCCGGTCTGGTCGCCGACCCGGGCCCGCTGGGCCTCCCCCTCGGCACGGGCGAGCAGCAGTGCGGCGCCGGTGTGCCCGGCGTCCGGCTCGACGACGACCCAGCGGCCGCCGTCCGGCCGGGGCGCGTCCTCGGCGAGCCGGAAACCGAGGGCCTCGGTGTAGAAGCGGATCGCCTCGTCGTAGTCGTCGACGACGAGGGTGACCAGGGGAACGCTTCTCATCGTGACCTCTCACAGGTGGGATTGACCGGAGAGGTTATACGTAAAACCACCGCACGCGCCAGTCCCGCTCCGGGGGCGACGCCCGGAGCGGGATCGGGGAGGGCGTCAGCAGTACAGGTTGGCGCCGGGGGACGTGCCGAGGATCTGGGTGAACCGCTGGTACGTGCTCACCCTGCTCTGGACCTGCGCCGGGTTACGGCCGTCGCACTCCAGGGAGCCGTTGATGCTGCGGATCGTCTGGCCGAAGCCGGCCTGGTTGACCATCGCGTTGTGCGGGGTCATGGAGCCGGGGCCGGACTGGGTGTTCCAGTACCACAGGGCCGTCTTCCAGGCCACGGCCGCGTCGTTCTGCACCAGCCAGGGGTTGCCCAGCAGGTCGATGCCGAGCGCGTCGCCCGCGGCCTTGTAGTTGAAGTTCCAGCTGAGCTGGATCGGACCGCGGCCGTAGTAGGCGGCCTGGCCCGCCGGGCAGCCGTACGGCTGGCCCCAGTCGCAGTAGTGGGGGTAGTTGGCGGTGTTCTGCTCCACCACGTGCACCAGACCGCCGGTCTCGTGGCTGACGTTGGCCAGGAAGGCGGCGGCCTCCTGCTTCTTCACCGTGTCGCTGCCGGTGTTGGCGAAGCCGGGGTAGGCGCTCAGCGCGGCCTTGAGCCCGCTGTAGGTGTAGAAGGAGTTCCGGCCCGGGAACATCTGGTTGAACTGCGCCTCGGACACGACGAAGGTGCCGGCGGGGGTGTCCGAACCGCCGTCGCAGGCGTACGGCTCCCAGTACCAGGTGCTGATGATCGGGTCGTAACCCGGGTTGGCGTGTTCGGCGATGTACGCCCGGCCGTCGGTGTAGCGCACGATGTCACCGGCGTTGTACGACCGACCGGCCACCCAGTTGGGATAGCTGGAACAGGAGGCCGCGGAGGCGGAGGCCGCGGGCAGCAGTATCGGGGCACTGCCGGCGAGGACGAGAGCGGCGATCAGAGCGGCGACGCGTCTTCTCGACAAGGGATCAACTCCTTTGCGGAACACGGCCGCTCCCGGGCGAGGGCATGCTGGTGCGAGGCCTCGCCCGCACGTGCCGGCGAAGCCGGTCACGGCTGTGGGGGCGGCCGTGGTGGGGGGTGTGAAAGCACACTCAACCGCTTTGGTCTGTACCAGTCAAGGGTTTAGACCAGTCATCGTGGCCTGGACCTTTCGGTCGGCGCCGACGGCACGTGCGGGGCCGGCTCGGCGCCGCCGTGCGCCGAGCGCGCGCACGCGTTGCGGCGCGCGCCGAACGGGAGTCGGGTTGTACCGATCCGTGATTGCGGACAACTGGTCGCAGGACATCACCCGACGCGAGGAGGACACCGTGACGGCGGCATCGAACAACGGCACCGGGCCGGGACCGCTCTGCCTGGTCACCGGCGCGACGGGCTACATCGGCGGACGGCTGGTGCCCGAACTCCTGGACGCCGGCTACCGGGTGCGCTGTCTGGCCCGTTCACCCGACCGGCTGCGCGACCAGCCCTGGGCGGGCCGCGCGGAGGTGGTCCGCGGCGACGTCACCGATCCCGCGTCGGTGGCCGCGGCGCTGGAGGGCGTGGACGTGGCGTACTACCTGGTGCACGCATTGGGGTCGGGCCACGACTTCGAGGAGACGGACCGCCGCGCGGCGCGGATCTTCGGCACGCGGGCGCGGGAGGCGGGCGTACGGCGGCTCGTCTACCTCGGCGGTCTCACCCCGGCCGGCGTTCCCGCGCGGGAGCTGTCCCCGCATCTGCGGTCGCGGGCGGAGGTGGGCCGGATCCTGCTGGACTCGGGGGTGCCGACGGCCGTCCTGCGGGCCGCGGTGGTGATCGGCTCGGGGTCGGTCTCGTTCGAGATGCTGCGGCATCTCACCGAACGGCTGCCCGTGATGGTCACCCCGCAGTGGGTGCACACCCGGATCCAGCCGGTCGCGGTGCGCGACGTCCTGCGTGCCCTGGTGGGCTGCGCGGGCATGCCCGAGGAGGTCAGCCGGGCCTTCGACATCGGCGGCCCGGACGTGCTGACGTACCGGGAGATGATGGTGCGGTACGCGGCCGTGGCCCGGCTGCCGCGCCGGGTGATCGTCCCGGTGCCACTGCTCACGCCGGGGCTGTCCAGTCACTGGGTGGGGCTGGTCACGCCGGTGCCCGCGTCCGTCGCCCGGCCGCTCACCGAGTCGCTGCGGCACGAGGTCGTCTGCCGGGAGCACGACATCGCGCGGTACGTGCCCGATCCGCCCGGTCATCCGATCGGCTTCGACGAGGCGGTACGGCTCGCCCTGAAACGGGTGCGCGAGGCCGATGTGGCGACCCGGTGGTCCTCGGCGTCGGTGCCCGGCGCGCCCAGCGATCCGCTGCCCACCGACCCGGACTGGGCGGGCGGCAGCCTCTACACGGACCGCCGGGAGCGGACCGTGGACGCCTCCCGGGAGTCCCTGTGGCGGGTGATCGAGGGCATCGGCGGAGAGAACGGCTGGTACTCCTTCCCGCTCGCCTGGGCGGTGCGCGGACTGCTGGACCGGCTGGTCGGGGGCGTGGGACTGCGCCGGGGACGGCGGGACGCGGCACGGCTGCGGGCCGGTGACTCGCTGGACTTCTGGCGGGTGGAGGAGATCGAGCCGGGCCGGCTGCTGCGGCTGCGGGCCGAGATGCGGCTGCCGGGTCTGGCCTGGCTGGAGATGTACGCCGAGACGGACGAGGCCGGCCGCACCCGGTACCGCCAGCGCGCCCTGTTCCATCCGCACGGACTGCTCGGTCACCTCTACTGGTGGGCGGTGTCCCCGTTCCACGCCGTCGTGTTCGGCGGCATGGCCCGCAATATCGCGCGGACCGCCGCCCGTACGGAGACCGCGTCAAACTCCCTGCCAGATCTACACATAAAGGGAAAATAAGAGCAGAATGGGCCCAAGCGGCTCCTACCGCAGACCGCACCAGACGCGGTCAGGCCTGCCAGTCAAAGGAGACGACTCATGGCCAACGTCTCGCACCCGCGCGGTGATATCGCCAGCCACCCCGACGCTCCCGAAATGCGGCAACGGTACGACCGTATGCTCGGCGGTCGCGATGTGGCCCTGATGGACGGACCGGTGTTCCTGCTCGGTCTCTACTGCGCGGTGTCCCCGTGGATCCTCCACTACACGACGAGCCAGCCCGCGCTCGTGACCCACAACCTGATCGTGGGCATCGCGATCGGTCTGCTCGCCCTCGGGTTCACCGCGGCGCCCGCGCGCATGTACGGCCTCAGCTGGGCCATGTGCGCACTGGGCGTGTGGATGATCATCTCGCCCTGGATCGTCGGCAGCGGTCCGGACGCCGGCGTCATCTGGAACAACGTCGTCATCGGCGGCCTCGCCGTGCTGCTGGGCGCGGCGTGCGCCACCACGGCCGCCAGGAGCGGCGGCCGGCCGTAGCGACGGCGACGAAAGGAGTCGAGCGCCGGTCCGCGTGCAGCGCGGGCCGGCTCTTCCGTGTCCGGGCGGGAGTGTCCCGACGGCGCGGGGGCAGACGCAGTGCAGCGGAGGTCAGGAAAAGAGGGGTGAGATGGAGATAGACGGCATCATCAGTGCGATCGTCATCGGAGTCGTCATCGGCGTCCTGGGCCGGCTCGTGGTTCCGGGCCGCCAGCGGATCGGGGTTCTCTGGACCATCCTCGTCGGTATCGTCGCCGCGCTCATCGGTTCGGGGATCGCCGCGGCGTTCGGGGTGGCCGACACGGACGGCGTCGACTGGGTGGAGTGGCTGATCCAGATCGGCCTCGCCGCGGTGGGGGTGACGGCGCTGGACCGAGCGAAGTCACACCGCTGACGCCGCCACCGGCCCCGTGCCGCCCAGCCGCCGGCAATCGCGTCCCACCCACCCGCAGGCACGCGGCCCCGCACCCCGTCCAGCCGCGGGCAATCGTGCCGCAGGGCGATGGGGGTACCTCACGCTCGAGCGAAGTCGAGAGTGGGGGAGGGCGGGCGCGACGGCACCTCGTAAGCGCCGTGTAGCGCGAACCTCCCCCGGCCCGCACCCGCACCGGTGTGCGGCGGGGGTGGGTTCACTCGCCGGCGTTCGCCGGGTGCCGCTGCGCCCACCCGTGCCGCCCCGGCGGCACGGGTGCCCGCAGCTACGGCAGCTACGGCAGTTGCGGTGGGGTGTATACGTAGGGCCTCGTCGTGGTCAGCGGGGTGAGGCCGAGGCGTTGGAGGATGGGGCGGCTCCGGGAGGACGCGTCGACCTGGAGGTAGGTGTAGCCGCGGGCCGCGGCGATGCGGGCCCGATGGGACACCAGGGCCCGGTAGATGCCCCGCCCCCGCCAGGCCGGGACCGTACCGCCACCCCACAGCCCCGCGAACCGCGTCCCCGGCACCAGCTCCATACGCGCCCCGCTCACCGGCTCCTCACCGGCCAGCGCCACCACCGCCACGACCGCGTCCGGCTCGGCGGCGAGCCGGTCCAGCAGATGCGACCGGAACCGCGAGGCGTCCGCCCCGAACGCCTTCTCCTGCGCCCGCGCCATCAGATCCACACCCGCCCGGTCGGTGACCGGCACCAGCCGGACCCCCTCGGGCGGCTCCGCGTCGAGCACGGCGCCGGCGATCTCACCGATCATCAGCGTCTCGACCGGCTCGGCCACGAACCCCGCCGCCACCAGCCGCTCCCCCAGCTCCACCGGCCGGTCGTGCCCGTACAGCTTCCATTCGAACCCGCGCCCGAGCCCGTCGAAGTACGCGATCTGCTCCGCGATCGCCGCGTCCGCGTCCGCCGCCGACTCGAGGCCTGACCAGACGACGCCGTTCCAGCCGTGCGCGGGACCCGTATGACGCACCACCGCGCCGACACGTTCGACCCGTGCGCCGGGTCCCTCGGGCCGCGCGCCCTCGCGCAGCTCACGGTCGAACAGGGCGAGTACGCTGCTGTGATCCATGCCGCCGACCCGACCACGCCACCGCCCCCGAGGGCAACGGGATTACGCTGGCCCCATGCCCGTGAACGATGACGAACTGCCGTATCTGCGCCGCTGTGTGGAGCTGGCGGCCGAGGCGCTGGAGTCCGGGGACGAGCCGTTCGGGTCGGTACTGGTGGCCGGGGACGGCACCGTGCTCGCCGAGGACCACAACCGTGTCGCCTCCGGGGACCGCACCCGGCACCCCGAGTTCGAGCTGGCCCGCTGGTCGGCGGCGCACCTGAGCCCCGCCGAACGGGCCGCGGCCACGGTGTACACCTCGGGCGAGCACTGCCCGATGTGCGCCGCGGCCCACGCCTGGGTGGGCCTCGGCCGCATCGTGTACGTGGCGTCCTCGGAGCAGCTGGTGTCCTGGCTCGCCGAGCTGGGCGTGCCCTCCCCGCCGGTGCGGCCGCTGCCCGTCGCCGAGGTCGCCCCCGGTGTGACCGTGGTGGGTCCCGTCCCCGGACTGGCCGACGAGGTCAGGGAGTTGCACCGGCGCTTCCACCGCGGACGGGACTGACCCGCCGGGCCCCGCGGTACAGGGCGACCCCGCCCAGGAACAGCGCGGCACCGGTGCCGAGGACCGGAAGCGTCCGGTCGGCGCCCGTGTGGGCGAGGGCGACGGTGTCCTTCGGCGGGGCGGGAAGCGTGCGCGGCGGGGCCACGGGCCCGGGCTCGGGTTCCGCCGGGCGGGCGGGCCGTTCGCCGGAGGTGTTCGTGGAGCTGTAGCCGACGGCGGCGTTGCCGGCACCGGCCACGTTCACGCTGTTCCCGCTGATGTCGACCGGAAGGTCCACCGGCAATCGCACCCCGTTTCCGGAGGCCACGCCCGGCGAGTCGTGCGCGCCGCTCACCGCCGTGGCATCCCCGGAACCGCCGCCCGGGGCCTCGTCGACGCAGGCGTTGCCCGCGGCCGGATTAAGCAGACCCACCACGTTCACCGTGTTCCCGCACACGTTCACCGGGAGGTGCACCGGGAGCTGGAGGGTGTTGCCGGACCCCACACCGGGCGAGCCGGCCGTGAGGCCGTCCGCACCGGCGTCGGCGTACGCCGGTACCGCCACGGCCATCGCACCCGACGCCGCGGCGACGGCGATCACACCATTTCGGGTAACCCGTCTCATCGCTTTCCCCGCCTTCCGGACATGGTCGCGAGCGCTCGCCCGCACCGATGCGAACGGAACTGAGGCATCCGGGTCATGGCTCATCCGTATGCCGCAGCCGGTTCACCCCATCGGGCGCCCCCCTGCTCGAACCCCGGGCAAAGACCGTCGAACTCACGGCGCCCGAACACCGCGGCGGGCCCGCGCCGGGCCGACGGGCGGGAGCCCGGGGCCCCGCTTATGGTGGGCGAGGGCGCCGGTCGGGGCGTCCTTGGAGGCATCGATGCTGGCCAAGCTGTCGAAGCGATCCGCGGTGCGTCCCTCGGTCCGGCGCTGCGCGGCCACCGGGGCGGTCGGCCTGGCGATACTGGGCTCGGGGCTGACGGCCACCGGCCGTACGGATCCCGGCCCGGGACGGTTCCACGACCAGAAGATCAAGTGGGCCGCCTGCGACACCCCGGACCTGCCGAAGGATCTGCAGTGCGGGACGGTCACCGTGCCGCTCGACTACGCCGATCCCGGCGCGGGCACCCTCGAACTGGCCCTCGCCCGCTACCGCGCCTCCGGCGACCCGCGCGGCTCGGTGCTGCTGAACTTCGGCGGCCCCGGCGGCTCGGGGGTGCTCGGACTCGCCCACGGCCGCAAGGACTTCCTGGGCCTCACCGAGGACTACGACGTGGTCTCCTTCGACCCGCGCGGTGTCGGCCGTTCCTCACCGGTCAGCTGCGGCACCGACGCCACCGGCCAGGCGCTGGAGGCGACCGACGGCGAGGAGATGGCCGATCCCCGTGACACGCTGCGGAGGCTGCGCGAGGTGGCCGCCGAGTGCGCCGAGCACTCGGGTCCCGTCCTCGAGCACATCGGCACCGTGGACGTCGCCCGCGACCTGGACGTGATGCGCCAGGCGCTCGGCGACAGGAAGCTCAACTACCTCGGCTTCTCGTACGGCACCCGGATCGGCGCGGTGTACGCGGCCGAGTTCCCCGGGAAGGTGGGCCGTATGGCACTGGACGGTGTGGACACGCTGACCGAGCCGCTGGCCGAGCAGGGGCTGGCCGGTGCCCGGGGTCAGCAGACCGCGCTGGAGAACTTCCTCACCTGGTGCACCGGGGAGCTCGCCTGCCCGTTCGGGCAGGACGCGCGCAGCGCCCGCAGACAGGTCGTGGACCTGGTCCACTCGCTCGACGAGAACCCCGTACCGACCGACTTCGGCTACGAGTTCACCGGACAGGACCTGGCCGGCGCCATCGGACAGGGCCTGTACGCGCGGGAGATGTGGCCGCTGCTGCAGCGGGCGCTAGCCCAGCTGATCGAGGACGGGGACACGCGCGGGGTGGAGACTCTGGCGACCGGCGGCATGACGCAGCCCGTGCCACGGCGGGCCGACGACCCCCTCGTGGACCCGGACGAGGTTCCGCTGGACAATCTGCCGGCCGCGCTGATGGCGGTGAACTGCGCGGACGACCCGGACCGGCCCTCCGCCGACCGGGTGACCCGGGACCTGGCCCGGCTGCGCACCGCCTACGAGGAGGCCTCCCCGGTGTTCGGGCCGTACCGGCTCGCCCAGGTGGTGCTGTGCTACGGCCGTCCCAGGGGGACCGACTTCATCCGCGAGCGGGTCAAGGACGTCGACACGCCGAAGATGCTGCTGGTCGGCACCCGGGGCGACCCGGCCACGCCGTACCGCTGGACGGTGGAGACCGCCGAACGGCTCGGCCCGTCCGCCGTGGTGCTGGACAACCGGGCCGAGGGCCACACCGGCTACGGGGCGTCCGAGTGCGTCCACCGCACCATCGACGACTTCCTGCTCTACGGTTCCCTGCCGCGCAGCGGGAGTTCCTGCGGCTCCGAGGAGGACGACCGCCTCTGAGCGGCCGCCCGGACCCCTCGCGGACGCTGGACGCTTTGTCCCGAATGCCCTGTCGGGGAATTGGCCCTATGGTGCTCTCATGGAGCACGATCTGAGCCCCGCGACCCTTGCCGAGCTTCGCCGTCCGCGCCCCTACCCCGCGGTGTCCGTGCTGACACCGACGCACCGGCGCGACCCCCTCAACACCGAGGACGCCGTACGTCTGCGCAACGCGGTGGCCGAGGCCAAGAAGAAGCTGGAGTCCGATCCCGCGGTCACCCGGGACCGGCGTGCCGACGTGGAACTACAGCTCGACCGGGCGCTGTCCGAGGTCGATCTGGCGCACTCCGAGGACGGTTTGGTCATCTTCGCCGCGCCGGGCGAGCACCAGGTGTGGTCGCTCGCGCGCAGTGTGCCGGAGCGCATCGTCCTGTCGGACACGTTCCTGACCCGCAACCTCGTCTCCGCGCACACGGCGGAACGGCCGTTCTGGGTGCTGTCCGTGTCGGCGGACCGGGCCACGCTGTGGAGCGGCGGCGTGGACCGGGTCACCGAGGAACGCGCCGGCGGCTTCCCGCTGATCCGGGAGGAGCCGAACTTCGACCCCGAGCGGCAGGAACGCGTCGGCGACCAGCCGAGCAACTTCCGTGACGAGGACACCCGCCGGTTCCTGCGCGACACGGACACCGAGATGGCGAGGGTGCTGCGCGGTCATCCGAGGCCGCTGTACATCACCGGGGCGCCCGCCGCCCTGTCCCTCATGAGCGAGGCGGGCCAGGTGGCCCGGGACGCCGTACAGGTGCCGCACGGCGGGCTCGCGCACGGCACACCCCAGGCGGTGTGGCAGGCCGTACGTCCGGTACTGGAGGCCGAGGCGCGCAGGAGCACCGAGGACGTGGCCCGGGAGCTGGAGTCGGCCCGGGGGCGCAAGGAGTTCGCGGCCGGGGTCGACGAGCTGTGGCAGAACGCCCGCGAGGGCCGGATCCGGCTGCTGGCCGTGGAGGAGAACTACCGGATCACGGTGCGCGACGCCGGTGACCATCTGGTCGTCGCCGATGACGGCGACCTGGACGCCCGCGCGGACATCGTGGACGAGATCGTCGAGCAGTGTCTGGAGACGGGTGCGGAGGTCCGCTTCGTCCCGGACGGCATGCTCGGGGACGCGGACGGGATGGCGGCGGTGCTGCGCTACTGAGGACCGGGGTGACCCACCGGTCTTCCACATATGAACACCTGTGCGTCGAACGTGCGCGTGGGTGCCGACGTGAAGCGACGGTACGTCATGTCACTTGCGTACCATGGGAGTTGAGACACCGGGAGCGCCTCCGACGTATTCCCGGGGGTAACCCCGCAAAGACGGTGACATATGCCGTAGGCACCGCCTTATCGTGTGTTGCCGAATCCCTTACAGGCCGTCGCGGGCTGTGCGACAGTCGTAACGGTCCCTCCGCCTGAAGGCCGAACCGTTCCCGCATCGGAGTGCGTCATGCCGTCCCACCTCTCCGCGGACCGTCCAGCCGCCCCGCCGCCAGGACGCGGCCCGGTCGACGCGCTCATCTCGCAGACCCGGCGGCTCATGGGCGAGGTGGACGCCGTACGCCAGGACACCCCGCAGGACACGGCGGACCCGCGCGAGCGCTGGCGGCGCGCGCTGTGCGACCTGGCGCTGCGTCAGCTCGACGATCTCGACCGGCACCTGGCGCAACTGCGGGACGATCCGCCGGCCGCGCCGGGCCGGCTGCCCGCGCCGCGGCAGGAGGCCCTGCTCAGCCGGGTCGGCAGCGCGGAGTGGGATCTGCTCACGGACGAGGTCCGCTGGTCCGGTGAGCTGTACCGGATCCTGGGCCGGGACCCGGCCGCCGCCCCGCTCACCCTCGACGAACTGCCCTCGCTGGTCTGCGACGAGGACCGGCCCAGGCTGACCGCGATGGTCACGGGCTGTCTGGTCGACGCGCGGCCCATCGACGGGGAGTTCCGTGTCCTGCGCCCGGACGAGGGCGTACGGACCGTGCACATGATGGGCGAACCGGTGCTCGGTGCCGACGGCAGCACCGCCTCGATGTGGGCGGTGCTGCGGGACGTCAGCGAACTGCGCCGCTGCCGGCGGGCGGTGAGCGAGACCCGTGACTCGCTGCACCGCCAGCGGCACGCCACCGCGCGGACCGAGCACCGGCTCGCGGTCGAGCTGCGGGAGGCCGTGCTGCCGACGTGGCACGGCCCCCTGCGGCTCCCGCCGGCCGGCCCCGGAACCCTCGACCTCGCCGGGGCCCATCTGCCGCCGTCGACGCACACCCGGATCGGCGGCGACTGGTACGACGCCCTGGAACTGCCCGACGGCGCGACACTGCTCGGCGTCGGCGAGCTGACGGGACACGGGATCGGCGCGGCCTCGGGCATGACGATGATGCTCGGCGCCGTACGCGGCATGGCGATGACCGGCACCGCGCCGGGACCGCTGCTGGCCTGCCTCGACCGATTACTGGACGCCACCGCGCAGCCGGTCCTCGGCAGCGCCGTCTGTCTGCGCTACCGGCCCGACACCGGCTCACTGCTGTGGGCGCAGGCCGGACACCCCGCCCCGCTGCTGTTCCGCGGCGGGACGGGGCGGGCGCTGGACGCGCCGGACGGCGTACTGCTCGGCGCCACCTCGGGCGCCTCCTACGGACAGGCCGAGGAGACCCTCGAAGCGGGTGACGTACTGCTGCTGCACACCGACGGGCTGGTGCCCGGGCACGCCGGAGCCACCGCCGTACGGCACTTGCTCGAACTGGCCCCGCGCTTCGCCGCCGCACACACCGCACAGGACTGTGTCCGGGCGGTCGTACGGGAGTTCGGCGAGCAGGAGCGTGACGACAACGCCTGTGTGCTCGTCGCCCGGGTCACCCCGTAGCGGGTCCGGGCGTCATGCCCGGGCGCTGCCGCCCCTGCCCTTCTGTTTGGGCAGCACCAGCTCGATCTCCTCCCTGAGCTCCTGGATCCTCGGATAGGAGGAGTACTCGGCGGTGAGCCGGTACATCTGGCGCAGCCGGTCCCAGGTACGGCGCGAGGAATTCTGCCCCATCGAGACCAGGGCGAGGCGCGCGAACCGGTCCGCCTGCTCGGGATCGTCGGCGATGAAGCAGGCGGACGCCATGGACAGGAAGTCGAAGATCTTCGACCGCTGCTGTGCGTCCACACGCAGTGCCAGCGCCTTGTCCGCGTAGTGCTGGGCGTGCCTGGCCGCGTCCGGTTCGAACTCGGCGAGCGTCCGGTACGCCAGGGCCTGCATGCCGTACAGATCCGCCTCGTTGAACAGCTGCATCCAGTTCGGCGACGGCACGTCCCCCTTGTCGGAGACGAACAGGTCCTCGGCGCGGCCCAGGGTGCGGCGCATCGCCTGGCCCTTGCCCATGGACGCCTGCGCCCACGCCTCGATGGTGTGGAACATGGCGCGGGTGCGCGGCAGGACCTCCTCGCCCGATCCCGACTGGGCGAGCTTCATCAGGTCCATCGCCTCGTCGGGCCGGCCCAGGTGCACCATCTGGCGGGCCGCCCGGGACAGCGCCTCACCGGCGCGCGGCCGGTCGCCGCCCTCGCGGGCCGCGTGGGCGGCGATCACGAAGTACTTCTGGGCCGTGGGTTCCATGCCGACGTCGTGCGACATCCAGCCGGCGAGGACGGCGAGGTTGGCGGCGACGCCCCACAGGCGCCGCTGGAGATGGGGTGGGTGGTGGTAGGCGAGCATGCCGCCCACCTCGTTGAGCTGGCCGACCACCGCCTTGCGCTGGAGGCCCCCGCCCCGGGCGGCGTCCCAGGCGCGGAACACCTCCACGGAGCGCTCCAGTTCCTCGATCTCCTGCGACCCGATGGGGGCGGCCTCGTAGCGGTCGAAGCCGGCCGGCTCGGCGTGCAGGGGGTCGTGGAGGCGGGGTGCGTCGGCGGTCAGGGCCGGATCGGTGTGCAGCCAGTCGTACATGGCGCTGCTGAGTGCGGAGCCCGCGGTGAGCGCGGCACCCGCGCCCACCAAGCCGCGTCGGTTGAGCATGAGGTCCATTCCCGTGAATTCGGTGAGGACCTCGGCTGTCCGCTCGGGCGCCCACGGCACTCCGTCGGGATGTTCCGCACTCCCGCCGCCCTGCCGTTTCCCCGTACGCCCGTGCCGGACCAGACCGAGATCCTCGATGGTCACGACACGGCCGAGACGCTCGGTGAACAGGGCCGCCAGCACCCGCGGTACGGGATCGCGCGGGATCTCTCCCACGTCGATCCAGCGCCGCACCCGGGAGGTGTCGGTCGCCAGCTGGGGGTGGCCCATGGCCGCCGCCTGCCGGTTGACCAGCCTCGCGAGTTCGCCCTTGGACCAGCCGGCCAGGCCGAACAGGTCCGAGAGCCGGGTGTTGGGTTGTCCGCTCACGTCAAGCCCCCAGGTTCTCGGCTGAGTTGACAGTAGCCCGGTGCAGGTTGCCGGGCGACTATTCGCCAGGGTTCGCCAGGGTGCGCCAGATGGTGTGCCAGGGGACATCGGGTGTCGAGTAGGAACGCGCCACCACGACCCCGTCGCACAGGGGCATTCCCCCAGGGTGCGTCCGGGCGG
Source organism: Streptomyces sp. NPDC048584 (assembly GCF_043199595.1). Classification (NCBI taxonomy): domain Bacteria; kingdom Bacillati; phylum Actinomycetota; class Actinomycetes; order Kitasatosporales; family Streptomycetaceae; genus Streptomyces; species Streptomyces sp. NPDC048584. The sequence continues at coordinate 79,607 of NZ_JBICWF010000014.1, forward strand.
CCGGGCCGGGTGGTGCACTGACGTCGCAGGCACACGAAGGGATCTGTATCACCCATGTACGCAGCATCGTCCTCCGTGTCCGCACCGCCCCGGCCCCTGCGTCCGCGCCCGGCGGACAGCGGGCCCTACCTCGCCCCGGCGCGCCCGGCGGCGCCCGTCCTCGGCGCCGGCAACGTCCGGCGTACCGCGGCACCGGGTGCCCAGCCGCTCAGCGGGCGGCTCGATCTGTCCGGCCCGCAGGGCGCCCAGCTGCGCACGGCGATCGCGTCGGTGCACCGCATCTGTCCGGAGTTCGCGCCGGTCCAGGTGCTGCGCCGCAGCGGGCGGTCGGTGCTGCTGGTCGGCACCACCGGGCGGAGCACCGCGGTCGCGAAGTGCTTACTGGACCACTCCCCCGCGTGGAGTGAGCGGATCCGCCACGAAATAGCGGCATACCGCTCGTTCGTCCGGCACCGCCCGCCTGTGCGGGCGCCCCGGCTGATCGCGGCGGATCCGGACAACGGCACGCTGGTGATCGAGCGGCTGCCCGGCAGAGTCGCGGCGCTCCAGCGGCACCCGGTGGAGGCACCGCCGCGGGCGGACATCCGGGCGGCGCTCGGCGCGATCTGCCGGCTCAACTCCTGGCGGCCACCGGCCGGGACGTTCGACGCGCCGCTGGACTACGCGGCGCGGATCTCCCGGTACCACGAGCTGGGGCTGCTCACGGACCGGGACCTGGGCGATCTGCAGAAGCTGCTGCACGGCATCGCGCTGGCGAGCGGGCGGCAGGGCATGGGCCAGTTCTGCCACGGCGACGCGCTGCTCAACAACATCCTGATGTCACCGGCCGGTCCGGTACTGGTGGACTGGGAGCACGCGGGCTGGTACCTGCCGGGGTACGACCTGGCGACGCTGTGGTCGGTCCTCGGGGACGCGCCGGTGGCGCGCCGGCAGATCAGCCAGATCGCGCAGTCGGCGGGGCCGGCGTCGCGTGACGCGTTCCTGGTGAACCTGATGCTGGTCCTGACGCGGGAGATCCGTACGTACGAGACGGCCGTGCACCGGTCGATGCAGGACGCGAACCCGGTGGCGGCGTCCGGCGAGGAACACCGCCTCCTTCTCCGCCGCCTCCACGACGACTGCCAACTGGCCCGCAAAGCAGTCCGAGCAGCAGTAGGCACCCGCTGACCCCAACGGCATCCGGCCGCGGGCAGTCGTGCCGCTGTGGCGGCACGGGTGGGCGGTGGGGGTACCTCCCGCTCGAGCGGAGCCGAGAGTGGGGGAGGCACCTCGTAAGCGCCGGGCGGCGCAACTCCACCCGCCCCACCGTCACAGGCGTACACCACTGACGCCCCGCAGGCCCGGCAACCGCCGGTACGAAAGCGACGCGCACCCCGATTGACAAGGTAATACGCACCTCCCTGGGCATGATTGACGGATTATCAGCCGACGGGTACCACTGACCCACCACCCCGGCTCACGTCACCCGCCCCAGGAGACCGCATTGAGACAACCCGTCCGCATCCTCGCCGCAGCCGCCCTCACCCTCCCCCTGCTGGGCGCCGCCCCCGACACCACCACACCCGCCACCGCCCACCTCCAGCAGGCGTTCGCCACCGCCGCCGCCAAGTACGACGTACCGCAGAGCGTGCTGCTCGGCGTCTCCTACCTCCAGTCCCGCTGGGACGCCCACGCCGGCGCCCCGAGCGTGACCGGCGGCTACGGCCCCATGCACCTCACGGACGCCCGTACCGCCCTGGAAACCGCCGCCGGCCACCACCACGCCGGCACGGAGGACCCGCGCGGCGACGAGGCCCGCCCTTCGAAGCACCCCGAGGCGGCAGCGGCCGATCCCGGCGACCTGCCCGCCCGCCTCACCACGCTCCCCCGGGCCGCCCGCCTCACCGGCCTCACCCCCGAGCGCCTCCGCGAGGACCCCGCCGCGAACGTCGCCGGCGGTGCCGCCCTGCTCGCCGACGCGCAACGCCGACTGGGTGAACCCAGCACCGACGACCCCGCCGACTGGTACGCGGCGGTCGCCCTGTTCTCCGGCGCGGACGACACCGCGTCGGCGGCGGCGTACGCCCACGACGTGTACGAGGTGATCCGCGCCGGCGAGGCACGCCTCACGGACGCCGGACAGCGGGTCGCCCTGGACGCCCGCCCCGGCCTCGCCCCCGACACCGCGGCCCTGGAGCGCGCCGATCTGCGCACACCCTCCGCCGCCGGTACGGAGTGCCCGAGGACGGTGTCCTGCGAGTGGATCCCCGCACCGTACGAGGAGTTCGGCGACGACTACGGCAACCACGACCTGGGCGACCGGCCCGCCTCGCAGCGCATCCGGTACATCGTCGTCCATGACACGGAGGGCGCCTGGGAGGGCGTCCTCAACATGGTGCAGGACCCCACCTATGTGTCCTGGCAATACACCCTGCGCTCCACGGACGGTCACATCGCCCAGCATGTGAAGGCGAAGGACGTGGCCTGGCACGCGGGCAACTGGTACGTCAACGCGGGGTCGATCGGCCTGGAGCACGAGGGCTTCCTGACGAATCCCGACACCTGGTACACGGAGGCGATGTACCGTTCCTCGGCCCGGCTGGTGAAGTACCTCGCCAAGAAGTACGACATCCCGCTGGACCGGCAGCACATCCTCGGCCACGACACGGTGCCGGGAACGACCCCGGCCACCATCCCGGGCATGCACACCGACCCCGGCCCGTACTGGGACTGGCGGCACTACTTCGAGCTGCTGGGCCGCCCCCTCGAGGCCCAGGGCGGATCGAAGAGCACGGTCGTGACGATCCGGCCCGACTACTCCGCCAACCGTCCGGTCTTCACGGGCTGCGAGAGCGCGGGGGAACCGTGTGCCACGCACGGGTCGAGCGCGGTGCGGCTGTACTCCGAGCATGACGAGGGCTCTCCGCTGATCCGGGACATCGGCCTCGGCTCCGCCCCGACCACGGGGGTGAACGACCTGTCCTCGCGGGTCTCCACGGGCCAGCAGTACGCGGTCGCCGACCGCTGGGGCGACTGGACCGCCATCTGGTACCTCGGCCAGAAGGCCTGGTTCAGGAACCCGGCGAAGCAGCCGACGGCGGTGCCCGCGAAGGGCAAGGTCGTCACCCCGAGGAAGGGCCTCGACTCGGTGCCGGTCTACGGCAGGGCGTACCCGGAGAAGGAGGCCTACCCCGAGGGCGTGCCGGCCCAGGCGGTGACTCCGCTGCCGTACACGGTCCTCGAGGGCCAGAGGTATGTGACCGGGGGCAAGGTGCCGAGTGAGTACTACTACGCGGTGACGTTCGACGAGGCGTCCCACCAGGTGGTGCGGGGCAAGGATCAGTACTACGAGATCCAGTTCGGGCACCGCGTCGGGTTCGTCCGGGCGGCGGACGTGACGGTGAAGTCGTCGTAACGGCGCCGTGGTGACGGAGAGAGGGCCGGGTTCCCGTCGGACCCGGCCCTTCCGCGTCAGCCCTGCTGGAACAGTTCCGCGGGGAGCGGCTTGAGGAGGGCGTACAGGTCGTCGGTGATGGGGCGGTCCCAGGCGGCGATGGTCACCAGCACGTTGTCGCTGCGGTCGAACTGGACACAGGAGATGCGGCCCTCGGAGAGCTTCACGCGGCGCACGATCAGCAGGTTGTCGCCCTGCATCACGGGTACGTCCTCGGTGCCGACGACGGTGATCTCCTCGTCGTTCTCCAGCGCCAGCAGCAACTGTCCGACCTCGAAGGGGATCTCGCCCTCCGGGAGGTCCCGGGCCGGGGAGCCCTCGGGCAGATTGCCGATGACCATCGCGGGGCCCCGGCCGCCGAACAGGTCGTAACGCAGGAAGACGCCCTGGCAGCTTCCGTCGGGGGCGGGCAGCAGCCCGGCGCCCAGGTTCCCGGGCCAGTCGCCCGGGTCCATGGCCAGAACGTCGAAGTCGGGCCCGGCGGGCGTGGCACTGCGGCGGCGGAGGAACGACATGCCGCAATGGTACGTGCCCGCGCGCGTGTACGGACGGTCGGGCGAGGCCCGCCCGGGCTATCCGGACCGCCGGTGCCGCTCGTGGTGGCGGGCGACCCGGGCGCGGTTGCCGCAGGAGGGTTTGCACCACTCCTGACGCGGGTGTTCCTTCAGGAAGTAGCGGACGCAGCGGGGGGCGTGGCAGGCGCGCAGGCGTTCGCGGTCGGGGCCGGTGAGGAAGGTGATGGTGGCGTGGGCGAGGGTGGCGGTGAGGTCGGCGCTCTCGCCGGGTGCGGGCTGTCGGTGGCCGACGGGGTCGGCCCCGTCGGGCCAGTTCAGGACCGGGACGGTGGGGGTGCGGGCCGCTGCCTCGTTCAGGCGCCGTAGGGCTTCGGCGAGGGGGAGCAGGCGGGATGCGTCGGCGGGGCTGGGTGGGGTGGGGTGGACCGCGTGGGCGAAGAGGGTGCGGATGGCTGTGCGGAGGGTGTGGACGGCGGTGAGGTCGGTCTCGTCGGCGGTGAAGGTGTCCGGGGCGGGGTGGGTGTGGGGGTGTGCGCGGACCCAGGCTTCCAGGGCAGCGGCGTGATCCAGATCGTCGGTGACTCCGCCGTTGCCGTCGTGGCGGATGGTGAGAGCGAGCTCCAGGGGGAGCGGTGTGTCTGAGTCCCGCATGCGGCTAATGATAAGGGGGCTTGCAGGCATTAGCATCGGTGTGCGTCGCGCGGTCCTGCGTGGGGGGGCTGGGTGGGGTGCCGGGCCGGGGGGTGGCGCTGCTCGGCGTTTGCGAGGCGCCTCCCCCACCGCCCACCCGTGCCGCCACAGCGGCACGATTGCCCGCAGCTGACGGAACCTGCGCCCGCGGTGGGCGGGGCAGGTGTGCGGGAGCTATGTCAGCTGCGCGGGTGGGATCACCGCTGCCGGGCTCGCCGCGTGCAGGAGTACCGCCTGGGTTACCGAGCCCATCATGCGGGCCGGGGACAGGAGGCGGCGGCGGTGGCGGCCCACGATCACCAGGGACGCGTCCCGGGATGCCTCGACCAGGTGGCCGGCCGCGTCGCCGGGGAGCACGTCCGTCCGCGCGGTGACCGAGTCGTGGCGCTCCCGGTACGGGGCGAGGAAGCCGTCCGCCAGGACCCGGGTCTCGTGTGCGACCGCGTCCTGGTCGATGTCCGGCGGCGGCATCTCCCCGGGCAGCATCCAGGTCTGCAGGGGCCAGGGGTAGGCCGCGAGGATCCTCAGCGGGACCCCGCGCAGTGCCGCCTCCGCGAAGGCGAAGGCGAGCGTGGCCTCGTCGGGACTGTCGGCGTTCACCCCGACCACGACCGGCGCGTCAGGCCCTGCCGGCCCCGCGCCGTCTCCCCCGCGTCCGGGCCGCGGCACGACGACGACCGGGCACTCGGCGTCACGCGCCGCGGCCAGGGAGGTGGAGCCGAGCAGCAGGCTCGCGAAGCCCCCGCGCCCCCGGGAGCCGAGCACCAGCAACGCCGCCTCCGCCCCCGCTTCAGGCAGCAGAGCGCCCGGCGCCCCCTCCAGCGCGACGTACTCGGCCTCGGAGAAGCCCGCCAGGTGTTCGCGGGCCCGGTCGAGGACCGGGTCCTCGTCGGGGTCCGGCGGCCCGGCCGCCAGCACCTCGGGCCGAGCCCAGGGGGCGTACTGGCGTACGTGCACGACCCGCAGCGGGGCCGCACGCCGGCGTGCGGCGTCCAGGGCCCACCGAAGTGCGCGGAGACTGTCGTCCGAACCGTCGACCGCCGCGACGACCGGCTGGGTGCTCATGATTCCTCGCCTCCGGATACGGCCTACGACCTCTGTCCCGCGCCTCCCCCGGCCAGCCTGACTCAGGCCGGGTCCGGGAACGGCACTTCGGATCGCGTGTCCGGAAAAACGCGCGGAACACCCCCGCGGCGACGCCGCTCAGGTCAGGTCGAACTCCCCTTCCCGTGCCCCCGACACAAACGCACCCCACTCGGCGGGTGTGAAGATCAGACCGGGGCTCTCCGGGTGGCCACTGTTGCGCATGGCGATGAAGCCCTCCACGAAGGCGATCTGGACATCGCCCAGGCCACGGCTGCTGGACTGCCACTGTGCGTTGCTCAGGTCCAGGTCCGGCTTGTCCCAGCCCGTGAGCGGGCGCTGCTGGGTGGTGCTGTCGGCCACGTCCGTGCTCCTCCCGATTTCCGTCGTCCGCGGGTCAGCCTAGCGACCGGTCCCTGCCCCCGACAGGCCGCGCGACATGTGCCTTCGTGCGGGGGCACGGGGGCCGGCGGAGGAGAGGGAGCGGGTGTGCGTTGAACCGGGAGGGACATGTCGACGTACTGGTGTGCAGGTCCGCGCACCGGGCCCCGTTCGTCATGCCATCGCAGTACCGCACGGAAGGACCCTCCGGGTGTCGCTCTTCACTCGCCCCCGCCGACCGCAGGACACCACCGAGGGCGAAGCGGACCGGGGAGAACCCGCCGCACCCGAAGAAGGCACACCACCTGCGGCCACACCGCCGGGATGGTTCGGCTGGCGGCACCGGTGGCCGCGCACGGCACACGGTGTCACCGTGGCGATCACGGTCCTCGCCGCAGCGCTGGTCCTCTTCGCGCTCCTCGTGCCGAACCGGGTGGAACGCCTCGAGGCCGGCGCGTTCCTGCGGCTGCCCGCCGAGGGCATCCTGCTCGCCACGCTGCTGCTCACGCTCAAGGCACGGTGGCGGCGGATCACGGCCATGGTCATAGGCGTTCTGCTGGGTCTGCTGACCGTCCTGAAATTCATGGACATGGGCTTCTACCAGGTGCTGGCCCGCCCCTTCGACCTGGTGCTCGACTGGATCCTGCTGGACGACGCGACGGACTTCGTCCGGGAGTCGTTCGGCCGGGGCGGTCAGGTGCTGGCCGTGGTCGGGGTGATCGTGCTGTTCGTGGCCCTGCTGGCGCTGATGACACTGGCGACGGTACGGCTGACCGGGCTGATGACCCGTCATCGTCCCGTCGCCGTGCGCACGCTGCTGGTGCTGGGCGTCGCGTGGATCACCTGTGTCACGGTCGGCGTGCAGGTCGGCGGGGTGCCGATCGCCGACAAGGGCACGGCGGATCTGGTGGGCGACCGGGTGGAGCAGGTACGGGCGGGGCTGCGGGACGCGCGGGTCTTCGAGAAGGAGGCGTCCGTCGACGCCTTCGCGAGGACGCCTCCCGATCAGCTGTTCACCGGGCTGCGCGGCAAGGACGTCCTGTTCACGTTCATCGAGTCCTACGGCCGGGTGGCGATCGACGATCCGGCGATGGCCGGACCGATGGACACGGCGCTGAGGGAGGGCACGCGGCGGCTGGAGGACGCCGGTTTCGCCTCCCGCAGCGGCTGGCTGAAGTCCCCGGTGACCGGGGCGGGCAGCTGGCTCGCGCACTCCACCTTCCTGTCCGGCCTGTGGATCAAGAACCAGCAGCGCTACCGCAGTCTGACCACCAGTGACCGCATGACCCTGACCAACTACTTCCGCAAGACCGGTGACTGGCGGACCGTCGGTATCGTGCCCGGGGTGCGGCGGGCCTGGCCGGAGGGGAAGTTCTTCGGCCTGGACCACATCTACGACTCGGAGCACCTCGGCTACCAGGGTCCGTACTTCAGCTGGACCCCCGTGCCCGACCAGTTCAGCCTGGAGGCCTTCGAGCGTCTGGAGCACGGCCGGAAGGACCGCGAGCCGATCATGGCGGAGATCATCCTGGCCTCCAGCCACAACCCCTGGTCCCCCATCGCGCACATGATCGACTGGGACGATCTCGGCGACGGTTCGGTGTTCCACGAGATCAAGAAGGAGGGCACGGATCCGAAGGAGGTCTGGAAGGACCCGGAGAACGTGCGCACCGAGTACCGGCGGGCCATCGAGTACTCGCTGAGCAGCCTCACCGAGTGGGTCGAGCGGTACGGCGACGAGAACACGGTCCTGGTGTTCCTGGGCGATCACCAGCCGGTGCCCACCGTCACCGCCGGCAGCACCGTCAAGGATGTGCCGGTGTCGATCGTGGCCAAGGATCCGAAGGTGCTGGAGCGGGTGGCCGACTGGAACTGGACCGACGGTCTGAAGCCCGCGGCCGACGCCCCGCGCTGGGGCATGGACACCTTCCGCGACCGCTTCATGACGGCGTACGGGCCGGTGCGCCAGTAGGCGGTCTCGACAAAAGTACTGGCTGACCCTTGCCCCCGGCCCAGTGGCCTGACTTACTGATCCCGGAAAGATCGACCGAATGATCGGTCGTCCGCATTGCTGTGACAGGTGGGAGGACGGCGCCGATGACGGATACGGCGGAGCGGCTCGACCCCGAAGGGCTGCGCGCGCTCCAGCTGGAACGGCTGCGGAGTTCCCTGCGGCACGCGTACGGCAACGTGCCGTTCTACCGGGAGTCCTTCGACAAGGCGGGCGTCCACCCGGACGACTGCCGTTCCCTGTCGGATCTGTCCCGCTTCCCGTTCACCACCAAGGCCGACCTGCGCGCGAACTACCCGTACGGCATGTTCGCGGTACCCCGCGACCGTATCCGCCGGCTGCATGCCTCCAGCGGCACCACCGGACGCCCCACGGTCGTCGGCTACACGGACGGTGACCTTTCCATGTGGGCCGACATGGTGGCCCGGTCCATCCGCGCGGCGGGCGGCCGCCCCGGGGACACGGCACATGTGGCCTACGGCTATGGCCTGTTCACCGGTGGCCTGGGCGCACACTACGGTGCCGAACGGCTCGGCTGTACGGTGATCCCCGCGTCCGGCGGGATGACGTCCCGCCAGGTGACGCTGATCCAGGATCTGAAGCCCTCGATCATCATGGTGACGCCGTCCTACATGCTCACCCTGCTCGACGAGTTCGAGCGGCAGGGCGTAGACCCGCGCTCCACCTCGCTACGGGTGGGGATCTTCGGCGCGGAGCCGTGGACGGAGCGGATGCGGCAGGAGATCGAGGAGCGGTTCGCGATCGACGCGGTCGACATATACGGGCTGTCGGAGGTGATCGGCCCGGGTGTGGCTCAGGAGTGCGTGGAGACCAAGGACGGCCTGCACATCTGGGATGAGAACTTCAGTTTGGTACGTAGGTTAAGCGCAAAGGGAAGCCCCGCTCATCCGTGACGGGGGCACGGACGAGCGGGGCAGTTCTTGTGGGGGTCAGCAGCCGCAGGTAGCGACGCCCCAGACCAGGGCGCCGGCCAGGCCGAGCAGCACCGCCAGGTAGACGATCAGCGCGCGGCGACTCACAGCACATCCTCGTCGGCGAGGGCGTGCTTGCCGGCCGCGATCAGGCGTGCCACTGCGAGCGGCGCGCACAGTGACCCCATGGAGGTCATCGGCACCGACCAGTAGGAGTCGAGCGACGCTGTCTCCAGACATGTCCTGTCCAGGCGGGGCACCCCGAGGTACGTGTCGCGGCCGAGGCAGTCGACCTCGTCGGTGCGCCACTCGTCTGCCGCCTGGTGCCACGTGGTCGGCATGCTCGCCGGGACCAGGGCGTAGTAGCGGCGGCCGGCCGGGTGGCAGATCACCGGCCCGTCCTCGAGGACCTGGGCCAGGAACGCATCGGCCTCGGCCGAGGGGCGGACCCCGCCGATCGGCGCGAGTGCGAGACGGAGAGGAATCCGCACCGCAGAGAACAGTGTCCCCAGGGCCAGCAGCGCCACGCCCGTCCTGCGCCAGTCCCGGCGGGCCTGCGCGGGGGACTCGATGTGGGCGGACGCGAGCCACTGCTCGGTCGCCAGCCGCCGGCTGGCGGTCGGATGCACCAGCACCCCGGGGCCGGCCTCGACAGGGCGCAGGGTGCGCGGTGGTGTGTTCTCGCCGGTCATCCTCGTGCCTCCGGTGCGCTGCTCTGCCCGGGATCGAGGTGCGGCGTGTACATGGGCAGAGAGGTCGAGTCGCCGCTGGTCACGAAGCTAGAAGTGAGATCTGCTGCACATCCAGCGATGTGCAGATTTCTGCATGCAAGTCACTCGCCTGCCTCCTTGGCCGCTTTCCGCTCTTGACGTGACAGCGCAGGCCAGAAACGGTGATGCAGAAATATGCACACACCGTTGAAGGAGGCGGCCATGCCACTACTGTTCATCGGGATCGATCCCAATACGGGAGATGACGAGTCCCCCACCGTATGGGTCGACCGAGAGAAGAAGGAGATCGTTTTCCAGGGGTGGAAGCCGAGTCCCGAACTGGAAGCGGAGTGCGCTGCGCTCACGATCCCCGGCCATGCACAGGGGATCCCCGAGCATGAAGCCGTTGTCCGCGTCCCGGCCAGGATGGTGCACATGATCAGGGAGGCCTGCGATGCCGTCGAGCGCGCCACCGTTCGCTGACCTGATCTCCTCCTGCACGCAGTCCGCCGTGCACCTGGAAATGCGCGACGTCTACTCCGTCGAGAACGAGCGCACCCGCTTCGACGAATGGCGCAGCGGTGTCCGGCTCGATCCCGACGACGAGGCGACCTGGTGGCGTCCGTGGGTGGACCTCATCCGGAAATCCGTTGCCCGCGGCATCGTCGTCCGCCGGGCCCGCATCATCTCTGAGCCGGTCACCGAGTACATCCGCTTCGAGCACTCCGGCACCTTCACCAACGTCGCCGCCGGCGAAAGCGTCCGCTGGCTGCCACGCCGCCGCGCCAGCGACATCGCCCTGCCCGGGAATGACTTCTGGCTGTTCGACGGCCGGCTGATCCGCTGGAACCACTTCACCGGTGACGGCGCCTCAGCCGGTCAGGAGCTGTCCGACAACCCCACTGCGGCCGCGCTCTGCGAGTCCGCCTTCGAGGCGGTGTGGGAGCGAGCCACCCCACACGACCAGTACGAGATCCACTAGCACCCGTAAGGCCAACCCCATGCCCGTGTCCCCGTCCTCCTCCGCCCAGGCCGCGCGCGAGGCCGTCGCCAGACGCCTGCGCGACCTCCGTAAAGAGGCGGGGCTCACGGTCGTCGCGCTCGGCAACGCCTGCGGGTGGCACAACTCCAAGACATCCCGGATCGAGAATGCGCTCACCGGCCCCAGCGCCGTAGACATTCGGCTGTGGTGCGCGGCCACCGGCGCCACAGATCAGGCGCAGGACCTGATTGTGCAGTCCGTCAACGCCGAGTCCATGTACAAGGAGTGGCGGCACCAGGTCCGGCGGGGACTGACCGAGCTGCAGGCAGGCACCGCCCAGCTGATCCGCACCACCGCCCGGTTCCGCGTGTACTCGTCCACCCTCGTACCCGGCCTCCTACAGACCGAGGGCTACGCCGCCGGCGTCCTCGGCGCGGCCGCGAGGTTCCGAGACCTGGCCGTCGATGACAGCGCCGAGGCAGCACGCGCCCGCATCGACCGCTCGGGCGTCATCCGCGAGGCCGGCCGCGAGGTCCTCCTGGTGATCGAGGAGTCCGTGCTGTACTGCCAGATCGCCGACACGGACAACATGGCTGCTCAGCTTGGTTACCTCCTCACCGCCGGCGCACAGCCCACGGTGTCCCTCGGCATCATCCCCGCGGCCACCGAGCTGCGCGCCCACTGGCCGCGAGAGACCTTCCACGTCTACGACGACCAGCTGGTGTCCGTCGAGCTCGTGTCCGCCCGTATCCGCATCACCCAGCCATCGGAAGTGTCCCTGTACCTGAAGGCCTTCGAGGAGCTACGCGGCATGGCCGTGTACGGGGCCCAGGCACGCGAGCTCATCCTTCGGGCTATCGAGTCCCTGAACTAAATCGGGCAGGTAAAGTCACTATCTAATTAGCCAAAAAGGGGGAGGGGCGTTGGCTAACAACCGCAATCGGAGGCGGCGCAACCTGTCGGACATGTCCGACAGGCCGGAAGATCAGGCATACGAACCGCCGCCGGTTCCTCCGGCCGAGGAAGCTACCTGGGACATTTTGATCGCCCCCGGTGAGGAGCTCAGGGTGCGGTCACGCACCCTCCGCGGCCGGATGGTGGATTTTGCAATCATGCAGATGACTGAGCTTGGTTGGGGCCCCTGGGTAGAAATCGCCAGGATCGACTGCTGCCACGGCACCGTTCACCGTCATCTCTTCACCCGTGAAGGCGGGGTTCTAAAAGATCACCAGCCGATCTGCGAACTCTCGCCTGATACGGGCCCGCAGGTAATCGAAGATGCCTTCGATGTTGCCATGGACGAATTTTTGGCAGAGTGGGAAGAGAACCTACGGAGGTGGAACAGTGGCAAGTGATGCGCAGCACCGCCGGGAGGGCAGCTTCCATCTGGCCCGCGAGCTGGCCCACCCAGCGACGCGTGCCCGGTACGAGCGGAACGGGTTCCAGCTGAACGGATCCCGCATCATGCTGGCCCTCGAGAGTGATCTCATGCGTGACGTCTACGCGCGGCTGGATGGGCCGGGCACGATCGCCGTGTACTGGCCGGAGACCAAGCGGCTGGAGCTTGCCACGCTTCTCGGACCACCGACAGGTGTGAGAGAGCAGGCGGATCTTTCTCCGGACGGGACGCATGTTGAGGTCCACGCGAAGACGACGATCGGAATGTACTTCGACATCGTGACGGCCACGGGAGCCTCCTGGTCGGTGTTCACTTCCTCGTGGAACACGCCGGTACGGTTCAGCCCTCGAGCGCTGTCGGTCTAGCACATCTGGTCGCACTGAATCGCCCCCTGCCCAGCCCGTCGTGGGCTGCGCAGGGGGCGCGTTGGTTTAGGGGTACTGCCGTCGGTTCGGGTCGAGCGCGGCCGCCAGTGGGTTGGGTGGGGTGCCACTGTCCGGGCTGGGCTCTACCGGCGCATCGCACCGGTACCGAGGCGCATCGGGGTCGAACCCGTCGACCGGCGTGCAGGTGTAGGTGACGCCGCCGTACTCGAAGGACCAGCCGGCCGGCGGCCGCCCGTCGGCACCGGTCTGTCCATCGCGTCCGTCCCGTCCTGGCGGACCGGACGGCCCGGGCACAGTCGAGTCGGCACCAGGTGCACCCGGAGATCCCGCGGGCCCGGGCACGGTGGAGTCGTCGCCGTCTTCCCCCGCAGGCCCCGGCGGTCCGGGTGCCGGCGTGATCGTGGGCGCCGGTTCACCGGGCTCGCCTTGCGGTCCTCGAGGTCCCGGGATCGGCACGGGTACGCGGGTGCGGTCGTCGAGACCGTCCACGGCCTGGCTGGGGTCGGGCACGCGCGGTGTGGCACCGGCCTCGCGGACCTGCGCGCGCAGGATGCGGACGTCTCCGGCGAGGGTGGTGACGGCGTCGCCGCGGCGGTCAGCCTCGGCGGCGAGCGTGTCTGCCCGCTGGGTCTCGGCGTCGATGCGCGCCCAGATGAGGACAACCGCACCGGACAGGGCGACCAGCCAGCACGTCAGCGCCAAGGGCCGCCAGCGGCTGGCAAGAGCCCGCTCAGGTCGGGTCACGGTTGTCCTCCGAGGTGGATGATCAGGGCTCGTAGTCGGGCGATCTCGGCCTGGTCGGCGGCGCGCAGGGCGGACTGCTCGGCCTGCTCGGCGAGCAGCTCCCGCACCCTCCGGTCCAACCGGTCGCGTTCTTCCTGCAGGTTGTCGGTGAGCGATGAGTAGCCGGTCAACGCGTTCTCACCGCGCTTGCCCAGGTACGACACCAGCCCGCCAACGACGGCGCCAACGCCCAGCAGGAGGCTGCCGAGGGTGGTCAGGGTGGTGGCGTCCATAGGGGTCTCCCTACTCGCCGGCGGTACGTCGCAGCGCCTGTTCGAGGCCGCTGTCCTTGGGCTCGCGGTTCGGTACCCAGTAGGTGATGCCGAGCGCACCGAGGACGACGAGCGCCGCGGTGATGCCCTCACCGGCGGTGATCCGGTCGTCGTTGAGCGCCGTGGCGAGGGAGCCGGCACCGGCTGAGACGGCGCCGGCGATGGCCTTCCAGTAGCGGGGCAGATGCATGATCAGTCCTTTCAGGTGAGGAGGAGCTTCCAGGTGAGGGGGCCGGGGTAGCCGTCCGCGTCGCCGGCCAGGGCCGGCGTCGCGCGCTGGAAGTCGGCCACGTTCTTGCGGGTGTGCTCGGTGAACCGGGGCCCTGGCTGGTAGCCGTCGCCGTCGTGGTGCCGGGTGTAGCTCTTGCGGATCAGCCCGCCGTCCAGGGTCGTCACGGCGGGGTTGGTCTTGCCGAGGACGAACGCGCTGCGGCCGGGGAACGGCGGCGCCGCCTTGTCCTTGGCCGGTGTCTTGCCGGGGACCTTGCCGAGCAGCTGCTGCAGACTCACCTCACCCGGGACGCCGTCGGCGTCCTGGTGCGGGGCCGTCCCCTCGTACCCCATCGCCAGCTGAAACGCCTGGTAGTTGCGGGTGTCGGCGTCACTCCACTCGGGCCCGGGCCCCACCTTGTAGTGCTTGCCGAACCCTGCGTCGACGAGCGCCTCGCCCACCGCGGTGATGTGCGCGCCCGTGGCGCCGTACCCGTAGCGCAGGCCGTTGATCGTGACCTGGTAGCGGGCGATCCCGCCGGCGCCTACCTCGCCGCCGGCGCCGCCCTGCGGCTCGGATCCGTCCGGCCGAGGCACGCCCGCCTTGACCCACTCGTACAGCCGGTCGCCCGGGCACGCCGTGGCGTACCCGTCGCGGTGGCCGCCGATCCGGCTGCCCGCGCCGCCGGCGTTGCGCAGCCAGCCGATGGCGTCAAGGATCCCGTCGAGCATGGCGTCCGTGGGGACGATCAGGCCGGACGCGCCGAGCATCGCGCACACCGCGTAGTCACGGGAGTTGAGCGAGGAGTTGCCGTTCGCTCCGGTCTTGCGGTGCGGGCCGCGCCCCTCAAACACAGCCCCGTGCGGGCAGACGACCGCGTTGTACGCGATGTCGCTGTAGTCCTCCTGCCGGTTGGCGAGGTGGCTCGCCTGCAGGTCCCGCATCCGGCCGGCACACGTACTGTGCGCGTCGGTGGCCGCCAGACTCTTGGGCACGTACGTGCCCTCGTAGTGGACTTTCGTCCCGCCGGTCGACGCGATGTAGGCGAGCTCGTATCGAGACGGACGCGCACCCCAGCTGGCGCGGGTCACGAGTTTCATGAGGCCTCCCAGGGCACACGAAAGCCCCGGGCCACAGCGGCACGGGGCGGCGATCAGACGGGACAGTTACGCAGGTTCGAAGAGGAGCCAGACCACGGTCGAGGTCTCGGCCGCGCTGTCGGAATCGATGGTGAATCCGACGCCGGCGTCGACGTCGGCGGACAGGTTCCCGAGCGTGCCGCCCGCCGCCTGCCGAAACGCGAGCACGCGGGTTGTAGCCGTCACCGACGTGTTGGCCACGGTCACCGTCCCCGCCGCCAGCGTGGCCACGCCCATGCGCGCGTTGACGCCCTCCTTGATGGAGATACCGCCGCCCGCCGACCCGAGGTTCAACGCCTTGGACTGGTTGGCCCAGATGTTCCACTGGCCGTTCGACTGCCCCGAGTTCACCGCGGCGTACCCGCCGACGTTGAGGTTCCCGGCAACGTCGGTGGGCGGCGCGAACGCATCGACCGGGGCGGCGGTAGTGCCGGTGCGCTCGGCGATGTTCAGGCCCCGGCGGAGGACGGTGTTGTCGCCGGCGTCGGACCATCCCGCATCGGCGGCGTGCAGGAACCCGGACGCCACGGATACGTAGGCGCAGCCGGTGAACCTCGCTCCGTACTGCGGCGAGTTCGTCTGGGTGCCGTCGTCGTCGACGCCGGGGTAGCAGGTGACCAGGCCGACGAGGACGGGCACGGTGGCGTCCGCGACGGCGAGGCCGGCGTACCCGCCGCCGCCGTCGCCGTCGTTGCGGCCGTCGCGCCGGGTGTGGAGATTCTCGATCTGGATCGGCGGGTTCCCGGTCGCGTCGACCAGGACTCCGTTCTGCCCGTTGCGGTCGGTGCCGCAGTCGCCGATCAGCATGCCGCCGGAGCCGGTGCCGGTAGCCCAGTCCCCCGTGATGTGGATCCCGTTGCCGACGTTCCACTCGGCCCGGCACACGGCCATCTGGCTGTTCGCCGCGTTGACGATCTCGAAGCCGTTGGCGCCGTTGCCGATGGCCTGGCAGTCGACCATGGTGATGTCGGTCATCACCTCGACGGCGAACCCGTGCCAACCGCAGTTGTCGGTCATCACCCGGTGGAGCCGCCAGGAGTACGGGAAGAACCCGCTCGCCTCCTCGGTGTGGATGCCGGCACCGGTGACCCGGCGGATCGTCAGGTCGCGCAGCCCGACGTTCTGGATGTTGCCCGCTGCCCGGAGGCCGTCGATGCCCTCGTCGACGAGGTCCTGCCCGTCGATCATCAGGTTCAGGATCCGGTGCTCAGCCGAGATCGTGGAGTAGCCGCCCGTCGCGGCGTCGACCAGGCTGATGACCGCCGTCCCCGCGAACGCCGCGAGCGGCCGGATGTAGCAGGGCGGGTCGGTGAGACCCGGCACCGTCATCAGGTTGGTGTGGGTGCCCTGCAGGGTGACCGCCGGGGGAATCGTCAGCGGTGCGCTGGTCCGGTAGGCACCGGCGGGCAGGTAGACGATGCCGCCCATCGGGCACGCGGCGAGCGCGGCCTGGATCGCTGCGGTGTCGTCGGTGACATTGTCGCCCTGGGCGCCGAAGTCGCGGACGTTGAGCCAGTCGCGCACGGACCCGGCGTCGCCGCCGCCCTCACCGCCGGCGGGTTCATGGGCGTCCATCCACGCGCGGGTGCCGCCGCCCGCCTCGGCCCACATGCCGACGACGCTGTCCGGCCCCCACAGCGTGGGGATGAGCCCCTGCTCGTCGGTGGTCACCTCGGTGATGGGGGTGCTGCCGGCGTCGAGGAGATCGGTGTACTGGGTGCCCTCGGTCGGGGCGGACCAGAACGTCACGGCCACGCCGGCGCCGACGCCCCACTGCCCGTCCGTGGGCTGCACCACGTAGTCGGCGACACCCCGCCCGAACTGCATTCGCGCCATGTCACACCATCCAGCTGATGCCGCTGTGCGGCAGAACGAAGTCGTTGGTCGTGAGGCCCGGGTGGTGGATCAGCCACAGCTCACCGCGCCGCGCCGTCTCCGACGAGCTCTTGCTGTAGATCTGCATGCGGCACAGCCCGGCACCGGTGATGTATCCGAGGATGTACTGGTCGCGTGTGGCATGGACGTACTTGCTGGGGATGACAGCCGGCAGTTTCGAGTCGGACGACGCGGACAGCGTGCCCGCCGTGCGTTTGAAGCTGCCCGGCCGGAAGGAGACGATCCCGTTGCGTGCCTCCAGCACGCTGGCGACGGTGATCTGCCACGCGGATACCGGGAAGTCGCACAGGATGTCGCCGGCGTCCTCGTTCACGATGCGCCAGCTGCTGCCGTTCCACTGCCGCGTGATCCCCGTGTCCGTCTCGTACACCTCCTCGCCTACGACGGGGTGCAGGTTGCGGGTGGATGACGTGGCCGGCCGCAGCCGGGTACCCACGTACAGCTCCCGGCGAGTGACGGTGACGGACCCGGCGCCGGTGAGCAGCGACACGTCGGCCAGCAGTACCTCGTACGTGGTGGACCCGGCGCCCGTGGTCAGGGCTGGCGGCCCGTCCCCGGGCGTGCCTTCTTTGACGACGGCACGGACTTGCCATGTCGAGCGGTCGAGGCGCAGGACGACCCGGTCGACGCGCGTCTGCCCCGAGGTGTTGGGGGCGATATCGAGGGTGTCGCCGGTGCTGCCGGACGTCCAGCCGTGCCCGCGCACCGACGCCAGTACGTCGGCGCGTACGGCCACGGTCAGGCCGATACCGGCGGTCACGACCTGGGTATCGAGTGGGGTGCCGTACACCCCGTCGTCGGAGAACCGGGCTGCCAGCTGCTCGTACTGGACGTCGGTGATCTCCCGGTCATCTGCCGGGTCCGGCCATGAGTCCTGAGCCACGGCTACCCCCTTCCTTCTATCTGGCCCAGCCGATAGGCCAGGTCCCGTATGGTCCACACGGTCCGCGTCAGCGTGGTGGCATCGCTGTTGCCGACCACGGTGGTCACCAGTTCTCCCTCGTCCGGGGTGGCCTCCAGCCGGATCGTCTGTACGACGTCGGCGATCTCCAGACCGGTGGGCAGGACGACGGCGACCTGGTCGCCGAGCGTGTAGTCCCGGCCGGCCCTGAGGTCCTCGGTGTCCACGGTCTCTGTGGCGAGGGAGGCCTGCGGGTTGTCGTTGCCGAAGGCGAGGACACCGGCCTGCGTCAGCTCGCCCTTGCTGTCGTCCTTGCCGGACTGCTCGATCAGCTTCTCGACGCGGTACCAGTCGGGTTCGGTCCCCGAGGTGACCTCGACGTAGACCCGCTCGTTCGCGGGCTCACCTTCACCGGCGGGGTCCTTGGGGTCGTTGCCTCCCATGACGAGCTCGGACGTAGCGGTCGGCGCGCCGAGGGTGAACTTGACCGACCGGAGATTCCCGAGCCCTGCCGAGAACCGGGCGGTGCCGGTGCGGTCCGCCGGGGCGTACACGCCGAACTTGATCTGGCTGCCGTCCTGGCGGGTGCGGAACCCCAGCCCGTCGACGGCGGCCGCCGTACGGCAGGCGTCGAGCAGCGGGTCGAACCTGGTGCTGATCGAGCGTGTGCTGCCGACGCCGGCGACGTCGTCGAGGACCAGCTGCGGGATGCGCCGCGCGGTGATGGCGCCCGGCCCGCAGTTCACGTTCACCAGCGTCCGGATGATCGTCTCGGCGTTGGTGTCGGTGAGCTGATACATCACGTCGCTGGTCGTGGTCTGCGACTCGAAGTCCGCGGCCGGGGTCGGGTAGGTGAGGTATCCGGCGATCCGGCCGAGGTCGTCGGTGAAGTTGACGGTGACCGTGCCCGGCTCGGCGTTGGCGCCGAGGTCCCAGGCGTATTGCTGCGGGACCTCCATCGGCCCGGCGCACCAGATGGCCGCATCTCTGATCAGCACCAGGCGGCGGCCGGACTGCAGGAGCGCCATGTTGTCCGTCGTCGCCGGCAGCGTCACCGACCCGGCCGCCGGCCGGTTGTGGTTCCGGTCGCATGACACCTTGGTCCATCCGGCCAGGACGCCGAGGGTGCTGAGGCTTTGGTCGGTGACCAGCAGTTGGATCATGCGGTCTCGTATCTCGGGTGGTATGTGAGGTCGACGGCGCTGCCGTCCGATGCCCCGTCCAGCTGGAACGTCACCGGGGTCAGGCCCGGCGGGATGCTCCACAGGACGGCCTCGGGCCAGTTCAGTCCGTCGAGGAGGTTCTCGCCGGTGCCGGACACGACGCGCAGCGGATCGGTGGAGATCGTCACCGTCTCGCCGGCGAGGAGCGCCCCGTGGACGGTGTCCGCCATGGTGAGGACGAACTCGTCGTCGGTGTCGTCGCGGGTGAACGTGATCGCCGTGGCCGGGCCGGTCACGGTCCACTGGGGCCAGACGTCGACGTCGCCGGGGTTGTCGACGGTGGTGGCGCCGAGGACCTGCGACGAGGACACGGTCGGGTACGGCGCCAGGAAATCCCCGGGCGTCCCGGTCTCGCGGTGCACGGTCCGCGGCTGCAGGTCCTCCCAGTACGGGTCCTCACACCACAGGGTGAGGACCGCCGAGTCCCAGGTGATCCCGGTCGCCGTGTCCCCCTGCCCGTCGAACCCCTGGCTGTAGTAGACGGCGATCCGCCGGCCGGTACCATCCGGGCGCAGCACCTCGAGCGTGCCCGGCGTACGCCGGCCGTCGGCCCCAAGCCGCAACGTCCGCGTGAACGCCTTCGCCAAGCTCCGCCAGTTCGCCGTGAACGCCAAGTGATCCGCGCCCTTGATCAACAGCGGCCAGACGATCGTGCGCGGCTGCGGCTGGACATGCCGCAGCCGCGCACCGCCGCGCGGGTGCGGATCCGACGTCAGCACGTACGGCGCCGCGCCCAGTCCTGACACGCCCTTGGCGAGGGTGTACCAGTCGGCGGCCAGGTTGGTCATCGGCCACCGGGTCCCGGTCGGGTCGATGTAGGTGATGGTCGCGTAGCCGATCTCGGGGATGTCGACCGGTGGTGTGGTCGGCTCCTCCGGTGTGACGACCGGTGCTGTGATCAGGGGCATCTAGCCTGGCCTCCCCACACGCATGCGCGCCTCCTCCTGTCGGGTGATCAGTTCCAGGTCACTGGCGCTGATCACCGACTTGCGCGGGTAGACGTTGTACGTCACCGACCGGCCGTCGCCCGTCCCGGCCGGGGCCGCCACGGGGGCAGCGGCCATGCCGGGCCGGATGGTCTGCCCGATCGGCAGCCGGCCGTCGCTGACGTCGCCGATCATCTGTCGGGTGACGGTCGAGTCGAACACGCGCGCGGCCTCCCCGAACACGACGAGCTCAGGGCCCTGCTCACCGACGATCGCGAGCTCGCCCGCATCGGGGAATCCACCGCTCGCGTAGTGCCCGGGCCGCAACCTGTCCTTGTTGCGAACCTCGCCGGTGGCGCCCTGTACGAGGTAGTGCGTCACCACGTAGGTGGTGGACGTTTTCCCGTCGATCCCGTCCAGCTGCCGGCGCGCCGCGGCGATCTGCCGCTCAAGTTGGTCGATGTTCGCCCGCACCTGGGCTTTGCGGGAGTCCGGCACGCGTTTGAGCTGGGCTTTCGCGTCGTCGAGTTTCTGCTGCAGGTCCTCCATGTCCCCGCGCAGCTTCGCCGTCTTGTCGGGGGTCTTGAGGATCTGGTCGGCGAGGGCTTTGGCCTCGCCACGGGTGAGCCCCATCTGCACCGCGGACTCGACGAGCTTCTGCCGGCCGCGGTCGTAGATCCCGTTGACCGTCTCCCACGACGCCCCCGACTCCCGCGCGCTGGCTGCCGCTTCATCGGTCTTCGCGGCCAGGTCCTGCAGCGACGTCGCCGCCGCCCGCTGCTTCTCGGTGTTGAGGACCAGCTGCCCGTTCTGCACGTCGAGGACGCCGGCGTTCTCCCGCGCCGCCTTCGTCGCCGCGTCGATCGCCGCCTCGAACCCGATCATCCCGCCGAGGCCCTGCCGCTGTACGTCGTTGAGCGCTTGCAGGCTCTGGCGCAGTCCGTCGGCGCTGGCCCGCTGGGTGTCCAGCTTCTCCTGGACGGCCTGCGCCTGTTCACCGAACAGGCCCATGGACTGGGCGGCGAGCTCCTGCTCGAGGGCTTGCCCGGCGAGCGCGGCCTTGTAGGCGTCGAGCTGCCCGGTTATCTCCTCGCTGGTGAACCCCTGCTCGATCAGGCTGGCTTTGATCTTGTCGAGGGCCGCCGCCGCCAGGTCCGCCTGACCGCTCGACACGAGACCGGCCAGCGCCTGGTCGAGCGCGTCGATGTCCTCCTTGGCGGTCTTCACCGGCGTGGAGTCCATGCCGATCAGGCTGGTCAGGGACTGCTGTACCTGGTCCCATCCCTCCGGATCGGTGGCCAGCTGCAGAGACTCGCCCAGCCCCGCCAGGTCCTTGCCGTAGGCGCGGGCGGCCTCCCCGGAAACCTTGCCCGACTGCGCCAGCTCGCCCAGGGACGTCGACAGTTTTTCGACATCGACTTTCGGTTCCTGGCTCGCCGTCGACAGCTGATCGAGGGTGATGAGCAGCAGCCCCAGACCGGTCCCGACCAGCGCCAGTTTCGCCGCCTTGGACAGGGTGCCGATCGCCGCCGTCGTGCCGGCGAGCGCCCCGGGCGCACCGGACGCCGCCGCGCGCATGGCGCCGATCTGCACGCCGAGGGCAGCGAGGCCGGCCTGAGCGGCGCTCGCCCCAGCCGACGCGAGTTTCACCGCCTTGATGGCGATGGCCAACTGCAGCAGGATCGCGATCGCCTCGGGGGGCACCGCGGACACGACGCCGGTCAGGGCGTTGATGACCTCGAGCATTCCGACGCCCACACCAGAGCCGGCTTCGAGGACGTTGAGGAGTGCGTCGGCGACGTTCTCCAGTGTGTCCCCGACGAGCGGGCCCGCCTCCTGCGCGTAGTCCCACCACTGCCGCAGCTCGCCGTTGTCGTAGTCGCCGTTCTGCAGCTTGGCGAGGAAGATCGTAAGGTTGTCGATGCCGTGATCGAGGGTGCCGGTCGCGAACGCTTCGAACCGTCCGGTGAGGGCGTCGAACCCGGGCGTGCTGATCGCGCCGCCGACGAGGGTAACGAGCCGGTCGAACTGGTCCGACGTACCGCGCACCAACCCCGAGGTCTTGGGCAGCAGCGCGTTCGCGATGCCGACGCTCTTGATGAACGGCCCCATCACGTCGTCGCTGAGGCTGTCGGACCAGTCCTGATAGTTGTCCTTGAGGATGCCGACGGCGACGGCCGCTTCCCGCGTCGCCGGCGGGAGCTTCTCCAACTGCTGCTGGTAGGCGAGCTGCGCCTTGATGGCCTCCTCGCTGGCGGCCCCCGAGGTCCGGACCGCTTCTTCCCACTTGTCCTGCGCGTCGACGGCCTCACCGATCGCGGAGATCTGCGGGCCGAGGGCGAGCGCGTAGACGCCGGCCGCCACACCCACCGCGCCGAGCTGCCCGGCGAGGACGGCCGCCGAGGAGGCGAGCCCCGCAGCCGCCGGGATGGCCGCCGGCAGCAGCGAGATCAGGTTCGCTTTGACGGACTCGCCGAGCTTGTCGGCCGCATCCGACAGATCGTTCATGCTGCGCCGGACGGTCTGCGAGTGGTCGTCGACCAGGCGCTGCGCCTCGGCGAGCGTCAAGAATCGGCCGTTGAGGTCCCTCAGTCGGCCGTCGGCGTCCCCCGTGATGCCGGCCAGTCGCAGCCGCAGACGGTCCGCCGAATCGGCGGTGCCGTTCATCACCCGGGTCAGCTCGTCACGGCCGGCCAAGGTGAAGGTGAGACGCTCCGCCACGGGTCACCTCCTCACCGTCGTGCGACGTAGTGCTGGACCCAGGCCACCGCTGACTCGAGCTCCTCGGCGGACAGCTGGCCGATCTCCCACGGCCGGATGTGCAGGTAGTGCGCGAGCAGCCACCGGTACTCGGAGATCAGTCCTCGGAGTCCTTCCGGCGGCGCGCCAAGTGGCCTTTTCCCAGGGCGTCGAGCGCGGCGTCGACGTCGTCGGGGTCGTGCGCGAGTTTGCGCAGGTGCGGGGTCAGTACGTCGATCGTCGAGTCCGCGGATTTGGCGAGTGCTTCGCGCATCACGTTGGTGAGGGCCTCGTCGATCTCGGCCCGGGACAGGCGGGCCCGGAGCCTGCGCCGCCAGTTGGGGACGTCGAACGCGGCGAACTCGATGGCGGGTTGCTCGCGTCGGCGGAACGCCCACAGGACGGCGCGCAGGGCGGTGGGGTCCTGGGCCTGCAGCCGCATCTCGATGCCCCGCCAGGGGACGTCCTTGAGGACGTCTTCGATGGCGGCCGCCTCGAGCGCTGACAGGTCGTCGGTGTCGAGCCGCTCGTCGGTGCCGTCGTCCTGCCGGTAGGTGATGATCACTGGCTGTTCTCCTTATTCGAGGGACCGGCGTACGTCGGCCAGGACCCGTTCGACCTCGGCGCGCATGCGCGGGGTGCCGGCCTGCACCCGGCGGGTCCAGAACCCGGCCGGGCCGCGCTGGTTCGCCCACCGCTTGCGGTTGCCGAACACGGGGTGCCGCAACCTGCCGGTCTGGTTGATCTGGTGCAGGACGTTCCGCGCTTTGGGTTCGATGCGGCTGCGGTCAACCCACACGCGCGCGCCGGGGCTGGCGCCCTGGCGGACGCTGATCCGGACACCGCCGGCAAGCATGCCGCGGAAGGGGCGGGTTGTCAGCGACGGGCCGCCCCGGCCCATCTGCCCGCGCCTGTTGCGCTTGCGTCCCTCGGACTGCAGGCGCATCGTCCGTACGTCGCTCTGCAAGTCGCTGTGCAGGGGCTCGGCGGCCCGCCGCAGCCTGCGCGCCATGTTCTGCCGGAGGCGGGGGCCGCCCGCCGCCCGCAGGCGGCGGGACAGCGTGACCAGCTGGCCAGTGCCCAGGATCTGCACACTGGTGGCCATGGCTCAGGCCGCCGGGATGTCGACGTTCTCGGACGGCTCGGAGGTGATCGAGAACTGCACCATGATCTGTGCGGCGGTGTCGAGTTCCCTGACCTTGGCCTGGCTGGTGACGGTGACGGGGTAGACGTCGCAGGTCTGACCGGGCACGTCGCCCTCGTCCATCCACATCACGAAACCCGTGGTCTCGCGGGTCAGCAGCGTGCGCACGTCCACGCCGGTCTTGGACGCCCACAGGGTCAGCGAGCTGTCCGCCGCGGTGATCTCACCGCCGACCGTCGGCGTGAAGCGGGAGCCGAGGGCGGGGGTGGGCACGGTGGCGGACGTGGTCTGCCATCCCGCCATGGCCCCGGTCTCACCCTCGAGCGCCGTACCCGCGTTGATCTCCGACCTACTCGGGGCCGCCTTGTTGGCGATCGCCGGCACCCAGAGGACCTTGGTGACACCGCGCCTGTAGTAGCGGGTGCTGGCAGTGATCGGCGTAGACATCAGTCGCTGTCCTTCCTGGTGGTGTGCCGCCGGCTGCGTGCCGGAGACGTGGGTTCCTGCGGCAGGTCCTCGGTGATCTGCCAGCCCGCCGCCTGGTGGTGCGGCACCGAAAGCTCGTCGACCACGATCCGCTGCTCGGGCAGATCGGGGTGCGTCATCGTGACCGTGGCCATCAGACCGGCACCCGGACCACGGCGACCGTCACCGAGGTGACGCCGTCGTAGGTGATCGACGCCCGCCCCGTCGACGAGTCCCGGTAGTCGGCCCCCACCGGAATGGCGACGTCCTCCCCGGCGGCCACCTCGATGGCCCGGTCGCCGATCGGCAGCCCGTTGTGGGTGCCCGGCGTCACCAGCGTCACCGTGTGCGCCTCCGAGTCGCCGTTCTTGACGAGGAGTAGTACCCCGGCGCCGGTGACGCAGGTGTCCCCGCCTCCCGCCGCCGCGGTGTACGTGACGGTGGCGCCGTCGAGCGGCGTCACCGTCGTGGAAAGTGCAGCCATGCGTAATGCCTCCTAGATCCATCCGCGGCCGGCCACGGTGAGCAACAGCCGCGCCGACGCTCCCTGGTCGGTCTGGTCCTGCACAAGTCGCGTGGCGGCCACCCCGGCCTCGAGCTCGGACAGGCCGAGGGTGGGGCTGGCCTGCAGCCAGGCCACGACCCGGCCGCCGATCTCGTACGCCCGGGCGCGGGCGGCCACGACGTCGGTGTCGCCGCGATTGGAGATCGCCGCAACGGTCACCTGGAACTGCTCTTCCCGGCGGGTGCTCAGGCCGGCGAACTCGGCGATGGACTGGGCCGCCTCGAAGTCTCCGGTGGGGTCGCCGTCGAACCCGATGACCAGCCAGTCCATGGCGGCGGTGTCGGACACCTCCGGGCCGTCCGCCACCGCGACGCCCTCAAGGTCGGGGTCCGTCCGGCCGAGTCCCACCAGGGCCGCGATCACGTCGGGGATACGGGAATCCATTCAGGCCACTCCTGGGGGAAGTCGGTACGGAGCGAGGAGCTCGAGGACCCGGTTGGGCACGGCGTAGCCGAATCCCGGGATGGGCTCGCCCACGGTGTAGTCGTCACCGCCGCCGGCCAGCCCGCCGCTACGGGATGGACGCTGGGTGCGCCACAGGTGCTGCACCAGCATCCGGGAGGCGAGGTTGACCGTCGGCGGGACAGGCGGAACGCCCGCCCGTCCCGCCTGCACGGTGAACAGCAACAGGCCCCGGAACCGGCCCCCGTCGAGGCGGCGCACTGCCCCGGTGTCCGGGTCCAGGTCCAGGCCGGCTACCGGGTGGGACACGCCGCCGGTGAGGACCGGAGTCACCGAGGTGAGCGACAGGACAGGCGTCGTGCGCAGCACGATGACGCTGCGGCCGCTTTCCGCGTCGTGCCGCTCCGTCACCGCCCTCGGCTCGATGGGCCCGCAGTACTCCTCGACCACCGCGGTGACGCTGTCGATGTAGTCCTGCAGCTCGACGTCGTCGCCGTCGCCGGTGAGGTTGAGCTGGGCTTTGGCCTCGGCCAGGGTCAGCAGCGCCACACCCGCCCCCTACGTCCTCGAGATCGGCGTGACGTTGGGGAAGCCGAGGAGGATGACCGCCCCGTAGATGCCGCCGGTCTCGGGGCTGCCGCTCACGGTGGTCACGGCCCGCAGGTAGCGGGCCGTGCCGAGGTAACCGACCTCGTAGACCTTGCCGTCGTCCGCGGCCGCGATGGTGGGCAGCGCGCCCTGCAGGTCCTTGGCCGGGGCGGCATCCCAGTCCTGGCCGTCATCGCTGACTTCCAGGGTGATGGCGTGGGACCCGTCGGTGATGGTGCCGGCGTGAACCAGCAGCGTCGCCGACTGGTGCCACTCGTTCGTACCGGACGCCCCGGAGAGCTTCCGGTCCACCGTGCTGCCGTCGGTCGCAGCGGTGTACGCGGCGACCCCGAGGGTGGCCACGGCGCGGACGTGGTTGTAGACCGTGCGCCTCACTTCGCACCTCCTGCGGGCTTACGGGCCGGGGCGGTGGTCTTCGCCGCGGTCTTTTTCGCCAGAGCCGGGGCCGGCTGCCGATCGGGGGTGCTGGGCCCGGCGGGTCCCTCCGGCGGGGCCGGCATCACCGGCTTGCCGGGGTTGGTGGGTTCGGCTGGCGGCGGCAGCTCCGGGCCGCGCTCGCCGACGACCACCGGCACGCCGTCGCTCGGCTCGGTCTCGGCCGGCTTGTCGGCGGTCTGGGCAGGCTGTACGGCCTGGGGGATGACGACGGCCTCGAACAGTCCCTCGCGGCCCTTGACGACCGGGTCATGTGGGGCGACCAGGTCGCCCTTGACGATGCGCCGGTTGTCCGGCGCCCAGAATGTGTCCTTCGCTCGATACATGACGGGTGCTCCTGCAACGTGACGAGGCGCGGCCTGCAGCTGCGGGCCGCGCCTCAGGGCGGACGGGATCAGGTGACGTTGAGGAGCCGGAACGCGTCCGCGTTGACGACGTCCGCGCCGACGCGCCAGTAGGCGAACCAGCCCGCCTCACCGGTCGGCCGGCCGGACGCGCCCTTGACGAGCGGCTCGTAGACCATCGTCATGCCGACCCGGTCGACGATGTAGTAGTTGCGGAAGTCGCCGAGCAGCAGCGCGTAGTTGTTCTGGCTGGCGTCGATGGCGCCGTCCATCGCGGACGCCTCGTAGATCGGCGCGCCCAGCAGCTGCTCGGGCTGGCCCATGCCGAGGTTCGCCCAGAACGAGCTGCCGCCGGCGGTGTCGAACTGCCGCGTCTTGTTGATGATCGCCTTGTTCGCCATCCACGACGGCGAGCCGGTGAGCCGGTGCCGCGGGGGCAGCGCCTGCTCGACGGCGTACACGTCGGCGACCGCGTAGGTGTCGGTGGTCGCCGAGGCGACGACCGAGCCACCCACCGCGGCCACCGCGGTGACCACACCCTTGGGCTTGCCGGAGCCGTCGCCCGTGGCGAACGCCGCCGCCTCAAGGCGGTCCTTGGCGTCCGCCAGGAGCGGCCCGACCTCGGCCGCGAACCCGGAGTCGGCCAGCACCTCGAACGAGCCCTGCACCCAGGCGGATGCCTTCTCAGGCTTGATGGACGGCTGCCCGAACGTGGGCGAGTTGTCACTGACCTCGTTCGACTCGGCCAGCCACGACGCCGTCACACCAGCGCTGGAGACACCGTTCCACGTGTCCGTTGTGATCGTCTTGATCGTCGACACCTGCCGGAACGGGTTCGCCGACCCGGCGTTCGTCAGGATGATCGTCGGGTCCAGGGTGAACGGCACCAGGAACCCGCCCGCCGCGTCCGTCAGGGTCATCGCCCGGCGGTGCGCCTCGGCCAGCTTGTACGCCTGGTACTCGTCGTCCTCGAGCAGCGCCGGGTTACCGGCGTTCGCCAGCAGCGCCTCGAACGCCCGCTGGTAGTCGTCCGACCCGGTCAGCAGCAGGTGCTGCGCGATCCGGCCACGGCGGTCACCGCGCACCAGGTGCTCGGCCCGCTCCTGCTGGTCCTCGGTCAGCTGCTCGCCCGCGAGCTCGACCGCGTACAGGGCACGGCTGCGCAGATCGCCGATCGTGGCCCGCTCGTTGAGGTTCGCACCGCGCACCCGGTCGAGCTCCTCGTACGGGTTGCCCCGGGACCGCATGAACTCCGGCCCCTCGCCCGGCGTGCGCTCCTGCCCGCCCGGGGCGTGCGCGGCCGCCCGCACAGCCTCGACGCGCCGCTCATGCTCGAGCTGCTCGTCGTAGGCCTCCTGCGCGGTGTCGACCTCGGTGAGCAGCTCCCGCGCACGCGTGACCTGCTCGTCGGTCGGCTCCTCCAGCTCCTCGAGCTCGAACAGCTCGGAGCGCAGGGCCTCCAGGCCCTCGTTGAGCCGCTCGCTCTTCTTCTTCCTCTTGGTGGTCACCTTCTGGCCCTCCTGGCCTTGATCTCGGCGCGGAGCTTGATCCACGCGATCTTCTGCCGAGCGGAGTGCCTTGAGGGCGGGTCCTCGGCGGCGGCCCCCGGGTTGGGGTCGCCGGTGGCCGGCGGGTCGGCTGGAGTGCCCTCGGGGGGCGGGTCCAGCGGCGTACCGGTCCGAAGCATCGTGGCGAGCTTGTCCCGTTCGTCGACGGGCAGCTCGGAGAGCAGGGTCATGACCTGCTCGGCGCGGACGCCGACAACGGCAGCGTCCTGGTAGACGGGGAACGGAGTCGGCCCGTATTCCTTGAGGGCGATCTCCTGTCGGCGCACGCTGCGCAGCTTGCCCTCGCGGTCGGCACGCCAGCCGCTGCGGGGCGGACGCCCCGGGTCGGAGCGGATGATCCGGCCGGTGAAGGACTGCCCGGTGATGGCGCCCTCGCGGATGTTCTCTAGGACCTCGTCGGCGAGCTCGGTCTTGTTGTAGCGGGTGACCGTCAGCAGCCCCCGCGTGTCCGTCTTCAGCTCGACCGGCGTGCCGATCGGCATCGATCCACGCTCGGACGGGGTGCCCCACAGGGTGCGGCCGTGGTTGTAGAACACCCCCACCCGCCATGTGCTGCGTGAGCCGGCGGGGGCGAGCTGCTGCAGCGTCCGGTCGAACGCGCGGCGGTCGATCTGCTCGAGGTAATCGCCGTCCTGGTCGTGGACTTCCACCGGGGTGTCGAACACCGCGGCGTACGCCTCGACGGTGCGGCCGTCTCCGCCGGCGCGGACACGGATGTCCTCGAGCGGGAAGTACCGCCGGAACGTGTCGTCCATCTCAGGCCCCCTCCTCCGGGTCGGTCGTCGGGGCAGTGCCCCCCTGTCCGCTGCCGGGCTTCTGCAGCTGCACGGAGTACAGGCCCGAGTGCTTCAGCAGGCTGTAGTCCTCGGCCTGTACGGCGGCGACCACGGTTTCGGGTTCGTAGCCGGCGTCGACGAGCTGGCGGATCGTGCGCGACTGCAGGCCCTGGATCTCGGCCGCGTCCCGCTGGTCCTCCCGCAGGAACGCGATGTCGCGGTCGTCGTACCAGAGGTCGGCGTTGGCGGGGACGTCGATGATCTGAGCGAGGGAGCCGGCGGCCTCCCGCCACAGCGGACGCATCGTGCCGTCCGCCAGACGCCGCCGAGACGACGCATAGTTACCGGCGTTGAGCGACGACCCGGCCAGCCCCTCGGAGAACCCGACGATGACCGACGGCACACCGGCCGCGGCCGCCAGCCGGGTTTCCCCGGCCCCCTGCGTGGCCTTGAAATCGAGCTGGTGGAGGTCCTTGCCCACGACCGTCACATCGGCCCCACCGCCCAGGTACAGCGTCTTGTAGGCGGTATCGACGCCGCGGTGCTGCGAGTCCATCAGCGCCTGGAACTTGCCGACCTTGTCCGGCGTCACCGACGGGTCGAGGGAGACGACGACCTGCGGAGTCGCCCCGTTCTCGAAGAACTTCAGCTTGTGACGGGTCGCCGCGGTGTCCCCGACGATCTCCCGGATCACCGGCGTCAGCCACGACATGCCCCGGAACTGGAACTCCGGGTCCGGGATCGGCGCGAAGTGCGCCACCTCCTCGGGCAGCAGGAACCACGGCTCGCCACCGGTCGGCGGGTCGTACATGTAGCCGACCAGGTGCGAGTCGATGGCCTCGCTCGGCAGGTTCGGATCCTCGTCCGAGCCGGTGACGATCGTGACCCAGTCCGGCCTCATGACCTTCAGCCGGCCCGGGGTGTAGTTCGTCACGAACCCGTTGCCCTCAAGGTCCGCGTTCTGGATCATCCGCGACAGCAGATTCCCCGTCGTACCTCCTGGCCACGGCGTTTCGAGCGGCGCCAGCGCCGACGTCCCGAACAGCTCCCCCGGGCGGCCGTTGCGCATCTGCCGGAACTGGAACCGGGCCTCACTGAACAGCATCTGCCGCACCAGCATCAGCGCGAAAATCGGGCCGTTCGACTTGTAGGCGTGCTGAATCTTCGCCTCGAAGTCGATCGGCAGCGGCCGTTCCTTGCCGTCCACCGGCCGCCCGGTGCCGTAGTAGACGTTCCCGCCCACCGACCACCAGTCGTCATCCGACCGCGCGGCCGGCCGCCGCGCCCGCTGCCACAGAGTCGTCACCCTTCGCCCTCCTCCGTCTCGTCGACGTCGGCCAGCAGCAGGAACGACCCAGCCGTCAAAGCCCCACCGACCATCAGCCCCACCCCGAACCCGAACTGCAGCCCTGCCCCCACCGCCAGGCCCACGCAGCCGCTCACGTAGCCGAGCCCCACCCGGGCCAGCCGCGACCACCGCGTCACACGTAGGCGCCCCAAGGCTCCGCCTCCTCTGGCTCGACGTCGTGGTACGTCTCCCAGCCCCACACCGCGTAGGTACCGGACGCCAGCGGGCTCACGTCCACGCCGTCACTACGGCGCGACCACAGCCACGCATCCCCGACCTCGCGCTTCTTCGCGCCCGCCAGCGCGGCCACCATCGGCGCCTGCCCGAGGTGGCGCAGCGTGCCCTCGGTGACGCGGTCGTAGAACTGGCCGCAGGCCTGCGTCAGCTGCCGCACCTTCGGACATATCAGCAGCTCAGAGCGGTCCTCGCGGTCCTCGTCGTCCTCGTACGCCAGCGCCTTGCGCAGCGCCGGCACCAGGGACCCGGCAGGACCGCCCTCGTCGATGACCCACGCGCACGGGTTCCACTTCTTGTCACGCTCCTTGACCCAGTCGACGACCCAATCCGTACCCGGCTGGTGTGCAACGACCTCGACGTGCACGCCGCCGCCCTCGGTCGCGGCCGCGATCGAGATCGCCGTCCACGTCCGCTCAGGCGTCGTCTCGATGGAAAACGCCACCGGGTCCGTGGGACGCGACGAGGAGTCCTCACAGGCCTCCCACACGGCCTTACTGATGACTTCCCAGGTCTCGTCCGTGACCTCGGGATAGTCGCCCACACCCTCCCGCTCACGGTCGAACAGATCCGACCGCATGGCCCGCATCTCCTGCAGGACGTACGACGTCCGGATACGGACGCCCAGCGCCGGGTTGGCCCGGGCGAACGACCGCTCGTCCTCCCGGTCGTCATGCTGGTCGCAGACGATCCGCCCGTCGGCGTCCTGCGGGCACTCCTTGACGTGAGGGTCGATGGAGTACTCGAGATACGTCAGCGACTGGTCCGGCTGCTCGCCCTCGGCCATGGCCCGGGCGCGCAGTAGTGCCAGCTGCTCGCTCTCGTCGCCGAGGCCGGCCGAACCGGTGTACACCAGCTGGGGGTTGTGCCGCGCCGACAGCACGGGCATCAGCGCGCCGATCGGGCCCGCGCGCAACTTCATGGCCTCATCCATCAGGACCAGGTCGCCGGAGAACCCTCGGCCGCTGTCCCCGCCGCGCGCCAGGAAGCGGATCCGCGCCCCGTTGAAGAGCTCGAACCCCTCCTCGCCGTGGGAGCGGCGCACGCGCTTGACCCGGCGGCTCAGGGAGTACGAGCCCTCGATGAGCTGATCGAGGCGAAGGAAGCTCTCTTGCGCAGTGTTGAACTGGTGCGCCGTGTGGATGACCAACTTCCCGCCGAACAGGATCACCTCGCCCAGCTGGCGGGCCTCGAGGAACCCGCCCTTACCGTTCTGCCGGGCGACGTTGAGGACGACGTCGAGGGACGTCCACAGGCCCTCGTCGTCCTCCGCGAGGGAGTGGTGCAGCGCGAGCTGCTGCCACACGTCGAGGTGCAGGCCTGCGTCCTCGGCGAGCTCGATGCACTCCTGCCCGGCGGGCGAGCGGAAGTCGAGTGCGGCCTGGTCCTCGGTGCCGTCCCACCGGCCGGTGCTGACGCGCTTGTACCAGGGCGTCGAGATGATCCTCGGCGTCTGGCAGCCGATCACCGGGCGCCGCCCTTACCGGCTGCCGGGGAGACGGCGCCCGCGCGCCGTTCCGTACGCCGTGCGGCCAGCTGGTCGATGCGGTCGCCGCGCTCCTTAGGGGGAGCGGCCGCGCGGACCACGGCCATGGCCTGGCGCAGTTCGCGGGCGACGCCTGCGGCTGCCTTGGGATCGGGGGCGGAGTCGAGTTCGGCGGCGAGCCGGAGGGCGGCCGCGGCCTGCGCGTTGGCGGTAGGGTCGACGCCCAGGTCCTCAAGTTCGGCGGTGGTCGCCGCGGCGACCGCGCCTCGGCGGAGTCGGCGCTTCGGAGCGTCACCCATCGGTCATCACCCCCCGTAACCGGACAGACAGTCACGGACTGCGATGAATCGTCAGTTACTCTCCGCTACAGGGGCAATTGTCACAGAGAGTAACTTGTAGGGTCGAACTGGGCTCGGGGTGGTAAGTGCGATCGCCGCGGGGAGAGATCTGGGCGACAAGGGCTTTTGGGTCGCCCGTCCCCTCGATTTACGTCGCGGCACGGCCCCCCTCCCCTTCTCCGCTCGGCGCGGTCCGAGCGTGATCATTCGAGCGAACGTTCGACGGATCGACACGGATGACCACGCGTCGCCCATCGCTCGGTCATCACCAGTCGCGTGACGTCTGGGCAGTGACGGGGTGTGAGCCCTGCCGCCGGTACTGCCCGTACCACCGGGTGACCACCCGGTCCATGCCGGCCGACCGCATGGCCGCGACACGTTCACGCACCGTGTCCTCGCCCGGGTCGACCACGACGATGCGTGCACGTAGCCGACGGTAGCGGGCCAGTGCCTTGGGCCCGGGCATGGTGTGGATCAGGTAGACGTCGACGTCGTCGAGGTGCTTGACCGCCTCATCAATGGCGGCGAACCGCGCGCGCTGGGCGACGCGCTGCACGACCGTGTCCTGGTTCCACGCCGGCGCGCCCGGGCCAGTGAGCGCCGAGGCGATCCGGTCCATGTCGATGACGATGTCACGGGGCGTGGCGTGCGCGGTGATCCATGTGCTCTTGCCTCCCGCCGGCGGGCCGGTGATGACGTACAGCACGCTGTCATCCCCTGCCTGGCTGCCGCCCTGCGAGGCCGTCGGCGAGGGCCTGGGCGACGTCGGCCCACATGGTGGCGAGGCGCAGCGCTTCGGTGGTCCGTACGCCGTGGAACTCGGCCAGGCGTCGCTCCTCGGCCATGCGGTCGCGTTGCCAGGCGTGGTCGTGGCCCTGGCGGGCGCGGGCCTGGTCCTCGTGTTGGATGGCCTGGCCGTACTCGGTGGTCGCTCGTTCCGCCCAGCCGAAGGCGTGGGCCTGGGCGCGGCGGTGCTGCTCGGTGCGCCACGCTCCGTAGTCCTGCTCTCCGTTGCTGATGGTCACCATCTCCTCGAGGCTCGGGCCTGCGGCGGCTGGGCGGTGGTGCGGTTGCCGCGGGCACTGTTGCAGCGGCGGTGTGCGCTGCGGGCATTGGCGGGGTCGAGGAGGTCGCCGCCGCGCGTGAGGGGTTGGGCGTGGTCGAGGGTGAAGGCCCAGGCGCTGCGTTGTGCGGCGTAGCCGGTGAGGCTGTAGTCGATCTCGTGGCCGCAGAGCCAGCAGGGCAGACCGAGGGCGCGCTGGCGGGCGCAGAGGGTGCGGTAGGGGCGCCCGTTGCGGGGGTTGCCGGCCACGGGCGCCACCTCCCGGGGTCTACGGCTGTGCTTCCTCGGAGGCTTCGTCGATGAGGTCCTGCAGGGCATCGCGGCCGGCTTGGTTGGCCTGTTGGAGGCCGTCCATGTAGCGGTCGGTCCATTCGTCCTGCGGTAGCCCGTCGCACTCTGCGGGCTCGGTGTCTGTGTCGGCCTCGGCGTTGAAGTCGTCGGGCCGGTTGCTGATGGTCTCTGCCCAGGCGTCGACGCATGCCTGGCGTGCCTCGGCGGGGTCGACGGTAAGCGAGGGCGGCGGGGCCGACGTTGTGGCAGCCGGCGTGTCGCTGCTGCTGTCGCTGCTGCAGCCGGCGGTGAGGGCGGCGAGGGCGAGCAGGACGGCGGCGAGGGTGGTTCGTGTGCGCATGGTCCCCCCAAGGACGTACGGGCGCTGACGGGGCATCATCGCGTGCCATGTGCGGTGCGTGGGGGTGGTGTGTCTGTTCTGTGACGTCCCGCTGCCCGGCATCCCACCGTGGCGTTGGGGCGCCGGCGGCGGTCGCTGCCCATCGCCGGGCAGCGGGAGCTAGGGGGCACCGATGCCGACCAGGCGCAGCGCCCGGGCACGGGTGGCGTGCTCGGCGCGGGCGAGGTCGGCGAGGGTGTAGAGGGGGTGGCCGCGGTCGTCGAGGCCTGCAGGCTCGAGGTGGCCGCGGCTGGCCCACTGGCGGATGGTGGCGGGGGTGACCTCGGCGGCGCCGGCGGACAGGGTGCGGCGCCAGGTTGTGGCGAGGTCGGAGGCCTGGGCGGTGGTGAGGTGCTGCATGGGGGCCTCCCTCGGGTATGCGTGAGCCCCGGGCGCTCGGGGGCGCTGCCGGGGCTGTGTGGGCACAGGTGTGCCGCTGGCATGAGTGTGACGCTATGTAGTGATCTTTGTCCAGCAGGGACGCGCCGGCCCGCCTCACGTGGAAGTGAGGCGGGCCGTGTGAAGCGTCGACCTTGCCCTAGTCGAGTGCCGGCAGCAGTGTGGCACGGGGCGCTGGCGGCTGTCAGGCGGCGGCTGCGGTGAGTCGGGCGTCTGCGGTGGTGGCGATCTGTTCGGACTGTTCGATGCCGATGAAGCTGCGCCCGGAGGCGAGCGCGGCGACTCCGGTGGTCCCGGAGCCGGTGAAGGGGTCGAGGATCGTGCCGTCCGGCACGCAGACCTTGACCAGTTCGGTCATGAGGCCGTCCGGTTTCTGGGTGATGTGGACGCGCGCTTTGCCGCGCGGCTGGCTGGCTGAGTAGAGGCCGGGCAGGTAGACGGGGTTGCGGGTGGCGTCAACGGGGCCTTTGGTGCCCCACAGGATGTATTCGCAGGCCCGGTTGAAGCCGCCTCTGCAGGGGCGGGAGATCGGTTTGTGCCAGGGGACGATGCCGCGCCAGGTCCAGCCGGCGGCCTGCAGGGCGTCGGAGGTGGCGGGTAGCTGCCGGAAGTCGCTGAAGACCAGGAGGGGGCCGGCGTGCTGGGTGATGCGGTAGCACTCGGTGAGGATCAAGGTCAGCCACAGGGTGTAGCTGCGCTGGTCGCGGCTGTCGCCGTCGAAGTCGGGCAGCTGGTGCTGGGCGTCGCCGCTGACGTATTTGTCGCGGGCGGTGCTGGCGGTGCGCTGGGCGGCGCTCATGGCGCCGGAGTTGTAAGGCGGGTCGGTGATCGTGGCGGCTACGGAACCGCTGGGAAGGGTGCGCAGGGTGGTGAGGGCGTCTCCTCGGTGGAGAGTCCAGATGGGCATCGGGGCCCCTTTCCGTGCGTGTCGCATGCGCCGCCGGCGGCGGCGAGCGAGTCGGTGCACTGGCGCACCAAGCCTCGCTCGAACATGCGTTCCCGTCCGGGAATTTCGTGCAGTGGTCACTTA
Organism: Streptomyces sp. NPDC048584; assembly: GCF_043199595.1. NCBI lineage: Bacteria > Bacillati > Actinomycetota > Actinomycetes > Kitasatosporales > Streptomycetaceae > Streptomyces > Streptomyces sp. NPDC048584. The sequence continues at coordinate 115,095 of NZ_JBICWF010000014.1, forward strand.
CCGGGCGTCCGCCGGTAGCTGCGCCGTGCGGCGATTGCCTCGGTGGCGGTGGCGCCGAGCCAGCGATTGACGCCACCGTCGGTGTTGTCGGGGGCTGGCCAGCGGCCGCGGGTGCGGTCGGCTCGGATGGTGCCGGCGGTGACGCCGACGCCGGCGGCCTCGAGCTCGCGGGCGGTGTAGAGGCGGCGGGGTTCGAGGGCGGGGGCCTGACGGTCGATGTGGTCGCGGACGAACTGGTCTACGGCGTCCGGGTCGTAGAGGCGCCAGCGGCCGCGCCGCTGCTCGAGGGGGGCGGGCCATGCGGGGTGGCGTGTCCAGGTCTTGCTGACGGTGGTGGGGGGTCGGCCGAGGCGGGCAGCGAGCTCGGCGACCGTTTCGGGCGGTCGTACCATGGGGGTCTGTCCTCCTGTTGGGTGGATGGATCGTGACCGGTGAGGGTTTCGTGACCGGCGCCCCTCGGGGTGCCGTGGGCCTCGGCCCGGCCCTCACCGGTCGTTCTCTCGTCTTCAGTGGGTACCGCCCCCGGCTGGCTGCCGGGGGCGGTGCTGGATCAGTCAGCCTCGTTGATCACCAGCCAGAGTGCGAGTGCCTTGAGCTCCTGCTCTGCGGCGAGCAGGTTGGCGCTGCACCCTTCGGCTCGGGTGTCCATGTACCTCGCCGTGCAGAGCGCGTAGAGGTCGATGGCGGCCAGGATGTGGATGCAGCCGCTGTACAGCTGGATCCCCTGGAGATCGCCCATGGGCTGATCGCCTGCAAGATCGGTCACCCGCTGGATCGCGGGGTAGACGGACTCGGCGGGGATGTGCTGGTCGGTCGGGAGACCGATCGGCACGGGGAGTGCCCCGCAGACGTCCACCAGGATCGAGTAGACGACAGAGATCGCGAGGGTGAGTTCCCTCATGACCTCATCCTTGTGGTCAGCCATGTGACTGTCCTTCCACTGTTGAGTTGAGATGGATCGGAGTTCGGGGTTCGTAGCCCCTCCCTCTTGAGTAGTACTTTACAGCACATGGGTAGTATGTTGCAACACCTTGCGGCGAGGAAATACGGCCCTGCGTCATGCGCCGGTCGGACGGGTGGCCGGCGCCGGCGACCATGAGACTCGGGACGCCGGCGGCCTCGGCCCGGTCCCCGCCGACCGCTCTCGCCTTCAGTGGAGCGCCGCCCCCGGCTGGCTGCCGGGGGCGGCGGTGGATCAGTCAGCCGACTGGATCACCAGCCAGACATAGAGGCTCTTGAGCGCCTCCTCCGCGTAGAGGAGGTTGGCTCCGCATCCGTCTGCCCGGGTCTCCCGGTACCTCGTTGCACAGAGTGCGTAGAGGTCGACTGCGGCGAGGAGGTGAGTGCAGCCGGTGTACAGCTGCGCTTCCTGGATCTCGCCCATCGGCTGGTCCTTCGCCAGTTCCGCGACCCTCAGCACTGCGGGGATCGCGTCGCCTGCCGGGATGTGCTGGTCGGCCGGGAGGCCGATCGGCACGGGAAGCAGGGCACAGACGTCGACGAGCAGGGTGTAGACCCTGGAGATCATGTGGGCCAGGGCCCCCATGATCTCGTCTTCGCGGTCAGCCATGATGACTGTCCTTCCACTGTTGAGTTGAGATGGATCGGAGGCCGGGGTTCGTGGCCCCTCCCTCTTGAGTAGTACTTTACAGCATTCAGGTAGTGCATTGCAACACTCTTGGGTGAAGAAACGGCCCCTGGAATCTGTCCCGTTCCGGGGGCCGTTGCCGGTGCTACGCGACGCGCCAGCCGGACAGCTGGTCGTCGTCGCCGACCTCGGCGGTCAGCCGGCGGCCGGGGAGGTCGGCGACGGGGACGCCGGCGGCCGCGGCGACGTCGGCGGCCGGGTAGCGGGCCGGCTCGCTGCGCTCGGCCTCGGGGACGTCGGCGACGATCTCGGCCTGGTCGCCGAGGAGGAGCAGGACACGGACGGTGACGCGGGACATGGGCAGGGTCCTCTCAGGGGTGGTGGTGATGGTGGTCTGGTGAGTGTGCAGGACGGCCGCCGCGTGGTCGGCGTAGGCGTCCGGCTCGAGGTGATGGCCGCAGGCATCGCAGGTGATCCCGGCCCGGCCGTCGACGGCGACCAGGGCGAACGCGTCACAGCCGGGGCAGGGCGCGCCCTGGGGGTGGCGGTGGGGCACGGCGTGGGTGAGGTCGCGGATGCGGCCGAGGAGCGCGCCCAGCTGGCGATGCAGGTCGCCCACCCATGGGTGCGTGATCGCGTACGGCAGGTACCGGGCGAGCCACTGGCACCAGCCGGTGACGGTCTCGCCGTGGCGCGGCCGCGCCTGGTCGCACGGCATCACGTGGACGGTGCCGTGCCGGTCGCGGACGACGGCGGGGAACCGGTACGCGATGTATCCGGCCCATCCGCCGAGGATCACGAGGATCGGCACGGTGCCGTCCTCGTCGTCGTCGCCCTGCGGGTCGACGTGCCCGGGGCCGAGGAGGGTGAGCACGCGCAGGTCGACGGGGACGGGGGCGTGCGCGCGGCCGGCGGGGCCGAGACGGCCGGCCGCGGGCGCGCCGGCGGGGGTGAGGAACTCCTCCTCGAGGAGGCGGGCCTGGCTGGGGAGTTCGGCGAGCCATGCGCGCAGCTCGGCGGTGTGCCGGGGGCAGGCGTGCACGCCGGGCTCGGTGGCGCGGTAGCAGATGGCGCACCCGGTCATCGCTGCGTCTTCTGCAGGAGGGCGAACAGCTGCTCGATGTCGCCAGCGGTGAGGTGGTCCCACTCGCCGAGGGCGTAGCGGAGGCGGACGTCGATCTGCGCGGCGACGGCGGCCTCGGTCCAGTGCTGCGCCATCTGCCGGGCCTCGTCGGGGCTGAGTTCGCCCCTCTGCGAGCCGCGGTAGATGTGGACGTAGGGGCGGCGGGTGTTGTGGCCGGCCACGGCCTGGATGCGGAGAGCGGCGGGGGCGGGTGGTGCGGGGCGGCGGCCGCGGATGTCGAGGATCATCCGGCCGGCGGTCTGCTCGTCGACGCGCAGGGTGTCGGTGCACCAGCCGAGGAGGGCGATGTCGGCCTCGGCGTGCGCGGCGGCCGCCATGAGGTCCCGGGCGGTGGCCAGTACCTTGCCGGGGGTGAGCAGGGCCTCGACGGGCCCCCAGGTGAGGAGGCAGGCGGCGGTGCCGTCGCGGCTGTCGACGGTGGAGCGGATGAACACGGTGTCGGTCACGGGGCGTTGCCTTCCTCGGTGTTGCGGCCGCAGGTGTGTTCGGTGCCGTTGGTGCGGAAGCCGGCCTCGCAGCAGTCGCGCTGCTGCTGGTGCAGCTGCTCGAGCGCGGCCGCCGACGTCGTGGCGGCCGCGGCGATCTCGTCCTGGAACTGCCGTACGGCGGCCTGGCCCTCGTCGCGGAGGATCTGCGCCTGCAGGGAGCCGATCATGTCGGTGAGGACGCAGCGCGGCACGATCGTGTGGATGCGCTGGGCGTCGTGGGGGCGGGCGCGGTAGGCGCCGAACAGGACGAGCAGGACGGCCGGTATCCCGTGCTCGCAGCTTGCGTCTTGGGCGGTCTGCACGCCGGTGTTGGAGATCACCAGCAGGTCGTCGGGCTGTACGAGTTCGAAGTGGGTCACGGGGTCTCCCGTCGGTGGGCGAGGGTCATTCGTACTGGCGGGTAGGGGTGGGTCTCGCGCGCGCACGCGCCTGCGATTGCGTGCGCGCGTTCGCAGGCGCGTGCGCGCGAGGCCCGGGGGTTAGTCGTCGGTGGGCTGGCGGGCTGGTAGGGAGTTGATGGCGTGGCAGGCGGCGAGGTCGGCTCGCTGCTGCCGTCTGAGGGCGCGGCGGGCGCGGTGCTGGGCGCGCAGGTCGATGATGCGGTCGATGACTTGGTAGAGGCCGAGGGCGAGGGCGATGAACAGGACGACGGCGACGAGGGCGGCGAGTCCTCCGAGGGCGGCGACGGCGAGGACCTGGAACGGGGTCACCGGCGGGGCCCCCGGTGGTGGGCGCGGCGCTCGGCGTAGGCGTCGGCGGTTGCCCAGCCGGCGGCGGTGGTGGCGAGGGTGACGGGTATCGCCCAGGCCCAGTACTCGTACGCCGCGGTGTAGAGGGCGCCGGCGGCACACGCGAGGGTGAGGACCGCGAAGCACGTCACGGCGAGCCGGCTGGGCGGGGCAGCGGGGGCCGGGGGCGGGGATATCCACCAGGTGGCTCCGGCGGCGTCCTGGTGGACGGGGCCGTCGTGGCCGGCGCGCAGGATGCACGGGCCGGCGGGGTTGGTGAAGCCGGTGTCAATGGAGGCGTCGCAGGTGGTGCGCACGGGTGTGCTCCCGGGGACGATGCGGTAGCCGGACAGGGTGAGGCGGGCGTCGACGGCGCGGGCGACCACGTTGATGTCGAACGGGCGTGCGGGGTCGGTGGTGAACCACCAGTCGCTGAGTGCGCCGGCGATCACCTCGAGGTGGGGGCGGTCGGTCATGTCGGTGGTGGGCTGGGTGGTCATCGCTGCCACCGGACGGGCCGTACGCCGTGGCGTATGCGGGGGGCGGGGGTGCGGGCGCCGCGGGGGGCGGGGACGGGGCAGGACTTGATGTGGGGCATGTGCAGGTGCTCGTCGTTCTCCGGGGTGGGGCGTTCCTTGGTGAGCTGGCGGGTGAGCCAGCGTCCGGTGTGGTCCTGGCGTACGGCCTGGTTGCCGGCGTTGTCGCGGTCGGTGTCGACGGCGAGCGGGACGCGGTTGGCGGCGGTGAGGCACCACAGGACCTCTTGCAGGCAGCGTGGGCAGCGTCCGGGGCCGTTGGGGGCGGGCGGGCGTGGGGTCGGGTAGGGCATCGCAGGGACGGGTCCTCTCGGGTCAGGTGCCGGTGGGGTCGGGCAGGTAGGTGGCGGCGTCGCCGGACCAGCGGTCGCGGTAGACGCGGGCGGCGGCGTCGGGGCACTCGGAGGCGACCAGGGCGCGCCACGGCATGCGGGGCCGACCGAACTCCTGAGCGCCCGTCTCCGGGCCTGGCAGGGGTTCGTGCGCCTCCTCGTCCGCCGGGGCGTACGCAGGGCGCTCAGCGGGGAGCGCAGGGGTCTGGACGGGCAGGAGCAGCGGCGGCTGCCCGTCGGGGGTGCGGACGGTCCGTCCGCCCGTGCGGCCGCCCTGCGGCGGGGGCACGGCGCGCAGCGACTGCCGCGCCAGCGGTGACGGAGGACCGTCAGCCCGTTCGTGGGTGTCGTGCCCCCGCGCGCCCTCAGGCTGAGGTTCTACAGACACCATCTCGTGGGGGTTGTTCTTGAGTACCCCTGGGTTATTGGGCGGGGCGTAGCCCGAACCATTCGGGCGGTCGTAGCCCGAACCCGGTCGGGCTACGACCGCCCGAACTCCCTCCTCGGTGCGGGGGGTCGGGAACGGGCTACGACCGCCCGAACTCGACGGGCGGACAGCCGCCGCCGGTTCGGGCGACGAGGGCCCGAACTCGGCGGCCGCGCGGTCATGCCGGCTCTCGTCCCGATCCGTCGTCCCTCCGGCGTCGAGGACCGCGAGCGCGGCACCCCACAGGGGGCGCGGCGGGATCTGCAGGACGTAGACGGTGGTACGGCCACGGCGCGGAGCCTGCTCGGTGGTGAGCACGCCGGCGGCGATCGCCGCGCTCAGGTAGCGGCGGGCGTCCTTCTCCCGCGATCCCATGGCGGCCGCCAGCGTGCTGAAACGGATCGGCTGCCCGGTGTCGGAGAAGCGCGTGCGGCCGGCTGTGTCCGCCATCGTGGCGATCGTCGCCAGCGCGTACAGGAACGCCTTACGGCGGCGCAGCTCGGGCGGCATCTGCCGCTTTCCACCCACCCACTGCCACGCCATGCGCAGGCGGAAGGTATGCGGGACGCCGCCGCTTGCGCGGTCCGGCTGAGTGTCGGGCACGGTCTGCTCCTGGTGCGGGTGGATGGGAGAAACGGTTCAGCCGTCGAGCTGGGGGCCGTCCCCAGCGCCGTCGTCATCGGCGCCGGGGACGGTGTAGGTGGTGCCGCAGGGGGCGGTGCGGACGCCGGGTGCGATGTGCCGGTGCAGGCCGCCGCAGCCGTCGCAGCGCACGGCGTACTCGGTGCGGCCCTGCGTGCGGATCGGGTCGGCGGCTACCGCGGCGGGGCCGCCCCATCGGGGCGGGTCGGAGGGCAGCAGCGCTAACTGCTCCTCGTCGTCGCTCACCGCGCGGCCTCGCTCGGATGCTCCGGCTCGGTGCGAGCGGCAGCCGTGACGGCGGGGATCGTCAGATGAATCGGACGGGCCGCGAGCCGGTCACGCCACGTGTGCAGGTTCGGGCGGCGCATGAAGCCGGACAGCTCGAGCTCGCGCAGGATGACGCGGATCCGCTTGCCGTCGATGCGGGCCAGCGCGCACAGCGAGTCGACGCGCTGCGGCCCGTCGGCGGGCAGGTGGCCGACCGGGTCGGCGTGGTGAGCGAGGATCAGCCCGACCAGGCGCAGGTCGCGGCGCAACTGCGAGCCGAGGAGCGCGCGCTCGAACGCGGTCCGGTCGAAGGGCTCGCGCGGGGCCAGGGCGGCGGCCGGGGTGGGTATGGTCCGGGCGTTGGTGTCCATGAGAGTGGTCTCCGTTTCGGTGGAGGCCGGGTCCTGGCGGTGCGCGCCGGGGCCCTGGCCGGTGGACGTCAGCGGGTGGGCAGCGCGAACTGCAGGGTGGTCTCGGTGTCGTGGGCGGCCGGCTCGGTCGGCGCGGCCGCGGCCAGGGCGACCTCGGCGCCGTTCTGCCGGGTGCCCCAGCCGGTGCGGGCGCAGGTGGCCACGCCGTACCAGCGCATCGCACGGAGCCACGTCCACCCGCCGATGACGGCGAGCGGCATCAGCAGCCAGGTCACGGCCCGCTCGCGCATGCGCTCGTCGGAGCGGATCACGCCGAGGTACCGCAGGGCCTGCGCCCAGCCGATCAGGAACGGCACGACGAGGAAGGACGCGGGCGGGGTGTGGCCGTAGCGGACGGGCTCGACGACGAGGAGCCAGCCGAGGACGGCGGTGGACAGGGCGACCTGGAACCAGCGCAGGAGGTGCGCCCAGTAGGGCCAGCCGGACAGCGGCAGGTACCGCAGGCGCCACACGGAGCGGATCGTCGAGCCGCGCATCCATCGCATGTACATGCGGCCGAAGTGCGAGGCCTTCTCCGGCAGGGCGGTGAAGACGACGGCCGACGGCTGCTGGACGGTGCGGCCGCGCAGCAGCGCGTACAGGGTCAGCAGCGAGTCGTCCGAGAACATCACCGGGCGGCCGAGGAACGTCTCGTGCAGGTAGCTGTCGAGGTTGTCGCGGACGACGCCGGCGCGGTACGCGGCGAGCGGCCCGCTGTTGACGAGGACGGCGCCCATCGCGGACAGCGCGGACCGGTCGGTGAGCTGGCCGGTGGTGAACCAGAGATCCATCACTCGGGTGAGGAGGTTCGTGCGGTGGTTGGTGGCGAGGACGACGCCGGCGACGGACTGCACCCGCTGCCGGGCGAACGGCAGCAGCACCTCGGCGAGCGCGTTCGGCGCGAGACAGGAGTCGCTGTCGACGGTGATGTACACGTCCGCGTGCGGGCTCATCCGTACGCCGGCCGCCTGGGCGTGCCGCTTCCCGCCGTTGGGGGTGCGCTGCCACGTGGTGGCGATCCCGGCCGCGGCCGCCGCCTGCGTCCACCAAGCGCGCACCGAGGCGTAGTCGCCGGAGGTGGACCCGTCGTCGACGACGTGCACGCTATCGGGCGGGCGGGTCTGGGCGAGGAACGACTGCAGCCCGAGCCGCAGGTATCCCTCGTCCTCGTTGTAGACGGGCAGGAGGACGGCGACGTGCAGGGCGTCGAGCTGGCGGCGGGCGCGCGGCGAGACACGGCGCGGCCGCTCGCAGTGGTACATGACCGTCTGGGTGAGCAGCAGCAGGAACGTGATCAGCCACACGGCGGCCAGCCGGCTGCCGGTCTCGTCGCCGTAGGTGGCGGCCTGCACGCCGTGGTGCGCGGCCCATACCCCGGCGGTGACGAGGACGACGGCCGCGCCGAGGACGGTCCCCGAGCGGTGGACCCGTGCGGACAGCGGCCGGTCATTCACCGCTGCCCCGCGTTCTTGCCCGGGCGGAAGCCGAAGCGGATCACGAGCGCGCCGGCGATGACGACGGCCGCCGGGATGGCGAGCAGCCACCAGCCGGTGACGACCGCGCCGCCGATGGCGACGGCGCCGAGCGTTCCGGTGCGGGCGAGCTGTGCGTTGTCAGACACGGGTTGTCCATTTCTGTGGTGTGTGGGTGGCGGGGCGGCCGGCCAGGTGCCAGGGGCTGTGCAGGTCGCACAGCCAGCCGCACGGGTACAGCCGCGCCCGGGTCAGGGAGTGCCGGCCCGTCAGGGCCTGGCACGGCGGGGTCCGCCGGCGGCGGGGGGAGGGCGGCCCGCCCCGGGAGTCGGGCGGGGCGGGCCGCCCGGTCACGGCGCCGGCCGGTCGGCGAGCAGGGCGGCCGGACGCAGGCTCATGCCGGTGACGACGAACGGCCGGCCGGGCTGTAGCTCGCCACGGTCCAGTGCCTGGCGGTAGTGGTGCGCCAGGGCGACGACCGCCTGATGCACCAGCGCCTCGGCCGACTGCCCGGTCTGCGCCAGCACCGCGAGGTCGCGGCGCAGCGCGCGCCACTGGCTCACGTCGATCCCGGCCAGCGGATCAGCCACCCGGCGCGGCAGTTCCACCGGTGGCGCAGCCTGCGCCATGGTGTCCGCGGCGGTGGCGCACGGCGGCGCAGGCTCGGCGCTGACCTGCGGCGCAGTGTGCGCCACCTGGTCCGCGTTTGATGCGTCTGCCCGGCTGGCCGGTGGCGCAGGCTGCGCCACCTCGGCGTCGAGCGCTTCCAGGTCGCGGCGCACCGTGTCCTTGGAGATGCCAAGGCGCTGCGCCATGTCGCGGTGGCTCAGGTCCGGCTCGCCCTGGCGCAGCTGCGCCACCCTCGCGCGGCGCAGATCCCGCGCCGTCGCCGGCGTCACCGCGTACCGCCGGTGTGGACGGGGCGGCCATCGCGGATCACGGTGAGCCGGTGCGGACCCGCCTCGAACCACAGGTCCGACAGCGGGTCGGGGTCGTCCTCGACGGTGAAGCAGCCGACCATGCCGTCGAGGAACTCGGTGTCCTCGGGCAGGCTGTGGCACAGCAGCTTCATGGACAGGAAGCCATGGGCGCCGGCCGTGAGGAGGTACGTCTCACCGAAGGCGGCCATGCTGCCGACCGGCTCGAAGTGGACGTGGACCAGGTCGCCCGGGCGGGCCGGGTACCAGGGCGCCGACGTCAGAGCGGCACCGGCACCGATCAGAATGTCGAGCTCACCGGGCAGGTCCCGGCTGCGCTTGGCGTCCTCGGCCTGGGCGACCGGGCTCTGCTCGGAGTCAGCTTCGAGCGGAAGCTGCCCGGCGATCTTCAGGGCCAGGACATCGACCTGAATGGCCCACGGCTTGGGACGCTCCGTGGCCCGCGGGTCGAACACGGCGACGGAATGGCCAGTGATCAGGTCGGCGGGGGGCACATCCGGGACGGGCTGCTTGAGAACGCGGGTGATGATCTTCAACGCCTCGGTTCGGCGCATGGGGGTACTCCAGAACGGTGGTTGGTGGCCGGGCGGCGGGACGGGGGGTCAGACACGTCCCGCCGCCCGGGGATCAAGGGGTGCGGCCGGCCTTGATACGGCGGACCGCGGCGGGGACGGCCTCCACCGGGACGGTGATCCGCCAGCCCTCACGGCGCAGGTCCTCCGCCTGGGCGCGGGCGATGCGGTAGATCTCCTCCCGCTCGAGGCGCAGCTCCTGCGAGAGGCGGGCGGCGAGGACATCGATAGCGGCCTCGGTCACGATCCCGATGCGGGTCATCAGTCCTCCGGCGTGCTGGGGCGGGTCAGGGTGCGGGCCATGGCCTTGCGGGCGCGGGCGTAGTCCTGGCGGACGTAGGCCGGGAACCGGCCGGGGATGTGGACCGCCCACCGCTCGGGGATGTGCGGGCGGCGGCCGACGAGGACGTCCGCGACGATCGCGACGGCCCACACGACGGCGGCGAATACGGCGAAGACGAGCAGCAGGATGAGGATCACGGGGTGTCTCCGTCCGGGGCCGGGGTGTCAACGGGGATCCAGCCGGCGGCCACCGCGAGCGCGACGGCCTGGACCATGCCGTGCGCGCCAAGGCGGCGAGCGGCCCGCTGCCGCGCCGACTTGACCGTGTCGGGCGTGACATGCAGGCGGCGGGCGGTGTCCTCGATGGTTTCGCCATGCGCGGCCGCAGCCAGGGCCTCGAGCTGACCGGCCGTCAGAGGGCTGTTCCTCAGCACCTGCAGACGGGCCAGCTCGGACCGCTCGCGCGGCGGGGTGGCGGTGCGCAAGCGGCCGATCTCGGCGAGGAGGCTCTCCCGGATGCGGTCGAGGCGCTGCGCCTCGGCCAGGAGGTGCCGCTCGGCGGGGGTGGCCGGCCGCCACTCCTGCCCCGGCAGCACGCGCGGCAGGCGCAGGCCTGCGTTACGGGCCAGGGCGACGAGGTCGCGGATCAGGGTCGCCGTCATCACCACACCCCGTCCGGCCGGTCCTCAAACCGGCTGATCGCAATGTCGAGATAGACGGCCTCGGACCAGCGGCCGTCGGCCGTCGGCACCCACGGCTCGCCGACGCCGTGCCGCGCGTGGTGCCGGGCGGCGTCGGCCACCAGCTCGGGCGCGGCCAGGGCGTCGACGTCGAGGAGCGCGTACCGCTCGTCGGCGTCGTGGACGGACCAGCCGGTGACGTGCGACCAGGCGATCGTCAGGCCGTACGGGCGGGCGGGGTCGGCCAGGGCGGGAGCTCCCGCCGGCCACACCGCGCGCACGTACAGCTCGGACGCCCCGCTCCGGCCCCGCCGCACCCCGGCCTCGTAGCAGGAGGGCTGCAGGGCGGCGGCGCACAGGGCGTCGTACACGGCGTCCGCGTACGGGAGTTGCGGCAGGACCAGGATGCGGGTGGCGTCGCCCGGGGACAGTCGGCTGCTGTCCTGGGTGCTCTTCCCGACCAGACCGGTCTCGTCGGTGGCTGTCACTGGGCACCGCCCGTCTGCTGCGCGAGCTGGGCGGCGATCCACCGGGCGGCGGCCGCGACCGTGCGGGCGGGCCGGTCCTCGTTCGTGGCACCCCAGTCGAACCGCCGGTACTGCTGGTACTTGCCCGGGGTGGGCAGGGCGCCGGCGTTCCAGATGATGGCGCCGCGCTTGCCGCGGCCCTGGGTGATGACGCCGACGACGTCGGCCTCCGTCACCCGGGTCACGCCCTTGCGGGTCACGACGAAGTCGTACGGCTCGTCGCTGGACAGGCGGCCGAAGTTCAGCCAGGGCTCGCCCGGCCACAGCAGCAGACCGGCCACCGTGCGGGGCGGCTCGCCGTACCCGTACGTGGCGTGTGCGCCCCGGCTGGTCGACGCGTCCTCGCCGCGGATGACGAGGGCGGCCTGGCAGGACCGGCACACGATCCGCACCGTGGTGCGCTCGTACCGGTCGCCGTGCTGGCACTCGTCGTTGGGGCAGGAGTGCGCGCCGCCGCCGAGCCGGTCACGCAGCTCGTCGCGTTCGGTGCGCATGTCCACTGACCAGGCGGGCCGCTTGCAGCCGGCCATGTGCTGGGGTTCCTCCCAGCCCAGGTACGTCTCGAGGACCGAGGTCACAGCTCACCGCCGGTGGTGGTCTCCTCGATGGCGGCGAGCTCCTCGCCCGCGCGGGCGAGCGCGGCGAACACGCACTGCGGGGTGCAGTACCAGCGGGGGCCGCCGTCGATGCCGGCGACCTCGACGCGCGCCCAGCCGAAGACTCCGTTGCTGTCGAGGTGCGCGTCGTCGCTGCCGCAGCCCCGCTCGTGCGGGCAGGGGGCGTGGATGTCGCGGATCACCTCGGCGTCGAGGAGGGAGGCCAGCGCCATGCGGTCCTCGTCGTCGACGACCAGGTCGGCGCGGCCGCCGTACGAGGACTCGCAGTGGATGGTCACCTGCTGCACCCGGTCGGTGTTCTCGGGGACGGAGGGGCTGCGCTTCCAGGTGAGGGTCATCGGGAGTCCGTCGAGGGCGGTGGTGCCGCACTCGGCGGCGGTCGCGACGGCGGAGACGAGCAGCAGGTCGTCGCCGCGGCGGCCCTCGCACAGGCGCAGGACCGCGTCACGGCGGCGGTGGTCGCCGGCCAGTAGCGCGAGCTCGCGGCGGGCGTCGGCCAACTCGGCGCGCACGGCGTCGAGCTCGGCCTGGTCCTCGGCGTGAGCCTGGTCGCGGGCCGCCGTCACGGCGGCCTCGACGCTGGCGGGGTCGAAGAGGATCCCGGCGCGCGTCTCGGCGGCGGCGAGCTCCTCGCCGGTGGCGGCCCCGTTCTCCTGCATCTCGGCGTCGATCACCGCGGCGGCGGCCTCGGACACCGAGGCCGGGAAGGCCTGGTGCAGGGGCGCCACGGGGTGGGGCTGGGGCGGGAGCTCCGGGGGCAGGGCCCCGGGCTGTGTCTGGGATGATGCGGTCACGGATTCCACTCCTGGGGTTGGTTCGGGTGTGGTGTGCCGAGGGGTCGCGTTCCGGGGTCGAGCCGGGCGCGGCCCCGTCCTTGTGTGGTCAGGCGGCCGTCGGGTGCGCAGTGGTGTCGCTGGTGATGGCTTCGGCGGCGGGGGCGAGGATCGGGCGCAGCGACTCGACGAGTTCGGGCGAGATGCCGACCGTGTCCAGCGCGCGCTGAGCCTGGCCGCGGGCGTCCGCGAGCTCATCCGCGCTGAGGATCCGGCGGCGTTCCTCCCTGGTCACGCCGCGCCCTTGCCCTCTCCACCGCGCCGGTACATCGGCGCGACCTCGGCGGCGTCGATGTCGAGGAGGCGGGCAAGGGTGACGCGCAGCCGCGGCCGGCAACTCGCTACACCGCGTTCGATGCGGCTCAGCTGCGAGTTGTGCACGGGTACGCCAGCGTCGGCGCACTGCGCGGCCAGCTCCTCAAGCGTCAGGCCACGTGCGAGTCGACGACTGCGCACAAGCCCTGTGGGTTTCTGCGTCATGACACCGCAGATTAATGCAGAGCAGCGCCGAAAACAACAGGGTTGCGGCATTCTGTGGTTTGAGCTGGGGCAACAACCCCTGGGCGCCGCGCGCTCCCTGCTGGAAGTTGCGTTAAATTGCGTGATGGACTGACGGAGGGCACACATGGCAGAGCTGGCTGAGCGTCGCGACGCGGCCATGAACCGCCGACGCCTCGACCTCGGGATGACGTGGCGGCAGGTCGCCGCCGCGGCGAACATCTCGTACGAGACGCTGCGCGCGGTGCGCAAGGGCGATACCGCTGGTGGGGAGCTGACGCTCAGCAGCATCGAGAGGGCGCTGCGTTGGGCCCCCGGGGCATTCGCGGCAATCGATGCAGGGTCGGAGCCACGCACCGACACCAGCGCCCCTGACGCCGACCAGGGCGGTCACACGAGAGAGCTCCCCCCGCTCGAGCAGGAACTGGAGCTGGCGCAGCGCCTCCTCGCCGGAACCGTGCGGGAGATGGGCCTGACACCCGAGGAGGCTGACGTGGTGTGGCAGCGAGTCAAGCAAGAACTCGAGAACGCCCACACGACAGGACAGGACGGACCTTCCCGCAGGAAGTGGCGACGGCGCGCCGGATAGTCACGAACTGGTTACGGATCGTTTGATGTTGCACATTTCGTCCACTCCGTAAGCGGAGAGTGGTCCTCCCCCACACATGCACTCTGCACGGACCTTTGGGGAGGTAACGGGTGGCAAATCTTGCTCAGGTGATTGCGGCTGCTGCCGGCGGCGCACTACTCACGATCGCGGCCGTGCTCGGTCTCAGGCTGTATGCCATGCAGCGAAGTTCTGAGCGCCAGAGACGAATCGATTCGGCAGTACAAGCCATCGTCACCGGAGTCGCAGCAATGCGCTCCCAACCACCCGATGCTGTCCCTCAGGCACCGCAGCAGACGGCGGACGTTGTCGACATACACAGCAAGTCACGCCAGAGAACGCTCGTCTCCCGCCCAGGCAGCCGGTCGGACAGGCGCATCGGACCGCCCGCCCGGGCGAGCAGCTCAGGCCCTGCGCGTTGGTGACGCCGGCCTGAAGCCGGGCTCGCCGTGGAACGACAGCGTGACGCGCCCTGGCTCGATGCGCCTCACTCCCGGGGCGCGGGCCGGGAACAGCCGGACGGTCACAACCAGGCGCAGCACCGTTCGTTGCTGGTGCAGCGTCAGCTCGTCGTTCCATATCTGCTCAACGTCGGGACGCGGCCGGCCGAGGAGGCCACGCAGCAGCTGCGGCACGTGTGCCTCCTCAGCCTCCGCACGGGCCCGCTCGATCTGTGGCAGCAGCCCTGCCTCCATATCGGCGAGCGAGTCGACGGACAGCATCATGCCCAGCCCGTCCGGTCTCAGCGACCGCGCCTTTGCCCGGGCGTCATCGAGCTGCTCGTTCAGTGTCTTCAGCCGGATGCGGGCCGCGCGCGCCTTGTCGTCCTTGGGTTTCGGGCGGAACGCGGCGCGGGCCTGCGGAGAGCTGAGCCACTCCAGCACGCCCTCCTCGACGTAGGCCTGCAGCAGGTTGGCCTGGATGCTCAGGTCCTTCTCGTAGCAGCGATATATATTCCGGCCGCGGGTCGTGGGCTCGTGCTTGAGCGTGGCCGGTTCGTGCACGCTGCAGTACGGGATCCCGGAGAGCAGGTACTTGACGGACGTGTCATGCCCCTTGCCCTTCGCGCGGCCAGCGAGCAGCGCCTGCACGGTGGCGAACTGCTCCTCGTCGACGATTCCTTCCCACGTGCCATCCCGCGCGGTGCCGAGGTGTACACGCTTACCGATGTACGCCTTGTTCCGCAGCATGATGTGCACGGTGCGCGCGGACCATGGCTTGCCCAGACGGGTAGTTACCTTCTGGCTGTTGAGCTTGCGCGCGATCGCCGCCAGCGGCACAGCCTCCTCGGCCCACTGAAACATGTCGGCCACGACCTTGACCATTTCCGGATCAGGCACCCGTTCAAGGAGCTCGCCGGTGTCCGGGTCGTAGACGTGCCGGTAGCCCAGCGGTGCCGGACCATGCGGACGGCCCTCCTTGGCCACCCTGCGGGTCGTCCGCAGGTTCCTGTCCCGAATGCCCTCGCTCTCGTCCTCGGCGCTCACGGCATCCATGGCCGTGGCCTTGCGGTCCTCGCGCTTGGACAGGTCGTAGAGCTGGCCGTTGTAGCAGAGCAGCACACCGGCTTCGAGGCAGGCACGGCGCAGCTTCACGTAGACCTCGAGGTCCCGGTAGTACCGGGAGGCCTCCCACGCCACGACGATGCGGCACTCGCCGGCGGCTATCCCCTCGAGCATGGCGTCGAAGTCGTCGCGCTTCTTGCGCGCGTGCCGCGATGCGGAGATCCCCGGGTCTTTGAACTCCCGCTTCACCGGCCAGTTGTACTGATCGCACAGGGAGCGGCCGTCGCCGAGCTGGTCGCCGACCGACCGCGTCTTGCGCTTCGGGTCGTGGGAGTTGCGGCCGTACAGAAAGGCGTCATATGGCGCGAGGTCGGGCCGCACCAGGTGCAGGTACTCCGGGTCGATGGGCATGCTCGCACCCTAGCCATGATGTACGGGTCAAGTGGTAGTTCTGGGAGGACCACTTCTATCCGGAGGTCGTCGATCCGGTCACCGGCGAGGTGCTTCCGGAGGGCGAGCGGGGCGAGCTGGTCTTCACCTCGCTGACCAAGGAGGCGATGCCGGTCGTCCGCTACCGGACGCGGGATCTGACCCGGCTGCTGCCGGGCACCGCGCGGGTGTTCCGGCGGATGGAGAAGGTCACGGGCCGCAGTGACGACATGGTGATCCTGCGCGGGGTGAACCTGTTCCCCACGCAGATCGAGGAGATCGTGCTGCGCACACCGGGCGTGGCGCCGCACTTCCAGCTCCGTCTCACCACGGTGGGCAGGATGGACTCCCTCACCGTCCGCGCGGAGGCGCGTCCCGACGCGGACGCCACGGCGCGTGAGGCGGCAGCCAGGTCGATCGTGGCAGCCGTGAAGGACGGTGTCGGGGTCTCGGCGAACGTGGAGATCGTCGACCCGGAGACCCTGGAGCGCTCGGTGGGCAAGATCCGGCGGATCGTTGACCTGCGCGACAAGCGGGACTGACGGGGTCGCCGTCGGCTACTCGGCGGCCACGATCCGTTCGACCGCCGCCGTCACCAGCCGGTCGCGTTCCTCCGGGGTGAAGACGTCCGGCAGGGTGAGCTGTTCGACGATCAGCCAGTTCAGCGCCATGTAGAGCAGCCGGACGGCCATGGCGTCACCGGGCAGGCCGGAGCCCTCGTGGTAGCGGATGTTGGCGTCGAGGTCGGCCCGGACCCGCTCGGTGAGCACCTTGCGGAGTTCCGGGCGGCGGGTGGCCTCCAGCCGGAGTTCCAGCAGCGCGAGATAGCCGGTGCGGAAGGCGGCGATACGGCCGACCAGTTCCCGCATCAGTCCCGCGTAGACCTCCCGGTCGCGTCCGGCGGCCTGCTGCCGGGCGATGACCGCGTCGTCGGGCCGGAGCCGCTCGTAGACCCGGGCGCCGGCCTGGGTGAGCAGGTCGTCGCGCGAGGTGAAGTAGTTGGAGGCGGTGCCGACGGGGACGGCGGCCCCGGTGTCCACGGCCCGGAAGGTCAGACCGCGGGCGCCCTCCCGGGCCAGTACCTCGATCGCGGCGTCCACCAGGGCGGTCCGCCGCTGCTCGTTCCGTCTCACCACCGACATCACTCCGCCCGTCATCACGATCTGTCACACCACTGCGGGCAGAGTACTACGTCCGGAGTCGTCCGAAGGTGTCAGCTCTCCCCGGCCTCCAGGACCGCCATGGCCGCGTTGTGCCCCGGTACGCCGCTCACCCCGCCGCCGCGCACGGCGCCCGCGCCGCACAGCAGGACGTTGGCGTGCCGGGTCTCCACGCCCCAGCGGCCGGTGCCGTCCTGGGCGTGGGGCCAGGACAGGTCGCGGTGGAAGATGTTGCCGCCGGGCAGGCCGAGGTCGCGTTCCAGGTCCAGCGGGGTCCGGGCCTCCAGGCAGGGGCGGCCGTCGGCGTCGGTGGCCAGGCAGTCGGCGAGGGGCTCGGCGAGGTGGGCGTCGAGCTGGGCGAGCGTCGACTTCAGCAGTTCCTCGCGTACGGCGTCGTTGTCCCGTGCGAACAGCCGGGCGGGGGTGTGCAGTCCGAACAGGGTGAGTGTCTGGTAGCCGCGTGCGGCCAGGTCGGGGCCGAGGATCGTGGGGTCGGTGAGGGAGTGGCAGTAGATCTCCGAGGGCGGGACGGCGGGCAGCTCACCGGCGGCGGCCTGGGCGTGCGCGGCGGCCAGCTGTCCGTATCCCTCGGCGATGTGGAAGGTGCCGGCGAACGCCTCGCGCGGGTCGACGGAGGTGTCGCGCAGCCGAGGCAGCCGTTTGAGCAGCATGTTCACCTTGAGCTGGGCGCCTTCGGCGGGCGGTGGGGGCGTGTCGCCGGTGAGGGCCGCCAGTTCGCGCGGTGAGGCGTTCACCAGGACGTGCCGTGCGGCGGCGACGCCCTCGCCGTCGGCGGTGCGGTGGGTGACCTCGGCGGTACGGCCGTCGGTGTCGATGCGCACCGCGCGGTGACCGGTGGCGATGACCGCGCCGGCCGCGCGGGCGGCGTCGGTGAGGGCGTCGGTGAGGGCGCCCATGCCGCCGACCGGGACGTCCCAGGCGCCGGTGCCACCGCCGATGACGTGGTAGAGGAAGCAGCGGTTCTGTCTGAGGGAGGGGTCGTGGGCGTCGGCGAAGGTGCCGATCAGGGCGTCGGTGAGGACCACGCCGCGCACCAGGTCGTCGGAGAAGCGCTCCTCGACCGCCGCGCCGATGGGTTCCTCGAAGAGGGTGCGCCAGGCCTCGTCGTCGTCGACCGTGCGGCGCAGTCCATCGCGGGTGGGCAGGGGTTCGGTGAGGGTCGGGAAGACGGTGCGGGCGACGCGTCCCGTCATCTCGTAGAAGCGCTGCCAGGCCTCGTACTCGCTGTCGGAGCCGGTGAGCCGGGCGAAGGCCTCGCGGGTGCGCCGCTCACCGCCGCCGACGAGCAGCCCGGTGGGCCGTCCGTCGCGTTCGGCGGGGGTGTACGAGGAGATGGTGCGGGTGCGCAGCCGGAAGTCGAGACCGAGATCCCGGACGATCTTCCGGGGCAGCAGGCTGACCAGGTACGAGTACCGGGAGAGCCGGGCGTCGACGCCGTTGAACGGGCGGGTGGACACCGCCGCCCCGCCGGTGTGGTCCAGCCGCTCGAGGACCAGTACGGAGCGCCCGGCGCGGGCGAGGTAGGCGGCGGCGACGAGACCGTTGTGCCCGCCGCCGACGATGACGGCGTCGTAGGTCCGGGTTCCCTCGGGTGCGGTCATGGTCCTTCGTAGCACGCGCTGATCGGCGGCGGCCAGATGCCGCCCGCCTCAGTCGAGGGTGGCGAGGAACTCCGTGCAGGCCCGTGCGCAGGCACGGCAGGACTCGGCCGTCTGCCCTGCCCCGGAGTGGGTGTCGAAGGCCTGCGCGCTCTCCAGGCACACCTGCCGGCACCACTCCACCTGGACGCGGATGATCTCCTCGTCCACCTGGTTCTGCTCGGACAGCACCCGGCAGGTCGCGTCGCAGACCTCCGCGCACATGATGCCCTTGCGCCGTACGAGTTCCTGGTTCTCTGTGCCGTCGGGGTCCACGAGGCTCGCCCGCGTCGCGCAGTCCCTGGCGCACTCGGTGCATGCCTGGGCGCACGCGAACCGGTCCTCCAGGAACCGGAACAGCTCCTTCTGCGATGTCGTCGTCACACCGCGCGGGTAGCCGCCGGCCCGGCGGCCAAACACGCGCGGCGGGGTGGGCGGGTTCGCGGGCGGGGCCGGGGGTACCCGCGCGCCATGATGAACTCCGCGTGGATGGAAACGGCCGACCTCGCCGCGGGCCGCGGCGCCCTCGGTACCGGGCTGGTGGTGGCGGGACTGGTGGTCCTGGCGCTGCTGATCGGCATGTTCGTCTTCGGCAGCCGCCGGGTCAGGAACAGCACGGTGCGCCGGCCCCGCCCCGAGGAGCAGCCCCGGATGCCCGAGGGCGGCCCGGTCCGGGAGGTGCGGGAGCACCGCGAGGCCGAGGAGGTGCCCCGCGACGGCGAGCGCCGGCTGCCGCACGAGCTCAAGGGGAACGGCACCGTCGGCAGCCGCACCAGCGCCTCGCAGGAGCGGCCCCGCTGGGACGAGGGCGGCAGCGGCGGGTTCGGCAGCGGCGGTCCGGGCCGCCACTGACACTGGGCGCCCCGACGACCGGGTCAGGGGGCGGGTCGTACGTCCGTCGGGGGCGGACGGCCCGCCCCTTTCGCATGTCCGGGGTGAGGTGGATCACAGCGCTTCGGTGCATCGTTTCGCCCTGCCGTGAGTCTTTGTCTGAGGTGTGAGGGCTTTTCGGACACGGGGCGGTGGGGATGGAGCGGTTTCGGGTGGACGGCTTCGACGAGTTCGTCGCCGCCCGCTGGCCGGCGCTGCTCCATGTCGCGCGGCTGCTCACCGGCGGCGACCGGCAGCGCGCCGAGGACCTCGTCCAGGAGGCCCTGGTGAAGCTGTGGTTCGTCTGGCCGAAGATCGCCGAGCAGGCCCCGGAGGCGTATGTGCGCACGGTGCTGGTGCGGATGGCGGCCCGGTCCGCCCGCCGGCGCTGGTGGGGGGAGCGTCCGGTGGGCGAGCTGCCGGACCGGCCCGGACCGGGCGACCTGTCCTCGGCCGTCGCGGAGCGTTCGCGGCTGGAGGCCGCGCTGGCCCAGCTGCCGCCCCGGCAGCGGGCGGCGGTGGTGCTGCGCTACTGCGAGGACCTGCCCGAAAGCCAGGTGGCGCAGGCTCTCGGCTGTCCGGTGGGCACCGCGCGCTCCCACGCTTCGCGCGGTGTGGCGCGGCTGCGGCGGATCCTGTCCGAGACCCTCGGGGCCGTGGGGTGAGGGGAGAGGCCATGGACGACTTCGAGTACGAGCTGACCCGCATGATGCGCGACTCCCGGCAGCCGGATCCCTTCCGGGCCGAGCAGCGGGAGCGCCTGTACGAGGGCATCCGGGTCCGCCGCAGGTCCCGGATGCTGTGGCGGGCGGGCGGCTCCGCGCTGGCGGTGGCCGGGCTGAGCGTCGTACTGGCGCTGCTGCCCGGCACCGACTCCCGGTCCGCGCCCGCCGACCGCGGGCCCCTGCCGGCGACGGGCCCGACGGCGGGGCCCACTCCTCCCCCGGTCCCGCCCTCGCCCACGACGGCCCCGAGCACGTCGGAACCGCCCGCGGGGCCCACCTTCACCACGAGCGCCGGCACCCCCGGATACGCCCCCACGCCGACCTCGCGTCCGCCGGACACCAGCGTGTCCACCACGTCCGCACCGCCGCCCACGCAACCGGCACGGGGGCCCTCCCCCTCTCTCACGGAGGACGGCAGGGGCTAGCCTCTCCTCGCCCGTCCCGGGCCCCGTCATACACATACGCGCCGGAAAGAGACCCCACCCGTCATGAGAACCGCGAGGCGGTCGGCCGCCGCCGACCGCAGCTCGTCCGCAGCGCGGCTGCCGCGCCGGGCGCCGCTGCCCGCGCACCATCAGGAACCCGTCCTGGACGTGGTCGTGCCCGTGTACAACGAGGAGAACGACCTGGAGCCCTGTGTCCGGCGGCTCCACGCGCACCTCGCGGAGACGTTCCCGTACCCGTTCCGGATCACCGTCGCCGACAACGCCAGCACGGACGGCACCCCGGCGATCGCCGAGCGGCTGGCGCGGGAGCTGCCGGCGACGGAGTGGATACGGCTGGCCGAGAAGGGCCGCGGCCGGGCGCTGCACACCGCGTGGTCCCGGTCGTCGGCTCCGGTGCTCGCCTATCTGGACGTGGACCTGTCCACCGATCTGGCGGCCCTGCTGCCGCTGGTGGCGCCGCTGATCTCGGGTCATTCGGACATCGCCATCGGCACCCGGCTGGCCCGTGGCTCGCGGGTGGTGCGCGGCCCGAAGCGCGAGATCATCTCCCGCTGCTACAACGGGCTGCTGCGCGGCACGCTCGCCGTGCGGTTCAGCGACGCGCAGTGCGGTTTCAAGGCGGTACGGCGGGACGTGGCCGAGCGGCTGCTGCCGCTGGTGGAGGACCGGGGGTGGTTCTTCGACACCGAGCTGCTGGTGATCGCCGAGCGGGCCGGGCTGCGCATCCACGAGGTGCCGGTGGACTGGGTGGACGACCCCGACAGCCGGGTCGACATCCTCGCCACGGCGCTGGCGGATCTGCGCGGCATGGCCCGCCTCGGCCGTGCGCTGGCCGGCGGCAGGCTGCCGCTGGCGGCGCTGCGCCGCCCGGAGGAGCTGGACGAGGCGGCCGGGCTGCCGCCCGCGCTGGTCCCCCAGATGCTGCGCTTTGCCGCCGTCGGGGTCGCCAGCACCCTGTTCTACCTGCTTCTCTACAGTCTGCTGCGGCCCGCCGCGGGCGCCCAGACGGCCAACGCGCTCGCCCTCCTCGCCAGCGCCGTCGCCAACACCGCCGCCAACCGGCGGCTCACTTTCGGGGTGCGCGGGCGCGACGGGGTGCTGCGCCATCACCTCAAGGGCCTGGCGGCCTTCCTGGTCGGTCTCACCCTCACCAGCGGTTCGCTGGCGGTGCTGCACCGCACGGCGCCCGACGCCGGGTCCCGGGTGGAGCTTCTGACGCTGATCGCCGCCAACCTCGCCGCGACCCTGCTGCGCTTCCTTCTGCTGCGGGCCTGGGTGTTCCCCGGCCGCCGCTCCCGCCGTACGACAGGATCCTCCGCCTCATGACGACCGTCCCGACCAGCCAGGCCGGACCGGCCCCGACGCCCGTGCCCCGCCCGGACACGGCATCACCGCCGGACACCCCCGGCCTGCGTGAGCGGCTGCGCCGCGCCGCCGCGCACTACGGGCCCGTCCTCGCGGTGTACGGCGTGCTGAAGCTCACCGGCTTCGCCGTCTTCATGTTCCTGCTGGACTCGGCGGGCGACTTCCGCGGGAAGAACCCGCGGTTCGGCGGCGGCGCCCACACCTGGGACGTGCTGGGCAGCTGGGACGGCTGGTGGTACCAGCAGATCGCCCTGCACGGCTACGACCCGGCGCTGGAGCCGATACCCGGCGCCACCGGGCTGATCACCCTCCATGGCAACTCGGCGGCGTTCTTCCCGCTGTACCCGGCGCTGATGCGGATGGTCTCGGAGGTCACCGGGCTCGGCCCGTACGGCGCCGGCATGACCGTGTCGGTCGTGTTCTCGTTCGTCGCGGCGCTCGGCGTCTACGCCGTCACCGCTCATCTCGGCGGGCGCCGGGCCGGTCTGATCGCCGCCGGGCTGTGGGCGGTGTGGCCGGGTTCCGGGGCGGAGTGGGCGGTGTACTCCGAGTCCGTGTACACGGCGCTGGCCGCCTGGGCCTGCTACGCCGTGCTGACCCGCCGCTGGCTCACCGCCGGGGTGCTGACGTTCACCGCCGGGCTGGCCCGGCCCACCGCCGTCACCCTGGTCGCCGCCCTCGCCGTGGCCGGGCTGTTCGCGGTGCTGCGCCGCGAGGAGGGCATTCGCCGCCCGCTGATCGCGGTGGCGATCGCCCCGCTGGGCGTGGCCGGCTATCTGGGCTGGGTGGGCTACCGGATGGGCGACTGGGGCGGCTACAACAAGCTCCAGGACGGCGCCTGGGCCCACAAGTTCGACTGGGGCAGGCACAGCCTCGACGTGCTCACCTCCGTCCCCGTCGGGCGCCACGACTACCGGTTCGCGATGCCGATGGAGGACATGATCGGGGTCGTGGTGGTGCTGCTGGTGCCGGTGCTGACGGTGCTGCTGCTGCGGCTGCGTCCGCCCGCCGTGCTGGTGGTGTACACGGTGCTGTCGTATCTGATGGTGATGGCCACCCAGCAGTACTTCGGCAATGTCTCCCGCTATCTGCTTCCGCTCTTCCCGCTGTTCATCCCGCTCGCCCTGGCCATGCGCCGGCTGAAGTGGCCGTCGCTGGCCACGGTCCTGGGCACGGCGGCCCTGGCCTCCGGTTCGTACGCCGGATACGTGCTGTTCGAACTGGGCGTTCCGTAAAGCGGTCGTTTCGGGCGGGCGGGCCCGGGGCACCCGGGCCCGGCCGAGCAGGAGGTCCCCGTATGACGGACGACATCGCGCGCGCCGCCGGACACACCGATCCGCCGCCGCGCATGGGCTTCTTCACGGACACCTCGGTGTGCATCGGCTGCAAGGCGTGCGAGGTGGCGTGCAAGGAGTGGAACGCCGTCCCCGAGGACGGCCTCGACCTGACCGGCATGTCGTACGACAACACACAGGGCCTCGGCGCGAGCACCTGGCGGCATGTGGCCTTCATCGAGCAGACCGCCCCGCCCGCCGGTCACGAGAACGTGGACGTCTTCGACGCCGCCCGCGGTCTGTCCGGCTCCGACGCGCCCGGCGAGCTGCGCTGGCTGATGTCCTCCGACGTCTGCAAGCACTGCACGCACGCCGCCTGCCTCGACGTGTGCCCGACCGGCTCCCTGTTCCGCACGGAGTTCGGCACGGTCGTCGTGCAGGAGGACATCTGCAACGGCTGCGGCTACTGCGTGCCCGCCTGCCCCTACGGCGTCATCGACCAGCGGCCGGGCGACGGGCGGGCCTGGAAGTGCACCCTGTGCTACGACCGGCTCGGTGAGGGCATGGAACCGGCCTGCGCCAAAGCCTGCCCGACCGAGTCCATCCAGTACGGCCCGCTGGACGAACTGCGGGAGCGCGCGGCGGGCCGGGTGGCGCGACTGCACGCGGCGGGCACGGTGGACGCGCGGCTGTACGGCGAGAACCCGGGTGACGGGGTCGGCGGCGACGGCGCGTTCTTCCTGCTGCTGGACCGGCCGGAGGTGTACGGGCTGCCGCCCGACCCGGTCGTCACCACCCGTGATCTGCCGGCCATGTGGCGGCACGCCGCGGCCGCCGGCGCCTCGCTCGCCGCACTGGCCGTGGCGAGCTTCGTCAGGAGGTCCCGATGAACCGGTCCCGGGAGGGGTTCAAGGGCGGAGGGCGGCGCCGTGGACGCGGCGAGCGGGCCATGGTCCCGGACGCGGAGTTCTCCTCGTACTACGGCCGGCCGATCCTCAAGAAGCCCACCTGGAAGCTGCTGGACGTGGGCGGCTATCTCTTCCTCGGCGGTCTCGCCGGGGCCTCCTCGCTGCTGGCCGCCGGGGCGCAGCTCACCGCGCGGCCGGCGCTGGGCCGGACGGCGAAGGTGGGGGCGGCGGGGGCGATCTCCCTGTCGCTGGCCGCGCTGGTGCACGACCTGGGCCGCCCGGAACGGTTTCTGAACATGCTCCGTGTCATCAAGCCGACGTCGCCGCTGAACCTGGGGTCGTGGCTGCTGGCGGGCTACGCGCCGCTCACGATGGCGGCGGCCGCCGCCGACGTCGCGGGCAGGTACCGGGCGGCCGGGGCCGCCGCGACGGGGTGCGCCGCCGCGCTCGGTCCGGCGGTGGCGACGTACACGGCCGTGCTGCTCGCCGACACGGCCGTACCGTCCTGGCACGCGGGCCACCGTGAGCTGCCGTTCGTGTTCGCCGGTTCCGGCGCCACGGCGGCGGCCGGCTGGGCGCTGCTGGCGGCACCGGTGGACCAGGCCGGTCCGGCACGCCGTATGGCCGTCCTGGGCGCGGTGCTCGAGGTGGGCGCCTTCCGGCTGATGACGGGCCGCATGGGGCTGGTGGCCGAGCCCTACGAGAAGGGCCGGCCGCTTGCGCTGCTGCGCACCGCCGAGGTGCTCACGGCCGGCGGGGCCGCGCTCGCCGCTTGCGCGGGCCGGCGCGGCCGGGCGCTCGCCGCCGTCGCCGGTACGGCCCTGCTGGCCGGCTCGGCGTGTCTGCGGCTCGGTGTGTTCCGGGCCGGGGTGGCCTCGGCAGAGGACCCGAAGTACACGGTCGTACCGCAGCGGGAGCGGCTCGAAGCCGCCGGATGAGGAATGGGCCGCGGGCGGGCGGGTACTCCGCCACCGCCTACGGCACTTCCGGGAAGGGCGGGCGTCATGGGCGTACGCACATGGATCGATTCCTGGCCGGTCTACCGCCAGCTCACGGGCACCGACCCGCTGGGGCGCGGCGCCGCCGCCAGGAGCGGGCCGAGCGAGCGGCTGACGCCCCGGACCGCCACCGCCGACCGGGTGGTGAAGTCGGTCTGCCCCTACTGCGCCGTCGGCTGCGGTCAGAACGTGTACGTGGAGGACGGGCGCGTCACCCAGATCGAGGGCGACCCCGACTCCCCCGTCTCGCGCGGCCGGCTCTGCCCCAAGGGCTCGGCCAGTCTGCAGCTGACCACCGGCAACGCCCGCGAGCAGCAGGTGCTGTACCGGCGCCCGCACGGCACCGGGTGGGAGCGTCTCGCTCTCGGCAAGGCGATGGACATGATCGCCGACCGGGTGATCGAGGCCCGCCGGGCGGGCTGGCAGTGGGAGGTCGACGAGGCGCGCACCCGGCGTACCCTCGGCATCGCGAGCCTGGGCGGGGCCACGCTCGACAACGAGGAGAACTACCTCATCAAGAAGCTGTTCACCGCGCTGGGCGCCGTACAGATCGAGAACCAGGCGCGTATTTGACACTCCTCCACCGTTCCCGGTCTGGGAACCTCGTTCGGACGCGGTGGCGCGACCACCTTCCAGCAGGACCTGCAGCACTCCGACTGCATCGTCATCCAGGGCTCGAACATGGCCGAGTGCCATCCGGTCGGGTTCCAGTGGGTGATGGAGGCGAAGGCGCGCGGGGCGAAGGTGGTGCACGTGGACCCGCGGTTCACCCGCACCAGCGCCCTGGCCGACCTGCATGTGCCGCTGCGGGCCGGGTCGGACATCGCGTTCCTCGGCGGGATCATCCGTCATGTCCTGGAGAACGAGGCGTACTTCCGCGACTATGTGGCCGCGTACACCAACGGGCCGGTGATCCTGCGGGAGGACTTCCGCGACACCGAGGACCTCGACGGCGTCTTCTCGGGGCTGGACGGCGACGGCCGCGCCTACGACCCGAGCAGCTGGCAGTACGAGGGCGTCGACGTCCAGGCGGCCTCGGGACAGCGCGACCAGCTGTTCCAGGAGCGTACGGTCACGGAGGCCGCGCCGGGTGAGTCGCACGGCTCCGGCGGTGCCTCGATCCCGCCGGGCGAGCCGGAACGCGACGAGACGATGACCCACCCGCGCTGTGTGCTGCAGGTCCTCAAACGGCACTACGCCCGCTACACGCCCGAGGCGGTCGAGCGGATCTGCGGGGTCCCCCAGGACGTGTTCCGTCAGGTGTGCGAGCTGGTCACGGAGAACTCCGGGCGGGACCGCACGACCGCGTTCGCGTACGCGGTCGGCTGGACGCAGCACACGGTCGGGGTGCAGTACATCCGGGCGGCGTCCGTGCTGCAGAGCCTGCTGGGCAACATCGGCCGGCCGGGCGGCGGCATCCTCGCGCTGCGCGGGCACGCCTCCATCCAGGGCTCGACGGACATCCCCACACTGTTCAACCTGCTGCCCGGCTACATCCCGATGCCGCACGCGCACGAGCGGCAGGACCTGGACGCCTTCGTCCGGGCCGACGCCTCGGGCAAGGGCTACTGGGGCAATATGCGCGCCTATCTGGTGAGCCTGCTCAAGGCGTACTGGGGCGACGCGGCGAGCGCGGAGAACGACTACTGCTTCGACTATCTGCCACGCCTGACCGGCTCCCATTCGACGTACGAGACGGTCATGGCCCAGCTGGACGGCAGCTGCAAGGGCTACTTCCTCATGGGCGAGAACCCCGCGGTCGGCTCCGCCAACGCCAAGCTGCAGCGGCTGGGCATGGCGAACCTGGACTGGCTCGTCGTACGGGACTTCTCCCTCATCGAGTCGGCCACCTGGTGGCAGGACGGTCCCGAGATCGAGACGGGTGAGCTGCGCACCGAGGACATCGGCACGGAGGTGTTCTTCCTGCCGGCCGCCGCGCACACCGAGAAGGACGGCAGCTTCACCAACACCCAGCGGCTGCTGCAGTGGCACCACCAGGCGGTCGAGCCGGCCGGGGAGGCCCGCAGCGACCTGTGGTTCACCTTCCACCTCGGGCGGATCATCCGGGAGAAGCTCGCCGCGTCCACCGATCCGATGGACCGGCCGCTGCTCGAACTGACGTGGGACTACCCGACGAAGGGCCCGCTCGCCGAGCCGGACGCCGAAGCCGTCCTGGCCGAGATCAACGGTCACGACGCCGACGGCACGCCGCTCGCGGGCTACGAGCAGCTGAAGGACGACGGCTCCACCACCTGCGGCTGCTGGATCTACTGCGGAGTGCGGGCCGACGGTGTCAACCAGGCCGACCGCCGCACCCCCGGCGGCGAACAGAGCTGGGTCGCCCCCGACTGGGGCTGGGCCTGGCCGGCCAACCGGCGGGTGCTGTACAACCGCGCCTCGGCCGACCCGGAGGGCAGGCCGTGGAGTGCGCGCAAGGCGCTGGTGTGGTGGGACGCGGAGGCGGGCGAGTGGACCGGGCACGACGTCCCCGACTTCAGGAAGGACAGGCCACCCGACCACCGTCCGGCCCCGGACGCGACGGGACCGGACGCGCTGTCCGGCACCGACGCGTTCATCATGCAGGCCGACGGCAAGGCGTGGCTGTACGTCCCGTCCGGCCTCACCGACGGACCGCTGCCGACGCACTACGAGCCGCAGGACTCCCCGTTCCCCAATCTGCTGTACGGCCGTCAGCGCAATCCGGTACGGCATCTGCCGCCGCCGCACCCGGACAACCGCTACCAGCCGAGCGCCGGCGAGCCGGGCGCGGAGGTCTTCCCGTACGTCGCCACCACCTACCGGCTGACCGAGCATCACACGGCGGGCGGCATGTCCCGCTGGCAGCCGTATCTGGCGGAGCTGCAGCCGGAGTTCTTCTGCGAGGTGTCACCGGCGCTCGCCGCCGAGCGGGGCCTGGAGCACACCGGCTGGGCGACGATCGTCAGCGCCCGCGCGGTGATCGAGGCCCGGGTGCTGGTCACCGACCGCATGGCGACGCTGACCGTGCAGGGCCGCCCCCTGCACCAGGTGGGGCTGCCCTACCACTGGGGTCCGAACGGCTACAGCACGGGCGACGCGGCCAACGAGCTGCTGCATCTGTCCCTCGACCCCAACACGCACATCCAGGAGGCGAAGGCGTTCGCCGTGGACATCCGGCCGGGGCGGCGTCCGCGCGGCCCGGCGGCCCGGGAGCTGGTGCGCGCCTACCGGGAGCGGGCGGGCATCGACGAGAACACCGGTACGGAGCCCTGAGATTCACCTCAGCACGACGGAGTGCGCGCCCCTGGCCACGAGTTCGCCGACGACCGGGGCGCCCGGCACCTCCCCGGCGACGAGCAGCCCGCCCGAGGTCTGGGCGTCGGCCAGGAGCAGCCGGGTGTCGTCGTCCGCGGACCCGAAGTCGGTGAACGGCGTCACCCAGTCCAGGTTCCGCCGGGTGCCGCCGCTGACGTAGCCGTCCCGCACGGCCTCGCGGGCGCCGTCGAGGTAGGGCACGGCGGCGGTGTCGACGACGGCGGTGACGTTCGAGGCGCGGGCGAGTTTGTGCAGATGGCCGAGGAGGCCGAAGCCGGTGACGTCGGTGGCGCAGGTCGCGCCGGCGGCGAGGGCGGCGGCGGAGGCGTCCCGGTTGAGGGCCGTCATCGTGGCCACCGCCTGCTCGAAGCGCTCGCCGGTGGCCTTGTGCCGGTTGTTGAGCACGCCCAGGCCGAGGGGTTTGGTGAGCGACAGGGGCACGCCGGGGCGGCCGGTGTCGTTGCGCAGCAGCCGGTCCGGGTCCGCGAGTCCGGTGACGGCCATGCCGTACTTGGGTTCCGGGTCGTCCACACTGTGGCCGCCGCCCACGTGGCAGCCCGCCGCGGCGGCGGTCTCCAGTCCACCGCGCAGGACTTCGCGTGCCAGCTCGAACGGCAGCACGTCCCGGGGCCAGGCGAGCAGGTTGACGGCGACGACGGGCCGTCCGCCCATCGCGTACACGTCGGACAGGGCGTTGGCCGCGGCGATGCGGCCCCAGTCGTAGGGGTCGTCGACGACGGGGGTGAAGAAGTCGGCGGTGGACACCACGGCCTCACGCCGCCCCGGCAGGGCGACTACGGCCGCGTCGTCGCCGGTGGCGAGCCCGACCAGGAGCGGGATGTCATCGGCGGCCGCCACGGGCGCGGCGAGTCCGGCGAGCACGTCCTCCAGTTCGCCCGGCGGGATCTTGCAGGCGCAGCCGCCGCCGTGCGCGTACTGGGTGAGGCGTACGGGTGCCCGCGTGGGGGAGTTCATCAGCCTGGGCTCCTTGTCGGGGTTCGGGGCGGGTGAGCCGGTAGCCTGGGCGGGCGGTGGAGGCGTGTGGGTGCCTGGTGGCCCTCCCGGTCTTCAAAACCGAGGTGCCCGAGGATCTCGGGCAGGCGGGTTCGATTCCCGTCCGCCTCCGCTCCGGCAGCGCCGGTGCCGGTCGTCCACCCGCTCGGTGAGTCCCTTCTCGTCCAGGAACTCCAGCAGCGGTACGGCGACCCGGCGCGTGGTGCCGAGGGCCCGGCGGGCCGCGCTCAGGGTGAACGGCTGGGGCAGGGCGCGCAGTACGGTGGCGGCGCGGGTGTCCGCGCCCGGCAGCAGGACGATGCCGTCGCCGACCCGCAGCAGCGCGCCGGCGGTGACCGCGGCGGCCAGTTCCCTGCGGCCCAGGCCCAGTTCGGCCAGCCGGCCGGCCTCCGGTGCGTGGAAGGGCGACCGTTCCAGCTCCTCCCGGAGGGTGTCGACGGCGGCCCGGACCGGGGGCGGGAGAACGGGTTCCCGCCGCTGCCGGTGCAGCCGTCCCCTGCCGCGGCTCAGTGCCACCGGGCCCGGGACGTCGGCGAGGGCGTCGACCAGGGCCCGGTCGGGCAGTCCGAGCAGTCGCCTGGCCTCCTCGGTGGGCAGGCCGGGCTCCAGCGGGCGGTCCACGGCGTGCCGTGCGACTTCCTCGCCGAGCCGGCTGCGCAGCGCCGTCCAGTGTTCCGGGTCCGCCAGCCAGTCCCCGGCGACCGGTGGCGCGGGAGCGGGTGCTCCCATCGCCTCCAGCTCCGTACGGCGGACGAGCAGGCGCCGCCGTAGTTCCGCCGCGCCGTCGGGACGGCCGGTCATGCCGTCCAGTTCGGCCGCGCGCGTGCGGGCCGCGCCACGCCGGGTGAGCGGGGGCGGCCGGACGTCGAGCACGGTCACCCCGCGCGGGGGGTGGCGCCGGCCGCCGGGTTCGCGCAGCACCGCGCGGTCCCCGATCCGCAGGGGCAGCTCCCGCGCGAGGCTCAGCCGGGCCGTGTCCGCGCCGAGCGGCCGGACGGTCACCGGCACGGCCGCCGTGCCGATGTGCAGGGTGGACGCGCGGGGCAGCTCGTCGACGGGCGTCGTGCCGATCCGGACGTCGACCGTCGCGGCCGGCAGCCAGCGGTCCGGTGTCAACAGCACCTGTCCGCGCCCGAGTACGGCGTCGGGGGCGCCGTGGACGTTGACGGCCACCCGTGCCACACCGCCGACGGTGTCCCGTTCCTCGTTCAGGCACTGCAGTCCGCGCACCCGCACGGTGGTCGTGCCGTCCCCCGTCACCAGCCGGTCGCCGGTGCGCAGGGTGCCCGCGCCGAGGGTGCCGGTGACGACCGTGCCGTGGCCGCGCACGGTGAAGCAGCGGTCGAGCCACAGCCGTACATCCGCGTCGGCGGGCGGCACGGGCAACGCGCGGGCCAGCGTGGCGAGTTCCTTGCGCAGTCGGTCCACTCCCCCGCCGGTCACCGCGCTCACCGCGACCGTGGGCACCGCGCCGAGGGTGGTGGCGGCGAGGCGTCTCGCGGCGTCCGCGCGGACGGGTCCGGGGTCCGCCAGGTCGCTGCGGGTGACGGCGAGCACGGCGTGGCGCACCCCGAGCGCGTCGAGGATGTCGAGGTGCTCCTGCGACTGTTCCTGCCAGCCCTGGTCGGCGGCGACCACGAACAGCACGGCCGGTACGGGTCCGACGCCGGCGAGCATGGTGGCGACGAACCGTTCGTGGCCCGGCACGTCGACGAGGGCCAGATGTTCGCCGTCCGGCGGGTCGAGCCGGGTCCATACGAAGCCGAGGTCCAGGGTGAGGCCCCGGCGCCGCTCCTCCGCGAACCGGTCGGGTTCCATTCCGGTGAGCGCCCGCGCGAGGGCGGATTTTCCGTGGTCGACGTGTCCGGCCGTGGCGAGCACCCTCATGGGGCCCACCGTTCCTCCACCGACCGGACGGCGTCGGTGAGTCGCCCGTCGTCCTCTTCCGGTACCGCCCGCAGGTCGAGCAGACAGCGCCCGGCCTCCAGGCGTCCCGCGACGGGGACCGGGCCGGTGCGCAGCGCCGCCGCGTAGCGTTCGGGCAGGGACAGGGCGGCGCTGGGCAGGAGCACGCCGGGGGCTCCGCCGCCGCCCACGGTCGCCTCGCTCGGCACGGCCCGTACGTCGACGCCGTCGGCGCGCAGCAGCGCGGCGAGCCGCCCGGCGCGCCGGTTCAGCTCCGCCGGGTCGGCGGCGAGCGCTTCGGCGGTGGGGGTGGCGGGGCCTGTCAGGGTGGCTTCCAGGGCGGCGAGGGTCAGCTTGTCGACGCGCAGGGCGCGGGCGAGCGGGTGCCGGGACAGCGCGCGGATCAGGTCCTCGCGGCCGAGGAGTAGTCCGCACTGGGGGCCGCCGAGCAGCTTGTCGCCGCTCGCGGTGACGAGTGCCGCTCCCGCGGTCAACTGGCTGTGGGCGTCGGGCTCCTCGGGGAGCAGGGGGTGACGGGTGAGCAGTCCCGAGCCGATGTCGACGACCACCGGGACGCCCAGGTCCGCGAGTTCGGTGATGTGCGCGGCACGGGTGAAGCCGGTGACGCGGAAGTTGGAGGGGTGCACCTTCAGTACGAAGGCGGTGTCCGGGCCGACGGCGGCGGCGTAGTCGGCGGCGGTGGTGCGGTTGGTGGTGCCGACCTCGCGCAGCCGGGCGCCGGTGGAGACCAGCAGATCGGGCAGGCGGAAGCCGTCGCCGATCTCCACCATCTCGCCCCGGCCGACGACGATCTCCCGTCCGGCGGCGAGCGCGGTGGCGGCCAGCACCAGGGCGGCGGCACCGTTGTTGACGACGTGTACGGCGTCGGCGGCCGGCACGGCGGCGCGCAGGGCGGCCAGCGCGGTACGGCCCCGGCGTGCCCGTACGCCGGTGCTCAGGTCGAATTCGACGTCGGTGGGTCCTGCGGCGTCCGCAACCGCCTGCCGGGCCGCCGCGGAGAGCGGGGCCCGGCCGAGGTTGGTGTGCAGGACCACTCCGGTGGCGTTGAGCACCGGGCGCAGTCCGCCGGCCGACCCCGGCAGCAGCGCCACGGCGGTGTCGGCCACGGCCTCCGGAGGTACGGCGCCCTCACGGGCCCGCTGCTGGGCCCGGTGGACGGCCGACTTCACCCGTCCGGCCCCGAGCCGGTCCACCGCCCGCAGCAGCCGGGGATCACGCAGTACGGCGTCGGTGCGCGGGATGTGCCGTCGTACGTCCGTGCCGTCGTCCGTCGCGCCGGGTGCGACCCGTTGCTCCACCCCGGTTGCCTCCGTTCAGCCCGCTGCCGCCGGTCGGTCTCCCATCGTCCTCCAGTGCCCCGGGACGGGGACCCGACACGCCGGGCGGCTCCTCCCGTGGGGGTTCCGTGCGGTGTCCGGTGCGGACACCCCGCAGTACGCTGGCCGCATCCGGCCGGCGGGAGCTCGCGATGTGGAAGCGCAGGAAGCACGCCCGGAGCGGGGAGACCCTGCCGCTGGAACTGTGCGACCTCTGCGGGAGGACGTTCCCGTCGGGTGACGCGGTGGTCGGCCATGTCGCGGACTCCTCCTCCGTCCATCCCACCGACGACTGGTCCGACGGCCTGCGCCGGGTGACGGCCTGCTGCGAGACACATCTCGACATGATCCGCGAGACGTACCGGCGCCGCCCGTTCGTGGAGGAGGAGCTGTGGGCGGCGAAGATCACCCGGGCGCTGACGTCCGGCCCTCCGGTCCTGTCCATGGTCCAGCTGGCCCGCCGGACCGGGCTGCACGAGCCGGACATCCGACGGGCGATCGCCTGGCACAACGAACGACGCCGGCGGACGGACGGAACCGGCCCCCCGGGGCCGTCGGCCTGACGCTCCGCGCCGCCGCCCGAGAGGAGGCCCGGCCCCGAGCCCTCGCACTGGACGTACTCGGGTCCGGGACCGGTGCGGCGAGAGGGGATCTCCGTGCTCTCGGTGTGCCGGGCCCTGGGCCTCGTACTGGATGTACTCGGCTTCAGGGCCCGGTGCGGCGAGTGGGGGCACCTCCCGCGCCCTTGAGGCAGCGGGGGAGCGTGCATGGCGTCGCGCGGCAGACGGGAAGGTGACGCCAGGGCCTAGGCCGCCTGCGGCTGCAGGAAGCGGGCCAGGAGGTCGTCGAGGCTGACCATGCCGGTGAGCCGGCCCGTGCTGTCGCGGACCACGGCGAGGGAGGCCCGGCGGCGGCGCAGCAGATCGATCGCGTCGGCGACCGTGGCGTCGTCCGTCAGCTCCGGCACCGGGCGGGCGAGCGCGCGGGCACCGGCCGCCCGTCCCCGGGAGCGGGCCACCACGGCGTCACGCGCGTGCACCGAACCGAGGACCACGCCCCGCTCGCGCACCAGCAGCCGGGTGCGGTCGCGCTCCGCCGCGATCCGCAGGATCTCGTCCACGCCGGCGCCGCCGTCCACCGAGACGATCTCGGACTCCGGCACCTGCAGCTCCCGCACCGGGGTCTCCGGTTCGGTGAGCGAACGCGTCAGCAGCTCCGAGTCCGTCTCGCTGATCAGGCCGAGCCGCTCGGACTCCGCGACCAGATGGGTGAGCTGCTCCCGGTTGTGGACCGAGGCCAGCTCGTCGCGCGGGGTGACCCGGCACAGCCGTACCAGGGCGTTGCTCATCCTGTTCAGCACCGAGATCAGCGGCCGTACGGACTTCACCACGGCCCGGAAGGGCGGCGAGAGCAGCATCGCGGACCGCTCGGGGTGGGCGATGGCCCAGGACTTGGGGGCCATCTCGCCGACCACCATGTGCAGGAACACCACCACGGTCATGGCGACGGCGAAGGCGACGCCGTAACTGACCGCGCTGGGCAGGCCCAGCCGGTGCAGCAGCGGGTCGAGTTCGTGCGAGATCGCCGGCTTGGACACCGAGCCGAGGCCCAGGGTGCAGACGGTGATGCCGAGCTGGGCGCCGGCCAGCATCAGGGACAGCTCGCGCATACCGGCGAGGGCGGCCTTGGCGCCGCCCCGGCCCTCGGCGGCGGCCTTCTCCATGCGGTGCCGCTTGGCGGCGACCAGCGCGAACTCGGCGGCCACGAAGAATCCGCTGCCGATCAGCAGCAGCACGGTGACGAAGAGCGCCATCGGGAAACTCATGTCTGGTCCTCCGTCTCACGGACCACTCGGCTGATCCTCACGCGTTCGGGCACATGCCGGTCGAGGGTGCGTACGTCGATCACGGCGCCGTCCCCGTCGGGCAGCCGCAGCGTGAGCCGGTCCCCGATGGCGGGGAAGCGTCCGAGCCGGTCGACGACCAGGCCGGCCACGGTGTCGTAGTCGTCCTCCTCGGGCAGTTCGACGCCGGTGGCCTCGGCCACCTCGTCCAGCCGGCGGCCCGCGTCCACCAGCCAGCCGTCGCCGTCCGCGACGGCGACCCGGGTGACGGTGTCGGTCTCGTCGGCGATGTCGCCGACGAGTTCCTCGGCGATGTCCTCGTAGGTGACGATGCCGGCCACACCGCCGTGCTCGTCCAGGACGACCGCGAACTCGTCGTCCCGCTCCCGCATCTGGGTGACGGCGTCGGGCAGCGGGAGGGTGTCGGGCAGCAGCAGCGGGCGGCGCGCGACCGCGCCGACCGTGGTGCCGGTGAGCCGGTCGGCGGGCAGCCGCATCAGCTCGGCCACGCCGAGGACGCCGCCGACGTCGTCGGGGTGGTCGCCGAGCACGGGGTAGTTCGAGTGCCCGTACTTGGCGATGAGGTCGACCGCCTCGGCGGCGGTGGCGTCGGCGCGGACGAAGACCGCGTCCACGCGGGGCACCATCACCTCGTCCAGCGTCCGGTCGGAGAACTCCAGGGCATGGTCGAGCAGTGCGGCGGTGTCCTCGGGCAGCGCACCCTGTTCATGGGACTCACCGATCAGATGGCCGAGTTCCTCGAGGGTGGCGCCGTGGTGCAACTCCTCCACCGGTTCGATGCCGACCCGGTGCAGCAGCCGGTTCGCCGCGCCGTCGAAGACGCGCACGAGGGGGCCGACGACCTTGAGGTAGGCGAGGGTGGAGCCGGCCAGCGCCTTCGCGAGACGCTCGGGGACGGCGATGGCGAGGTTCTTCGGGGCCAGTTCGCCGAGCACCATCTGGACGACCGTGGCCAGCACGAAGGCCAGCACGACGGAGATGCCGCTCACGGCCGCGTCGGGCAGGCCCGTGCCGGACAGGGCGGGCTTCAGCAGCGCGGACACCGAGGGTTCGGCGATGAAGCCGACGACCAGTCCGGTCACGGTGATGCCGAGCTGCGCGCCCGACAGCATGAAGGACAGCCGCTCCAGCACCGTGAGGGCGCGGGCGGCCCTGCGGTCGCCGGAGGCGGCCTCGCGTGCGAGGGCGAGGCGGTCGGCCGAGACGTAGGCGAATTCCTGGGCGACGAAGTATCCGGTACCGGCCGTCAGGACGAACACGGCGAGCAGGCCCAGCAGGGCGTTCGCGGCACTCATCGGCGCGTCGATCGCGAGGGGGCGTCCCGCCGCGTGCCGCGTTCAGGGGGTTCCTGGCGGGATGGCCGGGGACTGTGCCCCGGAGGGTCCGTCGGTCTGCCGGACAAGTACGTGCTCCTTCTGTGGGTGTACGGAGGGTCAACGATCGCGGCCGGGACCGTGTTCCCCGTACCCGCAACTGTAAAGGAGAGGCAAAGTGCGGCCCGGCCCCACCCCTCTATGCTTCTACTCGCTTGTAGAAGTTATATCGCGTGCCGCCGTCCGCGCGGCACCCCTTTCCTGGCACATACGCACGTTAAGGAGTGGACGCCACCATGGTGTTCAAACGACTGCTCGGCTCGCTCGGCGTGGGCGGCCCCACCGTCGACACGGTGCTGGACCCCGGCCCGGTCCTGCCCGGCGGGGTGCTCAGCGGCCAGGTCCGTCTCGAGGGCGGCCAGGCCGCGTTCGACGTCGAGGCCATCACACTGGAGCTGGTGGCGCGGGTCGAGGCCGAGCAGGAGGAGGACGAGCGCGAGGGCGCCGTCGTCTTCGAGCGGTTCACGGTCGGCGGCGGCTTCCGGCTCGGCGAGGGCGAACAGCTCGCCGTGCCGTTCGGTGTGACGCTGCCGTGGGAGACGCCGGTCACCGAGCTGTACGGACAGCCGCTGGGCATCGTGCTCGGCGTGCGGACCGAGCTGTCGGTGGCGGGTGCGAGGGACAAGGGCGACCTGGACCCGCTGACCGTCGGCCCGCTGCCCGCACAGGAGGCGGTCCTGGAGGCGTTCGGGGCGCTCGGCTTCGGTTTCCGGTCGGCCGACCTGGAGTACGGGCGCATCGGCGGCACCGGGCAGCGGCTGCCGTTCTACCAGGAGATCGAGATCACCCCCTCCGCCCAGTACGCGCACCAGGTGAACGAGGTCGAGGTGACCTTCCTGGCCGGTCCGGACGGCATGGAGGTCGTCCTGGAGGCCGACGGGCGCGGAGGCCTCTTCTCCGAGGGCCATGACGCGCTGACCGTGTTCCGGGTCGGCCATCACGACTCCCGGGACTGGACCGCCGAGGTGGACGGCTGGATGCGCGAGCTGGTCGAGCGCCGGGCGCCCCATGTCCCGCACCACTCCCCCGCAGGTCATCACCGGTCCTCGGGCCCCGGCGTGGGGACGGCCGTCGCGGCGGGTGCCGCCGGGCTGGCGGTCGGGGTCGTCGGGGGCATGGTCGCGGCGGAGGCCGTGGACGAGATCGGGGACTTCTTCGAGGGCGACGAGGAGGAGGAGTAACTTCTACATTAGTGTAGAAGCACCGGGCGCCCGGAGATCCTTCGGGCCGGGCGCCCTTCCGACCACGTACGGAGTGCTCATGGCCCTGTGGGACCGCTTCAAGGAGTCCGCATCCCAGATGCAGACCCAGCTGACGGCGAAGAAGAACGATCTGAAGAGCGGCGCCTTCCGCGACGCCAGCATGGCGATGTGCGCGCTGGTGGCGGCGGCCGACGGGTCGGTCGACCCGTCCGAGCGGCAGCGCGTGGCCCAGCTGATCGCGGGCAACGAGGTGCTGCAGAACTTCCCCGCCGACGATCTGCGCCGCCGCTTCGAGGAGAACATCGGCAAGCTGACCGCCGACTTCGCCTTCGGCAAGGTGAGCGTCCTGCAGGAGATCGCCAAGGCGAAGAAGAAGCCCGCCGAGGCGCGCGCGGTCATCCAGATCGGCATCGTCATCGGCGGCGCCGACGGCGACTTCGACAAGGACGAGCGGGCCGTGGTCCGCGAGGCCTGCTACGCCCTCGACCTGCCGCCGCACGAGTTCGACCTCTGAACGGGCCGGCCGCCGCGGGTCACAGGGGGGTGGCCGCGTACAGGATGAGGACCATCGTCACGGCGGAGTTCGCCGACGACATCGCGGACACGGCGGTCCCCGCGGCGGCCCCCCACACCGCGAGGCCGGCCAGGGTGAACAGCGACGGCAGCCGGCGCGCCGCCGGCGCGGGGCCCAGCAGGGCCGCCACCCGGCGCGGCACCGGGCCCGCCGCGGCGAGGCCGGCGAGCGTCGCCACGGGAGTGCCGCCCGACACCAGGGCCGCCTTGCCGATCGCCCGCGCCACGGTGCGGCGGCTGCCGACCTTCCGCGCCGCCTCCTCGTCCGCCCACCGCTCCGCCGTATAGGCCACCGCCGTACGCAGCGGACGCAGGAAGGGGTTGGCGCGCGCGGCCAGCTGGACGGCGAGCAGGAAGCGGTGGTGGCGGGCGGCGAGGTGGGCGCGTTCATGGGCGAACAGCGCCCGGCGCTCGCCGGGTTCCAGACGCTCCAGCAGCGCCGTGCTCACCACGACACGGTCCCGCCGGCCGCCCGGCAGCGCGTAGGCGTAGGGAACGCCGTCCGGCAGGACCGCCGTCTCCGTGCCGCGCAGCCCGGCCAGCGCCCGGTGGGCGCGGCGGCGCACCCGCCCGTGCCGCCACAGCGTCCGCGCGCATGCCGTCAGCACGGCGCACAGGGCGGGGATCGCCACCTTCCCGGCCACCTCGTCGTACGGCACCGCGGCCCGCACCTTGGGGTCCGACCAGCCGTCGGGCAGCGGGTTGCCGGGCAGCTGGGCGGTGCCCACGACCATCAGCAGCCCCAGACAGACCGTGCTGCAGACCGCCATCACCGCGGCCACCCCGGTCAGCAGCCGGGTCGCCGTGCGCGGATGCAGATGCTGCTCGGCGAGGCGCGCGATGGGCCACGCCGTCAGGGGCAGCACCAGTGGCAGTAGGACGAACACCCCCATGGCGGCCTCAGACTTCCCCTTCGTCCTTCGTCTGGCGCAGCAGTTCGCGCAGCAGGCGTTCGTCGTCCGGTCCGAGACCGGTGACGAAGCTCGCCAGCACCGCCTCCCGGTCGCTCTCCGCGTCCAGCACCCGGCGCATCCGGTGGGCGGCGAGGCCCGCCTGGTCGGACGCGGACGTCCAGGCGAAGGACCGGCCCGTACGCTCCCGGGTGACCACGCCCTTGGCCAGCAGCCTGGTCAGGATGGTGATGACGGTCGTATAGGCGAGGTCGCCGCCGAGGCGCTCCTGCACCCGGCCGGCCGTCGCCGGACCGTCCGCCTCCCGCAGTGCCGCCAGGACCAGTGCCTCCAGTTCACCCTGCCCACGGCGCCGGGAACCCTCCCGCTGCTCCGTCACGCCCGCCTCCCTTCCGCCGCCGCCTGTTCGCCGGGCAGACATCGTATAGACGCCCGCGGAATCCGTACGCCGGACCACCCCCGCCGTTCTCTACAGTGATGTAGATTCTGCCCGGGCCGTCCGTGCCACGGAGAAGGAGCTTTGCACCCATGTTCGGACTGAGCGAACTGGCCGTCGTCCTCATCGTCGTCATAGCGGTCCTCGCCGCCAGGAAGCTCCCGGAACTGACCCGCTCGGCGGGCAAGTCGGCCCGCATCCTCAAGGCCGAGGCCCGCGCGATGAAGGAGCGGGAGGAGCCGCCCGGGACTCCCGGGACCCCGCGCGTCATCCAGGGCGAGACGCTGCCGCCGCGCACCGCGGAGGACACCCCGCCACGGCCCTGATGGGGCCTAACGGCCCCCTGTCGGGGCCGGTCGGCCCGTGGTGTCTCCTCCGGGGCGGTCGCACGCTGGCATCGAGGGCCGCGAAGTCGCCCGTTCGGCTCCGGCGGCAGCCATCGAGAGGAGACGGCGATGACGTCCACCACCACGCTGACCGCGGGTCTCCCGGCCGAGTACCGGGACCGGCTGATGGGCCACGCCCGCGAGGTCTCCTTCGGCGCCGGGGTGCGGCTGTTCGAGGAGGGCCGGCGCGCCGACCGGTTCTGGATCGTGCGGACCGGAACCGTCGCCCTCGACCTTCAGGTGCCCGGCCACCGCGCGGCCGTGATCGAGTCGCTGGGCCACGGTGAGCTGATCGGCTGGTCCTGGCACTACCCGCCGTGCCTGTGGCACCTGGGCGCCGAGACCACCACCCCCGTACGGGCCTGGGAGTTCGACGCGGAGGGCGTACGCGCGCTGTGCGCCGCGGACGCCGAACTCGGCCGGATGATCGCCGTGTGGGTCGGCCGGGTGGTCGCCCAGCGGCTGCACGCGACCCGGGTACGGCTGCTCGACCTGTACGCCCCCTACGGCAGCGGAAGCAGGTGACCGCCGTGAACGGCAGCCCGTACACCGTGGGCGACGTCATGACGCGTGCCGTCGTGGCGGTCGGCCGCGACACCCCGTTCAAGGACGTCGTCCGGCTGATCCAGGAGTGGAAGGTCAGCGCGCTGCCCGTGCTGGAGGGCGAGGGCCGGGTCGTCGGCGTCGTCTCCGAGGCCGATCTGCTGCCCAAGGAGGAGTTCCGCGACAGCGACCCCGACCGGCTCACCCAGCTGCGCCGGCTGTCCGACCTCGCCAGGGCGGGGGCGCTGACCGCCGGGGAGCTGATGAGCAGCCCCGCCGTCACCGTCCACGCCGACGCGACCGTCGCCCAGGCGGCCCGGGTGATGGCACGGCTCCGGCTGAAGCGGCTGCCCGTCGTGGACGGCGAGGGGCTGCTGCGGGGCGTCGTCAGCCGGGTCGACCTGCTGAAGGTGTTCCTGCGCCCGGACGACGAGATCGCCGGAGAGGTCCGCCGGGAGGTCGTCGGCCGGCTCTTCCCGTCCCCGCCCGGCACGGTGGGGGTGGAGGTGGCCGACGGCGTCGTCACCCTCACCGGACGTGTCCCCGACACCTCGCTCGTGCCCGTTGCCGCCCGAGCGGTGCGCGCCGTCGAGGGGGTCGTGGACGTGGAGTTCCGGGTCTCGGACGGGGCTCTGACGGCCCGGCGGTAGCGCAACCCCTGTCACCCGCCGGGCGGACAGGGTTCCCGCACGCGGCGCAGGGCGTGTTTCGCGGCCCCGGTGCGAGGTGAATCCGACACTGATGTGGACGCCACGGCGCATGGCGCGGCCGCCGCGGGTGCCGGGCGGCCGGGGCCGCCTGCCCGCCGGGGACGCGGTGTCGGCGTACCCTTCGGCTCGCGGACCGCGCGAGGCGGCAGCGGCCGGGTGCGTACTGGCGAGCCGACGAAGGAGCGCACCGTGAGGCGTCATCTGCGCGCGTTCCGGCACGGATGGGAGTGGCTGGGCGCCGATACGCTGCTGCGGCGGGGCCGTGACCTCGAACTGATGCACAGGGCCATGGGGTTCGCCACGCTGGCGCTCGTCACACTGGCACCCCTGTTCATCGTGATCGCCGCCGCCGATCCGCTCGGGCGGGGCGGGTTCTCCGCCTGGCTGGCGGACGGCATGGGGCTGTCCGGCCGGTCCTCCCGCGTGCTCACGGAGATCATCAGCCCGCCGCGCAAGGTGGTCGGTACGACCAGCGTGTGGGGTGTGGTGGCTCTCGCCGCGTTCGGCATCCCGTTCGGCGGCAGTGTGCAGAACGGTTTCGAGCGGATCTGGAACCTGCCCCCCGGGCCCTGGCACCGGATCTGGCGTCAGGCGACCTGGCTGTGCGTGCTGACCGCGTTCCTCTACCAGGAGGCACAGACCCGCGGCGCCCTGCACGGACCGGAGCGGATTACCCTGTCCCTGGTGACCGGCGTCCTGTTCTTCTGGTGGGGGCAGCGCTTCCTGCTGGGCGGCCAGGTCCGCTGGTGGCATCTGCTGCCGGGCGCGCTCGCCACGATGGCCGGCCTGATCGGTCTGCGGGGCTTCTCCTACTTCGTCTTCACCCCGCTGATCGTGGACAACGCGATCAGCTACGGCACGGTCGGTGTCGTCCTCGTCGTCGAGTCGTGGCTCATCGGCGTGGGCTTCGTCATCTACGGCGGTGCCCTGTTCGGTCGCTGGCTCCTGGACCACCACGGCCACCGCTGGACCACCGGGGACACGCAGGCGCCGCCCGCGGACGCCTGACGCGCTCCGCGCGGAGCCGCCGGCGAGTGCGGCCGCCCGTTCCCCGGAGGGTGCCGGCCGGGGCGGTGACCCGTGCGCGCACGCCGCCGGTACGGTCGCCCGGCCGGGCCACACGCGCGGGCTTCCCCGCTTTCGCGCGCCGGCGGTGGGAGGCCCGCGCGCTTCCGGTCGCCGCGCCGGATCGCACGCGTGAGGCGCGTTCCCGGTCCGGGCGCCGACCGCGCGCACGGTCCGGGCCGGTCATGTCAGGCGTGGGACATCGCGCCGAGTGCCGTCACCCGGGTCAGTGCGTCGGTGTGGAAGAGTTCGCGGCCGCGGGTGGTGCGGCGGTCGCGGTGCGGGCCGTCCGGGGTCAGGTGTCGTAGGGCGTTCAGCAGGGCGGTGGGATCGGGGGCGAGCTCCGAGGCGCCGAGTGCCGCCATGCGTCGTACGCCCTCCGCGCCGTGGCCGGGCAGCGGGCGGTAGCCCACCACGGGCAGTCCGGCGGCGAGGGCCTGTACGGCGGTCTGGCCGGCGGCGTTGTCGACGAGGACGCGGGCCGCGTGCAGCAGGCCGGGCATGTCGGTGACCCAGTCCGGTACGAGCGCGCCGGGAACCCGGGCGAGGCGGGCCCGCAGAGGTGCGTTCCGGCCGCAGAGCACCACCGGGAGGAAGCCGGCGCCGACGAGCAGCCGGGCCGTCCCCTCCAGTTCCGAGGCCGCGCCCCAGGCTCCCGCCGACAGGACGACGGGCGGGCGCCCCGGCGCGTACGCCCCGAAGCGCCGGCGCCACGCCTCCGCGCCCGCCCCGGGGGCGAAGAAGCCGGGGGCCACGACGGGTCCCGTCGCCTCGGCGGGCACCGGGACGGTCTCGCGCACGGTCCGCGCGGCCTCGTCGGTGAGGCAGAGGTAGAGGTCGTTGCCCGGGTGGAGCCATTGCCGGTGGACGGCGAAGTCGGTCAGGAGGACGGCGCTCGGGGGCCGCAGCAGCCGCCGGTCCCTCAGGTGGCCGGTCAGCTGGGCGGCCAGATGGAAGACGGGGACCACCACGTCGGCGCCGGAACGTTCCGCGAGGTCCGTCAGCCCGCCGCCCGCCAGCCGGGCGAGCGGGGTGCCGTCGGGCCTGCGGTGCGGGCCGGGGCGCAGCAGCGCGCGGTAGAGGCCCGCGTACGCCCACGGGAAGTGCCGTATCGACGACCGGTAGAAGAGGCGCAGCCCCGTGCCCAGGCCGTACGGGAGCAGTCGCAGGAGGTCCACGACCTGGGCTTGGTGGCCCTGCTCGCGGGCGCGGCGGGCGAGTTCGCCGGCCACGGTGTCGTGGCCGGCGCCCATGCTCGCGCTGACGATCAGCAGGCGCAGTCCGCGGTCCGCCGGGGCGGGCCGGTGGGGCGCCGGGGACGGTGCGTGCACAGCTGGCGGGTCTCCCTCCGCCACGTCGGCGAAACACCCTTTGCCGCGTTTCGGCGGCTGTGTCCGGGATACTCCCGGTGCCCCCTCCCCGCCGAACGCGCAGCCGAGGTGCACCATGACTCACCCTTCCGCCCCGCACGCCGCCGTGTCCGGCTGAGCGGCGGTACGGCGTGCTGGTCGTCGTACTGGCCCTGCTGGCGGCGCTGTCCAACGCCACGGCCTCGGTACTGCAGCGGCGGGCCGCGGCGGACGAGCCGGACGGCGGCGCGGGAACGCGCCAGGCAGTCCGCTGGCTGCGGAACGTACTGCGGCGGCCCCTGTGGGTGGCGGGTGCCGGGATGCTCGCGTTGTCCACCGTTCTGCAGGCGGCGGCCCTGGGCCTGGGCAGTCTCGCGCTGGTGCAGCCGCTGATGGCCGCCGAGCTGCTGTTCACGCTCGTCGTCGGCAGCGCGGTCTTCCATCGCCGTCCGGATCCGCGGACATGGCTGGCGTTCGCCGCGCTGGCCGCCGGACTGGCGGTGTTCCTGACCTCGGCCGCGCCCACCGCCGGCCGCTCCACGGCCTCCGCGGGGCGGTGGCTGGTGGCCGCGGGGGTGGTCCTGGGGGTCGTGGCGGTGCTGACGGCGACGTCCCGCGGGGTGCGCGGCGCACCCCGCGCGGCGCTGCTCGGGCTGGCGTCCGCGGTGTCGTTCGCCCTGACGGCGGCGCTGCTCAAGGAGGTCACCGGCAGGCTCGCGGACGGAGTGGGGACCTTGCTGACGACATGGCCCCTCTACGCCACGGCCGCCGCCGGAGGCGTCGCCTTCCTGCTGCTGCAGGCAGCGTTCCGGGCCGGGACGCTGGCGGCGTCCCAGCCCGCTCTGACCCTCGGTGACGCGCTGACGAGCGTGGCGCTGGGGTGGGGGCTGTTCGGGGAGCAGATCACGCTCGGGGTGCGGGTGGTGCCCGCGGTGCTGGGCCTGCTGCTCATCGGGGCGGGCACCGCCCAACTGGCGCGCGCCCCGTCGGTCTCCGGACACTGGGACGAGGCACCACGGCCGCCGGACACCGGCCCGGGCCGGCCGCTGCCGTGAGGAGTCAGCGCCGATGCCCCGTTCCCCTTGGCACGCGACGGCCACCGTGCTCGCTCCGCTCGCCGCCGTCGGCGCGGCGCACATCGTCCCGGCGGCGACCTGGCTGCCCGTGGTGCGCCGCCGTCTGCCGCGCCTCGCCGGCGTCGGCGACCCCGCCCATGTGGCACTGACCTTCGACGACGGGCCCGATCCCGAGTCCACCCCGCGCTTCCTCGACGCCCTGGACGCGCTGGGCGTCCGGGCGACCTTCTTCGTCCTGGGCGACGGCGTCGTACGGCATCCCGCCGTGGTGCGGGAGACGGTCCGCCGGGGGCACGAACCGGCGGTGCACGGCTGGAGCCACGACCGCCCCTGGCGGCCGGCCCCGGCGGACGACGTACGGTCCCTGC
Organism: Streptomyces sp. NPDC048584; assembly: GCF_043199595.1. Classification (NCBI taxonomy): domain Bacteria; kingdom Bacillati; phylum Actinomycetota; class Actinomycetes; order Kitasatosporales; family Streptomycetaceae; genus Streptomyces; species Streptomyces sp. NPDC048584. The sequence goes on from NZ_JBICWF010000014.1 coordinate 159,427, forward strand.
TGCGGGCGGCCGGCGCGGTCCTGGAAGCGACGGGCCGGCGCCCCCGCTGGTACCGCCCGCCCTACGGCATCCTCACCGGCGGACGCTGGGCCGCCGCGCGCACGGCGGGTCTGCGGCCGGTGCTGTGGAGCGTCTGGGGCAGGGACTGGACGGCACGGGCCACCCCGGCGTCGGTGCGTTCGGCCGTGACGGCCGGTCTGCACGGCGGCGAGACCGTCCTGCTGCACGACACGGACCGCATGTCGGCCCCGGACAGCTGGCGGGCCACACTCGGCGCCCTGCCCGGCGTGGTGAACGACTGCCGCGCCGCGGGGCTCTCGATCGGCCCGCTCGCCGAACACGCGGTACGGGGCGTCTGAGGCGCCACCCGGCATCCGCGCGCTCGGCTCACGCGTCCCCCGCGCGGACCGCCGCGGCCAGTGCGCCGCCGATCGCCCGCGCGCCCGCGGCGTTGGGGTGCAGGGGTGCGGCCGGGCTGGTGGGGGCCACACCCTCGATGTAGCGGTCGGCGGGGGCGGCGCAGGTGTCGTGGCCGATGCCCAGGGTGTAGGTGTCGACGAAGGTGGCGCCGTGCGCCTCGGCCGTTCGGCGCAGTGCGTCGCTGAGGTGGTCGACCGCGCCCTGGAGGTAGTTGGCGTCCTGTTTCCAGAAGGGCTGTACGGGATGGCAGCCGTCGGCGCGGAGGTAGTTGCCGTAGCCGACGACGAGGATCCCGGCGTTCGGCGCACGCCGGGTGATCTCGTCGAGAACGCCGGCGAAGGCGGGCGCCCAGGCGTCGATGCGGGCCGCGACCTTGTCGGTTCCGCCCGCGGTGTTCCGCTCCGCGCAGCTGGTGCCGAGGGGCGGGGGAAGGAGGTTGACACAGCGCAGCGCCTCGTCGAAGAGGCCGGTGTCGTTGCCGCCGATGGTGATGCTGACGAGGTCGGTGCCGGGCGTGAGCGCATCGTACTGGGGTGGGGTGCCCGGGTACGGGGAGCCGCTCAGATGGCCGACGGTGGCGGCGGAACAGCTGACGTCGGTGAGCCGTGCGCCGAGCGCCTCGGCGGCGATGCGCGGATAGCCGGCCAGGGAGCGCACGCACAGCGGGGCCGCCGGATCGGGCGGCGGCACCAGTGGCGCGGCGGCGTAGGAGTCCCCGAGCGCGACGTAGTCGAGTGGTTCGGCCGCGTCCGCGGCGGCCGACAGGGCGCCGGTGACCAGCAGGGTGGCGAGGGCGATGCGCGCGATGTTCAAGGACGGCCTCCGTACGGCGGCCACGGGCATGCGATGCCGCCTCGCGACGAGCATGCCCGGACGTCCGTACCACCGCACGGCGGACGGCGGATCGGTACTCCCGCCGGATGACATCACGGTCAGGAACGGCGAGCCCGTCGCTCCGGACCCGGTACCGTCCGCGCGCCCGCCCGCTCCTCGCCTCCGAACGGCCCGGTCCCGGCGGCGAGGTCGCGTTCCAGGTCGTCCAGGGCCCTGCGGGCCACCTCGATACGAAGGCGCAGCTGCTGTCCCTCCGCCGGCCGGCGCGCGAGTGGTGCCTCCCCTTCCCTCTCGTCCATGTCCCGGGCCTCCTCGAGTGAGGTGAGGACGACACCGATGAGGACGTTGACGAGGACGAAGGAGGCGAGCAGGACGTAGGAGGCGTAGTAGAGGAGGCTCCAGCGGGAGATCTCCAGTCCCGCGTGGACGGCGTCGCCTATGCCGTCGAGCATCATCAGGAGGAAGAGCGTGAGGACGGCGCGGCCGATGGAGCCGTAGTGCTCGGGATCGTGACGGCCGAAGAAGACCCAGCCGACCATGGCGTACATGTACAGCAGCAGCGCGCCGACGAGCAGAAAGCTCAGGGTGCCGGGCAGGCTGCGGGCGACCGCGACGAGCACGATGCGCAGCTGGGGCAGGAAGCGGGCGGTGCGCAGCACCCGGGCCAGCCTGAGCAGCCGCAGCACGGTGGTGTTCTCACGGACGACGGGCAGCAGGGTGCACAGGATGACGGCGAGGTCGAAGAGGTTCCACGGGTCCTTGCCGAAGTCCCGGGGACGGTCGGCGTGGGCGGCCACGCGCAGCAGGATCTCGACGGTGAACGCGGCCAGACAGGCGTGCTCGGCGAGCCGTAACCAGCGGTGCCACTCCTCAACGAATCCGGAGTACGTCTCCAGACCCAGCAGCGCGGCGTTGGTGAGGATCAGGGCGAAGACGGTGAGAGCGAACCAGCGGGCCTCCGTGATGTCACGGCAGGTGCGCGCGAGTCGCCGGCGCCCGGACAGGGCTGTGGATCCGACCGGGTGGTCCTGGTGCTGCGGCATCCTGCTGCCTTGTCTCCTCCGGGCCTGCGGCGGTCCGCCCCCGGCCGGATCGGCCGGACACGGGATCGGTGAACGATCATGCTCCGGAAGAGACTTCTACAGCACTGTAGTTGCCCGCGTGCGACCACCCCGGCGAAACCGTGACGTCCGGCCGGGGGTCCGCCGTTCCCAGGCTCCCGTGCGCCCGCGGGCGGCGGACCGGCCCGACCGGTCCCGGGGGTGACCGCCGACCGGCAAAGACCGCGACGGGCGGTGTCCGGGCTATCCGGCTGTGAAGTCGGCCGCCTTCGTGTCCAGGGTGCGGGAGCCGTCGTCCGCGGTGGCCAGGACCGCGATGTGCCACAGGCCGCCGGGCGACGAGTCGGCGTCGGCCCTCGTGACGGTGATGGTGTAGGTGCAATGGGCGGTGTCGTGGCCGGAGGGCTCGCAGGTGGCGGATTCCGCCGCGGCCATGTCCTTGGCGGTCAGCTCCTGCTCGGCGAAGGAGGAGTTCTCGGGCCAGGCCAGGACCTTGACGCTCTTGACACCCGAGGACGCGGTGACGTCCGCGGTGAAGGTGAGCGAGCCGTCGCGGTCCGCGCCGGGAGCGGTGTACCGCGCGGCGCCGTCACCCAGGGCCGGAGGCTGCTCGCCGGCGTGGGCGAGAGCGAAGGCACCGGCACCGGCGAGCACCACGGCACCGGCTGCAACGGACAGAACCACACGAGGCGACATGAGAATCTCCCACACTTCATCGGCTGGACCGGGCGAAGCCCCATGGCTGCCCCCTGCCGTCGATCATCGCCGGGCGGGACGTACGGAACATGAGCGCGGGTACTCAACGGGGCATGAGTAAGTACCCGGTGCGGCCTCCGTGTGGGAGGAACGCCTCCCCGGAACCGCCCCGGCGGGTGGGGCCGCCGGCCGTGGCCGCCCGGTACGAGGTCGCCCACGGGGCGGCGGCCATCGGAGGGGACCTCTTCTCCGTCCACCGGACGCCGTGCGGCGTTCGGATCCTCCTCGCCGATGTGCGTGGCACGGGGCTCCAGACGGTGCGCACGGTCAACGCCCTGCTCGGCGCCGCCTTCCGTCAGGCATCCGACCCTCAGCCGGATCTGCCCGGTGTCGTCCAACAGTTGGAGAACCGGATGCGGGGCGGGGGCCGCAGGGGCGGACGGGGCGGAAGCCGAGCCGTTCGCCACGGCCGCCGTCGCGGGGCTTTCCCCCGATCTCGGTAGGGGCGGGATCCGATGCGACCCGTCCGCCGGAACCCGACCGGTCTCCGGCTCGTCATGCTTCCGAGGTCTTGCTCCTCCCGGCTGACAGCGGGGTGGCGACGTCCTCCAGGGAACGACGTTCCGCGTTCACGGCGAGGAACGCGGCCACGATGCCCGCCGCGCACATCAGACCCGCGCCGATCTGGAAGGCGAGGACCGCGTCGGGCACCTTGCCGGAGCCGGTGAGCTCGGCGAAGATCAGCGGTCCGCTGATACCGCCCGCGGCGGTGCCGATGGCATAGAAGAAGGCGATGGCCATGGCCCGGGTCTCCATCGGGAAGATCTCCGAGACCGTGAGGTAGGCGCTGGACGCGCCGGCCGACGCGAAGAACAGGACCGCGCACCAGCAGGCCGTCATGGTGGTCGCGCTCAGCGAGCCCTGGTCGAACAGCCAGGCCGTGGCGAACAGCAGCACTCCCGAGACCAGATAGGTCCCGGAGATCATGATCCGCCGCCCCACCGTGTCGAACAGGTGGCCGAGCAGCAGGGGGCCGAGGAGATTGCCGATCGCGATGACGGCGAAGTAGTACCCGGTGCTCCCGGACGGGACGTCGAAGAACTGGGTGAGGATCGCGCCGTAGCCGAAGGTGATGGCGTTGTACAGGAACGCCTGGCCGACGAAGAGGGAGAAGCCGAGGACGGCCCGCTTGCGGTACTTGGCGAAGACGGTGTGGGCGATCTCGGTGAAGGTGGTGCGCGTGCGCTGGTGGATGACCATCTCCCCCTCGGCGGGGGGCAGCGGTTCGCCCTTCTCCGCCTCGATCGTCTTCTCGGCGTCACGGACGATCCGTTCGGCCTCCTCCTCCCGGCCGTGGATCAGCAGCCACCGTGGACTCTCCGGGACGTGCCGTCGTACGAGGAGGATCACCAGGGCGAGGACGGCGCCCAGGGCGAAGGTGAGCCGCCAGCCGACGTCCCTCGGGAAGATCGACGTGTTCAGCGCGACGATCGACAGCAGCGCACCGCCGACGGCGCCCAGCCAGTAGCTGCCGTTGACGACCAGGTCGACGCGTCCCCGGTAGTACGCCGGGATCAGCTCGTCGATGGCGGAGTTGATGGCCGCGTACTCACCACCGATACCGAAGCCCGTGAGGAAGCGGAAGAGGAAGAACCACCAGGTGTCGAAGGCCAGCGCGGTCAGCGCGGTGGCGGCGAGATAGACGGCGAGGGTGATCAGGAAAAGCTTCTTGCGGCCGTAGATGTCGGTCAGGCGCCCCCAGAACAGCGCGCCCGTGCAGGCACCCGTCACATACAACGCGGCGGCGATGCCGGTGATCTGACCGGAGGTGATGTCCAGACCGCTGCCGGGTTCCGCCAGCCGGCCGGCGATGTTGCCGACGATCGTGACTTCCATGCCGTCGAGGATCCAGACGGTGCCCAGACCGATGACGATGGACCAGTGCCAGCGCGACCACGGCAGCCGGTCGAGACGTGCGGAGAGGTCAGTGGTGATCGTGCGTCCGGCCGCGGACCGAGCGGTGCTCATAAGCCGTCCTCCCGCGGGAGCGAACCCCCGCTGGGTTTGCCCCGCGCATCCGTCCTGCGCTCACCAGGGTTCACCCGAACTTCCCGGGTTCCCCGTGCCCGTGACGGCATGTGGACTCACCTGACCGGTCGGCCCACTGTCGTCGTCGCGTGACGACGGGAGCCATGGACGCCGGTGGCGCCGGCCACGTCCCGGCCGTTCCGGGTCAGGTCGACGCGGTGGACGGTGCCGTCGGACGGTGGAGCGGATCCCGCTCTCGTCAGCTTCGCCACCCGAGATCTATCTCCGGACGAGAAGTGAGGTGATCACCGCGGACGCGGCACCGGTGAGACTCACGACGACCGTGACAAGGCATCTGCTCCGAAGGAGTCGATAGCGGTCTTCGTACTCGGTGCGCAACTCGGCGATCCTGCCGCAGATCCGCCTGATGGTCTCCTGTGAGAGTCGGAGCCGGTCGGCCGCGTAGACGCGTTCCACGTCTTCGCGTTGGGCGGTCGTCAGCCATGGAAGCTGCTCGGTGAAACGCCTGGCCTGCCGCCGAGCGTTCTCGACCTCAGCGGCCCACAGCAGGTGGCCCTCGAGCCGGGCGAGCCCGCGGGCGTTGTCCTCGCTGGAGTGCACGGCATCCCCCGAGTTCATTCGCGGCGTCACTGCCGTTCGTCCTTGGAGAGGGCCTTCTCACCGTGGCCGGTGTTCTGGAGTTCGTCGAGTGCGGTGATGTCCGGGTGATGCAGGTCGAACGCCGGGGATTCACTGCGGATCCGCGGCAGGGTGGTGAAGTTGTGCCGCGGCGGCGGGCAGGAGGTCGCCCACTCGAGGGAGCGGCCGTAGCCCCACGGGTCGTCCACCTCGATCTTCTTGCCGTACTTGGCCGTCTTCCAGATGTTGTAGAAGAACGGCAGGATCGACAGACCGAGCAGGAACGAGGCGATCGTGGAGACGGTGTTCAGCGCGGTGAACCCGTCGACGGCGAGGTAGTCGGCGTACCGGCGCGGCATGCCCTCGGCGCCCAGCCAGTGCTGGACGAGAAAGGTGCCGTGGAAGCCGGTGAACAGCGTCCAGAAGGTGATCTTGCCGAGGCGTTCGTCGAGCATCCTGCCGGTCATCTTGGGCCACCAGAAGTGGAATCCGGCGAACATCGCGAAGACCACCGTGCCGAAGACGACGTAGTGGAAGTGCGCCACCACGAAGTACGAGTCCGTGACGTGGAAGTCGAGTGGGGGCGAGGCGAGGATGACACCGGTGAGGCCGCCGAAGAGGAAGGTCACCAGGAAGCCCGCCGACCACAGCATCGGGGTCTCGAAGGAGAGACTGCCCTTCCACATGGTGCCGGTCCAGTTGAAGAACTTCACGCCGGTAGGGATGGCGATCAGGAAGGTCATGAAGGAGAAGAACGGCAGCAGCACACCGCCGGTGGCGTACATGTGGTGAGCCCACACGGTCACCGACAGACCCGCGATCGCGATGGTGGCGCCGATCAGGCCCATGTAGCCGAAGATCGGCTTGCGGGAGAAGACCGGGATGACCTCGGAGACGATGCCGAAGAACGGCAGCGCGATGATGTACACCTCGGGATGGCCGAAGAACCAGAACAGGTGCTGCCACAGCAGTGACCCACCGTTGGCCGCGTCGAAGACGTGCGCGCCGAACTTGCGGTCGGCCGCCAGCGCGAGCAGCGCGGCGGCCAGGACCGGGAAGGCGAGCAGGACCAGCACACCGGTCAGCAGCACGTTCCAGGTGAAGATCGGCATACGGAACATCGTCATGCCCGGAGCGCGCATACAGATGATCGTGGTGATGAAGTTGACCGAGCCGAGGATGGTGCCGAAGCCGGAGAGTGCCAGACCCAAGATCCACAGATCGCCGCCGGGGCCGGGTGAGCGGACCGCGTCCGACAACGGAGAGTAGGCGAACCAGCCGAAGTCCGCCGCCCCGTTGGGCGTGAGGAAGCCGGAGATCGCGATCAGCGAGCCGAACAGGAACAGCCAGTAGGAGAACATGTTCAGCCGCGGGAAGGCGACGTCGGGCGCGCCGATCTGCAGCGGCATGATCCAGTTGGCGAAGCCCACGAACAGCGGTGTCGCGAACATCAGCAGCATGATCGTGCCGTGCATCGTGAACGCCTGGTTGAACTGCTCGTTCGACACGATCTGCAGGCCCGGACGGGCCAGCTCGGCGCGCATCACCAGCGCCAGGATGCCGCCCAGCACGAAGAACGCGAACGAGGTGGCGAGATACAGGGTCCCGATCGTCTTGTGGTCCGTGGTCGTGATCCACTTCACCACGACGTTGCCGGGACGCCTGCGCCTCACCGGCAGCTCGTCCTCGTAGACCTCCTCGTCGAGCGAGCCCACCGCGCTCTCGTTCGCCATCGTCTCGCTCCTCCTGCGCTGGAACAACCCTCCACGGGCACCGCGCCGCAATCTATCCGAACTGGGACAATGTCGGACACTACGACGTGATGTGTCGGCTCGTACGCGAGCAGACACGTTCGGTGAGGGCGAGCGGCGACCCCTTGCCGGCGCAGGGCCGGTCCTGGGCATCGGCACCGCGCCGGACCGGGATTCCCCGGCCTCGCCGGACGCCGCCTCACGTGACCTTCGCGGTCGCAAGGTCGATACTGCCCATGTAGGGCTCCTGCCGGCACGCAGTCGACACGCCGAAGGAACCTGACGACGCGTTACCGAAGTCGGCGTCGAGTCGGCGGCAGTACCGCCGGAACCCGCTCACGACGGCCACGGACCACCAAGATCAAGAACGATCCATACCCGCTCTGAACAGCAAGAAAGCAGGCTGGTACCCCGCCTGCCACGCCCTCTAGGAGGCACCCATGAAGATGCTCATCAACGTCCCGGAGACCGTGGTCGCCGACGCGTTGCGCGGGATGGCCGCGGCCCATCCCGAGCTGGCGGTGGACGTGGAGAACCGGGTGATCGTACGCAAGGACGCGCCCGTCGCCGGGAAGGTGGGGCTGGTGTCCGGCGGGGGGTCCGGGCACGAACCGTTGCACGGCGGGTTCGTGGGGCCGGGGATGCTGTCGGCGGCCTGTCCCGGGGAGGTGTTCACCTCCCCGGTGCCCGACCAGATGGTGCGGGCGGCGGCGGCCGTGGACAGCGGGGCCGGGGTGCTGTTCATCGTGAAGAACTACACCGGTGACGTGCTCAACTTCGACATGGCCGCCGAGCTGGCCGAGGACGAGGGCATCCAGGTCGCGAAGGTGCTGGTGAACGACGATGTGGCGGTGACCGACAGTCTGTACACGGCCGGCCGGCGCGGCACCGGGGCGACGCTGTTCGTGGAGAAGATCGCGGGCGCGGCGGCGGACGAGGGACAGCCGCTGGAGCGGGTGGAGGCCGTCGCCCGGCAGGTCAACGAGAACTCCCGCAGTTTCGGTGTGGCGCTGAGCGCCTGCACCACGCCGGCCAAGGGCAGCCCCACCTTCGACCTTCCCGACGGGGAGCTGGAGCTGGGCGTCGGCATCCACGGCGAGCCGGGCCGGGAGCGGCGGCCGATGATGACGTCCGGTGAGATCGCCGAGGCCGCCCTCGACGCGATCCTGGACGACCTCAGCCCGCGCAGTCCCGTCCTGGTCCTGGTCAACGGCATGGGCGCGACGCCCCTGCTGGAGCTGTACGGCTTCAACGCCGAGGTGCAGCGGGTGCTCGGCGAGCGCGGGGTGCCGGTGGCCCGGGTCCTGGTCGGCAACTACGTCACCTCCCTCGACATGGCGGGCGCCTCGGTCACCCTCTGCCAGGTCGACGAGGAGCTGCTGCGGCTGTGGGACGCGCCGGTGCGGACTCCGGGGCTGCGCTGGGGTATGTGAGAAACGCCGAGGCCATGACCACACGAGGAGTTTCCTTGCTCGACGCCGACTTCTTCCACCGTTGGATGACGGTCACCGCCGCCTCCGTGGACCGTGAGGCGGAGCGGCTCACCGCGCTCGACTCACCGATCGGGGACGCCGATCACGGCAGTAACCTGCAGCGCGGGTTCCGGGCGGTGCGCGACGCGCTGGACAAGGAGCCGCCCGCCACTCCCGGGGCCGTGCTGGTCCAGGCCGGGCGGCTGCTCATCTCGACCGTGGGCGGTGCCTCAGGACCGCTCTACGGCACCCTGCTGCGCCGTACCGGCAAGGCGCTCGGGGACGCCGCCGAGGTGGACGAGGGGCAGCTGGCTCAGGCGCTGCGCGCCGGGGTGGACGCGGTACGGCAGCTCGGAGGTGCGGCGCCGGGCGACAAGACGATGATCGACGCGCTGGTGCCGGCGGTGGACGCGCTCGGCGACTCGTTCGCCGCCGCGCGGGACGCCGCCGAGGAGGGTGCCGTGGCGACGACGCCGCTGCGGGCGCGCAAGGGCAGGGCCAGCTATCTGGGCGAGCGCAGTGTCGGTCACCAGGATCCGGGGGCCACCTCGGCGGCGCTGCTGATCGCCGCGCTCATGGACGCGGAGGCCGACGGTGAGTGACGGGAAGACGGTCGGGATCGTGCTGGTGTCGCACAGCGCCGCGGTGGCCGCGTCGGTGGCGGAGCTCGCGCAGGGTCTGGCGGGCGCGGGCGGGACGGTCCCCGTGGCTCCGGCGGGCGGTACCGAAGGCGGTGGTCTCGGCACGAGCGCCGAGCTGATCGCCGCGGCGGCCGCGTCCGTGGACCGGGGGGCGGGGGTGGCCGTGCTGACCGATCTGGGCAGCGCCGTGCTCACCGTGAAGGCGCTGCTCGCCGAGGGTGACGAACTGCCCGAGCCCACCAGGCTGGTGGACGCGCCGTTCGTGGAGGGCGCGGTGGCCGCGGTGGTCACGGCCTCCACGGGCGCGGATCTGGCGGCGGTGGAGGCGGCGGCCGTGGAGGCGTACACGTACCGGAAGGTGTGAGGGGCGGGAGCTCGCGAGGCGGGACCGGCCCGGTTCCGCCTGCTTCCGCCGGCCGCCTCAGCCCGCGTCGTTCACGAACCGCCGGGCGAGGCGCTTGCCTTCCTTGACCACGGCAGCGTGGTCCTCGATGGGCGTCACCCTGCTGTTCTCGAACACGATGTAGGTGACACCCGACGGGGTGCCTCCGGCGCGCGGATCGGGGTCGACACCGAGCGAGGCGGCCAGGGCGTAGGAGCCTTCGCCGATGATGCCGGCGGGGCCGGTGTCGCCGACGACCGCGTACCGCACCCGGTCGCGGTACACGACCGCCGCGACCGATCCGCCGCGTACGCCGTGGGCCCAGTAGTTCCACCGCTCGCTGGGGGCGGGCACCACGACATAGGGCGTCCTCTCGGAACTCAGCGGACGGCCGTCGGACTGTGCGAAGGCCGTGGAGCCGGAGAAGTACGGGTCGGTGCGGGCGTTGCAGTGGCGGCCGGGACGGCCGTCGCAGTCGATGTCCATGTCGGCCTTCCAGAACACGGCGCCGCGCGTGCCGCACACCGGGACGGTGGCCCTGGCGCCCTGGTCCTTGCGGTAGCGGCCGTGGGAGACGGGGGTGCAGCCGCGCACCCCGGCCAGCAGGTCGGCGGCGGTGACGGGGGCGGCGCGCCGGGCCACCGGTGCGGTGCGGGGCGGGGGCTCGGGGACGGGGACGGGGAGCGCGGAGGGGGCCAGCAGGGCGGCTCCGGCCACGGCCAGGGTGAGCGAGGGGACTGGGGACACGGTCGAGGGGGCCTCTCGTCGGGGACGGGGACGCGCACCCACGGCACTTTGCACCATTTAGTACCGATTTCGTAACACTGCGGCCTCGACTTGGGCCGGACGGCGCACGCTCGCACCAGCGGTCGCCACAGGGGCCGGGGACCCGGGCTCCTGTCGGCCCGGGCCGTCCGGCCACCCGCACCGGCGCGGGATCTGCGACGACAGCGGTCCGCGCCACGACCCCGAACTCGCGTGTCCTGAAGGGCGGTTCGGGCCGTTCACGGCTTCAGCATACGTAACGCGGGCAAGCGCTCCGCCGGCACCCACCTCTTGATGTGGCCGCGTCAGCCGGTCATATTGGTACGGACCATCGTCGGGTGTTCTGGGCCGAGCCGGGAGGCAGAGTCGTGCGTGGCGTTCCCTCCGCCGTGTTCCCGCGTCGCCTTCTCGCGACCGCCGGGGCCCTGCTGCTGCTCGCCTCCTGCCGCTGGGGCGGCGCGGACGACGCCGGGGCCGGTGAACGCGTGCCCGGGGCGCCCACCGGTGTCACGGCCGAGGCGGGCAGCGCCACCAGCGTGCATGTCATGTGGAACACGGTCGCCGCCGAGGTGAGTCATTACGAGGTCCATCGGGGCACCACCAAAATCAGGGAAGTGCCCGGTTCCGAGCACATGGTGGATATCCCCAGGCTCCGGCCCGCGACCAGCTATGTGTTCACCATCCGGGCCCGGGACGCGGACGGGCGGCTCGGGCCGCGCAGCGAGGAGGTCCGGGCGACCACACCCGAGGCCGCCCCGGCGGACACCACCGCCCCCACTCCGCCCGGCACGCTGCGCGGCCGGGCGGCGGGGAGCCGGGCGGCCCAGTTGACCTGGTCCGCCGCGCGGGACGACCAGGGTGTGGTGTCGTACAACATCTTCCAGGGCGGAACGAAGATCCACAGTGTGGGCGGCGGCCAGACCGCCACGGTGGTGACGGGACTGCGGCCGGGCACCCGCTACTCCTTCACCGTCCGGGCCCGGGACGCGGCCGGCAACCTCTCCCCCGCCGGCGCCGCGGTCCGTCTCACCACCGGCGGCGACGCGCACGGCCGGGCCGCCGCGCCCACCGGCTTCCGGGCCACGGCCGAACGCTCCGACGGCGCCCACTACCTCGTGCTCACCTGGGTGCCGCCGCGCGTCGACGGCGTCGTCACCGAGTACGAGGTGCGGCTGGACGGCAAGGCCGCCACCTCGCTCGTCTACGGCGGTGACGCCCCGCGCGACCGGGCGACGTACCGCTTCTACGCCGGCCGGGAGAACGGGATCACCCACCGGGTGCGGATCCGGGCGAAGCTGCCGGACGGGACCTGGGGCGGCCTCTCCACGGAACGCACGGTGACGACGGGCCGCTGACGCGGTCCCACGAGGTCGACCACCAGGGGGAACGCGTCACCTGCCCGGCGGCGACCGGAGTGCGCGCCGGTGCGGCGGCCCGTTGGCTTGGCTCGTGGCAGCACGGGCGCTCCCCGACTCGGCGGCGCAAGGGATGTACCGCCGGCCGTGCCGCCGGAAGGCAGTCGACATGCGCATCTCGAAGCCACTGCTTCGCTCCGCTCCGGCCGCGGCTGCCGCCGCCGCCCTCGCACTGACCCTGGCCGGACCCGCCGTCGCGGCCGGGATCTCCGTCAGCACCACCGGGTCGACCGTCTCGGTCATCACCAGTGCGTGCACCCAGGTCAACGGCCAATGGGGCACCGCCTCACTGCTCGGCGGCGGCCAGGGAAGCTTCTCGCAGGGCCGTCAGGTGGCACTGTCGGGGAGTGCTTCGGGGCAGTCCGCCGCCTGGTCGAACGTCAGTCCGGGCACGTACACGGTGGTCGTGTTGTGCGCCAACGGCAGCACGGCGGGAACGCAGTCCGTCGTCGTCTCCACGACGCCCAGTCCCACGGTGACCCCCACGGCCTCGCCGACCCTCGGGGTGATGGGCGGCCTCGGCGGCGGTGCGACGGACTACGGCACGGTCACGCTGGTGGCGGGCGGCGCGCTGGTCGGCACGGGAATCGCCGCCACGGCCTGGTATCTGCTGCGCCGCCGCGACCGGCCGCAGCACCTGTAGGGGCGCGGGGCCCGACCTGATCCACATGGCACCCCAGACCGGCGCCGGCCGCCCTCGTATCCGACGCGCTCCGGGCGGGCGGCCGGCGTCGACTCCCCCGCCGGGGGTCACTCCCGCGCGGTGTCCGGCAGCCGGGCGAACTCGGACAGGGCGTGGTCGAGCCACTGGGTCCAGAAGGTCTCCAGGTCGATTCCGGCCCGCAGCACCAGATGCCGCAGCCGGTCCTCCGGTCCGTCCTTGCCGGGCGGGAAGTCACGCCGCTCGATCTCCCGGTACTCCGCCAACTGGCGTGCGTGCAGCTCCCGGTGGCGGCGCAGATCCTCCTCAAGGCCCTCGGTGCCGACCACGGCCGCCGCCCGCAGCCGCAGCAGCATCGCGTCGCGGTGCGGCTTGGGGTCCTGGGGAGCGGAGGTCCAGCGGGCCAGTTCCGCATTCCCGGCCGGCAGTACCTCGTACGCCTTCTTCTGCCCCCGGGCCGGCTGCTCGGAGGGGAGGGCCCGGATCAGGCCCTCCGCCTCGAGTCTGCCCAGTTCGCGATAGATCTGCTGGTGCGTCGCGGACCAGAAGTAGCCGATCGACCGGTCGAACCGGCGGGTCAGCTCCAGCCCCGACGACGGCCTTTCGAGCAGGGCGGTGAGGATCGCGTGCGGGAGTGACATGCCGTTCATCCTAGGGACGGGTGCTACAGGGCCGCCGCCAGCTCCGTGCCCTGCTTGACGGCCCGCTTGGCGTCCAGTTCGGCGGCCACGTCGGCGCCGCCGATCAGGTGGACGGAGCGTCCGGCGGCGACCAGTTCGTCGTACAGGTCGCGGCGTGGCTCCTGCCCGGTGCACAGGACGATCGTGTCGACCTCGAGGACGCTGCTCTCGCCGTCGACGGTGACATGCAGTCCGGCGTCGTCGATCCGGTCGTAGCGCACGCCCGGGACCATGGTGACGCCGCGGTGCTTGAGTTCGGTGCGGTGGATCCAGCCGGTGGTTCTGCCGAGACCGGCGCCGACCTTGGACGTCTTGCGCTGGAGCAGGTGGACGGTGCGCGGCGGGGCGGGACGCTCGGGTGCGGCGAGGCCGCCGGGCGCGCGGTAGTCGAGGTCGACGCCCCACTGGCGGAAGTAGGTCTCGGGGTTCTCGTGCGCCTTGTCGCCGCCGTCGGTGAGGTACTCGGCGACGTCGAAGCCGATGCCGCCCGCGCCGAGGATCGCCACCCGGTCGCCGACGGGGGCGCCGTCGCGGAGCACGTCGAGGTAGCCGAGGACGCTGCCGTGGTCGGCGCCGGGGATGTCGGGGACGCGCGGGGTGACGCCGGTGGCGACGACGACCTCGTCGTGTCCGGTCACGTCGTCGGCGGTGACGCGCGTGTCGAGGCGTATGTCGACGGCGAGTTCGGCGAGGCGGGTGCGGAAGTAGCGCAGGGTCTCGTCGAACTCCTGCTTGCCGGGGACCTTGCGGGCGACGTTGAGCTGGCCGCCGATCTCGCTCGCGGCGTCGAACAGGGTGACGTCGTGGCCGCGTTCGGCGGCGCTGACGGCGCAGGCGAGGCCGGCCGGGCCCGCGCCGACGACGGCTACGCGTTTGCGGTGGCGGGTCGGGGAGAGGACCAGCTCGGTCTCGTGGCAGGCGCGCGGGTTGACCAGGCAGGAGGTGATCTGCCCGCTGAAGGTGTGGTCGAGGCAGGCCTGGTTGCAGCCGATGCAGGTGTTGATCGCCTCCGGGCGGCCGTCGGCGGCCTTGGCGACGAAGTCGGGGTCGGCGAGCATGGGGCGGGCCATCGACACCATGTCCGCCGTGCCGTCGGCGAGCAGTTGCTCGGCGAGGTCGGGGGTGTTGATGCGGTTCGTCGTGACGAGCGGGACCGACACCTCGCCCATGAGGCGCTTGGTCACCCAGCTGTACGCGCCCCGGGGCACGGAGGTGGCGATGGTGGGGATGCGGGCCTCGTGCCACCCGATACCGGTGTTGATGATCGTCGCTCCGGCGGCCTCGACGGCCTTGGCGAGGGTGATCACCTCGTCCAGGGTGGAGCCGCCGGGCACCAGGTCGAGCATGGAGAGGCGGTAGACGACGATGAAGTCGTCGCCGACGGCCTCGCGCACCCGGCGGACGATCTCGACGGGGAAGCGCGTGCGGTTCTCGTAGGAGCCGCCCCAGCGGTCGGTGCGGTGGTTGGTCTGCCGGGCGATGAACTCGTTGATCAGATAGCCCTCGGAGCCCATGATCTCGACGCCGTCGTAGCCGGCCTCCCGGGCGAGGCGGGCGGCGCGCGCGTAGTCGTCGACGGTGCGCTCCACCTCGGCGTCGGTGAGCTCCCGGGGCGGGAAGGGGCTGATCGGTGCCTGGAGGGGGCTGGGGGCGACCAGGTCCTTGTGGTAGGCGTACCGGCCGAAGTGCAGGATCTGCATCGCGATGCGCCCGCCCTCGCGGTGCACGGCGGCGGTGATCACCTTGTGCCGGCCGGCCTCGGCCTCGGTGGTGAGCTTCGCGCCGCCCTCGTAGGGCCGCCCCTCGTCGTTGGGGGCGATGCCGCCGGTGACGATGAGGCCCACTCCGCCGCGGGCGCGGGCGGCGTAGAACTCGGCCATGCGGGTGAAGCCGCCCTCGGCCTCCTCCAGACCGACGTGCATGGAGCCCATGAGTACCCGGTTGGGCAGGGTGGTGAAGCCCAGGTCGAGGGGGCTCAGCAGGTGGGGGTAACGGCTCATCGGGCCCTCCGTGCGCGGTGTCGTGCCTGTATTTGTAGGGCACGCGCACCGGGTTATGCAACTAGTTGCATAAGAGACGGAGGGCACACGGGCGTCACCGGCTTTCGAGTCGTACGTGCAGCTCCTTCTCCTGGTCACCGGGGACCGTGGTCAGGTCGTGCACCGTGAACAGGGAGTCCAGGGTCGTCCGGAACCGGTCGATCGCCCAGTAGCCGCCGTGCACGTCGGCGTCGACCGACGCGGCGATCCGGGCGTCCGGACGGGCGCCCTCGCGCGCGTCGGCGACGTCGAAGGTGCCGAGCCAGACCGTCGGGCGGGTCTCGGAGAACTCCTCCGGTACGTCGTCGGCGCACCGGTCGGACGTGAAGCACGCGCACAGCGTGTCGAACACGATCCGGGCGTCGTCCTTGCTGCATCCGCTGATCTCGACCGAGACGGATTCCGGGTGCGGTCGCTCGCTGCCCATCGTGATCGCTCCTCTCATGGCCATGCCGCCCCCGCACCTCAGCAAAGCACCGGCCGCCGAAGAGCACTACCGCGCGCGGGCGCACCCACGCGGCATGCCCCGCGTGGGTGGGAGAAGCTGGAAGAAGACAAAGGGAACGGCGGACAGCCGTGCTCCCGCGCGGTGGAACGGAGGACGCGCCGGCAGGGCGACCGGGTACGGCGGGCCGTGGAAATCGGTGAAGACGGAGCGTGGGATGAGTGCAGCGGGGTCTCCCCCGGCCGACGGTGCCGGACCGGTGCGTCCCAGCGGGCTGCTCGATGTGCTGCGGGTGGCCTCGGTGGTCCTGGACGCCGAGGGACGGATCGTGCTGTGGAGCCCCCAGGCCGAGGAACTGTTCGGGTACGGCGCACAGGAGGCGCTGGGCCGGTACGCCGCCCGGATCATGGTGCACGAGCGGCATCTGGACCTTGTGTCGAAGCTGTTCGCCGAGGTCATGCGCACCGGACGGAGCTGGGCCGGGGTCTTCCCGATCCGCCGCAAGGACGGCGGCACCCGCCTGGTGGAGTTCCGCAACTCACGGCTGATGGACGACCGGGGGAAGGTGTACGCCCTCGGTCTCGCGGTGGACCAGTCGACCGTGCGGCGGCTGGAGCAGGACGTGGCCCTGTCGACCCGGGTCGTCGACCAGTCGCCCGTCGGGCTGGCCGTGCTGGACACCGAGCTGCGCTATGTGTCGGTCAATCCGGCGCTGGAGCGGATCAACGGCACACCGGCCGAGGACCATCTGGGCCGCACGGTCCGCCAGGTGCTGCCGCTGGTGGACGCCGAGGTGCTCGAGGCGGCCGCGCACCGGGTCCTGGCGACCGGCACGCCCTTCGTCGACCGGTCCACGACCGGACGTACCCCCGCCGATCCCGACAAGGAGCACGCCTGGTCGGTCTCGCTGTACCGGCTGGAGAACTCACTGGGTACGACGCTGGGCGTCGCCGTGTCGGTGGAGGACATCACCGAGCGGTACCGGGCGAACGCCGAGGCCGAGGCCGCCCGGCGGCGGCTCGCGGTGATCGCCGACGCCACGGCCCGGATCGGCACCACCCTGGACCTGGAGCGTACGGCCGGCGAGCTGGTCCACGTGGCCGTGCCGGAACTGGCCGACGAGGCCGCCGTGGACCTGCTGGACGCGGTCGTGCAGGGCCGGCGCAGCACCATCGGGCCCGCCGAGCCGGCGGTGATGCGGGCCCTGGCGGTGCGCGGGCCGGCCTCGGGCGAGGTGCTGGCGGCGGCCGATCCGCCGGGCCAGGTGACCCGGTACGCGCCGGACCGGCTGATCACCGAGTGCGTACGCACCGGGCTGCCGGTGATGGTGCCGAGGGCGAAGGGCGAGGACCTGGCCCGGATCGCCCGCAGCCCGGAGGCGGCCGCACTGCTGGCGCGGGCGGGCGTGCACTCGTATCTGGCCGTACCGCTGATCGCGCGCGGAGAGGTGCTGGGCACCGTCGATCTGACCCGCACGCGCAACCCCCGCCCCTTCGACGAGGACGATCTGCTGCTGGCGCGGGAGCTGGCCTCCCGCGCGGCGATGCAGATCGACAACGCCCGCTGGTACCAGAACGCCCGCGACACCGCCCTCACCCTGCAGCGCAGTCTGCTGCCGAGCCACCCGCCGGTGACGCGCGGCCTCGAGGTCGCCTCCCGCTACCAGCCGGCGGGCGCCACCAGTGAGGTCGGCGGTGACTGGTTCGACGTGATCCCGCTGGAGGACGGCCGGACGGCGCTGGTCGTGGGGGACGTGATGGGCAGCGGCATCGCCGCCGCGGCCACCATGGGGCGGCTGCGCACGGCGACCCGCACCCTCGCCTCCCTCGCCCTCGATCCGGCCGTCCTGCTGGAGCATCTGGACCGGATCACCGCCGACCTGGGCCAGTCGATCGCCACCTGTGTGTACGTCGTCCACGATGCCTGTGAGCGGAGGTGCACGATCGCCAACGCCGGGCATCTGCCGCCGGCCCGGCTGCGGCCCGGTCACGCACCCGAACTGCTCGAACTGCCCACCGGGGTGCCACTGGGCGTGGGCGGGGTCGGCTTCTCCACCACCGAGGTCGAGCTGGGGCCGGGTGACCGCCTGGTGCTCTACACGGACGGTCTCGTCGAGACGCGCCGGCATCCGCTGGACGAGCGCCTGGACCGGCTGCTGGCCCTGCTGGACCAGCCCGGCGACTCCCTGGAGGAGCTCTGCGACCTGCTGCTGCGCACCCTGCACGAACCCGACAACTCCGACGACGTGGCCCTGCTCATCGCCCGCGCGACACCCCCGGCCGACTGAGCGGTCCTACGAGGGTGCCGCGCCGATCACCACATGGGCCTGCCCCTCGTCGGAGGCGGCCAGCCGGGTGCGCAGTCCGGCGGCGGTGAAGGCGGCGACGGCGGCCGGGGCCTGGCGGCTGCCGGTCTCCACCAGGAGGCAGCCGCCGGGCGCGAGCCAGCCGGGGGCCTCGGCGGCTACCCTGCGCAGCACGTCGAGGCCGTCCGCGCCGCCGTCGAGCGCGACCAGCGGCTCGTGGTCGCGGGCCTCCGCGGGCAGCAGGCCGATCTCGGCGCTGGGCACGTACGGCACGTTGGCGGCGAGGATGCCGACACGGCCGCGCAGCCCGTCGGGAAGCGCCGTGAACAGGTCGCCGGTGTGAACCTGCCCGCCGAGCGCGGCGACGTTGCGGCGGGCGCAGCGCACGGCGGCCGGATCGATGTCGGCGGCGTGCAGTTCGACCGCGCCGAGCGCGGCGGCCAGGGCGGCGCCGACGGCGCCGGAGCCGCAGCACAGGTCGACGACCACACGGGCGGCGGGCGCCTGGGCGAGCGCCTGGTCGACGAGGAACTCGGTACGGCGGCGGGGGACGAAGACACCGGGTTCGACGATGATGCGCCGGCCGTGGAACTCGGCCCAGCCGACGACGAGTTCGAGGGGCAGTCCGGCCGCCCGGCGTTCGGTCATCGGGGCGATGTCCTGCGGGGCGGCAGCGGCGGAGAAGATCATCTCGGCTTCGTCCTCGGCGAAGACGCAGCCGGCGGCGCGGAGCGCGGCCACGACATCGTCACGGGACGGCGGGGGCGGGGCGGTGGAGGAAGAGGGGGACTGGGACGGCATGTGCGGCAAGAGCCTGGGCCTTTCGGGAGCCGAAGGGCGCTCTCGCGGTCACCTACAGCCGGTGGCCCGCGTCGCTTCGAGGTGAGAGCACCCGATCTGACACAGCGGTAATGGGTCTCACCTCCAGGACGTCCACCGGCCGGGACGGTCCGCGGCCGGAGGCACACAGTACCCGACGATCACCCGGGGCCGTACGGCGTTTTCGCGCCTCGGGCGACCGGGGACGCGCGGGCTGCCGTGACCGGTCCGGTGGCGCGCAGGCCGGGGTCACCGCGTACGGTTGAACACGGAAACACCTGAGCACCCGTCGCAACGGAATCACCGATCACGTGAACATCACCCGAGGCTTCACCGGCCGCCCTCGCGTGCACGACCCCGGGCTGCCGCCGGGTCAGTACGACGCGGGCGCCGACTGGCCCGTCCTGTCCGCCGAGGTCACCCCCGACCTCGCGCCCGCCGACTGGTCCTTCCGGATCGACGGGCTGGTGGCGGAGCCCCGCTCCTGGGACTGGGAGCAGGCGCACACGCTGCCTGCCTCGTCGTACGAGGGCGCCATCCACTGCGTGACGAGCTGGTCGAAGTTCGGGGTGCGGTTCGGCGGCGTTTCGCTGGACGCGTTCCTCCATGGGGTCCGGCCCCACGGGTCGGCAACACATGTGGTCGCGTATGCGCACACCGGTTACACCGCCAATCTGCCGCTCGCGGACGTGACCGGCGGCCGGGCGTGGATCGTCTGGGAGTACGACGGCCGGCCGCTGCCCGCCGAGCACGGTGGCCCGGCGCGGCTGATCGTGCCGCATCTGTACTTCTGGAAGAGCGTCAAGTGGATCGCGGGGCTGCGGCTCCTCGACCACGACGAGCCGGGTTTCTGGGAGGGCAACGGCTATCACGAGCGGGGCAATCCCTGGGAGGAGCAGCGGTACTCCGGTGACTGAGCAGATCTTGGGGCGCATGCCCCGGCGGATACCGGAGCGTTTCGCTCCGCCGACGCGCTTCGCGGTGCCCGGACGGATCGGCGTGAACGAGCGGACGGCGTCCGTATGGCGCACGGCGACACTGACCGGGATCCGTCCCGAGACCCCGCGCGCGACGACCTTCCGGTTCGCGGTGCCTGGCTGGCCGGGGCATGTTCCCGGGCAGCATCTGCTGCTGCGGCTGACGGCCGAGGACGGGTATGTGGCCCAGCGCCACTACTCGATCGCGTCGGCGCCGGACGACTCCGGGCACATCGAGCTGACCCTGGACCGGGTCGAGGGCGGCGAGGTCTCCGGCTGGTTCCACACGGTGGCCCGCCCGGGTGACCGGATCGAGATGCGCGGCCCGCTCAGCGGCTTCTTCGCCTGGCCGGGCGACCGGCCCGCACTGCTGCTGGGCGCGGGCTCCGGCGTGGTCCCGCTGATGTCGATGGTGCGGCACCACCGGGCCCGGGACATGCGGCTGCCGCTGCGTCTGCTGGTGTCGGCGCGTGGGCCCGAGGACCTGATCTACGCGCGCGAGTACGGCGCGGAGACCACCGCGGTGTTCACGCGGAGCGCCCCGGAGGGTGTGGCCGTGGGACGTATGGCGGCCGCTCATGTGGCGCCATTCCTGGCCAAGCAGCCTCCGGGTGGGTGGGAGGCCTATGTGTGCGGTTCCAACTCCTTCGCGGAGCACGCCTCCAGGCTGCTGGTGGCGGCCGGCCAGCCGGTGGAACGGATCCGGATCGAACGTTTCGGCTGACCGGGCCACGGCCGGGCGGCCCGGTCACCCGTTGCCGGAGCTCACGGAATCCCGGGCTGTAAGAAATCGCTTTCCATGCCTTTGACCTGGCGCTTCGTTCGTAGCCTCTGGCGGGCTCGCCGGTGATCCACGTACGGTGTCATCGCTTCGCACTGTCTCTCCACGAAGGCGGTTCCTGATGGCCCTGTTCGACCTCCCCCTCGACGAGCTGCGTGAGTACCGCAGCGCGTCCACCGCGCCCGAGGACTTCGACGCGTTCTGGTCCGGGACGCTCGAGGAGGCACGCTCGTACGACCTGGACGCCCGTTTCGAGCCGGTCGACACGGGGCTGACCACGGTGCGGGTCTTCGACGTGACGTTCGCCGGGTTCGGTGGTCACCCCGTCAAGGGCTGGCTGACGCTGCCCGCGGGCACGGAGGAGCCGCTGCCGCTGGTGGTGGAGTTCATCGGCTACGGCGGCGGCCGCGGGCTGCCGCACGAGCATCTGCTGTGGGCGTCCACGGGCCGGGCCCACTTCGTGATGGACACCAGGGGCCAGGGCAGTGCGTGGGGCGCCGGCGGCGGCACCGCCGACCCGGTGGGCGGCGCTCCCGCGTACCCGGGTTTCATGACGCGTGGCGTCGACGCCCCGGAGAACTACTACTACCGCCGGGTGTTCACGGACGCCGTACGGGCGGTGGAGGCGGCGCGCTCGCATCCGCTCACCGACGCGAGCCGCACGGTCGCCGTGGGCGCCAGCCAGGGCGGCGGCATCACCCTCGCCGTCGGCGGTCTGGTCCCGGACCTGGCGGGCGTCGCGCCCGACGTGCCGTTCCTGTGCGACTTCCCGCGCGCGACGACGCTCACCGACCGGAACCCGTACCGGGAGATCGGCAACTACCTCAAGACGCACCGCGGCCGCTTCACGGACGTGCTGGGCACGCTGTCGTACTTCGACGGGGTGCACTTCGCCGCCCGCGGCCGTGCCCCCGCCCTGTTCTCGACGGCTCTGGAGGACCAGACCTGCCCGCCCTCGACGGTGTTCGGGGCGTTCAACGCCTGGGCGCACGAGGACAAGGAGATCGAGGTGTACGACTTCAACGACCACGAGGGCGGCGGCCCGTTCCAGCAGGCGGCCAAGCTGCGCTGGATGCGTTCCCACGGCTAGGGGGTGTCGTTTGGATCAGGCCGGCTCCGGTCGGCGGCGCCCTGTTGTCGACCCGAGCGGGGTCTGGTGCGTGCGGCTGCCAGGCGGAGGAGGGCGTCAGGGCGGAGCCCTGGCAACAACGACAACGCGGCAGATGTGGGTGCCGGACCCCGTGACCCCGGCCAGATCCAAACGCCACCCCCTAGGGGGGAGCGTACGGTTCCGGCCGAACTGCCCGGCCGCCCTTCCCTGCTGGTGTAGACCAATGCTAGATGTGGTGGCGCAACGAGCCCGCACGGCTACGGACCGTCATCAACAGGAGGCGCGGCATGGCCCGCACCACCCCGCACCACCATCCGCCCACCGAAGGGGAGCCGCTCTACCGGAGGATCGCGACGGAGCTGCTCGGCGAACTGCGCGACGGGGTCATCCCGCCCGGTGAACGCCTCCCCGGCGAGCGGCGGCTGGCCGAGCACTTCGAGGTCAGCCGGGAGACCGTACGGCAGGCGCTGCAGGTGCTGCGCCGTGACGGACTCCTCGCCACGGACCGGCGGGGCAGCCACGCCACGCTGCCCGGCCGGCCGGTGGAGGCGCCGGCCTGGTCCGGTTTCCCGCTGGGCGCCCGGTGTGCCGGCCGGGGCGCGGTGGCCAGGGCCACCGTGGCCTGGGAGGCTCCGCCGTCCGGGCACGCCGAGGCCCTGGGTGTGGCCCCCGCCCGGCCGACGCTGGTGCACCGGTACTGGTCGGCGTCGGCCGACGGGCGGGAGCTGCGGGCGGCGGTGACCTCGTTCTCCGCCGTGGCGCTCGCGGAGGTCGAGGAGCTGGGCCGCTACCGCGACCGCGCCGACGGCACCGGCGCGGCGGAGCTGCGGCGGGCCTACGACTGGATGCGCCGGGCGGGTCTGACCCTGCATCACCGGGACACGATCACGCGGATCGCGGGGGCGCCGTCGGTGCGGGTGGTCCGGCGGGTGCACGACCAGCACGCCCGCCCGCTGGAGATCACCGAGCTGGTGATGGACGCCCAGGAGGACGTCCTGGTCTACGAGTTCACGGTGCCGGCCGCGGTCTGACCGGCCACTTCCCGTACGACGCGGGCCTGGCGGCCGGTGGCCAGGAGCCGCCGGTCCGCCGACCACACCGCGCTGTCGTCGACCGCCCAGCCGCCGCCCGCGTGCTCGGTGCGGATGCGTACAAGCGTGCAACCCTCCAGGACTCCTTCGTCGAGGGCGTCGGTGAAGTGGACGGTCAGTTCGGCGGTGGGCACCGGGCGCGGGGCGCGCCAGCGGGCGTACAGGGCGGGCGGTAGGACGTCGGCCAGGGTGGTGACCGCGGCGGCGTCCAGGGTCCGGCCGTCGCGGAACCGCACCCAGGCGACGAGTTCGGCGCGCGGGCCGCCGGAGAGGGGGCGGTCGGCGGTGGCCGGGCGTATGTCCAGCTGCCGGGCGAAGGGGGCGAGTTCGGCCGGCAGTTCCAGCGCGGGACAGTCGTCCGGGCCGGGCACGTCCGGGGCGGGGAGGCCCTCGTGCGCGGGGCCGGTGCGCGCCGGGCCGAACAGCGCCGAGCCCATGACGACCGGCTCGCCGTCCTGGTGGCCGGTGAACAGACACGTGGCGGTACGCCGGCCCGCCATGGGCCCGGTGCCCGAGAAGCGCAGCGGGCCGGCGCCGACCGGGGAGAGGAAGTGCGTGGTCAGTGTGCGCACCGGCCGGTCCCCGCCCGTGAACCTGTCCCGTACGGCGGTCAGCGCGGCTCCGGCGACCCAGCCGCCGTGCGCCCCTTCCCAGGACCGCCACAGTGGATCGACATGGGTCTCGTCAGACGAAGTCATGGTCACGCGACCCACCCTAGCCAGGCAGGTTGGAAAATCCAACGGACCAGAGGGATGGGGTTGGGAATTCCAACCCGCTAGGCTCCCGCCCGCGCGGCGACGACCAGCCGGACCTTCGGGCTGCCGTCCCGGCGCCGTCCGAACCCGGGCAGCGCCTGGAACTCCACCAGGAACCCGGCCCGGGCGAGTTCGCGCCGTATGTCGCCGAAGCGGAAGGTGCGGTAGTACATGACGAACGGCGGGCGCCGGACGGTGTTGCGCACCCGCATCACGGCGTCGAATCCCAGCAGCATCCCGTAGGTGAGGGAGCCCGGCCGGGGCGGTGCCACCACGGGGAAGACGAAGCGTCCGCCCGGCCGCAGCACCGCGTGGACACCCGCGAACAGGCCCGGCAGCTCACGCGGCAGGAAGTGCCCGAAGGCGCCGAAGCTGACCACGAGGTCGAAGACCGGCCCGAACGGCAGCGCCCGCGCGTCCGCCCGCACCCAGTGCACCGGTGGCCCCGGCGGCCGGACCCGGTTCCGCGCGACGGTCAGCATGCCCGCGCTGAAGTCCACGCCGGTGACGCTCGCCCGGCACACCTGACCCAGCACCTCGACGCCCGCGCCGGTGCCGCAGCACAGATCGAGACCGGCGTCGAACGGCCCCGTCCGCCGCAGTGCGGAAACGGAGGCGTCGAGCACCGAGTCGGGCGTACGGAACGGGGTGTGGTCGAACTTCGGTGCGAGGAGGTCGTATCCGTGCTCCACGGACGACAGCGCCTGGACGGCGAGTTCACACAGGCGGGGGCCTTCGGGGCTGAACATCGGATCAGCCTAGAGCAGAGCCTCGCCCCATAGTGGCTCCGCACACCATCCAGCGGGTGGTACAGTGCAATCAGCATACGTAGCACGCCCCCATTCGGGCGTCGATGCCAGTTCTTTCTCGCCTCTCGCGAGTGTTCTCCTCGGTTCGCCGAGCCGCCGTCGTGTCCGACCGGCATACGGCCTTCCCCGCATCACCTCATCGGCAGGGTCCGTTCCCGCCGTGACCGAGGTGCTGTTCTCCGCCCCGCGGAGGCGCGTGTCCGCCCTCCCCCCGCGGTCCCTTCTCCCCCTCGCATGTTCCCGCCCGTCGTCCGCGAAAGGACCGGCTCCATGACCACCACCACACTCGAACACCCTCCCGTACGGCAGCAGCCCCAGCTCGTCTCCGGAGTCCTCGACGTCGACGCGGCCGGGAAGGGGTGGCTGCGCGCCGAACACTGCCTGCCCTCCCCCGCCGACCCCGCGGTCTCCCCCGCCCTGCTGCGCCGCCACGGCCTGCGCAAGGGCGACCTCGTGGAGGGCGTGTACGGCGACCGGCGCGCGCTCACCGGCATCACCCGCGTCGAGGGCCGTACGCCCGACGCGTCGCGGACCCGGCGGCACTTCCATGATCTGACACCGCTTCACCCCCACCGGCGGCTGCGCCTGGAGCACCCGGCGTCCGGACTTGCCGGGCGGGTCGTCGATCTGCTCGCTCCCGTCGGCAAGGGACAGCGCGGACTGCTCGTGGCGCCGCCCAAGACCGGCAAGACCGTCCTCCTCCAGCAGCTCGCGGCGGCCGTCGCCGGCAACCACCCCGAGTGCCGGCTCATGGTGGTGCTGCTCGACGAACGTCCCGAGGAGGTCACCGACATGCGGCGCTCGGTCCGCGGCGAGGTGTACGCCTCGACCTTCGACCGGCCGGCCAAGCAGCACATCGCCCTCGCCGAACTGGTCATCGAACGGGCCAAGCGGCTCGTCGAGGCGGGCGAGGACGTCGTCGTGCTCCTCGACTCGCTGACCCGGCTGTGCCGGGCGTACAACAACGCGGCCGCGTCCAGTGGCCGCACCCTCAGCGGTGGTGTCGACGCCACCGCACTGCTCGGGCCCAAGCGGTTCTTCGGCGCCGCCCGGCAGGCCGAGGAGGGCGGCTCCCTCACCATCCTCGCGTCGGCCCTGGTGGAGACCGGTTCCCGGGCCGACGAGTTCTACTTCGAGGAGCTCAAGAGCACCGGCAACATGGAGTTCCGGCTGCACCGCGAGGCCGCCGCGCGGCGACTGTTCCCCGCCGCCGACATCACGGGGTCGGGCACCCGCCGTGAGGAACTGCTGCTCGACCTGGCGGAGTTGACCGCCGCGCGGGGACTGCGCCGGGTACTGCGCTCACGGGACGGGCTGTCCGATCTGGAGACCCTGCTGGCCCGCATGCGCGAGACACCCGACAACGCCGCGTTCCTGCGGCGCGTCCAGCCGACCCTGCCGGGTGCCTGACAGGACGCCGGCATGTGGCATCCGGGTGCACGCGAGCGGCGTCCGGCCGGGGCAGCGCGGTGTTCCGGGACTCCATTCCTACGTTTGCGGTATGACTATCGGATTTACTTCCCGAGCTGTCGTGTCGACCTGTGCGCTGTGCACGGCGAGTCTGCTGGTGTCGGCGCCCACCGTGGCGATCGCCGGCGTCGATCCCGGGCCACGGACGACGGCCGGGGCACTGCTGTACCGGCCCGGCACACAGGTCCGCCCGCGCCCGGGGGCACCCGAGGTCCCCGATCCGTCGGCGCTTTCGTGGCTGGTCGCCGACGCGGGCACCGGCGACGTACTGGCGGCGCACGACGCGCACCGCCCGCTGCCACCGGCCAGCACCCTCAAGACACTGTTCGCGCTCACCGTGCTGCCGACCCTGCCGGCCGGTATCCGGCACCGGGTCCGCGAGCGGGAACTGGCGGGCATCGGGCCCGGCAGCAGTCTCGTCGGGGTCGCGGAGGACCGTACGTACCGGGTGTCCGACCTGTGGAACGGGGTGTTCCTCAGCTCCGGCAACGACGCCGTGCGGGTGCTGGCGGCGCTCAGCGGGGGCTGGCGGGCCACGGCCGAGCGGATGCAGACCAAGGCCCGCGCGCTGGGCGCCCGCGACACCCGGGTGAAGTCACCCGACGGCTATGACGCGCCCGGCCAGGTGTCGTCGGCTTTCGACCTGGCGGTGTTCGGCCGGGCAGGCCTGCGCAACCACGACTTCGCCCGGTACTGCGGCCGGCGGGAGGCGCTGTTCCCCGCCCGGGACGGGGGCACGTACGACATCGTGAACACCAACCGGCTGCTCACCGGCCAGGACGGGGTCGAGCCGTACGACGGTCTGCTCGGCATCAAGAACGGCTACACCAGCAACGCCGGCAACACTCTCGTCACGGCCGCACACCGCGACGGCCACACCCTGGTGGTGACGGTCATGAACCCCCGGTCGGGCGGCGGCCACGCGGTCTACGAGGAGGCCCGCGCCCTCCTGGACTGGGGCTTCGAGGCCACCGGCCGGGTGGACCCGGTAGGCACCCTGAACCTCCCACACGCCGGCCAGCTGGGCGGCCCACAAGCGGACACGGCCACGATCCCGTCGGCCCGTGCCGGAGACTCCCCAAGCCACCACCCCAGTTGGCCCATCGCCGCAGCGGCCCTGGCAGGCGCGGCAAGCGTGTCCCTCTACCTGCGCCTGAGATGGGGCCCGGCACTCACGCATCAGGGGGAGAGGAGCGCATCTCATTCCTGAGGGGAACCGCGCAGCATCACACCAGCGCCGGCCCGGCCACCGAAGACAGCTCGGGAACGACCCGCACCTCCCCCACCGGCAGCCCACCCCCCAGCACCACCTCACCCCCGAACTCCTTGAGCAGGGACGCGTCCACCCCCGCCCGCGCCAGCGCCCCCGCCGTGACCGGCACCCGCGCCCGCCCCGCCCCGTCCGAGATCTTCACGGCGACCGCCCGCCCATCCGGCAGCGCGGCGACCTGCACACCCTCGAACCCGTCCTTGACGAGCAGCCCCGGCACGGCCCGCATCAGCGCGGCCACATCCCGCCCGGCCCCGGAGGCCATCTCCGCGTATCCCCGCATCGCGTCGGCGACACGAGCCTCCGGCGTACCGGACGCGGCCCCCGCGATCCGCGCACCGGCTCGGGCGAGACCGTGCAGGGACACGGCGAACAGGGGCGCCCCGCAACCGTCCACGGTGACCGTGGCGAGCCGCTGACCGGTGAGATCCTCGACGATCTCGGCGATCGCCTGCTGAAGGGGATGCGAGGGGTCGGGATAGTCGTCGAGGGACCACCCGTTCAACCGCGCGGTGTACAGCATCGCGGCGTGCTTCCCGGAGCAGTTCTGGGCGAGCCGCGACGGCGGCCGCCCCTCACGCACCCAGGCATCCCGTACGACCGGGTCGAACGGCAGGTCGGGGACGTTGCGGAGGTCGTCCTCGGTCAGTCCGGCGAGTTCGAGGATGCGCCGGGTGCCCGCGAGGTGACGTTCCTCCCCGGAGTGGCTGGCCGCGGCGAGCGACAGCAGCTCGCCGTCGAGCGGAAGGCCCGCGCGGACCATCGCCACCGCCTGGACGGGCTTGAGCGCGGAGCGCGGATAGCAGGCGGCCTCGATGTCGCCGAGCCGGAAGCCGACCTCGCCGTCGGGGCCGAGGACGGCGACGGAGCCGTAGTGGACGCCCTCGACGACCCCGCCGCGTATCAGGTGGGCGACGGGGGCGTGGAGGGGCTCGCGGATCGGGGGGACGTCCACGTGGTGGGTGCTGTACATCACACTGCCTGGGGGGAGTCGTGGTTCGGTGTGCGGCCGGGGCGCATGATCGCGGTCAGGGTCGTCTCGACCCGGTCGAGGTGGTGGGTCATGGCGTCGACCGCGTCCGGTGCGGAGCCGTCGATCAGGGCCTCGACGATCGCCCGGTGCTCGCGGTCGGACTGTTCGCGGCGGCCGCCGAGTTCGTTGAGGAAGGCGGACTGGCGGGCCAGCGCGTCCCGGATCTCCTCGATCACCCTGCGGAACACGGGGTTCTGGGCGGCCTCGGCGACCGCGAGGTGGAAGACGGTGTCCATGGCGACCCAGGCCGTGGTGTCGGTCTCGCGCCCCATCCGGTCGAGCAGATGGGTGAGCCGGTCCAGGTTCTCCGGGGTGCGGCGCTCGGCGGCGTACCCGGCGACGGGGATCTCGATGTGCCGGCGCACCTCCAGGAGATGGCCGGCCGAGTAGTCGCCGAAGGTCGGGTCCTCGACGGCGTCGGCGACGACGAAGGTGCCCCTGCCGGTCCTGGACACGGTCAGACCCATGGTCTGCAGGGCGCGCAGGGCCTCGCGGAGCACGGGCCGGGACACCTCGAGGGTGCGGCACATCTCCGCCTCGGAGGGCAGCTTGTCGCCGATCGCGTAGTCGCCGCGCTCTATGGCGCCGCGGAGGTGGGAGAGCACCGCTTCCATCGCGCTGACGCGCCGCGGAGCCACACCACCTGTCTGGCTGTCTGACAGGTTCACGAGGCGATGGTGCGGCGGCGGCCGGGGCACTGTCAAGCGGAGGGGTGGGGTCAGCCACACCCCCGGCTCGGGGGCCGCCGTCACCCCTGCCCGGGGGTCAGCGCCATTCCGCGGGGCCGACATCGTTCACATACTCAAGTACATGGCCTATCCCACGGTACTCACCACCGACTCTCCCGCACCCGCAGATGAAAAGGGAAGCGATTTCTCCGTATTGTCACGCCGTATAGCGGAAGCGGGTCTGCTGCGGCGCCGCCCGCTGTATTACACGGTGCGTTTCGGTGCCGTGGGGCTCGCGCTCGCCGGCTCCGTCGCGGCCTTTCTCGTCCTGGGGGACAGCTGGGGTCAGCTGTTCGTCGCCGTCGCCCTGGCCGTGGTGTTCGGGCAACTCGGTCTGGCCGCACACGATCTGGCGCACCGCCAGGTGTTCTCCCGGCGGCGCCCCAGTGAGATCGGCGGTCTGCTGGTGGCCGATGTGCTGCTGGGCATGAGCTACGGCTGGTGGATGAACAAGCACACCCGCCATCACGCGAACCCCAATCATGAGCGGAAGGATCCGGATGTCGCCCCCGACATCATCGTGTGGTCGCGGCGTCAGGCGAAGCAGGCGAAGGGCCCGGCACGATTCATCGGAAAGCACCAGGCGGCTCTCTTCTTTCCGCTGCTGACGCTGGAGGGACTCAATCTGAGTGTCAGCAGTTTCAAGGCGCTGCGCAGCCCGTCGATGAAGCGGCCGGTGCTGGAGGGAATTCTGCTCGTCGCCCATTTCGCCGTGTATTTCGGCGGTCTGTTCCTGGTCCTCTCCCCCGGTAAGGCGCTCGCGTTCATCGCCGTCCACCAGGGACTGTTCGGGATCTATCTGGGTTCCGTGTTCGCCCCCAACCACAAGGGCATGCCGATGATCGAGGAGGGCACGGAGCTGGACTTCCTGCGCCGTCAGGTGCTCACGTCCCGCAATGTCGACGGCGGGGTGTTCATCGACGCCTTCATGGGCGGGCTGAACTACCAGATCGAGCACCACCTCTTCCCGAGCATGCCGACACCGGCGCTGGGCCGGGCCCAGGTCATCACCGAGCGGTACTGCGCCGAGCTGGGCGTCCCGTACTGCCGGACGGGACTGCTCGCCTCGCACCGCGAGGCGCTGCGTCACCTGAGGCAGGTCGGGGAGCCGCTGCGCGGCATGTCCTAGTCAGCCCCACACCGCGCCGGCCACGGCAGCGCCGGCGAAGGCGGCGCCCAGGGCGGCCGCCGTGCTCGCCACGACGTTCACGGCGGCGTAGCCGCGGGCGCCCGTCCCGGCCAGGCGGAGGGTCTCGTAGGAGAAGGTGGAGTACGTGGTCAGGGCGCCGCACAGGCCCGTGCCGAGGAACAGCTGAAGGCCGGGGCCCGCCGCGCCCGCGGTCACGGCGCCGGTGAGCAGGCCGAGGATCAGGCTGCCGGAGACGTTGACCGTGAGGGTCCCCCAGGGGAACACCGAGTCGTGACGGGACTGCACGGCGCGGTCGGTGAGATAGCGCAGGGGGGCGCCGACCATGGCGCCCAGCACCACATACAGCCAGCTCACCGTGGTGCCTCGCCGGTGCCCGTGCCGTCGTCGCGGCGGACATGGCGTACGGCCTCGCAGTGGTCGAGGAGGACCAGGCCCTCGGTGACGAGCGCGTCGAGTTCCGGCAGGAAGGCCCGTACGCGCTCCTCGGTGTCCACGACGACGACCGCCACGGGGAGGTCTTCGCTCAGGGAGAGCAGCCGGGAGGTGTGGACGACGGAGGAGCCGCCGTAGCCCTCGACGCCGCGGAAGACGCTGGCCCCCGCGAGCCCGGCCGCGTGGGCGCGGTGGACGATCTCGGAGTAGAGGGGCCGGTGGTGCCAGGTGTCGTTCTCGCCGACGTACACGGTCAGACGAACGACGCTGCCGGTCAGCCGGGTCATGGCTGCCTCCTGATCAGAACACGGCGGGTCGCCGAGGCGGCCGCCCATACGGCGGCGAGTGCCGCGAGCGGTGTCACCGCGAGGTACGCGAGTCCGGCGCCCACCTCGCCGGCGTCGAGCAGGTCGCGGATGCCGACGGCGTAGGTGGAGAAGGTGGTGAAGCCGCCGAGGACACCGGTGCCGAAGAACGGGCGGACCAGCGGGTGGGCGGCGCGGGCCTCGGTGATGACCACCATGAACACGCCGATGACGGCACAGCCGACGACATTGATCCAGAGGATCGTCCAGGGGAATCCGTGCGCCGGGTCCGGCCACCACAGGGAGGCCGCGTACCGTGCCGTCGCTCCCGCTCCCCCGCCCACCGCGACCACGCCGACCACGGGGGCCTGGGTACGGAGGGCTGTGCGGGCCCGTGGGCCCGCCGTTTCCGGGGCTGTCACCGTCGTACGTCTCTCCACTCGCTCGGGATCAGCCTAACGTCCCTGGTCGCACCACCACCCCTTCTCGAACAGATGTGCGACCTCGGCGATCCGTACCTCGTCGCACCGGTAGCGGTCGCGGTCGGTACGCAGCAGACCGAGGGCGGTGAGCAGCCGGAGGTGGGTGAGGGCGGCCGGGCCCGGCAGGGCGAGGCGTGCGGCGACGGTCTGCGCGGTGAGGCCGGCGGGCTCCGCTTCCCTCAGCAGTGTCAGGATGCGCAGTCGTGTCCCGTCGACGGGGGTCCTCAGCATGGCGTACACCTCCGCGCCGGGCCGCGCGCTCCGGAGCCCTTCCACTCTGCCCGAGTGAAACGCCCCGTGTCCCGTTCCGAAGGCAGCTTGTCCGGGACTCAACGGGCGTGTGGTACAGGGCTGTTCGGCCCCGCCGCCGGGGTCACCGGGGCGGGGCCGGGCGGTTCAGCGGTGGCGGAACCACGCTGTCGCGGGCAGGACGCGGTCGTCGTAGCCGAACAGTGCCTGGTTCTCCCAGCCGTTGCCGGAGGACGGATCGGCGGGGTCCCAGCCGTTGCCGGCGCGGGCGGTCCAGGTCGCCTCCCAGTAGAAGACGCCGAGGCCGCGGCCGTTCGGAACGGCTTCCACGATGCTCGTCACATCGTTCATCCAGCGGGTCTGGCCACTGGTGGACGCCGGGTAGCCGGGGACGAGTTCACCGCTGACGTCGATGATGTTCTCGAGGCCGTCCTCGCTGTCGAGCCGGAACGGGTAGGCCGTCTCGGCGACGAAGACGGGCTTGCCGTAGCGGGCGGCCGTGTCGTCGAGGGTGGTCTGGAAGTCGTGCAGTGTGCCGTGCCAGTAGCCGTAGTAGGACAGGCCGACGGCGTCGAACCTCACGCCGTGGGAGACCGCGTTGTCGAACCACCAGCGGGTGCCCTCGAGGTCACCGCCCTCGGCGAGATGCAGCGCGGCGACCGTGGACGGGCTGACCGCCTTGACCGCGTCGTAGCCGGAGTTGAGCAGTCCGGCGAGCTGGGTCCAGTTGTCGGTGGAGCCCTCGTTCCACAGCATGCCGCCGTTGATCTCGTTGCCCACCTGCACCATGTCGGCGGTGGTGCCCTGTGCCTTCAGGGCGTTCAGGACGTCGTACGTGTGGTCGTAGACGTCCTTCTTCAGCTGTCCGTAGCCGTGTCCGGCCCAGGCGGCGGGCTTGTTCTGCTTGCCGGGGTCGGCCCAGGCGTCGGAGTAGTGGAAGTCGACCAGGAGTTTCATGCCCTGGGCCTTGATCCGCTTGGCCAGGGCGAGGACGTGCGCCTTGTCGTTGTAGCCGTCGGCCGGGTTCACCCAGACCTTGAGGCGGGCGTGGTTCATGCCGGTGGACTTGAGGATCGCGACCGGGTCACCGGCGGTTCCGGACGCGGTCCGGTACGTGCCGCCCTTCGCCTCGCTCTTGGGCAGTGAGGAGATGTCGGCGCCCTTGACCGCGACGCCCGGGGTGGTGCCGCGGGTGAAGGTCAGATCGTCGACGTTGATCCAGTTGCCCGCGTGGGCATCGCTGTCGACGCTGATGGTGCATTGGCCGCCGGTGACCCGGACGGGTACGACGATCCGTATCCAGCCGGAGTCGGAGACCGGCAGATCGGTGCGCTGTTCGGCGCCGCCGCAGTTCTTCAGGGCGAGGTGGGCGGCGTTCTGGCCGCCGCCGGAGCGGACCCAGGCGGTGAGCCGGTAGTCGCCGCTCGTCAGTCCGGACAGGTACTGGTACGTCTCGACCTTGTAGGCGGCGGACGACCAGTGGGAGAGGCGGTGACTGCCGCTGCGGCCACCGGACTCCGTGTACGAGGCCGCCGTGTCGCCGTACTCGGACCAGCCTGCCGGGGTCGCGGCGCCCGCACCGTCGTTCTCGAAGCCGCCGTTGGTGAGGGTGCTCGCCGCCGTCGCGGTCTGGGCGGGCAGGGCGGTGAGGGCGAGCCCGGCCACGAGCGGCGTGAGCAGGGCGTGAAGTGTGCGTCTGGGATGGAACGTGGGCGTTCGTCGTCCCTTCGACGTGGGGAGAGGGCGCCCGCACCCGGGAGGGGGTGAGGGCCCCCTCCGCCCGCGGCCGGTGTGCTCACGCGGGCGGAGGGGAGTCGCGGCTCAGCCGTCGAGCCGTACGATCCGGACGGCTCCGGCCGGGACCGCGAGGCGGCCCGCGGCGGGTTCGCCGGTCAGCAGCTCGGTGCCGGGGGTGTCCAGCGGCACCTTGGCGTCGGCGGCGGTGTGGTTGATCGCGAACAGGAAGGTGCCCGACTCGCCGGTACGGCGCACCACTTCGACGTCACGGGGCAGATCGCCGCGCGGGTCGATCCCGGTGTCCTCTACGACCCGGCCGAGCAGGGTGGCCAGGCCCTCGGCGCCGAGCCGGGTGGAGACGTACCAGGCGGTGCCCTCGCCGAGCCGGTGCCGGGTGACTGCCGGGCGTCCCTCGGTCAGGCCGTCCGCGTACGTCCACACCGTCTCGGCGCCGCGCGGCACCACGAACTCCGTCCACACGTCGGCGTCGAGCCCGCTGTCGCCGGGGCCGGTGAGCCGGACCCGCTCGCCCCCCAGCAGGGGGGAGAACTCCTCCACGGTCAGGCCGAGTACGTCACGCAGGGCGCCCGGGTAGGGGCCCTCGTGCACCGCGTCGTGCTCGTCGACGATGCCGGAGAAGTACGACACGACGAGGGTGCCGCCGTTCTCGACGTACTCCCGGAGGTTGTCCCCCGCCGCCTGTGTCATCAGGTACAGGGCTGGTACGACGACAAGGGGATACCTCGACAAGTCGGCCTCGGGGTGGGCGAAGTCGACGGTGAGATGGTGGTCGTAGAGGGCCTCGTACCAGGCGTCGGCGCGTTCGCGGGCGTCGTGGTCCTCGCTGGGGCGCCAGTCGAGGTTCTGCGCCCACCAGGACTGCCAGTCCCACAGCACGGCGACGCAGGCCTCGGTGCGGCTGCCCTGGATCGGCGCCAACGCGCGTACGGCGGAGCCCAGTTCGGTCACCTCCTGGAAGACGCGGGTGTCGGTGCCGCCGTGCGGCAGCATCGCGGAGTGGAACTTCTCGGCGCCGCGCCGGGACTGGCGCCACTGGAAGAACATCGCGCCCTCGGAGCCGCGGGCCACGTGCGCCAGCGAGTTGCGGGCCATCTGGCCGGGGGCCTTGGCGGGGTTGCGGGGCTGCCAGTTGACGCCCGAGGTGGAGTGCTCGAGCAGCAGCCAGGGGGCGCCGCCGGCGACGGAACGGGCGAGGTCGGCGGCCATGGCGAGGTTGACGTGCGTGCGGCGGCCGTCGGTGATCAGATAGTGGTCGTTGGTGACGAGGTCCACCTCACGGCCCCAGGCCCAGTAGTCGACGGAGTCGCACTGGCTGAGGGCGGTCATGAAGTTGGTGGTGACCGGGACACCGGGCGAGAGCCGGTGCAGGATGTCCCGCTCGGCGGTGAAGTTCTCCCGCATGGTGGCGTCGGCGAACCGGCGGTAGTCCAGCGCCTGGGCCGGATTGCCGACCGTCGGGGTGCGGCGCGGCGGGTTGATCTCGTCGAAGCCGGCATAGCGCTGGCCCCAGAAGGCGGTGCCCCAGGCCTCGTTGACCGCCTCGACGGTGCCGTACTCCCGCCGCAGCCAGCGGCGGAAGTGGCCGGCGCAGGAGTCGCAGTAGCAGGCGGAGACGGGAACGCCGTACTCGTTGTGGACGTGCCACAGGGCGAGCGCGGGATGGTCGCCGTAGCGCTCGGCGAGCTGGGTGGTGATGTTCGCGGCGGCCGCGCGGTAGTCGGTGTTGCTGTGGCAGATGGCGCCGCGTGAGCCGAACTCCAGGCGTACGCCGTCCTCGGTGACGGGCAGCGCGTCGGGGTGGGCGCGGTAGAACCAGGCGGGCGGCGACACCGAGGGCGTGCCGAGGTCGACGCGGACACCGGCCCCGTGCAGCAGGCCGAGGTTGCGGTCGAGCCAGCCGAAGTCGTACACGCCGGGCGAGGGCTCCAGCAGGGCCCAGGAGAAGATCCCGACGCTCACCATGGTGACGCCGGCCTCCCGCATCAGCCGTACGTCCTCGTCCCAGACGGTCTCCGGCCACTGCTCGGGGTTGTAGTCCCCGCCGAAGGCGAGCCCGGTGAGGCCCCTGGGGGTGGTCTCCGGCATGGAATCTCTCCCGATGTGTTCGATCTCCTGGGAACGTGCACACACCCTTCCGGCGGTGCGAGGCCAACATAACCGCACAGCAACAACCATTGACAAGTGTCCGAGATGTTTCTCTACTGTGAACGCTCACAGAAGCATGGCTGGTTCTCGCAGCAGGCGAGGGCCCCAGGTCAGGGGAGAGTTCCATGCCGTACACGAAGCGCCGTCGCCTCGTGAGTTCCGCCGTCGCGGTCGCGCTCGGCACCACCGCACTCGCCGCCTGCGGCTCGTCGTCCGACGACGACGCGGCGCAGTCGGGGCCGGTCTCACTGACGTACTGGACCTGGACCCCCGGCATGGACAAGGTCGTCGACCTGTGGAACAAGGGGCCGGGCAAGAAGGAGCAGATCACCGTCACGGTGAAGAAGCAGGCGGCCGGTGACACGCTGGTCACCAAGATCCTCACCGCCCACAAGGCCGGCAAGGCGCCCGATCTGGTGCAGGCCGAGTACCAGGCGCTGCCGACGCTGGTCAGCAATGACGCGCTCGCCGACATCGGTGACGACGTGGGCGACGCGAAGAGCAGGTTCGCCGACGGCGTCTGGCAGCAGACCACGCTCGGCACGGACGCCGTCTACGCGGTCCCGCAGGACATCGGGCCGATGATGTTCTACTACCGCGAGGACCTGTTCAAGAAGTACGGGCTCTCCGTCCCGGCCACCTGGGAGGAGTTCGCCGAGACGGCCCGCGCGCTGAAGAAGAAGGCCCCGGACAAGGATCTGACCACCTTCTCCGCCAACGACTCCGGCCTGTTCGCGGGTCTCGCCCAGCAGGCCGGCGCGCGGTGGTGGACCACCTCCGGCGACAAGTGGAAGGTCGGCATCGACGACGCGGCGACGAAGCGGGTGGCCGAGTTCTGGGGCGGTCTGGTGGAGGAGGGCGCCATCGACAACCAGCCGATGTACACGCCGGCCTGGAACAAGGCGCTGAACACCGGCGAGCAGATCGCGTGGGTGAGCGCGGTGTGGGCGCCCGGCACGCTGACCACGGCCGCGCCGGACACCAAGGGCAGGTGGGCCATGGCCCCGCTCCCCCAGTGGGGTGACGGCGCGAGCCGTACGGGCAGCTGGGGCGGGTCCTCGACCGGTGTCACCACCGACTCCGAGAACAAGGAGGCCGCCGCGAAGTTCGCCACCTGGCTGAACACCGACGGCGACGCCCTGAACGCGCTGGCGAAGGAGGGCGGCATCTACCCGGCCTCCACGTCGGCCCAGCTCAGCGGCGCCTTCACCACCGCGCCGGAGTACTTCTCCAACCAGCCCGACTTCTACCGCAAGGCCGCCGACATCGCGGAGACCACCGCGCCGTCCGCCTGGGGCCCGAACGTCAACGTCGCCTACACGACGTTCAGGGACGCCTTCGGCGCGGCCGCGAAGAACAAGTCGGGCTTCACCGCCGCCCTGACCACCATGCAGGAGGACACGGTCGCGGACCTGAAAAAGCAGGGCTTCGGGGTCGCGGAGTGAGGTCCACGCCCCGCCGGACGTCGTACGGGGTCAAGGGGGCCCCGTACGCGTTCCTGATACCCGCCGGTCTGTTGTTCCTCCTGTTCTTCGCGCTGCCCATCGGGTACGCCGTCTGGCTCAGCTTCCGCAAGGTGCGGGTCTCCGGGCTCGGCCTCGGCGCCGGCGCCCGCGAGGAGGTCTGGGCCGGTCTGCAGAACTACACCGGCGCGCTGTCCGACAGCGAGCTGCTGAACGGTGCGCTGCGGGTGCTCGGTTACGGCTGCATCGTGGTACCGGTGATGCTGGGCCTGGCCCTGGTGTTCGCGCTGATGCTCGACTCCGAGCGAGTGCGGCTGGC
The DNA here is from genome assembly GCF_043199595.1 of Streptomyces sp. NPDC048584. NCBI lineage: Bacteria > Bacillati > Actinomycetota > Actinomycetes > Kitasatosporales > Streptomycetaceae > Streptomyces > Streptomyces sp. NPDC048584. The sequence goes on from NZ_JBICWF010000014.1 coordinate 196,808, forward strand.
GCCCGTCACCCGGCTCGCGATCTTCCTGCCGTACGCGATCCCCGGTGTGGTGGCGGCCCTGCTGTGGGGCTTCCTGTATCTGCCGGACGTGAGCCCGTTCTCCTTCGTGCTCGACAGGTTCGGTCTGCCGCAGCCGGATCTGCTCGACGGCGGGCCGCTGTATCTGGCGCTGTCGAACATCGCCGTCTGGGGCGGCACCGGCTTCAACATGATCGTCATCTACACCGCGCTGCGGGCCATCCCCGCCGAGGTGTACGAGGCGGCCAGGCTGGACGGGGCCACGCCGCTGCAGACCGCGCTGCGGATCAAGATCCCGATGGTGGCGCCCTCGCTGGTGCTGACCTTCTTCTTCTCGATCATCGCGACGCTCCAGGTGTTCAGCGAACCGACCACGCTCAAGCCGCTCACCAACTCCGTGTCCACCACCTGGAGTCCGCTGATGAAGGTGTACCAGGACGCCTTCGGCAACGGCGACATCTACGCGGCCGCCGCACAGGCCACCCTGATAGCGCTCGCCACGCTGGTGCTGTCCTTCGGGTTCCTGCGGGCCGCCAACCGACGCAGCAAGCAGGAGGCGGCCCGATGAGTTCTGTGGCCCTGCGCAAGGCCGGGCCCGCGGCCGGCACCACCCGGGGCCCGGCGCGCCCCCGCGGGATCGCGCTGGTCCCGACCCTGACCCTGCTGCTCGGCGCGGTCTACTGTCTGCTGCCGGTCGCCTGGGTGGTCATCGCGTCCACCAAGTCCGGCTCGGAGCTGTTCTCCACCTTCACGTTCTGGCCGGGCACAGGCTTCGCCGACAACCTCTCCGACCTCAGCGCCTACCGCGACGGCGTCTACTGGCAGTGGATGGGCAACTCCGCCCTGTACGCCGGGCTGGGCGCGCTGCTGTCGACGTGTGTGTCGGCGGTCAGCGGCTACGCGCTGGCGGTCTACCGCTTCCGGGGCCGCGAGTCGCTGTTCAACGTGCTGCTCGCGGGGGTGCTGATGCCGCCGGTGATCCTCGCCATCCCCCAGTATCTGCTGCTGGCGAAGGCAGATCTCACGGACTCCCATCTGTCCGTGCTGCTGCCGCAGATCCTCTCCCCGTACGGCGTCTACCTCGCGCGGATCTACGCCGCGGCCGCGGTGCCGTCGGACGTGGTGGAGGCGGGGCGGATGGACGGCGCGGGCGAGTGGCGGATCTTCTCCCGGGTGGCGCTGCCGATGATGGTGCCGGGACTGGTGACGGTGTTCCTGTTCCAGTTCGTGGCGATCTGGAACAACTTCCTGCTGCCGTACATCATGCTCAGCGACGACGAGAAGTTCCCGATCACCCTCGGTCTGTACACGCTGCTGGAACAGGGCGCGAACACGCCGGCGCTGTACACCCTGGTGATCACGGGGGCGTTCCTCGCGGTGTTCCCGCTGGTCGCGCTGTTCCTGGTCATCCAGCGGTTCTGGAGTCTGGATCTGCTCTCCGGGGCCGTAAAGTCATGACCATGAGCAACACGGGGGGCAGGCGCAAGCCGCCGACGATCCACGACGTGGCGCGCGAGGCCGGTGTCTCGCGCGGCACCGTCTCGCGGGTGCTCAACGGCGGCCACTACGTCAGCCCCGCCGCGGCGGAGTCCGTGAACGCCGCCATCCGCAAGACGGGGTACGTGGTGAACCGGCACGCCCGTTCACTGATCACCGGCCGTTCGGACTCGGTGGGTTTTCTGCTCACCGAGCCCCAGGAGCGGTTCTTCGAGGACCCCAACTTCAATGTGCTGCTGCGGGGTTGCACGCAGGCGCTGGCCGCTCATGACGTGCCGTTGCTGCTGATGCTGGCCGGCACGGACGACGAACGGCGGCGTATCACGCGGTACATCACCGCCGGGCACGTCGACGGGGTGCTGCTGGTGTCCAGTCACTCGGGTGACCCGGTGGCGGAGGAGCTGCGGGCGGCCGGGGTGCCGCTGGTGGCGTGCGGGAAGCCGATCGGGCTGGGTTCGAAGGTGAGTTATGTGGCCGCCGACGACCGGGACGGCGCGCGGGACATGGTGCGGCATCTGCTGGCGCTGGGGCGGCGGCGGATCGGCGTGGTGACCGGCCCGCTGGACACGCCGGGCGGTGTGGAGCGTCTCGCCGGGTACCGGGAGGTGCTCGCCGAGGCGGGTGTGGAGGCCGACGAGCGGCTGGTGGTCTCCGGGGACTACAGCAGGGCCAGCGGTGAGGCGGGCGCGGAGCGGCTGCTGGCGCGGGTCCCGGACATGGACGCGGTGTTCGTCGCCTCCGATCTGATGGCCCAGGGTGTGCTCACCGCGCTGCAGCGGTCGGGGCGACGGGTGCCCGAGGACGTGGCGGTCGGTGGTTTCGACGACTCCCCGGCGGCGGTCGCCGCGAGTCCGGAGCTCACCACGATCCGCCAGCCGTGGGATCGCATCAGTACGGAGATGGTGCGGGTGCTGCTGGCCCAGATCGGCGGCGAGGACCCGGCTGCGGTGATCCTGCCGACGGAGCTGGTGAAGCGGGACTCGACGTAGAGAGCCCCCGGCGGACGAAGCCCCCGGACGGCGCAGGCGGTCAGGATCGGAGAAGCCGGGTGGCCCTCCCCCGGCCTAACGTGAGGTCATCGGCGCACACCGGGCGCCGGCCCCGCTTCGAGGAGGAGTACGCCATGACCCACGCGCTGAAGACCATCGTCTACCCCGTGAAGGACGTCGGCCCGGCGAAGGAGCTGTTCCGGGCGCTGCTCGGGACGGAGCCGTACGCGGACGAGCCGTACTACGTCGGGTTCCGGACCGGCACCCATGAGATCGGTCTGGACCCGCACGGTCACGGCAAGGGCATGACCGGGCCGGTGCCCTACTGGACCGTGCCCGACATCCGGGCGGCCCTCGCCCGGCTGCTGGAGGCGGGTGCGAAGCCGCTGCAGGACGTCCAGGACGTCGGCGGCGGCACGCTGATCGCCGCCGTGCAGGACCCGGACGGCAACCTCGTCGGCCTGTTCCAGGAAGGTGCCGCCTGACCTGCCGCCGAGGGTGGTCCTTGCGCGGTCATTGAATCTCGAACAAGTGTTACGGTTCGGGTATGGGAGCGAAGACCGGGGCGCGGCTCGATGAACGGTGGCGGGACATCCTCGCGGTGCACGCGCGCACCCTGGGCGAGATCGACCGCGCACTGCATCCGTACGGTCTCGGCGCCTCCGACTTCGAGGTGCTCGACCTGCTCGCGACCGCGACGCCCGGGGACGGGGAGCAGTGCCGGGTGCAGAACCTGGTGGGCCGTCTCCACCTCAGCCAGAGCGCGCTGTCCCGCCTGATCGCCCGCCTGGAGAAGGACGGCCTGGTCGAGCGCAGCCTGTGCCTGGAGGACCGGCGCGGCGTCTATGTGCGGCTCACCGGCAAGGGCCGCGAGCTGCACGGCGAGGTGCTCCCGCTGCAGCGCGCGGCGCTGGCCCGCACGCTGGGCGGGTAGGGCCTGTCCGGCGGATCAGGCCGGAGGAAGCCGGCGGTGCCTTTGCAGCCCAGGTGAGCGGGGTCTGGTGCGTGCGGCCGCAAGGCGGAGGAGGGCGACAGGGCGGAGCCCTGGCAACCGACGACAACGCCGCAGATGCGCGTGGCAGACCCCGCGTCTCCGGCATGATCCGCCGGACAGGCCCTAGGTCACGGACGGGCGAGGAGTGTGCGCACCCCCTCCGAGGTGAGCGTCAGACGGTGCTCGGAGCTGCCGTCGATGGTGAGGGACAGGTCCTCGGCCGGCCACTGGGCGGCGAGCGCGCCGAGCGGGACCAGCCGGTAGCGGGAGACGAACGGCAGCAGTCCGGCCATCTCCAGTTCGGAGGTGAACACGGGCACCACCTGGTTGCCGCCCGGCTGCTCCAGCACCGGCAGGGCGACCGCGCCGGGGTCGGCGGCCTCCTCGTCGCCCGCGTCGTCCGGCACCGGGATCAGCACATCACTGTTGGCGAGGGCGTCCAGCGCCGTCGTGTCCTGCGTGTTCTCCGACAGGGCGTCCAGGGCCCGCTGCGCGGGCGTGGTGGGGGCGTTGTTCTCGTGCGCGGGTGTGTCCATGGCAGATTCCCTGGTAGCGGCGGTCGTACGGGCCCACCCGGGACAGGATCCGGCCCGGGCAAGGTGCTGCACGCGTACCCGTTCGCCTCTCGCGCAACCCCTCGATTCACGGCGTTCACCTGCCGTTCGGCACCCCCTGGGGCCCCGACAGCCCGCATGGCTATCATATGAGCACCCTCTAGCTCGAAAGATGATCCTGTGACTGCCAACGAAGACTCGTTCACCCATTGGAAACACCGCGAGGAGATCGCGGAGTCGATGATCCCGATCATCGGGAAGCTGCACCGGGAGCGGGACGTGACCGTCCTGCTGCACAGCCGTTCCCTGGTGAACAAGTCAGTGGTCAGCATCCTCAAGACCCACCGATTCGCCCGGCAGATCGCCGGCGAGGAGCTCTCGGTCACCGAGACGCTGCCGTTCCTCCAGGCGCTCACCGCACTCGACCTCGGCCCGTCCCAGATCGACATCGGCCTGCTCGCCGAGGCCCACCGGGCCGACGCCCGGGGTCTGTCGGTGGCCGAGTTCACCGCCGAGGCCGTCGCCGGCGCGACCGGCGCCGACAAGATCGACCGCCGTGAGCCGCGCGACGTCGTCCTGTACGGCTTCGGCCGCATCGGGCGGCTGCTGGCCCGGCTGCTCATCGAGAAGTCGGGGTCGGGCAACGGGCTGCGGCTGCGCGCGATCGTGGTCCGCCGGGGCGGCGAGCAGGACATCGTCAAGCGCGCCTCGCTGCTGCGCCGCGACTCCGTGCACGGCCAGTTCCAGGGCACCATCACCGTCGACGAGGCGAACAGTGCGATCGTCGCCAACGGCAACACCATCAAGGTGATCTACGCGGGCGACCCGACGGAGATCGACTACACGGCGTACGGCATCAAGAACGCCATCCTCATCGACAACACCGGCATCTGGCGCGACCGCGAGGGGCTCTCGCTGCATCTGCGCCCCGGTATCGACAAGGTGGTGCTGACCGCGCCCGGCAAGGGCGACGTGCCCAACATCGTGCACGGCGTCAACCACGACACCCTCAAGCCGGACGAGCGGATCCTGTCCTGCGCGTCCTGCACCACCAACGCGATCGTGCCGCCGCTGAAGGCGATGGCGGACGAGTACGGGGTGCTGCGCGGGCATGTGGAGACGGTGCACTCGTTCACCAACGACCAGAATCTGCTGGACAATTACCACAAGTCGGAGCGCCGGGGCCGGTCGGCGCCGCTGAACATGGTGATCACCGAGACGGGTGCCGCGTCCGCTGTCGCCAAGGCGCTGCCCGACCTCGACGCGACCATCACCGGCAGTTCGATCCGCGTTCCCGTGCCGAACGTCTCGATCGCCATCCTCAACCTCCAACTGGGCCGCGCGGCCGACCGCCAGGAGGTCCTGGAGCATCTGCGGAACGTGTCGCTGACCTCGCCGCTGAAGCGCCAGATCGACTTCATCAGCGCGCCCGACGCGGTCTCCAGCGACTTCGTCGGCTCCCGCCACGCGTCGATCGTCGACGCGGGCGCGCTGAAGGTCGAGGGCGACAACGCGATCCTCTACCTCTGGTACGACAACGAGTTCGGCTACTCCTGCCAGGTCGTCCGCGTCGTCCAGTACGTTTCCGGGGTGGAGTACCCGACCTACCCGGCTCCGGCGGTCTGACCACCACCGGAAGGCGGCAAGCGGAACGCGGACAGAACGAGGGTGCGGGGCCGGTGAGATGTCCGGCCCCGCCCCGGTCTGCCCGCGCTACCGACGGTAAGGGGCAGATCGATAACGATCATCCCCGTCCGGGTTGCCTCGGCACGCGAAGTTCCTAGTCTTCCCGCATGGCTCTCTTCAGCAGTCGCACCAGCCGACGTCCCCGGATAGCACCCGCCCTCGACGATGCCGAACTCACCCGCGTACTAGGAAAGTTGAGCAAGCGGAACGGGGGCGGCAAGACGGCGGACGTGACCCTTGTGTCCGCGCTGCTGGAGGAGACCGGCGACGACTGGGACCGGCGCGGGCACCGGATGTCCGTACTGGCCGAGGCGACCGCCGACGTGGGGGTCGCGACGACGTGGCTGAGCCGGGAGCCGGCGAGTCCGGACGCCCTGCTGTTCCACTCCTGGGCCGGACTGGCCCGCGGTCTGCGGGACGGACACCTGGAGGACGCCGGGCGGTTGATCGGCCAGTGCCACGAGGCCGCCGAGCGAAGACCTGATGATCCGCTTCCGTGGGTCGTCCTGCTCGGGGTGTCCCGGATCGAGCGCTACGGCCAGAACGACGTCAACGCCATCTGGCGGGAGGCCACCGGGCGCGACCGCTGGCACCGCGAGGCGTATCTGCAGATGCTCGCGTATCTGTCCCCGGAGGAGGGCGGCTCCAGCGCGGCCGTGCTCGACTTCGTCGACGTGGTGCGCACCCGGATACCGGCCAACGCGCCCTGTGCCGCCGTTGAGTTGACCGCCGCCGTGCGGCAGTACCAGGGGCTGCTCGCACAGGGCGGGGTGCGGGCCATGACGGCCGGTCAGCTGTGGGAGGGCGGCCAGATCGCGGCCGCGCTGGAGCAGGCGGCCTCGCTGTGGGCGAAGCCGGGCTTCTTCCAGCACGCGGCGGCACAGGCCGACCTGAACGTGCTGGCCTACGCGCTGTGCGCGGCCGGCCGCGCCGCCGACGCACACCCGGTCTTCCAGACCCTCCAGGGCATGGCCACCTCCTGGCCCTGGGACGCCGACGGCCCCGCCCTCCAACGCTACGAACAACACCAGTCCAAATCCGAACGAGGCCGCGGCATCGGCACCCCGTAACCACGACCAGCCGCCCCGACCGCAGCCCCGGCCGCGGGCAGCCCCGTAACCGCAGGCAGCCCCGACCACGGGCAGCACCGTAGCCGCGGGCAGCCCCGGCCGCGGGCAGCCCCGTAGCCGCGGGCAGTCGTGCCGCTGGGGCGGCACGGGTGGGCGCGACGGCACCCCGTTGACGCCGGGCTGCGTCTCCCACCCCCGCCCAGCCCTCACACCGGCCCACACCCCCACGGGCGGCGGCCGCACGCCCCGCCGACCGCGCCCCCAGTGCCTCAAAGGCCTGGGAGGTACCCCCAGGGGGGACGGGCGGGCGGCGGCGGCCCCCGCCCGAGCGCACCCGAGCGTGCGGGAGGCACCCCCGGCGGAGCGCACCGCAGCCCACCCCCGCCCCCAGCAGGCACCGGCCACCCCTCAGTCCCGGGACAGAATCCTCGTCACCGCCTCCCGCAGGACCTTCCCCGGGTCCGCGGACTCGCCCTCGTGGCGCCACGCCACGAACCCGTCGGGGCGGACCAGCACCGCCCCCGACGGGGTGATCCCGTGAGCGGCGGCCCACTCGGGCCCGGGCTCCGGGACCAGGTCGGCCCCGGCCCCGCCCCCGACCCGGTACGAGTCCAGCGGAACCGACAGCGCCGCCGCCACCTCGGCCCCCGCCGCATGCCACCCCCCGCCCTCCGAGCTCAGCAGCACCAGCGCCCGCTCGTACAGATCGAGCGTGGAGATCCGTGAACCACCCCGCCTCATCCACAGGTGCGGAGCCCGGCTCCCGGGCTCCCCGTTCAGCACGACCCCGTCCGGCACGACCGCCGTCCCCGGATCCGCCCCCACCACCGCCCCCCGCGGATACCGGTACGCCAACGCCACATTGAGAATCCCGCCCTTCCGCCCCCCGGGCCCGCCCCCGGCTCCCTCCGCGGGCGTGTACCCGGGGTGGCTGTGCTCCACGGACCGCGTGGACGCCCGCGCACTCGTCGCCTCCGCGACAGGCCGCCGCTCCGCGTCGTACGACGCGAGGAGCCCGGGCCCGGCCCACCCTCCCAGCACGGCCGCCAGCTTCCACGCGAGGTTGTGCGCGTCCTGGATCCCGGTGTTGGACCCGAACGCCCCCGTGGGCGACATCTCGTGCGCCGAGTCCCCCGCCAGGAACACCCGCTGGTCGGCGTACCGTTCGGCGACCCGCTCGGCCGCGTGCCAGGCGGCCCGCCCGGTGATCGTCACATCGAGGTCGGGTACGCCGACGGCCCGCCGGATGTGCGCGGCGCACCGCTCGTCGGTGAACTCCTCGATCGTCTCGCCGTGTTCGGGGTGCCAGGGCGCGTGGAACACCCATTTCTCCCGGTTGTCGACCGGCAGCAGCGCCCCGTCGGCGTCCGGGCTGGTGAGGTAGCAGACGATGAACCGCCGGTCGCCGACCACGTCCGCGAGATCGCGGGAGGTGAAGGTGACACTGACGTTGTGGAACAGGTCCCCGGGGCCGTTCTGCCCGATACCGAGCCGCTCCCGTACGGGACTGCGCGGACCGTCGGCGGCGACGAGATAGTCCGCCCGGACGGTGGTGTGCTCGCCGGTCTCCCTGCTCTTGAGCCGAGCGGTCACCCCTTCACGGTCCTGGTCGAAGGAGAGCATCTCGGTGCCGAACCGCAGATCGCCGCCGAGCTCCCGGGCACTTCTCAGCAGCACCGGTTCGAGGTCGTTCTGGCTGCACAGGCACCAGCCGGCCGGACTGAACCGGGCCAGCCCGCCGCCGGGGTCGATCTCCCGGAACAGCCACTCCCCCGCGTCGCCCACCAGGGAAGGCGTCTGCAGGATGCCGTGGTTGTCCGCGAGGACGGAGGCGGCGTCCGCGATCCGCCCGTCCACCCCGGCGGTCCGGAACAGCTCCATCGTGCGTACGTTGTTGCCGCGCCCCCGCGGATGGATCGACGTGCCGGCGTGACGCTCGACGAGTGTGTGCGGCACGCCGAGCCGCCCCAGGAACAGGGACGTCGACAGGCCCACCAGGGATCCGCCGACAATGAGGACGGGTGTGCGGTGAACCGCCTCCCCGGCCGAGTCCGATCGGTTCATTGAAACTCCTCCAGCATCACCCTCGACGGGCTGAGGAACAGGACGCACATTCCATGCCCGGTGCGGGCCCGTTCGCGTCCCCGCGGCACCCGGATGGCGCGCGGTTCACCCAGGTGCCCCGTGTCGCTCGCGCACCCCGGAGACCGGATCGACCATCGACTCATGGCGACCGGCGTCCCACCGGACACGGCGGTCGTTCCTGACCTTCAAGAAGAGGAGAGGTGCGCCGGATGACCATGTCGGGACGCATATCGCAGTCCGCTTTCGACGGCTCCAGGCTGCGGGTGATCCTGCTGCTCGACCTGTACGAAGGAGCCCAGGAGCAGTTCCTCGACGCATACGAGCACATGCGCAACCAGGTGGCGTCCGTCCCCGGTCACCTCAGTGACCAGTTGTGCCAGTCGATCGAGAACCCCTCACAGTGGCTCATCACCAGCGAGTGGGAGAGCGCCCCGCCGTTCCTGGCGTGGGTGAACAGCGAGGAGCACGTCGAGACCGTCCGGCCGATGCACAGCTGCGTCCGGGACACCCGGTCGATGCGCTACAGCATCCTCCGCGAGACCCACCCCGGACGGCCGCTGAGCGCCGAGGCCGCGACCGGGGGGCTCCAGTCGGCGGCCCGTGTCGGCGACGGTGTGGCCCGCCACGCCCTCACCTTCACCGTGAAGCCGGGCTCCGAGTCCAAGGTCGCCGAACTGCTGTCCGGCTATCAGTCGCCCAAGGCGCAGGTCGACGACACCACGCGGCTGCGCCGCACCTCCCTGTTCATGCACGGCAACCGTGTCGTACGGGCGGTCGAGGTGGAGGGCGACCTGCTGGCCGCGCTGCGCCATGTCGCCCGGCAGCCGGAGATCAGGGCGGTCGAGGAGGCCCTCAACCCCTATCTGGAGCAGGACCGGGACCTCTCCGACCCCGACTCCGCCCGGGTGTTCTTCACCCGGGCCGCGCTGCCCGCCGTGCATCACGTGGTGGCGGGCGGGCCCGAGCCGGCCGCCGTACGCCGGCACGCGCTGTACTACCCGGCCGTCGAGGGCCGCGGTATGGAACTGGCCCGGTTCCTCGCCCACCAGGACGAGGCGGCGACCGACGACCCGGACAGTCCGGTGCACGCCAGCACCGTGTTCCAGCGGGACGACACCGTCGTACGGCTCGTCGACGTCACCGGCCAACTGGACCTGGACCCGCTCGCCGCCCTCGGCATCAAGGGCGCGGGGAAGGCGGCCGAACTGGAGCGGCTCCTGGACGGTGCCGCGATCGGTGTCGAGGGCTCCCTGGACTCGGAGCGCAATCTCAACCGGCTTCTGGCGCACGCCGACATGCTGCCCGTCACCGACCGCAGCGCGGCGGACGCCTGACGGTTCACCGCGGTGACGTCCGCGGCCGTGCCCGCGCGGACGTCACCGCAACACCCGGAGGTATCAACCATGTCCCAGCAGCATCCACGCATCGTGGACCTGAGCGAGACGGAACCCAACCGACGGCGCGGGGGTGACCTCAGAACCCTGCTCACCCCGGCCACCGTGGGTTCCACCAGCGGCTTCATGGGCCTGGCGATCATCAAGCCCGGCGAGCGCATCGGCGAGCACTACCACCCGTACTCCGAGGAGTTCGTGTACGTCGTCAGCGGCGCGCTCGAAGTGGACCTGGACGGAGAGCCGTTCGCGCTCCGCGCCGACCAGGGGCTGATGATCCCTGTCGACATGCGGCACCGCTTCCGCAACGTCGGTGAGCGGGAGGCCCGGATGGTGTTCCATCTGGGGCCGCTCGCCCCGCACCCGAGCCTCGGCCACGTCGACACGGAGGAGACCGAAGGCGTCGCCGCGGGCCCCCAGTTGGCGGTCGGCGGGCCGGAGCACGGCCGGGTCACCGAGCCCAGCGAGGCCATAAAATGACCCGCCGGGTGGCCGTCACCGGTATAGGTGTGGTCGCTCCCGGCGGCATCGGGGCGACGGCTTTCTGGGATCTTCTGGCGGCCGGCCGCACCGCGACCCGCGGCATCTCCCTGTTCGACCCGGCGGGGCTGCGTTCCCGGATCGCCGCCGAGTGCGACTTCGACCCCTTCGAGCACGGCCTGGACCCGGAACTGTGCCAACGCGCGGACCGTTACGTCCAGTTCGCCGTGGTCGCGGCCACGGAGGCGGTCCGGCACTCCGGGCTCGACATCGCCGCCGGGAACCCCTGGCGCACGGCGGTCTCGCTGGGCAGCGCGGTGGGCGGCACCACCCGGCTGGAACAGGACTACGTCCGGGTCAGCGAGGGTGGCCGGCGCTGGGACGTGGACCACGAGAAGGCCGAGCCTCAGCTGCACACCGCGTTCCAGCCGAGCACGCTGGCCTCGGTCGTCGCCGAGCGGTTCGGCGCCCGGGGTCCGGTGCAGACGGTCTCCACCGGCTGCACCTCCGGCCTCGACGCGGTCGGTTACGCCTTCCACACCGTTGCGGAGGGCCGCGCCGACGTGTGCGTCGCGGGGGCGTCGGACTCGCCGATCTCACCGATCACGATGGCCTGCTTCGACGCCATCAAGGCGACCTCGCCCAACAACGACGACCCGGAGCACGCCTCCCGGCCCTTCGACGCCCACCGCGACGGCTTCGTGATGGGCGAGGGCGCGGCCGTACTCGTCCTGGAGGAGTACGAGCACGCGCGGGCGCGCGGCGCGGAGATCCTCTGCGAGATCAGCGGCTACGCCACGTACGGCAACGCCTACCACATGACCGGTCTGACCAGTGAGGGACTGGAGATGGCCCGGGCGATCGACACCACGCTCGACCAGGCCCGTATCGACCCCACACGGATCGACTACGTCAACGCGCACGGCTCCGGCACCCGGCAGAACGACCGGCACGAGACGGCCGCCGTGAAGCGGTCGCTGGGCGCGCACGCCCATGAGACGCCGATGAGCTCCATCAAGTCGATGGTGGGGCACTCGCTGGGCGCGATCGGCGCGATCGAGGTCGTCGCCTGCGTGCTCGCGCTGCGGCACCAGGTGGTGCCGCCGACGGCGAACTACGAGACCCCCGACCCGGAGTGCGACCTGGACTACGTGCCGCGCACCGCCCGCCCGCGGAAGCTGGACAACGTGCTCTCCGTGGGCAGCGGGTTCGGCGGCTTCCAGTCCGCGGTGCTGCTGACCGGGCCGGGCGGGAGGACACGATGAGCAACCGTCACCCCCGGCGCGCGGCCGTCACCGGCATCGGTGTGATCGCGCCCAACGGACTGCGCACCGAAGCGTACTGGAAGTCGGTCAACGAAGGTCTCACCGTACTGGACCTGATCGGCCGCGAGGGCTGCGGGCATCTGCCGCTGCGGGTGGCCGGCGAGGTGCGGGCCTTCGACCCGTCGGGCCTCATCGAGGACCGGTTCCTCGTCCAGACCGACCGGTTCAGCCACTTCGCGATGGCGGCGGCCGCGCTCGCCCTCGACGACGCCGGACTCGGCGGCGATCCCGCCGAGCCGTTCTCCATCGGTGTGGTCACCGCCGCCGGTTCCGGAGGCGGCGAGTTCGGCCAGCGCGAGCTGCAGAAACTGTGGGGCAAGGGCTCCAAGTACGTCGGCCCGTACCAGTCGATCGCCTGGTTCTACGCCGCCAGCACCGGCCAGATCTCCATCCGGGGCGGCCTCAAGGGGCCCTGCGGGGTGGTGGCGAGCGACGAGGCCGGCGGTCTGGACTCCCTCGCGCACGCGGCACGGGCCGTGCACCGCGGTACCGACGTCATGGTCGTGGGTGCCGCCGAGGCGCCGCTGGCCCCGTACTCGATGGTGTGCCAGCTCGGTTACCCCGAGCTCAGCACCCTCGACGACCCCGACCGTGCCTACCGTCCGTTCACCGAGAAGGCGTGCGGTTTCGTGCCCGCCGAGGGTGGCGCGCTGCTCGTCGTCGAGGACGAGGACCGGGCGCGTGAGCGCGGCGTGCCGGTACGGGCCGTCGTGGCCGGCCATGCCGCCACGTTCACCGGGGCGTCCCGCTGGGCGGAGTCCCGGGAGGGGCTGGCCCGTGCGATCCGTGGCGCCCTCGACGAGGCGGGCTGCGCCCCGGAGGAGATCGACGTCGTGTTCGCCGACGCCCTGGGCGTGCCCGAGGCGGACCGCGCGGAGGCGCTGGCGCTCGCCGACGCGCTCGGCGCGCACGGCACCCGGGTCCCGGTGACGGCGCCCAAGACCGGCATCGGCCGCGCCTACTGCGCGGCTCCCGTGCTGGACACGGTGGCGGCGGTGCTCGCCATGGAACACGGCTCGGTGCCCCCGACACCGAACGTGTTCGACGTCTGCCATGACCTCGACCTGGTGACGGCGCACGCCCGCCCGGCCGAACTGCGTACCGCCCTCGTCCTCAGCAGGGGACTGATGGGCTCCAACGCGGCGCTGGTCGTGCGCCGCGGTGACGATTCCGCCCGTTAGGACCGGGCGGGGAAGGAGCAGGCACCCATGATCACCACCGAGGTGACCTTCGACGAGCTGGCCGCGCTGATGAAGCAGGCCGCCGGCATCACCGTCGACCCCAAGGAGCTCAGGGAGTCGGCGGGGTCCCCCTTCGACGTCTTCGGTCTCGACTCGCTCGGCCTGCTCGGCATCGTCGGCGAGCTGGAGAACCGGTACGGCCAGTCGCTTCCCCCCGACTCGGAGCGCTGCCGGACGCCACGCGAGTTCCTGAACCTGATCAACAGCACCCTCACGGCTGGAGCCTGAAAGTGGCAGGACACACCGAGAACAGCATCACCATCGACGCTCCCTTCGACCTCGTGTGGGAGATGACCAACGACCTGGACAACTGGCCCCGGCTGTTCAGCGAGTACGCGTCCGTGGAGGTCCTCTCCCGTGAGGGCGCCACGACGACGTTCCGGCTCACCATGCACCCGGACGACAACGGGAAGGTGTGGAGCTGGGTGTCGGAGCGCACCCCGGACCGCGAGAAGCGGACCGTCAGGGCCCGCCGGGTCGAGACGGGTCCGTTCGCCCACATGGACATCGTGTGGGAGTACGCGGAGCTGCCGGGCGGTGTGCAGATGCGCTGGACGCAGGACTTCGCGATGAAGCCCGACGCCCCGGTCGACGACGACTGGATGACGGACAACATCAACCGCAACTCCCGTACGCAGATGGCCCTGATCCGGGACCGGATCGAGCAGGTCGCCCGCGACAGCGAGAGCGCGTCCGTCGCGTCCACCCGCTGAACGCCCGTCCGGGAAGACCGGGAGGTCCCGAAGTCCAGGCGGTCCACGCAGTCAAGGCAGTCCCAGGAAGGACACAGCCGATGCATCACGCCCTCATCGTCGCCCGGATGAAGCCCGGTTCGGCGCCGGACATCGCCGAGGTGTTCGCCGACTCCGACCGGGGTGAACTCCCCCATCTGGTCGGGGTCGGCCGGCGCAGCCTCTTCCAGTTCGGTGACGACGTGTACCTGCACCTCATCGAGTCCGAGCGGGACCCTGCGCCGGCGATCGCGAAGCTCGCCTCGCACCCCGAGTTCCGCGGCGTCAGCGAGCGGCTCGAGGCGTACGTCAGCCCGTACGACCCCGCCACGTGGCGTGGCCCCAAGGACGCCATGGCGCGGTGCTTCTACCGCTGGGAGAGCGGGCCCCGCTCCTGAGCGCGGCACACCCCGAGGCCGCCGGTTCCGCGTCAGTCGCGGAGCCGGCGGCCTCGGGGTTCTCGCGGCCCGCGGATCAGTCGGGGACGGTGCATTCGAAGGCGTGCAGATAGGCGTTGACGGGGCGGATGTCGCCGATGACGAGGCCCGCGGCGGTCAGCCGGTCGACCATGCTCTGCCGGGTGTGCTTGGCGCCGCCGACGTTGAGGAGCAGCAGCAGGTCCATGGCGGTGGTGAACCGCATGGACGGGGTGTCGTCGACGAGGTTCTCGATGACGACGACACAGGCGCCGGGCCGGGCCGCCGCGCGGACGTTGGCCAGCACCCTGCGGGTGCTGTCGTCGTCCCACTCCAGGACGTTCTTGATGATGTACACGTCCGCCTGGACGGGGACGTCCTCGCGACAGTCCCCGGCCACGACCTCGACGCGGCCGGCGAGGGCGCCGCCCGCGCGAAGCCGGGGGTCGGCGTTCTCGACGACACCGGGCAGATCGAGCAGGGTGCCGTGCAGATGGGGGTGCTTCTCCAGGAGGCTGGCCAGGACATGGCCCTGGCCGCCGCCGATGTCGATCACGGAGGAGGCGCCTTCCAGGTCGAGCAGCAGGGCGACGTCGCGTGCGGACTGCTCGCTCGAGGTCGTCATGGCCCGGTTGAACACATGGGCGGACTCGGAGGCGGACTCGTTGAGGTAGGTGAAGAACTCCTGGTCGTACACGTCCTCGAAGACGTTGCGGCCGGAGCGGACCGCCTCGTCGAGCTGGGGCCAGACGTTCCAGGTCCACGGTTCGGTGCACCACAGGGCGATGTAGCGCAGGCTGTGCGGGTCGTCCTCGCGCAGCAGCCGGGACATCTCGGTGTGTTCGAAGGTGCCGTCGGGGTGCTCGGCGAAGACGCCCTGGCAGGACAGGGCCCGCAGGAGCCGCCGCAGGGTGTGCGGCTGGGCCTTCACCGATGCCGCCAGGTCGTCGACGGTCATGGGCGTGTCGTCCAGCGCGTCGGGCACGCCCAGGCGGACGGCCGCGCGTACGGCGGCGGCGCAGGCCGCCCCGAAAACGAGCTCCCGCAGCCGCATGGGCGGCGGGGGAGCCGGATCAACGGTGGTCATCCGTTGCCTCGCTTCTTGCTGTCGTGCGGTCGGTGGGGGGAGGAGCGGTGGTACGGGGGTCAGCACATGCCCGCGGGCTCGGAGAGCGTGCAGGCGTTGCCGTTGAACGTGTTGGTCCTGGCGGTGTCCCGGTTGGCCAGGTCGGCGGGGCTGTTGCCGGTGAGGAGGTTGTCCCGGATCTCGTTGCGCTCGCTGGGGACGCCGACGAGGCTCTTGAAGAGGACGATGCCGCCGGAGAGTGGGGACGTGCCCCTGTTGCCCTCGACCCGGTTGTAGGCGACGAGTGTCTCCTCTGCGCCGGTCAGGACGATGCCGGAGCCCTGGAGGAAGGGCAGCCGGGGGGTCTTGGCGCAGTACTTGTTGTTGTCGTGGATGTGGTTGCGGGTGACGCTCAGATGGCCGGCGCGGGGTGTGGACTCGTCGCCGACGACGAACACGGCGGCGCAGTTGCCGGTGGCCTCGTTGCGGTCGACGGTCAGGTTGCGCAGCCGGCGCACGGTGACGCCGACCCGGTTGCCGTCGGTCCGGTTGTGGCGGATCACGGTCTTCCGCGCGTCCCGGGCGCCTTCCTCGCTGTCGACGGTGTTGGCGACGAACAGTCCCGCGTCGCCGTTCTTCCGGGCGAGGTTGTGGGTGAGCGCGCTGCGTGTGGAGCGTTCCTCCGCGATGCCCCACTGGCCGTTCTGCTCCGCCACCACGCGCCTGACCGCCAGCCGGTCGGTGCCGGTGGCCCACAGCCCGTTCTTCGCGAACCCACGGACCGTCAGGGACCGTACGGTGACGTCCTTCAGCGGCTTCTTGTCGGTGCCGGTCACACAGATGCCGTTGCCGGCCTTGGCGCAGGCGCTCGACCCGGGCTTCGCAGCGGGCATCAGGACGGTGGCGGCGGCACTGTGGCCGCGCAGGGTCACGCCCGGCTTCCTGACGGTGACACTCTGCTTGTAGGTGCCGGGCGCGAGCAGGACGGTGTCCCCCGCCTTCGCGGCGTCCAGCGCCTTCTGGACCGACTGGCCGGGCTGCACCCGGTGCACGGTCGGGTGGTGGGCCGACGGGGCTGCACCGAGCCCCGCGGCCACGGCGGCTGCCGTACAGGCGAGGAGGGCGATGTGTCGTTTGTTCATGAGCCGAAGCTATGAGCGGGGGTTGGGGCCCGCCACCGGTGATCGCCCAGGCGGGCTGAGCCACCCGTCCGCCGGGTGATCACCCGGTCGGCTCATCCCTCGTGGACGACGGCGGCCACCCGCGCGGCCGCCGTCGTCCATCACCGGGTTCCGGTTCAGCCGACCGGAGTCACCGGGTCCTTGCCCGCCGGTGACGTGCCGTCGGATTCCAGGGCGGCGCCGGCGGACTCCTCGGCGAGGCGTTCCATGCCGCTGGTGGTCTTCAGCGGCTTCTCCTTGAGGAACACGACGGCGACGAGGGCGAGCACCGCGAACGGCGTGGCGACGAGGAACAGGTCGGCGGTGGCGACGGCGTAGGCGTGCTCGACGATGCCCCGCATCGGCTCGGGCAGCGTGGACATGTCCGGGACGCTGCTCTCCGTGGAGCCCTCGCCGCCCGGCACGGTGATGCCGGCGTCCTCGAGGCCCTTGGTCGTCTCGCCGGCGACCCGGTTGGCCAGGATCGCGCCGAGGACGCTGACGCCGATGGTGCCGCCCATGCTGCGGAAGAAGGACAGCACGGAGGTCGCGGCGCCGAGGTCGGCGGCGGCCACGTCGTTCTGCGCGGCAAGGACCAGGTTCTGCATCAGCATGCCGACGCCGGTGCCGAGGACCGCCATGTAGACACTGAGCAGGCCGAAGTGCGTCTCGGCGTCGATCGTGGACAGCAGCGCGAGACCGACGGCCATGACGACCCCGCCCGCCACCAGGTACCGCTTCCACTTGCCGGTCTTGCTGATCACCTGTCCGGCGACGGTGGACGACACCAGCAGGCCGAGGATCATGGGCAGGCTCATCAGACCTGCGACGGTCGGCGACTTGCCCAGGGAGATCTGGAAGTACTGCGAGAGGAAGACGGTTCCGCCGAACATGGCGACACCGACCAGGAGGCTGGCGACGGTGGTCAGGGTGACCGTGCGGTTCCTGAAGATGTCGAGCGGGATGACCGGCTCGGGCGTACGGGCCTCGACGAAGACCGCGGCGGCCAGCACCGCTACGCCACCGCCGGCGAGGGCGGCGGTCTGCCAGGAGACCCAGTCGAACTCGGTGCCCGCCAGGGACACCCAGATGAGCAGCGCGCAGACACCGGCGACGATCAGGAAGGCGCCGAGCCAGTCGATGCGCACCTCGCGCCGGGTGGTCGGCAGCCGCAGGGTGCGCTGCAGCAGGGCGATGGCGAGCAGCGCGAACGGCACGCCGATGAAGAAGCACCAGCGCCAGCCCAGCCAGGAGGTGTCGACCAGCACACCGCCGACCAGCGGTCCGGCCACGGTGCCCACGGCGAAGACGGCGCCGAACATGCCGGCGTACTTGCCCAGCTGACGGGGCGGGATGACGGACGCCATCACCACCTGCGCGAGGGCGGTCAGACCACCGGCGCCGATGCCCTGGACGACCCGGCTGAAGATCAGCAGGCCGACGCCGTGGGAGAAGCCGGCCAGCAGCGAGCCGACGACGAACATGCCCAGCGACAGCTGGAGCAGGAGCTTCTTGTTGAAGAGGTCGGACAGCTTGCCCCACAGGGGCACCGTCGCGGTCATCGCCAGCAGTTCGGAGGTGACGACCCAGGTGTACGAGGACTGGCTGGCGTCCAGGTCGGCGATGATCGTCGGCAGGGCGTTGGCCACGACGGTGCCGGCCAGGATCGCGACGAACATGCCGGCCATCAGGCCGGACATGGCCTGGAGTATCTGCCGTTGGGTCATGGAGGTGGGGGGCGCGTCGGCGGGCGCCACGGGTGAGCTCACGGGATCTCTTTCAGGTGAGGGTCGTACGGTCGCACGCGCGGGACGGGCACCGGGAAACTGCGCACTCGTGGGCGTGGAACGGTCAGTGGGGCGACAGCCGGGACGGGCTTACGCGGGGGGTGCCGGAAGTCCGGCGGCGAGGAGGTCGAACACCTCCTGGAACACCTCGAGGTAGGCGGCTTCCTCCTGCCGGGCGTACCAGTGCTCGACGCTGGTCCGCACCGCGGTGCCCGCCACCGCGGCCAGCAGCCGCGGGTACAGGTCGAGCGCACCGCGCCGTTCCTCGTCGGTCGCGCCGGCGGGCGGGGGCTCGGACGTCGTCGGCCCGCCGGCGCGGATGCGCGCGGCGATGGCCTCGGCCAGTCCGGTCTCGTCCGCCATGTGCTCGCCCAGCGTGCGGACCAGCAGATGCGGTGAGGCGTGCAGCACCTGGGCGTGCAGCCGCCACAGTTCGTGCTGCTGCTCCGCCTCGGCGAGTTCGGCCGCCATGGCCTCGCGCAGGGCCCGCAGCGGGGAGAGTGCGGCCGGCGCGTCGAGTACGGCCTGCCGTATCCGCTCGCCCGCCTCCGCGTCGATCACCACGAAGGCGTCGTCGCGGGTGTCGAAGTAGTTGAAGAAGGTCCGTACGGACACCCCGGCCGCCGCGCTGATCGCCTCGACGGTGACCTTCTCGGCCCCGTGTTCGGCGGCGAGCCGTACGGCGGCCTCGGCGAGGGCGGCACGCGTCGCACGCTTCTTCCGCTCCCGCAGCCCGCCCTGTGGGGCACCCTTCTCCGACATGCCTTGCATGGTATGCAAAGATGCACGTCATGCAAAATTACCGCCCGGTACCGGATTCGGCCCGGCGGGCGGCCGCGCGGGCGGCGCGCGCCACGGGCAGATAGCGCAGACGCTCGGGCAGCGGCGGCACCACGGTGCGTACGACGGCGCCGAGCCGGCGCAGCCGGCGTTCCTGCCGGGGTGTCCAGGTCACACCCAGGCGGTCGCGGGCGGCGGGCGGGAGCAGGCCGGCGGTGAGGAAGACCTGCAACCGGGTGAAGAGCGGGCACAGCAGGGGCCAGAGACGGCGCGGCAGCGGGCCGGGCGGCGGCGGAAGCGGCCGGTGCGGGTCGAGCAGTTCGCCGGCCACGACCGTCCGTTCCAGTTCATGGGTGACCGTGGAGTCGAAGTAGCGCCAGTACGCCTCGGGCGTCGGCGGCATGTCGCGGTCGTCGATGCCGAGGATGCGGCCGAGGTGCAGCAGTTCGCCGTAGAGCCTGCGTTCGTCCTCCGGTGTGAAGGGGCGGTCGAGGTAGCGGGCGGCGCGCAGGAAGACGGGGTAGGCGGTGGCGTGCACCCAGGCGTAGTGGGCGGGGGTCAGGGCGTTGTAGGGGCGGCCGTGGCGGTCGGTGCCGCTGATGTGCCGGTGCAGTGCCCGGAGCCGGCGGCCCTCCTCGATCGCGCGGTCGCCGCCGTAGACCCACAGCTGGAGCGATTCCAGGGAGCGGGCGGCGCGGCCCCAGGGGTCGGTGCGGAAGACCGAGTGGTCGTCGACGCCCGCGCCGACGGCAGGGTGGGCGACCTGGAGGACGGTGGCGGCGGGCAGCGACAGCAGCAGCCGTACGTCTCCCGCGATGTCCCACAGGACGGTCCCGGGGGCGAGCGGTTCCGGTGCGGTCCGGGGGGTCATGTCAGCGCGCTCCCTCCGTGGAAGGCGACGTCTCCATTCTCCGCCGGCGGGGCCCGCGCACACATCGCGCGCGACCACCGCGGGCGTGCTCTGGATTTCGAAGATCCGACTCCCGTTCAATGGGACCGTCCGTCGTCACCGGGCGCGGACCGGCGCCGGACCCCTGCCGGCCCGTCGGCCGTCGAAGGAGACGACATGCCCGTGCGCACCCGAGTCGCCGTCATCGGAGCGGGCCCGGCCGGCCTGCTGCTGTCCCATCTGCTCGGCCGCCACGGCATCGAGTCGGTCGTCGTCGACTCCCGGAGTCGGGCGGAGATCGAGACGACCATCCGGGCCGGCATCCTCGAACAGGGCACCGTCGAGATCCTGAGCGGGTCCGGGGCCTCGGACCGTGTTCTCACCGCCGGGCACCGGCACGAGGGCATCGAGCTGCGCTTCGACGGCGAGGGCCACCGGATCGACTTCACGGGCAGTGTCGGCCGGGCGGTGTGGCTCTATCCGCAGCACGAGGTGCTCAAGGACCTGATCGCCGCGCGCCTCACGGCCGGCCAGGATCTGCGCTTCGGGGTGACCGCCGAGCGTGTGGAGGGCGCGGAGACGGACCGGCCGCGCGTCCTGGCGAGGGACGCCGGGGGCAACGCCGTCGAGATCGAGGCCGATGTCGTCGTCGGCGCGGACGGCTCCCGCGGCGTGGTCCGCGAGACGGTCACGGGCGCGTACGGCGGCTCCTTCCGGGAGTATCCGTTCGCCTGGTTCGGCATCCTGTGCGAGGCGCCGCCCAGCGCCGAGGAGCTGATCTACAGCAACTCGCCGGACGGCTTCGCGCTGATCAGCCGGCGCGGTCCGGGTGTACAGCGCATGTACTTCCAGTGCGACCCGGGGACCGACGCCGAGGCGTACACCGAGGAGCGGCTCTGGGAGATCCTGCGGTCCCGCGTCCCCGGCGTCACCCTCAACGAGGGCCCGGTCTTCCAGCGGGACGTGCTCCGTTTCCGCAGCTTCGTGGCGCACGAGATGCGCCGGGGCCGGGTCGTGCTCGTCGGCGACGCGGCCCACACGGTGCCGCCCACCGGCGCCAAGGGCATGAACCTCGCGGTCGCCGACGTCGTCGTCCTCACCGAGGCGCTGCGCGCCCTGCTGCTCGACGGGGACGAGTCGCTGTTCGGCGCGTTCTCCGACACGGCCCGGCAGCGCGTCTGGAAGGCGCAGCACTTCTCCTGGTGGATGACGAGCATGCTGCACCGGCAGCCCGGGGCGAGCGACTTCGACCATCTGCGCCAGCTCGGCGAACTGCGCTCGGTCGTCGAGTCGGCCGCCGGCCGCGCCTACCTCGCCGAGGGCTACACCGGCTGGCCGCTCGCCCGCTGACCCCTCTCAGGCGTCACCGGCCGCCGCGCGGAGGGAGTCCAGCACCGGGCGGATCAGCGGATGGCCCTCGGCACCCCGGCGTACGGCGGCGAAGACGCGGCGGGTCGGGGCCGTACCGTCGACCGGGCGGACGACCACACCGGTGAGGTCCATGCCGCGCAGCGCCGAACGCGGGACCAGGGCCACGCCCACGTCCGCCGAGGCGAGGGCGACCACCGCGCGGAAGTCGTCCGAGGAGTGCTCCAGGCGTGGCTGGAAGCCCGCGCTCTCGCACGCGAGCACGACCACGTCGTGACAGGGGTTGCCGGGGTACGGTCCGATCCACGGGTCCTTGGCCAGCTCGGCGAGCGGCACCTCGGCGGTGTCGGCCAGCCGGTGGGTGACGGGGACGACGGCGTCGAAGGGCTCGGCGTACAGCGGTACGTGGGCCAGCCGCGGATCGTCGGCGGGCGGTGCCCCTCGGTACTCGACCGCCACGGCGACGTCGACCTGCCGGTCCAGGACCATCGGCAGGCTGGCATCGCCCTCGGCGTCCTGGACCCGGATCCGGATACCGGGCGCCGCCGCGGCGAGGCGGGCCACGGCGGGGGCGACGACCTGGGCGATGCCGGTGGCGAACGCGGCCACCGTGACCGTGCCGGACTCCCCCGACCCGTAGGCGGCCAGTTCGGCCTCGGCCCGCTCCAGCTGGGCGAGGACCACGTTGGTGTGGCTGAGCAGGATCTCCCCGGCCGGGGTCAGCCGTACGCCCTTGGCACCGCGCTCGACGAGACGGTGCCCGGTCTCCTGCTCCAGGGCGGCCAGCTGCTGGGAGACCGCCGAGGGGGTGAGATACAGCGCGGCGGCCGCCGCCGTGACCGTCCGGTGGTCCGCCACCGCACGAAGGATGTGGAGCCGCCGCGCTTCGATCATGAGATCGATTGTCTCAAATGCGGATTGCCTGAATGCGGGGGTGTGCTCCGGTCAGCCGTCGAGCTCCGTCCGTGCCGCCACGAAGGCGTCCACCGCGCGGTTCACGTCCTCGGTGGAGTGCGCGGCGGACAGCTGGACGCGGATACGGGCCCGGCCCTGCGGCACCACCGGGTAGGAGAAGCCGATCACGTACACCCCGCGCTCCAGCAGCAGCTCGGCCAGACGGCCCGCCTCCGACGCGTCGCCGATCATCACGGGGGCGATGGCGTGGTCTCCGGGGAGGATGTCGAAGCCCTCCTCGGTCATCCGGCGGCGGAACAGGGCGGTGTTGTCGGCGAGCCGCACGCGCAGGTCGTCGGCCGATTCCAGCAGGTCGAGGACCTTCAGGGAGGCGGCGGCGATCACCGGGGCGAGGGTGTTGGAGAACAGGTACGGGCGGGAGCGCTGGCGCAGCAGGGCGACGATCTCCGCGCGGGCGGCGACATAGCCGCCGGACGCGCCGCCGAGCGCCTTGCCGAGGGTGCCGGTGATGATGTCGACCCGGTCCATGACGCCGTGCAGTTCGGGCGTACCGCGCCCGCCGGGGCCGACGAAGCCGACGGCGTGCGAGTCGTCGACCATGACCATGGCGCCGTGCCGGTCGGCGAGGTCGCAGATCTCGGCCAGCGGGGCGACGTAGCCGTCCATGGAGAAGACGCCGTCGGTGACGATCAGCGTACGGCGCGCACCGCCCTCCGCCGCCTCCTTCAGCTGGCGCTCGAGGTCGGCCATGTCGCGGTTGGCGTAGCGGAGGCGGCGGGCCTTGGACAGCCGGATGCCGTCGATGATGGACGCGTGGTTCAGCGCGTCGGAGATCACCGCGTCCTCGGGGCCGAGCAGCGTCTCGAAGACACCGCCGTTGGCGTCGAAGCAGGAGGAGTAGAGGATCGTGTCCTCCTGGCCGAGGAACGCCGACAGCCGCGCCTCCAGCTCCTTGTGCACCTCCTGGGTGCCGCAGATGAAGCGTACGGACGCCATGCCGTAGCCCCAGCGGTCGAGGGCCTCGTGGGCGGCGGCGATCACCTCGGGGTGGTCGGCGAGGCCGAGGTAGTTGTTGGCGCAGAAGTTGAGGACCTCGCCGGGGCGTCCGCCGGCGGTGACGTTCACCGTCGCCGACTGCGGGGTGCCGATGACCCGCTCGGGCTTGTGCAGTCCGGCGGCGCGGATCTCGTCGAGGGTGGCGCGCAGGTCGTCACGCACGGAGTCGAACATTCGGGAAGCTCCTAGGGATACAGATGGCTTACGCGGTCCAGTCGAGGATCACTTTTCCGCCCTTGCCGCCGGCCGCGTCCTCGAAGGCGGGCTCGAAGTCGCGGTAGGAGTAGCGGCCGGTGATCACCGGGGCGAGGTCGAGGCCGCCCTCGAGCAGCACCGACATGGCGTACCAGGTCTCGAACATCTCCCGGCCGTAGATGCCCTTGATGGTGATCATCGAGGTGACGATGCGGGACCAGTCGACCGGGAACTCCTCGGCCGGCAGTCCGAGCATGGCGATCCGGCCGCCGTGCGTCATGTTGTCGATCATGTCCCGCACGGCCTCGGCACGGCCGGACATCTCCAGGCCGATGTCGAAGCCCTCGCGCAGTCCGAGAGTGCGCTGTCCGTCGGCGATGGTCGTCTCGGCGACGTTCAGCGCCAGGGTCGCGCCGATCTTGCGGGCGAGTTCCAGGCGCTCCTCGCTGACGTCGGTGATCACGACGTTGCGCGCGCCCGCGTGCCGGGCGACGGCTGCGGCCATCAGGCCGATCGGGCCGGCGCCGGTGATCAGGACGTCCTCGCCGACGAGCGGGAACGACAGCGCGGTGTGCACGGCGTTGCCGAAGGGGTCGAAGATGGCGGCGACGTCGAGGTCGACGGGGACCCGGTGCACCCAGACGTTGGTGGCGGGGAGCACCACGTACTCGGCGAAGGCGCCGTCGCGTCCGACGCCGAGGCCGACCGTGGCGCGGCACAGATGGCGGCGGCCGGCCAGGCAGTTGCGGCACTTGCCGCACACCAGGTGGCCCTCGCCGCTGACCCGGTCACCGGACGCGATGTCGGTGACGTCCCGGCCGGTCTCCACGACCTCGCCGACGAACTCGTGCCCGAGGACCAGCGGGGTGGTGATCGTCTGCCGGGCCCAGCCGTCCCAGGACCGGATGTGCAGGTCGGTGCCGCAGATACCGGTGCGCAGTACCTTGATCAGCACGTCGCCGGGTCCGACGGCGGGCTCCGGCACGTCCGCGAGCCACAGCCCGGGCTCCGCCTTCTCCTTGACCAGTGCCTTCAACGCTACGGCTCCCGAGGGTGAGTCCCGGCCCCGGGCACGCCGAAGCGGCCCGCGTCCGGGAACGAGGAGTGGAATCGCACTGCAATCTGCCGTACGACACCCTCACCGGTCCATCGAGGATTTCTTAAGCGCTGCCACAGCTTTCCTTCACACCGTCACCCGCACGGCCCTCCGGCGCGCGAAGTCACAGCGGCAGTCCGTCGTCCTCCCGGCGCTCCAGCCGTACGACGAGATCCGCGGCCTGCGCCTTGATGGCGGCCAGCCCCGGCTGTCCCCAGGCGCGGGGCTGGATGTCGGTGACGGACACGGTGCCGAGCACCATGCCGGTGCGGTCGATGAGGGGGGCGCCCATATAGGAGCGGATGCCGAACTCGTCCACCACCGGGTTGCCCGCGAACCGCGGGTAGTCGCTCACGTCCTCCAGGACCAGTGCCTTGCGCCGGGCCACCACATGGGGGCAGAAGCCGTGGTCGCGGGGCAGCACCCGGCCGAGAAGGGCGCCGGTGCCGTCGCCGCGCACCACCGGTGCGATGGCCGGGGTGTGCAGACCCGCGAAGAACTGCCCGTTCTCACCGAGGAAGTTGACCATGGCGTACGGCGCTCCCGTGAGGTCGGCGAGGCGGTGCGCGAAGGTGTCGAGCGTGGGCTCGGGGTGCTCCCCCAGTCCCAGCCGGCGCAGGCGCAGAACGCGCTCCGGCGCCTGGCCGTCCTCCGGGGTGACCAGCAGACGACCGGCCGGGCGGGGCGGGTCGTAGCTCATGGGCGGGCTTCCGGCGTAGGGGCGTAGGTCATAGGGGGACTCCGAGGGTGTGCGGGGATCACATGTGGGCGCCATACCCCGTCGTGGTGGCGGGGGTGTGGGCGATGAGGTGGCGGACCAGGGTCAGCAGGGTCTGGACGCTGGAGCTGGAGATCCGGGCGTCGCAGCGGACGACGGGGATCCCGTCGGGGAGGTCGAGTGCGGCCCGTACCTCTCCGGGGTCGTAGCGGAAGGCGCCGTCGAACTCGTTGACGGCGACGATGAATCCGAGGCCGCGCTGTTCGAAGAAGTCGACCGCGGCGAAGCATTCCTCCAGGCGCCGGGTGTCGGCGAGGATGACCGCGCCGAGGGCGCCCTCGCAGAGTTCGTCCCACATGAACCAGAACCGTTCCTGGCCGGGGGTGCCGAAGAGGTAGAGCACATGCTGCGCGTCGAGGGTGATGCGGCCGAAGTCCATGGCCACGGTCGTCTCGACCTTGTTCTCGATGCCGTCGAGGTTGTCGGTGGCGGCGCTGACCGTGGTGAGGAGTTCCTCCGTGCTGAGGGGCGCGATCTCGCTGACCGCGCCGACGAAGGTCGTCTTGCCCACGCCGAACCCGCCCGCCACCAGGATCTTCAGCGCGTTGGGGAACGCCTCGTCGTCGCGGTCCGCGGCGTGGATGTGGTCAGAGCTGTCGTCGTAGTCCATCGAGCACTGCCTCCAGAAGGGCCCGGTCCGTCGGGTTGTGGTGGAACGCGGGGGGCTTGTCGGTCAGCGCCCCGCATTCGAGGAGGTCCGCCAGCAGTACCTTGGTGACGGCCACCGGCAGTCTGAGATGGGCGGCGACCTCGGCGACCGGGACGGGAGCGCGGCACAGGTCGAGGGCCTGTGCGTGCTCGGGGCCGAGATAGCCGAAGGGGGTGGCACCGGTGGCTCTGACCTGCGACAGCAGATCGAGGGCGACGGTGGGCCGGGTGCGGCCGTTGCTGACCGTGAAGGGCCGCACCAGCCGTCCCGCCGCGTCGTCGAGCCAGGGCCCGTCACCGGCCGCCGTCACGCTCAAGGCCTCATCGCCGGCGGTTCGACGCCCTGCTGACGGGGAGCGGTCACCAGATACGGCCGTACGGACTTGACCAGCATCGCCATCTCGTAGCCGAGGACGGCGGCGTCGGCTTCGCGGCCGGCCATGACGGCGAGGCAGGTGCCGGAGCCGGCGGTGGTGACGAACAGCAGGGTCGAGTCGAGTTCGACGACGACCTGCCGGACGTCGCCGCCGTCGCCGAAGCGGACGCCGGCACTGCGGCCGAGGGAGTACAGGCCGGAGGCCAGGGCGGCCATGTGGTCGGCGGCGTCCGGGTCGAGTCCGTGCACGGACTTCACCAGCCCGTCGCAGGAGAGCAGTACGGCGCTGCTGGTGTGCGGTACGCGTTGTACGAGGCCGCTCATCAGCCAGTCGAGGTCGGATACCTGGGCGGTCGGCGCGTCGCTCGCCATGGTGGATCGACTCCTTGGGGTACGGAAGGGTGCGGGAGCGCTGGGGGTGCTGGTCATCCGGCGGGCGTGCTCCCGTCGTGCCGGGCGGGGTGGTCGGCCGGGGGTGGGGGGAATCCCCCCGGGGGGTCCTGCGGGGGTCCCTGCCGTGTCTCCTGCCGGGTTTCCGCGAGACTGACGCCGCGCTGGAATGCGGCCACCAGACCGGGGTCGTGGCCTGCGACGTACTCGCTGTCCTGGCGGGGGGCGGGGCCGTCGCGGAGCTGCGGTGCGATGTGCTCCTGGGCGCGGCGGCGGGGCAGGCCGGGTCTGTCCATGGTGCCGCGCACGGTGCCGCCGCGCGGGGTGAGGGGCACGGTCCCGGGGTCGGTGAGGGCGTTCCGGTCGCCGGGGTGGACGCCGGGTACGGCCTCGGCGGGGGTGGGCCGCACCGCGCGGGCACCGCGCAGCGGCAGCGGCGGGGCGACGGCGCCGGCGGGCGGGGCCGGGGGCCGGGGCGGTGGGGGCGCTTCCGCGTGGGCCGGTACGGGGGACATGTGCCGGGCGGCCGGCAGCGCGCCGGTGTCCGGCTCGGGCGGGTGGGGCGCCGGGGCCGGTCCGCCGCCGACGGCGAGCGGTTCGGGGCCGAGCAGTGCCTGAGGCACCACGAGCACGGCCTGGACCCCGCCGTAGATGTTGCTCTGGAGCCGGACGTGGATGCCGTGCCGCCTGGCGAGCTGGGAAACCACGAACAGGCCGATCCGCCCGTCGGCGAGCAGGCTGGCGACATGCACCTGGTCGGGGTCGGTGAGCAGGGCGTTCATCCGGTCCTGTTCGCCGGCCGGCATGCCGAGTCCGCGGTCCTCGACCTCGACGGCGAGTCCGGAGGTGACGAGGCCGGCGCGCAGCAGGACCTGGGTGTGCGGGGCGGAGAACACCGTGGCGTTCTCGACGAGTTCGGCGAGCAGGTGGATGACGTCGGCGACGGCGTGCCCGCGCAGGGTGCCGTCGATCGGCGGCACGAGCTTGACGCGTGAGTACTGTTCGACCTCGGCGATCGCCGAGCGCAGCACCTCGGTCATGGAGACCGGGTTGCTCCACTGCCTGCGGGAGACGGCCCCGCCGAGCACGGCGAGGTTCTCGGCGTGGCGGCGGATGCGGGTGGCGAGGTGGTCGACGTGGAAGAGCCCCTTGAGCAGGTCGGGGTCCTCCATCTCGTTCTCCAGCTCGTCGAGGATGGAGATCTCGCGGTGCACCAGGGACTGCAGCCGCCGGGCGAGGTTGACGAACACCTCGAGCTTCTGTTCGCTGCCGGTCTGGCTGGAGAGCTGGGCCGCCTGCGCCACGGCGGTGACGGCGCCGTCGTGCGCGCGGGCGAGGTCGGCGGCGAGCAGGTCGAACTCGTCGGCTTCGTCGGCCTGTTCGCCGTGCCGCCCGCGTGGCGGCGGGGGGTCGCCGCGGCGCAGGGTGTCGACGAGGGCGCGCAGGTCGGCCTCGCGTCGGGCGGTGCTCCGGCGCAGGACGCCGACGCGGTCGTGCACCGACCGGGCGGCGCGATCGGCGGCCACGGCGGCGATGACGACGCCGGCGAACGCCACCGAGGTGGCGCCGCCGAGAACGGCCCACAGGGTGGGGCTCGGCCGGATGCCGGTGGAGCGGACGGTGAAGATCAGGGCCGCGCAGGCGCTGAGGGCCACCGCCACGGGCGGCAGCACGGCGAGCCGCAGCAGCTGGGGCCGTATCTGTGTCTCGGGCGGCGCGGGGAGGGTCCGCACGGCCGGCCTGCCGTGCCGTCCGCCCTCGCGGCGCTCCGCCCGGGTGGCCGGGCCGGGCCGGCGGGGCCGGACGTCGGCGGGCTTCTCGTCCTGGCGACCGGGCTCACGGGCCATGACCGTGGTGCCGACCGCGCCCCGCGTACCGGCCGGGCCCGGGGCGCCGGCCGGGCCCGGGCGTCGGGGTCCTTGGCCCCGTCCGCTCCCTCGTCCGCCTTGTGGCTGCACGTACCGGTCCCCGCTCCCTGATCCGACTGTTGGACGCGGCCGCTCGGCGTGCCGTGCCCTACGACATGGGGTGTCGCGTGCCGCCCGACCGACACTCACCGTAGTCGCCACCGCATCATGTGCGGTGGGCAGTTGACAAACTCATACGGACAGCATCGCGCTCTGGTATGAGGCTTCGTACGACAGACCGATAACCCTCCCGAGCGAGGAATCGGGAGTGAGCAGGGAACGATCAGGGCTGGTCACAAGCGGTCGGCTTGGGCGCGCGGAGCGGAGCGGCATCCGACCGCCCGAGCCCGCCACCCAGCCGTCGTGAACGCGTCAGGCACGCACCGAAGGCTCCAGACCCTCCGGCCAGAACATCACTCACCGTCACTGCCGGGTCGGGGCAGGGAGCTCGCTCCAAGCCGTACGGTGTTCAGGTAGTGGTCGCCGATGGCCCGCATGGTGGGACCGGCGGGGCCGCGGTCGACCAGGGCGAGGACGTTGCGCCAGAACCGGTCGATGCCGTCCGCGTCGGTGAGTGCCAGGACGCGTTCGCCGGTGAGGAGGGCTGCCCGTGCGGTGACCGTGCCGGCCATCGCCACCTGGGCGGCCGTGTCGGCGCGTTGCTCGTGGCGGAGCCCCCGCCCCGCCGCGAGGGCGTCCGCCATGGCCGTCGTCGCGCGGTCGGTCACCGCCGCGGCGGTGTGCAGGGCGAGCGCCGACTCCCCGTAGGCCAGCAGCAGATCGGCGTCGTCGTCGAGCGCCCGGAGGTGGCGTGCGGAGCGGCTGAGGTCCCTGGCCTCGGCCAGCGCCCCTTCGGCCACGCCGAGCGCGACCTGGGTCAGCATGAGCCCGAGGGCGTGCGGCGCCAACGCGGTATGGGGCGGGGTCATGTCCTCGTCGCGCCCGGCCGGGCCCAGCACGTCGGCGGGGTCGACCGGTACGCCGTCGAAGCGGACGGTGCCCGCACCGGTGAGCCGCTGACCGAGCCGGTCGTGCGACGGATCACGGCCGACGCGCGGGTGCCGGGCGTCCACGACCACGACGACCGGTTCGTGCGTGCCGGCCCGGACGGCGTCGAGGACCAGCCGGTCGGCCTCGTCGACGGCGGCGGGCAGGGCGCGGTGTCCGTCGAGGACCAGACCGGGGGTGAGCGTGGGGCCCGGAAGCTCGCCGCGGGGCAGCGGCCCGGGTGTACCGGTGGCACCGGCCCAGAGCCACTGTTCCCGTGCCGCGCGCGCCTCCAGCCCGGCGGCGCGCTCCGGGGTGCCGAAGAAGCGCGTGCTCCAGGACAACACGTAGTGGCGGCCGAGCAGTTCACCGATCGATCCGTCGGCGGCGGCGATCCGGCGGACGACGGCACAGGCGTCGCGCCAGCCCATGCCGCCGCCGTCCGGCGAGGGAGGGGCGAGCACGGCCGGCAGTCCGGACTCACGCAGCCGCGCGACCTCGTCGAAGGGCGGCTTGCCGGCCCGGTCCCGCTCGATCGCGTCCACGGCGAGGTCGTCGGCGACCTCGTCGGCGACCCGCCGCCAGAAGTCCCCGGCGGCCTCGGTGATCACCTCCGCCTCACCCACGATTCCCCATTTCCCTATTGGATTAGTAGGGAATCATCCTGTGGGACGGGAGGGTCATGGACAAGGGAGCATCCACCCATCGGACGCGCCCGTTCCACCGAACGGAACGGCGGGGACTAGGCCGTTTCTTTCGGATCACCTCGCCGACCAGATGAAGATGGCGGCGAGGTGCAGTCCGGCCAGGTAAATGGTGGCCGTCTTGTCGTAGCGG
>NZ_JBICWF010000015.1:0-225483 GCF_043199595.1 Streptomyces sp. NPDC048584
CAAGGGCGTCCTACGCGACCGGACCACCGGCGACCTGAAGATCGTCACCGTCACCCCCGACAACGAGGCCGACATCCTCGTCCACGACGCCCACACCGCGTCCCCCACGACCGCGTTCGCGCTCTCCCGCCTCGCCGACCCCAACACCCTCCACAACACCCCCATCGGTGTCCTCCGCTCCGTCGACCGCCCCGTCTACGACACCCTCATGGCCGACCAGCTCGACACCGCCCTGGAACAACAGGGCAAGGGCGACCTCGGAGCCCTCCTCACCGGCGGCGACACCTGGACCGTCGCCGGGTCGAAGGTCCGGTAGGCGATGCTGCGTCCGGTGCCGCGTCCCGCCGGGCTGTTCGACCAGGTGGTGGCCCGGCTGCGGCAGCAGATCACCGCGCAGGTCTGGCCGGTGGGCTCCCGTATTCCGACCGAACCGGAACTGGTCCGGCAGCTCGGGGTGGCCCGCAACACCGTCCGGGAGGCCGTGCGGGCGCTCGCCCACAACGGACTCCTGGACATCCGCCACGGTTCCGGCACCTATGTGGTGGCGACCAGTGAGCTGGAGGGGGTGATGCGACGCCGCTTCGCCGCCGTAGGGGAACGTGATCTCGTCGACGTACGCGACGCCCTGGAGGTGGCGGCGGCGAGGCTGGCCGCGCTGCGCCGTACGGAGGAGGACCTGCGGCGCATGAACGGGCTGCTGGACAGCGGCCCCGCCTTTCACCGGGCGCTGGTGGCCGCCTCCCACAACGAGGCGCTGATCACGCTGTACTCGGATCTCACCGAGTTGTTGCCGTCCGACGAGGACCGGGCCGGCTGCGCCTGTGCCGATCACGCCCGGCTGCTCGCCGCCGTCCACGCGTCGGCTCCGCGGGCGGCCGCGACGGAGGCGGTGTCCCACGTCCCGGCGTGGCACGTGGGCACCTGACCCGTCAGAACGGCATCTCGAAGTGGACCGTGGCCACCCCCGGGCCGTGTTCGCCGGTGGTGCGCGCGTCGAAGATCTCCTTGGCCATGCCGCGCCAGAACGCCTCCGCGCCCTCGACGTCCACATTGGTGTGCAGATAGAGGCAGTCGTAGCCAGGGGTGCCGGCGACGAAGTCGCGGGCCGCGTTCACCAGGGTGCGCGCCAGGCCCCGGCGCCGGTGCTCCGGGCGGACGTAGACGCGGACGAGCTGGGCGGTGGTGCCGGACGGATAGCGTTCGGCCAGCCAGCGGGGGTGCGGCGGGTGGGCCGGGCCCCGGGAGTGGACGGCGGTGGTGGCGACCACCTCGCCGTCGTGGACGGCCACCAGCAGGGTGTGCCGGGGATCGTCGAGGTAGGTGCCCTTGAGGTCCGTCACATCACGGTGCCAGCGGGGCACATAGCCGTATCCGAACTCCTTGTAGAACGTGTCGAGCATGACGGCCCGGGCACCGTCGACGTCCGCCGGTGTCGCGGGACGCACGGTGTAACCGGCGGGCGTGTTCCGACTCATCGTGGGGTCCTCTCGTATCGGGGACCTCACAGTACCTGACAATGAAAATGATTACCGATATCGTGTCGACCGGTCGCGGCCCTGTCGTCAGGGCGGCGCCGTACGTGACGACACGAAAAGGGGAGCCGTGGCTCATCTGCTGGTGGTCGAGAGCTGGGTCGGTTCGATGAGCAGGCTGCTGCCACGGGCGATCCGGGAGGGCGGACACGAGTTCACGTTCCTCACCCGCGACCTGCATCACTACCTGCGGTCCGCGCCCGAGGGTGTGGCGCACCCGCTGCTCGGGGCGCGCAATGTGATCACCGCGGACACCAATGACACCGAGGCTTTGCTGCCCCGGGTGCGGCGGTTGCACGAGGTGCTGGGCTTCGACGGCGTGCTCACGTCCTGCGACTACTACCTGCCCACGGTGGCGCGTGCGGCCGCCGCGCTGGGGCTGGCAGGACCGGCTCCGGAGGCGGTCGGGAACGCCTGCCGCAAGGACGCCACCCGTCGGGTCCTGGCCGGGGCGGGGGTGGCCGGGCCCCGCTTCGCGGTGCACGAGGAGTGGGCCGAACTCACCCGTGCGGCACGGGAGATCGGCTATCCGCTGGTGGTCAAGCCCGTCGACCTGTGCGCCGGCATGTTCGTGCGCCGGGTGGACGACGAGGAGCAGCTCGCCGCCGCCGTCGGGGCGCTGGCCGACTTCCCGGTCAACGCGCGCGGGCAGCGCCGGGTGCCCGTCGTGCTGCTGGAGGAACTGCTGGACGGTCCGGAGGTGAGTGTCGAGACCGTGTCGCACGCGGGCGCGGTGCATGTCATCGGGGTGACGGACAAGAGCGTCGGCGGGGCACCCGCGTTCATCGAGACGGGCCACATGTTCCCGGCCGCGCTGTCGGCGGCGGACGCCGACGCCGCCGAGCAGACCGCGCTCGGCGCCCTCAAGGCACTCGGGCTGACGGACGGCGTGGTGGCGCACACCGAGATCAAGCTGACGTCGGCCGGTCCGCGCGTGGTCGAGGTGAACCCGCGCCCCGCCGGGAACCGCATCACCGAACTGGTACGGCATGTCACCGGCATCGACCTCGCCGCCGCCTTCGTCGACGTGTCTCTGGGCCGCGCTCCCGACCTGCGGCGTACCGACACCGGGCTGCGCAGCGCCGCCGTCGGCTTCCTGGTGCCGGAGGCGACGGGCACGCTGGAGACGCTGGACGGTGAGCGGGTGCGGGCCGCGCCGGACGTCCTCGAAGCGCGGTTCGCCGAGCCGGGACGGCAGGTGAAGGCGGCCGGCAGCAACAACGAGTACCTGGGCCATGTGATGGCGGCCGACCCGGCGGGGACCGGCGCCCGCGCCCGGGTCGAGGCCCTGCTCGGCGAGGTGCGGTCCGGGCTGGTGATCCGATGAGCCCCGCCACCCCCGCGTCCGCCCGCACGGCGACGACGTACGACGAACTGCTCACCCTCGCCCGTGCCGGCGGACTCGGTCCGGATCCCGCCGGGTTGCGGATCTCCGTGGCCTTCACCACCCGGCAGGCCGTGCGGCACGAGGGGCGCGGCACCGGGTACCGCAACGAGGTGCTCAGTCTGCGCCTCGCCGAGGCCGTCGGCAGTTGCGCGGTCGAGCCCGGCGCGCTGCCCGACGGCGCGGTGGAGGACTGCGCCGGCGCGGACGCGGCCCGGCTGCTGGAGCATCCGACAGCACCGGTGCGGGTCGCCGCGCTGGACGCGTATCTGATGCACGTCACCCCGCACACCCCGGAGAACGGGGCGCGGCCCGTCACGCTGCCGTCCGGGACGTCGCTGGAGAAGTCCCGGGCCCGGGCCGAGGCCGTCGCCGGGCTGCTCGTCCTGCCGCCCGGGGCGACGGTGCTTGTCGTCGGCGTGGTCAACTCCCTTCTTGAAGCGCTGCGTTCGCGAGGTCTGGGCTATGTTCCGTGCGATCTCAAGGGCGGGGTCACCGAGTGGGGCGAGCCGGTCGTCACCGACGCGCTCGGCGCCGCCGGCCGGTGCGACGCGCTGCTCGTGTCCGGGATGACGCTGGGCAACGGGACGTTCGAGCCGCTGCGGGAGCTCGCGCTGCGGCAGGGCAAGCAACTGGTGATGTTCGCCCAGACCGGGAGCGCGGTACTCCCCCGCCTCCTGGGGCACGGGGTGAGCGCCGTGTGTGCGGAGCCGTACCCCTTCTTCTGGCTGGACGGCGGCCCCGGCACCCTGCACCGCTACCGCGTCGACCGTCCGGGAGGCACCCGGTGACCACCGCCGCCGTACGCCCCGCCGCACGCCCGGAGCTGCTCACCCTGCTCGGCCGTACCCCCGTCGTACGGATCACCGCCGGACTGCCGGGACCGCACCCCGGTTTCTGGGCCAAGCTCGAAGGGCTCTCCGCGGGCGGGATGAAGGCGCGGGCCGCCGTGTCGATGCTGATGGGCGCCCGTGAGCGCGGCGAACTGCGGCCCGGCGCCCCGGTGGTGGAGTCCACCTCGGGCACCCTCGGTATCGGGCTCGCCTTCGCCGGACAGGCCCTCGGGCATCCCGTCGTACTGGTCGGTGACAGTGAACTGGAGCCGACGATGCGCCAGTTACTGCGCTCGTACGGGGTGCGGCTGGAGATCGTGGACCGGCCTCGGCCGCAGGGCGGCTGGCAGGCCGCCCGTCTGGCCCGGCTGCGCGAACTGCTGGCCGTACTGCCGGACGCGTACTGGCCCGACCAGTACAACAACCCGGACAACACGGCCGGTTACGCCTCCCTGGCCGCCGAGCTCGCCGCCCAGCTCGACCATGTGGATGTGCTGGTGTGCAGTGTGGGCACCGGCGGGCACAGTGCCGGTGTCATCGGACCGCTGCGCAGGCACTGGCCCGAACTGCGCCTGATCGGCGTGGACTCCACGGGCTCCACCATCTTCGGCCAGCCCGCCCGGCCCCGGCTGATGCGCGGCCTCGGCAGCAGCATCCATCCGCGCAATGTCGCCTACGACGCCTTCGACGAGGTGCACTGGCTCGGTCCCGCCGAGGCCGTGGACAGCTGTCGCCGGCTGGCACGGGGCAGTTTCGTCAGCGGCGGCTGGAGCACCGGCGCGGTCGCCCGGGTCGCCGCCTGGGCGGCCCGCGTCCATCCGGGCGCGGTCGTCGCCACCGTCTTCCCCGACGGGCCGCACCGCTATCTCTCCACCGTCTACGACGACGACTTCACCACCGCCCACGGCGTCGACCCGGCCACCGCGGCCACCCGCCCGGTACAGCTGCCGCACCCGTACGCGGCCGAGGCCACCGGCTGGGCCCGGTGCACGCGCGTCACCGATCCGCTCACCCGTCCGGAGGAGGGCCGGTGAGGACCGGACTGCGCACCGTGCGCCTCGAACTGACCGAGCCGCTGCGGATCTCCCGTTCCACGATGTCCGCCCGTGAGGCGGTGTGGCTGAGCATCGAGCACGACGGTACGACCGGTCACGGCGAGGCCGTCAGCAGCGTCTACTACGGCCTCGACGTCCACGCCCTGGGACGCCATCTCACCCTCGCCGGAACGGCCTTGGCCCGCCACCCCGATCCGGAGTCGGCCCTGGAGGCCCTCCGAACGGGCGAGCTGGCCACCGGGGACACTCCCCCGGCCGTGACGGCGGCCGTGGACGCGGCACTGCTGGATCTCGTCGGCAAGCGAGCGGGCCGTCCCGTCCACCGGCTCCTGGGTACCGCCGACGGTCCGGTCGTGGCCACCGCGCGCACGATCGGCATCACCTCCCCCGCCCACGCGGCGGCGCTGGCGCGCCGTCTCACGACGAGCGGTTTCGAGGTGCTCAAGGTCAAGGCGGGGGCGGCCGATCCCGAGGAGGACGTCGATCGCGTACGGGCCGTCCGGGCCGCCGCGCCGGACGCCCGGCTGCTCCTGGACCCCAACGGCGCCTGGAGCACCGCTCGGGCGACGGCGCTGCTCCCCCGGTTCGCCGAGCTCGGCGTCGAGGCCGTCGAGCAGCCCCTCGCCCCCGGCGACCCGGACGCCCTCGCGGCGCTGGCCGCACGCTCACCGCTGCCGGTCGTCGCCGACGAGGACGCCGTGGACCTGGAGGACGTACGCCGGCTGGCCGGGCGGGTGCACGGCGTCAACGTCAAGCTCGCCAAGTGCGGCGGTGTGCACGCGGCCCTGCGCATCGCGGAGGCGGCCGCCGGCAGCGGCACGGAACTGATGCTGGGTTGTCTGACCGCCAGCAGCCTGGGGCTCGCGCCGGCCGTGCATCTCGCCGACCGGGCCCGCTGGGCCGACCTGGACGGTCATCTGCTGCTCGCCCACGACCCGTGGACCGGCATCGGCGGCGAGGACGGCCGGGTGCGGACGAGCGGACTGCCCGGACTGGGCGTCGCACCGCGGGAGGGCGACCGTGCGGACCTGGCATGAGATACGCCGCTTCCCGCCCGCCGTGCAGCTGCTGCTGGTCAACCAGCTCGGCGTCAACACCGGCTTCTATCTCCTCGTCCCCTATCTCGCCACGCATCTCACGGAGAACCTGGGGATGTCGGCGGCCGTCGTCGGGGTCGTCCTCGGGGTCAGGAACCTCAGCCAGCAGGGCCTGTTCGTCATCGGCGGCTCCGCCTCCGACCGGCTCGGCGCACGCGGCGTCATCATCGCCGGATGCGCCCTGCGCACCGCCGGGTTCGCGCTGTTCGCGCTCGGCGACGGCCTGGGCGTGCTGCTCGGGGCGTCCGTTCTCAGCGGGTTCGCGGGGGCGCTGTTCAACCCCGCCGTACGCGCCTACCTCGCGCGGGAGGCCGAGGACCGCAGGGCGGAGGCGTTCGCCCTGTTCAACGTGTTCGCCACCACGGGCGCGCTGATCGGGCCGCTGCTGGGCAGCGCGCTGCTGCTGGTGGACTTCCGTACGTCGGCGCTGACCGCCGCCGGGATCTTCGCGGTGCTGACCGTCGCACAGGCCCTGGTGCTGCCCGCCCGGAAGGCCGAGCCGAGCACGGGCGGTGTCCTCGCCGACTGGCGGGAGGTGCTGGGCAACCGCGCGTTCCTGGCCTTCGCGCTCGCCATGTCCGGCCTGTTCACCCTGGAGAGCCAGCTGTATCTGCTGCTGCCGGACGGTGCGCGTCACGCCACCG
The DNA here is from genome assembly GCF_043199595.1 of Streptomyces sp. NPDC048584. Taxonomy (NCBI): domain Bacteria; kingdom Bacillati; phylum Actinomycetota; class Actinomycetes; order Kitasatosporales; family Streptomycetaceae; genus Streptomyces; species Streptomyces sp. NPDC048584. The sequence continues at coordinate 6,546 of NZ_JBICWF010000015.1, forward strand.
GCTGGGACGGCGCCGCCGGACTCGTCTTCGTGGTCGGCGCGGTCACCAGTCTGCTGTTCCAGCTGCGCCTCACCCGCGCGCTCAAACGCCGGGGGGACGGGGCCCGTTGGGCCGCGGTGGGGCTGGGGCTGATGGCGGCCGCCTTCCTGCCGCCCGCCCTGGTCGCCGGGGCGTCCGGCAGCCCGGACGGTGTGGCCGACGCGGTACTGCGGGTGCTGCCCGTGCTGGCGGCGGCCCTGCTGCTGCACCTCGGGGTGATGGTCGCCCAGCCGTTCGTGATGGACCTGGTCCCCGCCTTCGGCCGTCCCGGACTGACCGGCACCTGCTTCGGCGTCTTCTCCATGGTCTCGGGCGTCGTGGCGGCGGTCGGCAACGCCGTCGTCGGCTGGGCCATGGACACGGGGCGGGACGGCGGCGCCGCGTGGCTGCCGTGGGCGTGCTGTGCGCTGGCCGGGCTCGCCTCCGCACTCGGCGTCGTACGGCTGCGCCGCCTGGGCTCACTGCCCGCACCGCCGCACTCCCCCGTCCCCACGGCCGTACGAGGAAGGACCCCGGCATGAGCGGCAACCTGCTCACCGACAACCCGGCGCTGTACGAGGCCCGGTTCCCCGACCCGGCCCGGCTGGCCGGGCGCTGGACGGAGGACTGTCTGCGGCGGCACGGCGCGGGACGGCGCGTGCTGGACCTGGGCTGCGGCACCGGCCGTGACGCCGCGTGGCTGCACGACGCGGGCCGCGAGGTGACCGGCGCGGACCTCTCCCGGGCCATGCTCGCCCACGCCCGCGACCATCACCCCGGACCCGTGTACGTCCGTGCCGATCTGCACGGATTCGACCTGGGGCAGGGGGTGTTCGACGCCGTCGTGTGCCTGGACAGCGCCCTGCTGTACTGCCACACCAACGACCAGCTCGACGGCTTCCTGTCGTCCTGCCGCCGTGCCCTGGCGCCGGGCGGGCTGCTCGTCGCGGAGATGCGCAACGGCGCGTACTTCCTCGGCCGTACCGACCTGCTCGACACGCCCCGGAGCGACGAGTTCCTCTGGCAGGGCACCGTCCACCGGTCCGTCACCACCCTCACGGTGGACCGTACGGACCAGCTTCTGCGCCGCAGACGCGTATGGACCACCGACGACGGGTCGGCGCCGCCGGTCGAGCAGCGGTCCGCGTGGCGGCTGCTGTTCCCGCAGGAGCTGCGCCATGTGCTGGCCGCGCACGGCCTCGAGGTCCTGGAGCTTCACGACGGACCGGGGCCGCGCACCGAACCCCCCTGGCACGAGGGTCTGCTCCCCGGCCGCACCACCGATGCCGACCGGCTGCACCTCGTGGCCCGTCTTGAATCCGAGGAATCCTGATGCACGACGATACGACCCGTTCTCCCTCCTTCACCGCCCTGCGCCGGCGCGGCTTCCTCGCCGCGACCGGGGTGGGCGCTCTCGCCCTGGCCGGCTGCGGCGGTTCCGGTTCCGACGACGGCGCCGGTGACGGCGCGCCGAAGAAGGGCGGGCGGCTGCGCGCCGCGTTCGCGGGCGGCGGCGCGAGCGAGACCCTCGACCCGCACCTCGCGAACCTGTTCGCCGACGCCGCCCGCGCCAAGGCCCTGTTCGACAAGCTCGCCGACTACGGCGCCGACCTGTCCGCCGTGCCCCGCCTCGCCGAGAAGTGGGAGCCCAACGCGGCGCTGGACCGCTGGCAGGTCACCCTGCGCGAGGCCGCCTTCCACGACGGCAGACCGGTCACCGCCAAGGACGTCCTCTACAGCTACCGCCGGATAGCCGACCCGAAGCAGGCGTTCCGCGCCAAGGCGTCCCTGGAACCCATCGACCTCGACGCCAGCCGCGCCACCGGTGAACGCTCGGTCGAGTTCGTGCTCAAGCGGCCCACGGCCGAGTTCCCCAACATCCTGGCGGCGTTCGGCGCGTACATCGTGCCCGACGGCGCCACCGAGTTCGACAGGGCGCCGGTCGGTTCGGGGCCGTTCCGCTTCGTGTCGTTCGCGCCGGGCCGTTCGGCGGTGTTCCGCCGCTACGACGAACACTGGGAGGGCGCCCCGCACCTCGACGAGATCGAGTTCCTCGTGGCGAACGAGGAGTCGGCGCGGGTGAACGCGCTGCTCGGCGGGCAGATCGAGTACGCCCACGAGCTCAACCCCACCACCGCGCGCGCCCACGAGGACAAGGGGCAGATCGAGATCGTGCGGCTACGGGGCAGTGCCATGCAGGCCTTCTGCATGAAGACCGACCGCCCGCCGTTCGACGATCCGCGGGTGCGCCAGGCCTTCTTCCTCATCGCCGACCGCCAGGAACTCGTCGACGGCGCGCTGTCCGGCGCGGGCGAGGTCGGCAACGACCTGTTCGGCAAGGGCTACCAGTACTACGCCGACGGCCTCCCCCAGCGCGAACAGGACCTCGACAAGGCCCGCGCACTGCTGAAGCAGGCCGGCGCCGAGGATCTGAGGGTCACCCTGGACACCTCCGCCGTCGCCGCCGGATTCACCGAGGCCGCCGGCATCTTCCGCGACCAGGCGAAGAAGGCCGGGGTCACGGTCGAGGTGCGGATGGGCAGCAAGGACTCCTACTGGAGCGACATCCTCGACCAGGGCACCCTGTGCTGCTACCGCTCGGGCGCCATGCCCATCGAGGCGCACATCTCCCAGCGGCTGCTCACCGACTCCTCCACCAACGCCACCCGGTGGCGGCACAAGGACTTCGACGCGCAGTACCAGCAGGCCCAGTCCACCCGCGACCCGGCCGAGCGTGCCGCCGTCTACGAGCGGATGCAGCGCCGGCTGTACGCCGAGGGCGGCTTCCTCGTCTGGGGGTTCGCGGACTGGATCATCGGAACCGGACGCCGGGTCAGGGGCGTTGAGACCAAGGCGCCCGCCAACACGCTCGACTGGGCGCGCTTCGACAGGGTGTGGCTCGCGTGAGCGGACCACGCTCCTTCGTCGCCCGGCGGCTGCTGCTCGGCGTCGCGCAGACCGTGGCCGTGGTGCTGCTGGTCTTCGCGCTCACCGAGGCGCTGCCGGGCGACGCCGCGGTCGCCCTCGCCGGGGACCAGCCCGACCCGGCCCGGATCGCGGCCATCCGGGAGGCGATGCGGCTCGACCGGCCGGCCTGGGAGCGGCTGGCCGACTGGACGGCCGGGCTGCTCCACGGCGACCTCGGCACCTCGCTGGTCTCCGGCCGGCCCGTGAGCCTGTACCTCGCCGACGCGTTCGGCCCCACCCTGCTGCTGGCGTCGCTGACCGTGCTGCTCCTGGTGCCGGCCGGGTTCGGGCTCGGGGTGCTGGCCGCCCGGCACGCGGGCCGGCCGGTGGACCGGCTGATCAGCTCCGTCACGCTCGCCGTGTACGCCGTCCCCGAGTTCGCCCTCGGGGTGCTGCTGGTGACGGTGTTCGCGCTGCGGCTCGGCTGGCTGCCGCCGACCGCCGTCGGCTACGGCACCGATCTGGCCGCCCATCCGGCCGCGCTGGTGCTGCCCGTGCTGGTGCTGCTGTCACGGCCGGTGTGCTCGCTGGTGCGGCTGGTGCGCGCCGGCATGATCGACGCGCTCGCCTCCCCGTACGTGGCCCAGGCCCGGCGGTACGGCGTGTCCGGCGCCCGGATCCGGTACACGCACGCGCTGCCCAACGCGCTGGCGCCCGCCGCCCAGCAGCTCGCCCGGACCGTGGACTGGCTGCTGTGCGGGGTCGTCGTCGTGGAGGCCCTGTTCGTGATCCCGGGGCTCGGCACCGTACTGCTGGGTGCCGTGGCCGAACGCGATGTGCCGGTGGTGCAGGGGCTGGCGGTGGTGTTCGGTGTGGTGACCGTCGTGCTGAACCTCGGCGCCGATCTGGTGGCGCACCGGGTGGCTCCGCGGGCGGGGGTGGCCGCGTGAGCCGGCTCCGTACGGGCCGCTTCGCCCTCGGTGTCGCGGTCGTCGCCGTACCGCTGCTTCTCGCTCTGTTCGGGCCGGTGTTCGCGGGCGGGCCGGGGCCGCGGGCCACGTCGTTCACGCTGGGTGGGGGGCACTGGCTCGGCACCGACTTCGTGGGCCAGGACGTGTGGCGGCAAGTCCTGCACGGCGGGCGGCCGGTGGTGCTGACCGCGCTCGCCGCGACCGCCCTGGCCTATCTGGTGGCCCTCCCGGTCGGTCTCGTCGGTGCCCTCACCCGGCACCGCCGCCTGGAGGACCTGCTGATGCGGCCCCTGGACGTGCTGCTGGCCGTCCCGTCACTGCTGCTGATCCTGCTGGCGGCCACGGTGTTCGAGCCGGGCGCCGTCGGGCTGGCGCTGCTGGTCGCCGTGGCCAATGTGCCGGACGCGGCGCGTCTGGTGCGGGCCGCGGCCGCGGAGGCCGCCGCCCGGCCCGCGGTGGAGGCTCTGCGCATGCAGGGCGAGACATGGTGGCGGATCGCCGTCGGCTATGTCGGCCGCTCCATGCTGCGCACCCTGGCCGCCGACGCCGGCACCCGGCTGACCGGCGTGCTCTACCTGGTCGCCACGGCCGCCTTCCTGGGTGTCGGTGTGGCGCCGGACGCCGCCGACTGGGCGGTCATGGTCGACCGCAACCGCACCGGACTGTTCGTGCAGCCGTGGGCGGTGGTCGTCCCCGCCGTGCTGATCGTGACGCTGACGACGGGGACGAATCTGCTTTTCGACGCCGCGCTGGACAAGGGCGGCAGACGGACCAGGAAGGAACCACGTCCGTGAACCACGAGCACACGGTGGCGGAGATCCGCGACCTGCGCGTGCGGGTCGACGGCCGGTTGATCGTCGACGGTGTGAGCCTGCGGGTGCCGCCCGGCAGGGTCACGGCGCTGATCGGCGCGTCCGGCAGCGGCAAGACCACCACCGGGCTCGCCCTGCTCGGCGAGTACCCGGCGGGCGCCGAAGTCACCGGCGAGGTACGCGTGGAGGGCGACGGCCCGGTCGGCTACGTCCCCCAGCATCCTGCGTCGGCGCTGAACCCGGCCCGCCGGGTGTCGGCGCTGCTGATGGACATCGCGCGGGCGCAGGTGCGCCATCTGCCCTTGCGCCGACGCCGGTTGGCGGCGCGGGAACGCGTGCTGGAGGCCATGTCCGAGGCCCAGCTCCCCTCCGTCGCGGAGCTTCTGCGGCGCTATCCGCACCAGCTCTCCGGCGGGCAGCAGCAACGCGTCGTCCTCGCCCAGGCGTTGCTGCTCGGCGCGCGGGTCGTCGTGGCGGACGAACCCACCACGGGCCAGGACGCGCTGACGAAGAGCCGTATCGTCGAGCAGCTCACGGCGGTCAGGGCGCGGGGCATCGCGGTGGTGCTGCTCAGCCACGACCTGGACGTGGTGCGGGCCCTCGCCGACGAGGTGGTGGTGCTGCGGGCGGGCCGGGTCGTCGAATCGGGCCCGGCCCAGCGGGTCCTGCTCGCTCCCGAGCATGCGTGGACCCGCGAACTGCTGGCGTCTGACGCGGCGTTGCCCGATTCGGAAGCGCCGACCACCGAACAGCCCGTACTCCGTGTACGCGCCCTGACCGCCCGCCATCGGGACGGCTCGCGCCCCGCCACCGTCGTTCTGCGCACACCCGAACTCGACCTGTTTCCGGGCCGGTCGCTCGCCGTCGTGGGCCGTTCCGGCAGCGGCAAGACCACCCTGGCCCGCTGTGTCGCCGGACTGCACCGGGACCACGACGGCGAGGTGCTCCTGGACGGCGTCCCGCTGCCGCGCAGCCTGCGCGACCGCGACCGCGCACAACTGGCGGCCGTGCAGTACGTCTTCCAGGACGCGCACGCCGCCTTCGACGAACACCGTTCCGTCGCACGGCAGGTCGCCCGCACCGCCGTACGGCTGCGCGGCACCGACGAGGACACGGCGATCCGGGAGGCGCTGACCACGCTGGACGCCCTCGGCCTGCCGGAGGAACTGGCCCACCGGCGCCCCGGCCGGCTCTCCGGCGGCGAACTCCAGCGCGCCGCCCTCGCCCGCGCGCTGCTCGCCCGCCCCCGTGTCCTCGTCTGCGACGAGATCACCTCGGGCCTCGACCCGGTCACCCGCCGGGGCATCCTCGACATGCTCACGGGGCTGGCCCGCGAGCGCGACGGGCTGTCCCTGGTCCTCATCACCCACGACCTGGACACGGCGGCCCTGGCCCACCGCATCGCCGTACTCGACGCCGGCGAGATCGTCGAACAGGGCCCGGCCGGACAGATCCTGACCGCGCCGGCCCACCCGTTCACCGCGTCGCTGGTGGCGCGGATTCCGGCGGCGGCTCGGGATCAGTAGCCGACCGAGAACGTCGCGTCGGCGCGGTCCGTGGCGGTGGTGACCGGGTCGACGCGCAGGGCGTAGTCGGAGTGGCGGATGTAGCGGGTGGGGTAGTTGTGGGAGCGGAAGGAGGACCAGGACGCGTCGGCCAGACCGGCCACCCGGTGGAAGGTGGCGTCCTGGGCGAAGGCGCTGGTGCCGTCGCTCGCGTCGAGGCGGAGCACGTAGTCGTAGTGCCGCAGATAGCGGGTGGGGAAGTTGACCGACTGGAACGAGACGCCGGAGGAGTCCGCCAGGCCGGGGACGAGTTTCCACTGGGAGTCGGTGTACGGGTCGAAGGGGTAGGCGTCGATCCGTGCCAGGTAGCCGGCGTGGCGGACGTAACGGTCGGGGAAGTTGTACGACTTCAGCCGGTTCCAGGCGGGCGCGCCCCAGCGGGACAGCAGGTTGGTGTACTCGGCGGCGGTGATCGGGGCGATGGTGCAGTGCTTGGCGTTGACCGGGTGGGTGTAGAGCTTCTGGTCGACCGGGGTCCAGGTGCCGGCGGCGAGGTTGGTGGTCTGCCAGGCGTAGAAGACGCCGTTGGGCGTGTAGGTGTCGCCCCACAGGTACCAGGTGTTGGAGGTCAGGGACTTCACAAGGGTCGGCGCCTCCGTGCCGCCGTGGGCCACCGACGTGCTGAACGGTGTGAAGCTGCCCGGGTTCAGTGAGGCGGAGCGGGCGCCGACCAGGCCGCCGGTACTGCTGCTCTTGAAGTAGAGGTAGTTGACGCCGTTGACGCCGACGGCCATGTCGCCGTCGATGATGTCGTAGCCGGGGTCGAAGAACACCTGCGGTGCGGAGACGGTGGTGAAGTCGCTGGTGTAGTTGACCATCAGGACGCTGTGACCACTGCTGTTCACCGAGGAGTAGATAATCCCGTACTGTCCCCGGCTCGCGTCCCAGAAGGCCTCCGGGGCCCAGCTGTGGGTGACCATGTCGTGCAGGTGGGGGCGGCGGTAGTTGGTGAAGGAGCGCAGGTCTGCGGAGTCCCACACATGGATGGTCTGGCTGTTGTAGCCCCAGTCGGTGCCTTTGAGGTCGGTGGCGATGACGATGAGGCCGCCCTCGCGCTTGCGCAGGATGAACGGGTCGCGCAGTCCGCCGGCCCCGGCGGTGGGGGTGACGACGGGGTTGTTCTGGTTGAGCGGCGTCCAGTTGAGGGAGTCCGTGCTGACGGCGAGGTGAAGGCCGTAGTCGGTGCCGAGGCCGCTCGGCGACTCGGTGAAGTAGCCCATGACGTAGGCGGAGTCGGCGGCTCGGGCGGACCGGGCGCCGAGGGACAGATCGGCGGCCAGGGCCGCCGTCGTGGCGGCGGCGGCACCGAGGAACAGCCTGCGGGACGGCAGGGCCTGGCTGTGCGGGCGTGCGCTCATCGGTTCTCCAGGTGGGTGCGGGGCACATGACCGGCATGTTCGATATTTCAAACACAGTTCGATAAGCCGGTCAGAACCTAGAGCTGTTGACCGAGACCCGTCAACACCCGCGGCGTGCCCCCGCCATGCGGTCTCTCAGCGCGGGGAGGCGGGGGCGAGCGCCCTGTCCAGGAGGGCGCGGAGCAGAGCCGGGGCCGGGGCGCCGTGGGCGTGTGCCGGTCGAGGAGCGGGGGGCGGCGCGCCGCGTCACCGCAGGGCGCGCCTCAGCGCGGGCATGAGACGGAGTGCGTTGTCGCGGTTGATGCCGCGGCGTTGCTGGTCGGTGAAGGCGGGGTCGGTCTCGACGGCCGGCACCGTGTAGCCGGTGACGATGTCGGCCGAGGCGGCCGGCCAGTCGGTGCCGAAGAGGACCCGGTCGGCACCGGCGGTGGCCACCAGAGTGCCCGAGGGGGCCAGGGGGCCCGCCGTGTCGTAGAAGAATCGGTGGAGATGGTCCCGTACCCGGGCGGCGTCGAGGGGCGGGGTGCAGAAGTCGCCGAAGGCCGCCATGCGGGTGGCGATCTGCGGGAGGAACCCGCCGGCGTGCGGCAGGACGACCGACAGGTGCGGGTGGCGGTCGAGCGTCCCGGTACGGATCAGGTTCACGGCGGCACGCGTGGTGTCCAGCAGGAAATCGCACATGAAGTTGGGAATCCCGGGGACGGTGGGCACGCCGGGTGGTCCGCCCGGGAGGTCGAGCGGGTGGGTGAAGAGGACGGCGGCGCGGTCGTCGACTTCCGCGAGGAAGCGGTCGTACGCGGGGTCACCGAGATAGACCCCGTCGTAGTTGGCCTTCACGCTGACTCCCACGGCGCCGAGGTCGTCGTAGGCACGTCGCAGAGCCCACGTGGTCACCTCGGGATGGTCCAGGACGGCGGGGGCGAGGACGGCGAAACGGCCCGGGTGTGCGGCCATCAGGCCGGACATCGCCTCGAAGACGACCGTGAGGCCCTCCCTGGCCTGTGCCGCGGAGCGGTAGCGGTCCTGCATGGTCGGGTTGAGGACCGCGGTCGCGATTCCCACCCGGTCCATCAGCGCCAGGGTGGAGTCGAGATCCCAACGCGCCCACCACAGCAACTCCTCCCGCCGCACCAGGCCCTCGCGCTCGGCCCAGTCCACCCATGCCGGAGCGGTGAAGTGATGGTGGACGTCGATCCTTGCCCGGCGGCTGTCACCCCCGTTCCCCGAGCCCTGCGGCGGCTTCTCCTCCCCGGCCTGCGCAGTGGCCCCGCCCCCGGCGGAGACGGTGGTCGCCACCGCCCCACCTGCGACGAGCAGACTCCGGCGGCTCATGGCCCGTGTCGATTCCGGCATCCGTGTACCCCATCCGTAGCGCCCTCAGCGTGCCGCACCACGATGGCCCCACGGCGCGCCCGCGATCGCCACGGCGTGCTCTGTTCGCGGTGGGTTCCCCCGGACGGACGCGGTCCGGTCCCCAGGGGCCGGACCGGCCGGCTCGTGCCCGGCGCCGCACCGGAGGGCCACCGGCTCGCCCCTGCCCGCGGGCCGACTACCGCCACCACCGGACCGGACGGCGCCCCGTGGTTCACGGAGTGGGGCGGCGACCGTGTCGGCACCGTCACCGCCGGGGGCGTGATCGAGGCCCGGTCGAGGAGATCCGTGTCGCGCGGGGGAGGGCGAGGTCCGCGGGCCTGAACTCATCGGTGAAGGACGGCGCGACGTCGGGAAGCCCCGAAGCGCCGGACGGACTCCGCATGGACGTGAGCCAAGTCCGGAAGCCGGTGAGCGCTTTTCGGACAAACGGGTGCCGTCCGGGTGAGCAGAGACAACCCGGAGGGTGCCCATCCGCCTCTCATGGTCCGAACACCACGGCTCTGCAAGCCAGTTGGGGTCGTGCTGCTCGTCCACGTTCCATGACCCACTCGAAAGCCGGAAGCACGAGGACTGATGACCAGACTCCAAAAGGGCCGCCCCAGCCACCTGAACCGCCCCTACCTCGCCGCCGCCGCGGCCGTCGCCGTGGTCGCGGGTGTCGTCGCCGCCGCACCGGACGCGAAGTCCGAGGAGCCGACGCCGAAGCTCGGCCTGATCGCCGCCTCCACCTCCGTCACGCTCGACTCGTGGAAGGAGGATCCCGGGGTCTATCTCGACCTCGGGACCTACCTCACCTCCGAGAACGGCGCCCTGGAGCTCAAGGTGACCCGGAAGTCCTACAAGGACCCGGTCGTCGCCCAGCAGATCCTCCGGAACGGCAAGAAGACCCGGACCCGGACACTTCCCGCCGGGCTCGTGAACGACTTCGCCGGTCTGCCGGACTTCACGCGGATCACCCTCACCGACGAGGCCGGCTCGACGGTGCTGGAGAAGAGCGAGGCGTTCTGTCCCAACAACGCCTCCGGCCGGGTCCGGCCGGACGCCCCCGCCAACTCGAAGTATCCGGAGAGCTGTCCGACGAACCCCTTCACCCTCGGCTCGGTATGGGGCGTCGAGAACGGCTGGGCGTCCAACACCTACTCGGGGTTCTACACCGCCCCGGTCCAGCTGGCCGCAGGCACCTACACCGCCGAGATCAACGTGGCCGAGAAGTACCGTGATCTCTTCGGCATCGCCGACAAGCCGCAGACCGTCAAGGTGGTCGTCCGCGAGCGCAGCTGGGAGGACGAGGAGAGCGCCGGCGTCCGCGGTTCGGCGAAGACCACCGCCTCCGGGCACAGCGCCCATGCCGAGCACGACGCACACGCCGAGCACAGCGCGCACGCGGGGCACGGGGCCGGCGCGGACACCCCGGCCCCCGGTGCCGTGACGAGCGGCGCGGGCCCCTCGTACAACGCCGGCCACGGACCCTACCCGTCGGCTCCGCCCGCCCTGCCGTGGGCGGTGAAGCGGAAGGCCCTGGAGCGGCAGGCCCTCACCACCGCCGAGGCCGGTGACGGCCCCGGTCAGACCGACGGCTCGCGGCAGGCACCGGGTGCCCTGCCCAACGCGAAGCGGCCCGCGGGCAAGGCATCCGTGCCCGACGTACCGAAGCCCGACCTGCGCTCGCTGCCGGCGTACGGCATCACCGTCAGCGACGGCTACGAGGAGGTGCCCGGCAAGGACTACCTCGCCTTCAGCGCCAACGTGTGGAACGCGGGCCCGGCCAAGCTCGTCGTGGACGGCTTCCGCTCCCCGGGCAAGGAGGTGATGGACGCCTACCAGTACTTCTACGACGCCGACGGCACACAGGTCGGATACACCCCCACCGGCGGCATGGAGTGGGACCCGCGTCCCGGCCACGAGCACTGGCACTTCCTGGACTTCGCCAGTTACCGGCTGCTGACGGCCGACCAGAAGGAGACGGTGCGCAGCGGCAAGGAGGCGTTCTGCCTGGCCAACACCGACGCCGTCGACTACACGGTGAAGAACGCCGACTGGCACCCGGGCAACACGGACCTGTCCACCGCGTGCGGCCAGGAGAACTCCATCTCCGTCCGCGAGGTGCTCGACGTCGGCTCCGGCGACACCTACACCCAGGACCTGCCCGGCCAGTCCTTCGACATCACGGACCTGCCGAACGGCACGTACTACATCCAGGTCCTCGCCAACCCGGAGAACCGGCTCAAGGAAACCGACCACAGCAACAACAGCGCGCTGCGGGAGGTCGTCCTGGGCGGCGAGAAGGGGGCCCGTACGGTGACGGTCCCCCCGCACCATCTGGTGGACGCCAACTGACCCGCCCGTGACGGCCGGGGCGGCCCCGGAGACGAACCGGAGCCGCCCCACACCGCGCTCACGGCTTCCTCGATCCCCGCTGTCGGACGTTGAGCGGGTGATGGTCTTCATGGCGCCGGCCGACTCGCCGATGTCTGTCGTGGGCGAGTACCCCGGACCGGGGCCCGGAACGCCGATCGGAGCGTGTCTCCCGGCTGTACCGCCGGGAGACACGCTCCGATCGTCGTTCGGACGGGGCCGGTTACTCGGCCGCGGCCGCCTTCTTCTTGCGGAGGAAGAACATCGCCGCGCCGCCCGCGGCCAGCAGGGCCACCGCGATGCCCGCGATCAGCGGGGTGGCGTTGGAGCTGCCGGTGTTGGCGAGGTCGCCCTCGCCGCCGGTGGCCTCGTCGGAGGAGCCGCCGGCCGGGCTCGGGGCCGACGACGGGGTGTCACCGCCGGTGCCCGGCGTCTCCGTGCCCGGGGTGCCCTGGGTCTTGCAGTCCAGGACGCCCTCGAAGCGCTCCGAGAAGCCGTTCGGGCCCTTGACGGTTATGTCGTACGTGGCGTCCTCGTCGACCGGGACGGTCACGGTCTTGGACTCGCCGGCCCCGATCGTGTGCTCGGTGCCCGCGAGTTCGAAGGTGAACGGGGAGTCGCCCTGGTTGCTCGCCGTGACGTCGACGCCGTCCTTGGCGCAGTTCTTCTCGGCCGTGACCGAGGGGATCGCGCCCTTGGTGGCCCAGTTCGCGGTGGCCTCGGCGGTGACCGTGGACTCGCTGGAGCCGGCCAGGATCTGCGTCTGGCTCTTGCTGGGGCTGGCGAACGCGCGGCCGACCGGGATCTCGGTGGTGGCCTGGACCGTCAGCGCGGCCGAACCGTCGGCCGTGCCCTCGGGCACGTCGAAGTACAGTTCGGTGCCGTCGCTGGCGGACGTGACGGCGTTGCCGCTCTTGTCGGTCACCTTGACGCCGGCACCGGCCGCGTCGGCGGAGGCGGCGACGGAGACCTGACCGGCGTCGGTGTGCACGGTCACCGGGCCGAGCGTGCCGCCGGCCTTGCCGGAGACCGCGTTGGGCTCCAGCGTGAGGGAGGTCTTCGGCTCCTTCAGGTTCTGCGCCTCGGCCTCGAGCCAGTCGGCGAGCTTCTCGGCCTGCGCGTCGCGGGCCTCGACCTTCGCGCCGTCCGAGAAGCGCCAGATGGCCACCTGGGTGCCGGCCGCCGCGGTCTTGGCGGTCAGCCCCTCGGCACCCGACTTCTGGCCCAGCGCGGCCAGGTCGCCGATCTGGGGGTACGAGTTCTCGAGGATCCAGAGGATCTTGCCGGCGTTCTCGTTGGCGCCGAGCGAGGTACCGGCCCAGGGGGTCTCCAGGTACTTGGCCTTGTTCTGGGTCGGGTTGTGGATGTCGATGCAGTACGTCTGCAGACGGCCGCTGCCCTCGACGTTCATCTCGAACAGGCCGGCGGCGATGTTCTGGGTCTTGCCGCCGCCGAGGTCGAGCCGGGCCGAGTCGTACGTCTTCAGCCCGTCGAGCGTGGCGACCGCACCTCCCTGGTGGTGCGTGTCCCCCTCGTCGGCGGCGGCGTTGCCCGCCCCGGCGAGAAGGCCCATGGTGAGCAGTCCGGCCGTGGCCGCCCCTGCGGCCATACGCCGCCCTGTGGTGCGCCGCCCGGTCGAGGCGGACGCGGAATGAAGAGCAAACACAGATTTCCCCTCCGGCGGGACCCGCAACGGGACACACGAGATGTGTTCACACGAGATGCGTGGTGAAAGAGTCACGCCAGTTGTCTCAAGTGCTGGACCAGCACACGGGGATCCTATGGATGGAACGGTTCCGGATCTTCGTTCCGGACGCCGCACGGCCATTCCGAATCGGAAACGTTACTTCGCGCGACCGGAGTGTCCTCATCCATCCAACCTTCACAACCCGACCAGCAAGTGTGCACACCTACCGACGAGTTGGGGATCGGCGCCGGTATGCCCGCGAAGCGGCCTTCGCCATACGGACGACCGCAGTACACGGGGGTGTGCCTGCGGTCCGCCCGCCGGGCCGTGCTGGATCGGTGCGAGCGGCGGGGCGGCGCCTTGGAGTCGCTCGTCGCCGAGGCCGGGTCCGGCACCGTGACCGCCGTCGCCGTGGTCCGCTTCCGCGGCCTGCCGTGCGTCTTCCGCCGTGGCATCCGGCCACCGCACCACCCCGCGGCCCCACAGGCCGCCCTGTACACGGCGGTCCTGGAGGAGCGCCCGCCGGCCCGGGTCCGGCCCTCGTCCGGTGGCGGCCCGTCGCCGGTGGATCTCCGCGCTCCCGTCCGCGTTCACGGTTTCGGTCAACCTCGGGCGCACGTCCGCCGCCGGCCCGCCCGCCCGGCCTCGGCCGCACGCCGGCCATGGCCTCGATCGGCCGGGCCGGCGTCCCACTGACCACCCTTGTTCCCGGCAGTTGTCCGGCGTTCTGGAAAGTAGACACAAATTCCACACACCCTCTCTTCATACCGGCCCCGATGGTCTAGATTGACCTTGCTTCAGCCGTTCGGACACAAGGTGACCAGTGATGACCCTGGGTGCGGGGAGCATCCGTTATTTCTGGTGCCACCGGGGTGGGCCGTCCGACCGGTTCTGAAAGGGCCGATTCGGCATGTGCGGGAGGCGGGGGCCTCTCGTGGGGGAGAACAGAGCGGCGCGGGGGGCGGGGGCCTCCCGGGTGGAGAAACGGTGTCAGGGGAACACGTCGAACCACTGGGAACCTGGGGGGTTCTGTGCGGCAAGGGGGATTACTCAGCCCGTTTCCGTCGGAGCGGGGGCGTCTGGCGGGCAGTTCGGTCCGTCAGCCGGCGGCCGACTGGGAACATCGGTACCGCCGTACCGTGATCACCGGCGACGCCGTCACCACGGCCGTCGTGGTGGCGTCGATCGGCAACTTCTTCGGGGCGCGGGACGCGGCCAACTGGCATGAGAAATGGGGGATTCTGGCCTTCGGCACCTGGCTGCTGGTGCTGGGGGCGCTGGCGGTGGGCAGGGCGTGGTCCCCTGCCGTACTCGGCCAGGGCGCCGAGGAGTTCCGCCGGCTCGGGCGCGCGCTGTTCGCGGCGACCGTCGTCCTGGCACTCGGCGGGATAGCGCTCACCTCGCGCAACATCAAACTCTGGATCTTCGTCGCGGTCCCAGCGATCGCGATCGTCGCGATGACGGCTCGGTATCTGCTGCGCCTGTGGCTGCACCGGCAGCGCAAGGAGGGCCGGTGCCTGAGGCCGGTCCTCGCCGCGGGCAGCCCGGACACGGTGCACGATCTGATCGCCCGCACCCGTAAGTTCCCGCACCTCGGCTGGCGGGTGGACGGGGTGTGCACCCCGGACGGTCTGGCGCCCGACGGCGATCATGTGGACGGGGTGCCGGTCATCGGCCAACTCGCCGACGTGGCGGGCCGCGTGCGCCGGGACGGCTACCGGGTCGTCGCGGTCACCCCGGACCCGCACTGGTCACCGCACCGGCTGCGGCGGCTGGCCTGGAACCTCGAGGGCAGCGACGCGGAGATGGTCGTCGCCCCCGTGCTGATGGAGGTGGCCGGACCCCGGCTGCACATCGACGCGGTGCTGGGCATCCCGCTGCTGCGGGTCAGTATGCCGGTCTTCACCGGGGGCCGCCGGGTCGTCAAAGGGGTCGTCGACCGGCTGGGCGCGGCGATCCTGCTGCTGCTGTTCTCGCCGCTGATGCTGTGCGTCGGGCTGCTCGTGACGGCCACCAGCCGGGGCGGGCCCTTCTACAGCCAGCGCCGGGTCGGCAAGGACGGACGCGAGTTCACCATCCTCAAGTTCCGCACCATGGTCGCCGGCGCCGACCGGGCCCGTGCCGGACTGGCCCAGCTCAACGAGGGCGCGGGCCTGTTGTTCAAACTCCGCCGGGATCCGCGGGTGACCCGGGTCGGGGCGGTACTGCGCCGGTACTCGATCGACGAACTCCCGCAACTGTTCAACGTACTCACCGGATCGATGTCGCTCGTCGGCCCGCGGCCTCCGCTGCCGGAGGAGTCGGCGGCGTACGGCCCCGACATCCGGCGGCGGTTGCTGGTCAAGCCGGGCCTCACCGGCCTGTGGCAGATCAGCGGGCGCAGCGATCTGTCGTGGGAGGAGGCGGTACGGCTGGACCTGCGGTACGTGGAGGACTGGTCGCTCGCCCTGGACACGGTGATCTTGTGGAAGACGCTGCGTGCGGTGCTCTACGGGCAGGGGGCCTACTGATGGACGGCGCGCGGACCGCAGGCCGAAGGGGCCTGCCCTGGGGGAGGAACGGGTCATGAGAGTCAGCGTGTTCGGGCTCGGCTACGTGGGCTGCGTGTCGGCCGCGTGCCTGGCGAGCATGGGGCACGAGGTCGTCGGGGTGGACGTCAACCAGGTGAAGGTCGACCTGGTCAACGACGGCAAGGCCCCGGTGGTCGAGGAGCGGATCGGTGAGCTCATCGCCGACGTCGTACGGAGCGGGGCGTTACGCGCCACCGACGACGTACGCGAGGCGATCATGGCCAGCGAGGTGTCGCTGATCTGCGTGGGCACCCCGTCGGAGCCCAACGGCAGCCTGTGCACGACGTACCTGGAGCGGGTCACCGAGCAGATCGGTGCCGCGCTGGCCGAGCGGGGCGGGCGGCACACGGTGGTGTTCCGCAGCACCATGCTCCCGGGCACCTGTCTGAACCTGCTGCTGCCGATCCTGGAGAAGTACGTCGGCGGCACGGCCGGGGTGGACGTCGGGGTGGCGGTCAACCCGGAGTTCCTGCGCGAGGGCACCAGCGTGCGGGACTTCTTCGACCCGCCCAAGACCGTCATCGGCGAACTCGACCCGTCGAGCGGCGATGTGGTGGCGCGGCTGTACGAGGGTCTGCCCGGCGAGGTGTTCCGGGTGCCGGTGCCGACGGCCGAGGCGATCAAGTACGCGGACAACGCCTTCCACGGCCTCAAGATCGGTTTCGCGAACGAGCTGGGCGCGGTGTGCCAGGCGCTCGGTGTGGACTCGCACCAGGTGATGGACGTGTTCCTGGCCGACCGCAAGCTGAACATCAGCCCCGCCTATCTGCGGCCCGGTTTCGCCTTCGGCGGCTCCTGCCTGCCCAAGGACCTGCGCAGCCTGGTGCACGCGGCGCAGCGGGCCGATGTGTCGGTGCCCATCCTCTCCCATGTGCTGCCGTCCAACTCCGCGCATCTGGAGCGCGCGGTGGAGCTGGTCGAACGCACCGGGAAGCGCCGGGTGGGCCTGTTCGGGCTGTCCTTCAAGCCCGGCACCGACGACCTGCGGGAGAGCCCGCTCGTCGAGCTGGCGGAGCGGCTCTTCGGCAAGGGGTACGACCTGCGGATCTTCGACGCCCATGTGAGCCTGTCCAGGCTGCTGGGCGCCAACCGCGAGTACATCGAGACCCGGCTGCCGCATCTCGCGCAGCTCCTCGCGGACTCCGTGGACGAGGTGCTGGAGCACTCCGAGGTGTGCCTGGTCGGGACCAGGGACCCGGCCGTGCTGTCGGCGCTGCCCCATGGCGGCGGCCCGGTGATCGTCGATCTCGTCCACCTCCCCGACGCCGAGGCGCGCCGGGCCGAACCGGGGTACATGGGCCTTGCCTGGTGACTCGTCGTTCAACGACACGAACAGCGGTGGTGGCCGCGGCCGTCGCGCGCTGATCCTGGTGGAGAACCTGTCGGTGCCGTTCGACCGGCGGGTGTGGCAGGAGTGCGCCACACTGCGCGACGCCGGCTGGGAGGTGCACGTCATCTGCCCCCGGGGGACCAAGCGGGACACGGAGCCGGAGGCGGTGATCGACGGGATACGCATCCACCGCTACCCGTTGCGCGCCGCCACCGGAGGGCCCGCCGGGTATCCCCGGGAGTACGGGTCTGCGCTGTGGCACACCGTCCGGCTGGCCCGGAAGGTCGGTCCGGTCGACGTGGTCCACGCCTGCAATCCGCCCGACCTGCTGTTCCTGCCCGCCCGGTGGCTGAAGCGGCGCGGGGCGCGGTTCGTCTTCGACCAGCACGACCTGGTGCCGGAGCTGTACCTGTCCCGGTTCGACCGCGGCAAGGACCTGCTCTACCGGGCCGTGTGCGCGCTGGAGCGGGCGACCTACCGGGCCGCCGACGTCGTACTCGCCACGAACGAGAGCTACAAGGACGTCGCGGTGCGCCGGGGCGGACGCCGGCCCGAGGACGTGTTCGTGGTGCGCAGCGCGCCCGACACCGAACGGTTCCACCCGGTGCCGCCCGAGCCGGAGTTGAAGCAGGGCAAGCCCCATCTGCTGTGCTATCTGGGCGTGATGGGGCCGCAGGACGGTGTCGACTACGCCCTGCGGGCGCTGGCGAAGCTGCGCGACGAGATGGGGCGGACCGACTGGCACGCCGTGTTCGTCGGCGGCGGTGACACCTTCGACGCGATGGTGGAGCTGTCCCGGCGGCTCGGGCTCGACGGGCAGGTGCGGTTCACCGGGCGCGTACCGGACGCCGACCTGGTGCGCTATCTGTCCACCGCGGACGTGTGCCTCTCCCCCGATCCGCGCAATCCGCTCAACGACGTGTCCACCATGAACAAGGTCCTGGAGTACATGGTGATGGGCCGGCCGATCGTGTCGTTTGAGCTGAAGGAGGCGCGGGTCTCCGCCGGTGACGCCGCCCTCTACGCGCCCGCGAACGACGAGAGCGCGTTCGCGAAGCTCATCGCACGGCTGCTGGACGACCCGGAACAGCGGGCGCGGATGGGCGAGATCGGCCGGGAGCGGATCAACGGGGCGCTCGCCTGGCGGAATTCGCAGGCGGCGCTGCTCGCCGCGTACGACGCCGCCTGCCGTGACCGGGCGCCGGTGGCGCCGGACGGCCCGAACAGGGCAGGGAAGAGGCTGCGCCGTTGAGCGAGGACACCATACGTCTGGTCACGATCGGCAGGATCGTCCGCCGGCGCCGGCGGCTCCTCGTCGTCCTCACCGTGTTGGGGGCGCTCGTCGGCTACGGCGTCTCCGCACTGTTCCCGCCGCGCTACACCACGTCGGCCTCGGTGCTGCTGCCGGGCGCGTGGGAGGAGCGCGAGCTGCTGACCCGGACGCAGATCGCGACCAGCTCGGTGGTGATCGACCGCGCGGCCGCCGCCCTCGGCTGGGCCGGTGTGGACGGCGAGGAACTGAAGGACCGGGTGAGCGCCAAGGCCGCCGACGGCAACATCATCGAGGTCTCGGGCACGGCGGAGACACCGGGGCGGGCACAGCAGCTCGCCGATCAGGTGGTCCAGGAGTTCGTCGCGTTCAGCGCGCGGCTCGCGGACGACACCACCGCCCCGGAGGCGTCGGCGCGGCCGGAGGAACTGCGGCAGCTCGTGACACGGACCAGCCGCCGTATCACCGAACTGGCCGACGCGGCCGATCCCGGGAGCACCGTGGAGAGCGTGCAGACCCGTACCGAGCTCGCGGAGCTGCGTACCGCCCTGCAGGAGGCCATCACCGCGCTGAACGAGTCCGGTCCGGCCGGCACCAAGGCGAACATGGTGGTCATGGGTCCGGCCGCCCGGCCGTCCGGTGAGGCGCCGCCCACCCGGGTCCAGCTGATCGTCGGCGGGGCGCTGCTGTTCCTGCTGGTCTCGGTCATCGGCCATCTCACCGCCGCGCGGATGAGCCGCCGGCTGCGCGGCGAGCCGGAGATCGCCTCGGCGCTGGGCTCGGCGCTGCTGGGCTCCGTCGATGTGCCCGCGGAGGGGTCCGGGCTCGGGCCTCAGGACCGTGGCCGGTGGGCCGGGGTCCGCCGGCTGCTGGGTGCCGACGTCCGCTGGGATCTGCCCGTTGTGCCGGTCTCCGCCGACGAGGCCGGCCGGCGGCTGCGTACCCGGCGGGTGCTCGCCCGTCTCCGGAACCGGCTGCCCGCTCCCCGGCGGCTGCTCGTCGTCGTCCCGGACGGCGACGGCATCGCCCGTCTGGCCGCGGGACAGCTCGCCGCCGAGGCCGACGGCGATCCGCTGCTGCGGGTGGTGGAGGTGCCGGTGTCCCGGCCGATGGTGCCGGACTCCGGCGAGGAGTCCGGTGCCCTCGTCGTGATCGGCGCCGGCCACTGGACCGCCGGGGAACTCGCCGGCATCGCGGAGGCGTGCGCCGACGCGGGCCACGAGGTCGTCGGGGTCGTCCTCGCCGCCCCGGTCCGGGACCGGGCGCGTACGGCGCGGTCCGCCGGCCGTCCCCGGGACGCCGCCGCGCCCGCGCTGGCGGGGAGCCACGACGCGTCGGGAGGTACGGGGTGACGACACGTACGAGTGCGGAGTCACCGGCCGCCGCTCCGCTGCTGGATCTGCAGGTGCTGGTGGTGGCGGTGCGCAGACGGCGCCGCCTGTGGTGCTCCGCGGCGCTGCTGGGGCTGCTCGCCGGCGGTGCGGTGGCTGTGCTGCTGCCGAAGCCGCCGACCGCGGTGACGAAGGTGCTGGTCGCGCACCAGCAGGACCAGCCGAACGATCCCGGCACGCTGATCCGTACCGACGCGGCGCTGCTGCACACCACGCGGATCGCCGATCAGGCACGGCGGTCCCTGAAGTCCCCGGAGAAGCCGGAGGACTTCATGGAGCACTACGAGGGAGCCGGGCTGACCAACAACCTGCTGGAGATCACCGCGACGGGCGACAGCGACGCCCAGGCGTTGGCCCGTGCCGAGGCGGTGGCCAAGGCGTTCGTCGCGGACCATGTGCGACGGATCCGGGAGGCCGCGGACGCCGAGGCCAAGACCCTGCTGGCGCAGCGGGACCGGCTGCGGGACGAACTCGCGGAGGTCAACGAGGAGATCGGGGACGGAGAGCCGAGCAGCGATCCGAAGGCGGCGGCGGACCTGGAGTCGCTCTTCGCCCGCCGGGCGGAACTCACCTCTCAGATCACCGCCTTCGGGGACCGGGCCGGGGAGGCGCGCATCGGTACGCCGCAACTCGTGGCCGGCACGCAGATCGTGGACGCCCCGCATGCCGTACGGCAGTCGCTGCCCAGGACGCTGGCCACCGACGCCGCGATCGGGCTCGTCCTCGGGCTCGTTCTCGGGCTCGCGGTGGCGGCGGTCGGCGCGGTGGTGGCGGACCGCCCGGTACTGCGCCGGGACATCGCGGCGCACCTCGGTGCCTCGGTCCTCGCGGAGCTGCCCCGCCGGCCGGGCGGGCCGCTGCGGCGCCGGCGGTTCCGGGGTGCCCGGTCGCGGCTCGCCCTGTCGCTGGCCCGTACCGTGCGCGGCTCCGCCGAGCCGGTGTCGCTGCTGGAGCTGGGGTGTGCGCGCGGCGCGAGCCGGATCGCCCTGGACGTCGCCAGGGAGGTGAAGGCGCACGAACCGGTGGTCCTCGTCGACGGGCTGCCCCGTCCGCACCTCACCCGGCGCCGTCCGAAGCCGGGGGACCCCGAGGTGGCCGCCGGCGCGGACGAGGCGGGTCCGGAGATCCGCATCGGTGTCGGCTCGGTGGCGCCCGGCACGGCGTGGACCGACCTCCCGTTCCTCGGCACCCGGACCGTGCTCGTCGTACGGGCCGGACACGCGGGCACGGCATGGCTGCACACCGTGGCCCGGCAGCTCGCGGACCAGCGCGTGACGGTGATCGGTGTGGTGCTGATCGACCCCGATCCGAGGGACCGGACCGACGGCACGCTGTGGGACGGGCCGCGCACCGCGCGGCGCGACCGCGGCACGCCGCCGCCGGTCCGGCAGCCCGGCCCGGAACGGCCGCGGGCGGAACGGCTGCCGACGCCGGCCGGCCGGGTCCCGGACAGTGAGCAGGAGGGACGGTAGGACATGTGTGGCATAGCAGGCACCTACCGGTGGCCGGACGGAAAGGCCGTGACCGACCGGCTCACCGATGTCCTCGCGCACCGGGGCCCGGACGGGGCGGGCCGGTACAGCCACGCCGCCGGTGACGCCGAGGTGCACCTCGGGCACCGCCGGCTGGCCATCATCGACCCGTCCGAGACGGGCGCCCAGCCGATGGCGTCGGACGGTCTCGTGCTCACGTACAACGGCGAGCTGTACAACGCGCCCGAGCTGCGCGCCGAGTTGGCGGCGGCCGGGGTGCGTTTCCGCGGCACGTCCGACACGGAGGTGCTGCTCGAGGCCTGGCGGCGCTGGGGCACGGACTGTCTGCCCCGGCTGCGCGGCATGTTCGCGTTCGGGGTCTACGACGAGCGGACCGGTGAACTGGTGCTCGCACGCGACCAGTTGGGTATCAAGCCGCTGTTCGTGCTGCGACGTGGCGAGGGTCTGGTGTTCGCCTCCGAACTGAAGGCGCTCGCCGCCGTGACCGGCGGGAAGCTGGAGGTGGACCACGCGGCGCTGGTGGCGTCGCTGCTGTACTACTGGGTGCCGGACTCACGGTGCGCGTTCCGTGAGGCGGAGAAGCTCCCGCCGGGGAGCTGGCTGCGGTGCCGGCCCGACGGCCGGGTGGAGCGCGGCCGGTTCTGGAACCTGAGGGACGTCGCCGCCGAGGCGCGGGAGGGGGCCCGTGGCGGGGGGCTGCCGGATCTCGCCGCCGTCGTCGAGGAGTCGACCCGGCGTCATCTGCTCTCCGACGTGCCCGTGGCGACGTTCCTCTCCGGCGGCCTCGACTCCAGCTATCTGACCGCGCTGGCGGCCCGCGAGCGGCCCGGGATCTCCGCCTACACGATCGGGTTCCGCGCCGAGGACGCGAGGTTCGAGGCGATGCCGGACGATCTGCGCTACGCCCGGCAGGTCGCGCAGCGGTACGGCGTCGATCTGCACGAGATCGAGATCGCCCCGGACGTGCTCGATCTGCTGCCGCGGATGACGTACCACCTGGACGAGCCGATCGGCGACCCCGCCGCGATCAACACGTTCCTGATCTGTTCGGCCGCCCGGGAGGCCGGGGTCAAGGTGATGCTGTCGGGGATGGGCGCGGACGAGCTGTTCGCGGGCTACCGCAAGCACCTGGCCAATGTGCTGGCGCTGCGCTACCAGCGGGTGCCGCGGCCCCTGCGGCGCGGGGTGTCGGCGGTCGTGGACCGGCTGCCGGTCGCCTCGGCGGCCCGGGGGTACCGGTCGGTGCGGTTCGCGAAGCGGTTCCTCTCCTTCGCCGAACTGCCGGAGGAGACCGCGTTCCGGCGCAGCTACACCATGTACGACCGGGGTGAACTGCTCGGCCTGATCGACCGGGACCTGGCGGGCACGGTCGACGACGTGCTGACCGAGCACGCGGACGTCTACGAGGACAACGCGCTCGACGACTTCGTCAACCGTATGTGCCTGGGCGACGCCCGGATGTTCCTGCCGGGCCTGAACCTCGCCTACACGGACCGCTCCAGCATGGCCGCGTCGACCGAGGTACGGGTGCCGTACGTGGACGTCGAGGTGGTCAGGGCGGCGTTCGCCTTCCCCGGCGCCCGCAAGATCGCCGGACGGCAGGGCAAGGCCGTGCTCAAGGAGGCGGCGGCGTCCGTGCTGCCCCGGGAGATCGTCTACCGGCCCAAGGGCCTGTTCAGCGCCCCGCTGCGGGCCTGGATGAGCCGGGATCTGGCACCGCTGGTGCGTGAGGTGGTCAACGACGGCGAGCTGGTGCGGTCCGGGTTCCTGCGCCGTGACGCGCTGCGGCGGATGGTCGCCGAGGACGCGTCCGGGCAGCAGGACTTCTCCAAGCATCTGTGGCATGTCCTGACCCTCGAGTACTGGTACCGCGGCGCGACCTCCGGACCCGGCCGGGCTCCCTGACGGCGTGGAGACGCGGCGTACGGAACGGCGTAGAGAACCGGCGTAGAGACGAAGAGGACTTCGGTGAAACAGGTCGTACAGAACTACAAGAGCGGCGAGCTGGCCCTGCTCGACGTACCGGTGCCGGGGTGCAAGCCGGGCGGTGTGCTGGTGCGCAGCGCGTACTCGCTCATCTCCACCGGCACCGAGCTGATGAAGGTGTCCGAGGCGGGCATGTCGATGGTGGGCAAGGCCCGTTCCCGCCCCGACCAGGTGGCCAAGGTGGTGCAGAGCGTGGCCGCCAACGGGGTGCCCGCCACCTATCGCAAGGTGATGGGCAAGCTGGACTCCTATACGCCGCTGGGCTATTCGCTGTGCGGGGTGGTCGAGCGGGTCGGTGCCGGGGTCGACGACGTGAAGGTGGGCGACCTCGTGGCCTGCGCGGGCAACGAGCACGCGCTGCACGCCGAGTTGAACTGGGTGCCGAAGAACCTCTACGTCCCCGTGCCGGACGGTCTTGCGCCGAGGCACGCGGCGTTCGGCACCGTCGGCTCGATCGCGCTGCAGGGGGTCCGCCAGGGCGAGTCCCGGCTCGGTGAGGTGGCCCTGGTGATCGGCCTGGGGCTGATCGGGCAGCTGGTGGTGCAGCTGCTGGCGGCCTCGGGGGTCCGGGTGGTCGGGGCCGACCCCGACCCGGCGCGCTGCGAGCTCGCCGAACGCCTGGGCGCGGATGCCTGCGGCGACCCGGCGTCGTCGGCCGTGGAGAGCGCCGTCGCCGAACTCACCGACGGCCACGGCGTGGACCAGGTGTATCTGGCCGCCGGCGGCGGCAGCAACCAGCCCGTCGAGCTGGCCGCCAGGCTGAGCCGCGACCGCGGCCGGGTGATCGACATCGGCAAGTGCAGCCTCGACCTGCCCTGGAACGCGTACTACGAGAAGGAACTCGACGTCCGCTTCTCCCGCAGCTACGGCCCGGGTCGCTACGACCCGGAGTACGAACTCGAGGGGCGGGACTACCCGATCGGCTATGTCCGCTGGACCGAGCGCCGCAACCTCGCGTGCTTCCTGGACCTCGTCGCCCGCGGCCGGGTCGACGTGGAGCCCCTGGTCTCCCACACGGCCGACTTCGCCGACGCGGTGGAGACGTATCAGAGCCTCAAGGACGGCGGCCTGAAGGCGGTGGCCGTGCTGTTCCGGTACCCCGGCGGCCCGGACACCGGGGCCGGGGCCCCGGTGGTGACCGTACCGCCGGTGCGGGTCGGGCGGAGTCCGGCGAGGGCCGTGCAGACGCCGGTACGCCTGGCGTTCGTCGGCGCGGGCAATTACGCGACCTCGATGCTGTTGCCGCACCTGGCCCAGCGCGACGGAGTCGAACTGTCCACGGTCGTCACCACGACGGCCCTGTCGGCGGCCAACGCCCAGCGGAAGTTCGGCTTCCGTGAGGCGACCACCGATCTCGACGCCGTGCTCGGTGACGCGTCCGTCGACGCGGTGTTCGTGGTCACCCGGCACAGCTCGCACGCCGAGCTGACCCGCAGGGCGCTGCTGGCCGGCAAGGCCGTCTTCGTGGAGAAGCCGCTGGCGCTCACCGAGGACGAACTCGCCGGTGTGCTCGCGGCGGTGGAGGAATCCGGCAACGACCGGCTGCAGGTGGGCTTCAACCGCCGCTTCGCGCCGCTGCTGCGGGAGGCCGGGGAGCGGTTCGGTGCCCGGGGCGGGCCGGGACACCTGCGCTATCTGGTCAACGCCGGCCGGCTCGACCACGGCAGCTGGTATCTGCGGCAGGGCACCGAGGGCTCCCGGTTCGCCGGTGAGGGCGGGCACTTCATCGACACGGCGGGCTGGCTGCTCGGCGCCGACCCCGAGTCGGTGTACGCGGTGACCACGCCCGGCGGCGAGGACCTCCAGGTGGTGCTGCGCTACCCGGACGGATCGACCGCCACCGTCGGCTATGTCACCACCGGCCCGTCCGGATTCCCCAAGGAGACCCTGGACCTGGTCGCGGACGGCCGCGCGCTGCGGCTCGACGACTTCGTGCGTGCCTCGGTGTACGACGGCCGCAAGCGGTGGATCAGTTCGCGGCTGCCCAAGGCGCGGGACAAGGGCCAGTCCGCCGAACTGGCCGCGTTCGTCAGGGCGGTGCGGACCGGCGGCCCGATGCCGGTGCCGCTGGAGTCGCTGGTCGCCACCACGGCGGCCACCCTCGCCGTACCGGCCGCCCTGGCCGCGGGGGCGCCGGTGACGCTGGCGGGGCCGCGATGACCATGAGCACGGCCTGGTACCTGCGGCGGCTGTCCCGGATGGGGCCGCGGGAGATCGGCGGCCGGGTGGGCGACGCGCTGCGCCGGCGGCGGTGGCGGTCGGGGGCGCCGCCGGCCGGCCCGGAGACGGCCGGTGCCCGGTTCACCGCCGTGCTGCCCGCCGAAGCGGTCGCCTCGGTGCCGCCGGACGCCGTGAAGCGGCTGGTCGCCGAGGCGGACCGGCTGATGGGCGGGCACGGCGGGTTCTTCGGGGTGGACCGTGACGACCTGGCCGGTCCGGACTGGGCCTACGACCCGAAGACCGGGCGGCGGGCCCCGTCGGGCTACGCCTTCGACGTGCCGTACCGGGACGAGGACGCGGTCGGGGACATCAAGCAGATCTGGGAGCCGTCCCGGCACCAGTTCCTCACCGCCCTCGCCGCCGCGTACGCGGTCACCGGGAACGAACGGTACGCGGAGCGGGTGGACGGGCTGCTGCGGTCGTGGTGGGCGGCCAACCCGCCGCTGCGCGGGGTGCACTGGACGAGCGGTATCGAGCTGGGGATCCGGCTGCTGTCCTGGGTGTGGATCCGCCGGCTGCTCGACGGCTGGCCGGGCGCGGCCGCACTGTTCGAGGACAACCCGGCGGCGTCGGCGCAGATCTGGCACCACCAGCGCTGGCTGGCCGCCTTTCCCAGCCGGGGTTCGTCGGCGAACAACCATGTGATCGCCGAAGCCGCCGGGCAGCTGGCCGCGTCCTGCGCCTTCGGCTGGTTCCCGGAGTCGGCGCGCTGGCGATCCGGGGCGTTGCGCTCGCTGGAGCGGCAGCTCCGGCACAACACCTTCCGTTCCGGTCTCAACCGTGAACTGGCCACCGAATACCACGGACTGGTGTTGGAACTCGGTCTGGCCGCGGTGGCCGAGGCGGATGCCGCCGGGGTGCCGGTGCCCGCGTCGGTACGACTGGTGCTGCTGCGGATGACCGACGCGCTCGCGGCCGTCGTGGACGACGCGTTGCGGCCGCCGCGCCAGGGGGACGCGGACGACGGCCACGGTCTGGTCGTGGACGGCGCGGGCACCGGCCGCTGGGGTTCGCTGCTCGCCACCGGTGACGCGGTCTTCGGGCGGCTCGACTGGTGGCCGGAGGTGACCGGCACCGATGTGCGCACCCCACTGCTGGCCGCGCTGCTCCGGCCCTACCCCAGGAGCGGTACCGCGCGCCCGGCGAGCAGGCCGGGGCACTTCGCCGACGCGGGGATGACGATCCTGCGTGGTCCCGGCGGGATCTGGTGCCGCTGCGACGGCGGTCCGCACGGGTTCCTGTCGATCGCCGCGCACGCCCACGCGGACGCGCTGTCCGTGGAGGTACGGCACGACGGGGTCGAGGTGCTCGCCGACCCGGGGACGTACTGCTATCACGGACAGCCGGAGTGGCGGCGGTACTTCCGCTCCACCCTCGGCCACAACACCCTGCAGCTCGACGGCACCGACCAGTCGGTCTCCGGCGGCCCGTTCCTGTGGACCCGGCACGCGCGCAGCCGCGTCCTGACCGCGGACACCACCCGCTGGTGTGCCGAACACGACGGCTACCGGCCCTCGGTACACCGCCGCAGGGTCGAACTCATCGCCGCCACACATGAGCTGAAGGTGGTCGACGAGGTGCGTGGCGCACGCCGGGAGGTGCGGCTGGCGTACCACCTCGGCCCGGCGGTCACCGCGGAACTGACGGACGACCGGGCGCTGCTCACCTGGACCCGGGACGGCGAGGAGCGCTCGGCCGTGCTCGAACTGCCCGCGCGGCTGTCCTGGCGGGCGCACCGCGGCGAGAGCGCGCCGCCACTGGGCTGGTACTCCGCGGGCTTCGGCCGCAAGGAACCCGCCACCACGCTCATCGGCACCGGCTTCACCGACGACGCACGGGAGTTCGTCACCGTACTCGGATTCCAGGGCTAGGGAGAGGAGGACACGTGGGAAGCAAGTGGCGGGCGTCGGCGCTGGCGCTGGCGCTGCTGGCGGCGGCCGGCTGTGACAGCGGCACACCGGACGACGCCCGGCCGAAGCCGACCGCGGCGCCGACCGCGGCGCCCACCTCCGCGCCGGCCGCGTCCGTGGCCCGGGTGTGCGACAAGCCCGTGGCCGGACCGGCGAAGGCACCGGCGGGCGCGGTGAAGGTCGATCCCGCGGTCCCCGGCGACCTGGCCGCCAAGACGAAGAGCAACCCCGCGCACACCACGTTCTGGCTCGCACCCGGCACGCACCGGCTCGACCCCGACCCGTACGCCCAGGTCGCCCCCAAGGAGGGGAACAGCTACATCGGCGCGCCGGGCGCGGTGCTCGACGGCCGTGGGACCAACCGGTACGCGTTCGGCGGCGACGCCCGCGATGTCACCGTCAGCCATCTGACCGTGCGGCGTTTCGTCGCACCGCGCAACGAGGGCGTGGTCAACCACGACTCGGCCGACGGCTGGAGGATCGAGCACGCGACGATCCGCGACAACTCCGGCGCCGGGCTGATGGCGGGCGCCCGCCAGGAGGTCCGCGCCAGCTGTCTGCGCGACAACGGCCAGTACGGCATGAACGCGTACAAGGCCGGTGACTCCATCGAGGATCTGGTGGTCGAGGGCAACGAGATCACGGGCAACAACACCGGCGACTGGGAGCGGCGGGAGCAGGGCTGCGGCTGCACCGGCGGCATCAAGTTCTGGGCCGTCGACGGCGCCGACATCCGCGGCAACTGGGTGCACGACAACCGCGGGACGGGTCTGTGGGCGGACACCAACAACAACGACTTCCTCATCGAGGACAACGTGCTGGAGGCCAACGACGGTGCCGCGCTGATCTACGAGACCAGCTACAACGCGGTCATCCGGAAGAACACCGTCCGGGGCAACAACGTGGTCGAGGGCCGTAAGTACGCCGACCGGGGCGACACCTTCCCGTTCGCGACGGTCTATCTGTCCGAGTCCGGCGGTGAACCGCGGGTCCCGGCCCGCACCGACAAAATCGAGGTGTACCGGAACCTGCTGGAGAACAACTGGTCCGGGATCACCCTGTGGGAGAACGCCGACCGGTTCTGCAACAGCCCGGCCAACACCTCCTCCGGTGACTGCACTCTCCTGGTGGAGGACACCGACCGCTGCGCCCAGCCGGGTATCGCCTCCGAGCCGCTCTACACCGACTGCCGGTGGCGGACCCAGCGGGTGGACATCCACGACAACCGCTTCGTGCTGGACAAGTCGGTCCTCGACTGCACGTCGCAGTGCGACCGCATGGCGGTGCTGGCCAACTACGGCACCTACCCGGACTGGTCGCCGTACCAGGGCGAACGGGTCGCCGAGGCGATCACGCTGGAGCAGCACAACCGCTGGCACGACAACGTCTATGTCGGACCGTGGCAGTTCGTCGTCCACGACCCCAGCCAGGTGGTCGACTCCACGCAGTGGCGGGGCGCGCCGTACCGGCAGGACACGGGCAGCACCTTCCGCGCGCGGGGCGGTGACTGAGATGGACGAGGAGCGCACGCCGAAGACCGTCGGGACGGTGTGGGGACTGCTGATCCTCAACACCCTCGGCTCCACCGGGGCGGAGACCATCGTCCCGCTGCCCCGCTCCCTGATCCAGATGGTCACCATGGGCGCGCTGGTCGCCGCGTTCGTGCTGGCGCTCGCGGTCAATCTGCGGCTGCGCGTGCGGCCGAACGCCTACCTGTTCCTGCTCACCCTGCTGCTGGTGCCGAGCCTCCTCTCCAGCGCGGACCTGGGGTCCGGGTTCGGGGCGCTGTTCCGCTGCGCCCGGCTGGCGCTGTTCATCGGGACACTGTGGCTGCTCAGCCGCTGGTGGGACGGCGGTCTGACGTTCGTACGGCATCACATCCGGATGTACTTCGCGGTCCTCGCGTCGGTCGCCGCGGGCGCGGTGATCTCGCCGGGCGCCGCCCTGCCCGACCTGTACGGCGGGCGGCTGGTCGGCGCGCTGTGGCCGCTCACCCCGCCGCAGATCGGACAGTACGCGGCGGTGATCATCGGGCTGACCGTGCTGCTCGTGCTCGGCGGCCGGACCGACCGCAGGAGCGCGGCGCTGGTCGCCGTGCCCTCGCTGATCCTGCTCGCGCTGACCCACACCCGGACGGCCACGCTCGGCATGCTCGCCGGGCTGCTGCTGGCGATCGGCTCGCTGGTGCTGACCAGTTCCGCCGCCCGCCGGTTCTTCGCCTGGACGGTGCTGTGCGCGGCCGTGGCCGCGGTGGGGTTCAGTTCGTGGCTGCAGTCGTGGTTCCTGCGCGGGCAGAGCCAGGAGAACTTCGCCAGTCTCACCGGCCGGCAGAAGGTGTGGGACGCGCTGCTGGCGGCGCCCAGGTCGACCTCGGAGTTCCTGTTCGGCGTGGGCCTCGGCGACAAGTCGTACGGCGGGCTGCCGATCGACAACTCCTGGCTGGCCGTCTTCCAGGAGCAGGGCATGACCGGTGTCGTCCTGGTGGCCGCGTTCATCGCCGTACTGGGTGCCGTGGCGCTGCTGCGGCCGCCTTCACTGGCGCGGGCCTGCGCGATCTTCCTGATCGGCTACTGCGCGCTCGCGTCGTACACCGAGGCGGGGCTCGGCGACGCGTCGCCGTATCTGCTGCATCTGGCACTGGCCGCCTCCCTGCTCGCGGCACCGGCCGCGGACACCTCCCCGGCGCCACCGGCCCCTCGACGACGTGTCCCGGGCTGGGCCCGGCGAACGGAGGTGACGTGAGCATGCGTGTCCTCGTGGTGCACAACCACTACGGCTCGGCGCAGCCGAGCGGGGAGAACAAGGTCGTCGGCCAGGAGGTGGAGCTGCTGCGCGACGCGGGTCACGAGGCCGGGGTGTTCGAGCGGCGCAGCGACGACATCGCCGGCCGGTCCCTGCCGGGGAAGGCCGCGGTGCCGCTCCTGGTGCCGTGGAATCCGGGGGTCCGCAGGGAGCTGGCGGCGCGACTGCGCGCCGAGCGGCCGGACGTGGTGCACGTCCACAACGTGTTCCCGCTGCTGTCGCCGTCGGTCCTCGCGGCCTGCGCGGACGCGGGGGTGCCGGCCGTCGCGACGCTGCACAACTACACGCAGGTCTGTCCGCCCGGGACGCTGCAGCGGGACGGCCGTCCGTGCACGGAGTGCGTGGGGTCCGCCCCGCTGCCCGCCGTGCGGCACGGCTGCTACCGGAACTCCCGGCTGGCGACGGTGCCGCTCGCGGTGAGTCTGTCGGCCAACAGGCGGCGCTGGTGGACCGGTGTGGACCGGTTCTTCTGCATCTCGGCGGCGCAGCGTGACGTCCTGGTGGGGGCAGGTATGCCGGCCGGGCGGATGGCGGTGAAGCACAACTTCGTGCCCGACACCGACGCCCGCCGCTCGGGCCCCGGCGAGCATGTGCTGTATCTCGGCCGGCTCGCGGAGGCCAAGGGCGTACGGCTGCTCATGGCCGCCTGGGACGGGATCGCGGCCGGCGGCGGTGCGGGCGTACCGCTGGTGATCGCCGGCACGGGGCCGCTGGAGGGGGAGGTGGCCGCGTGGGCGGCGGGCCGGGACGACGTGCGGTACGTCGGCCTGTACGACCCGGTGCGGTGCCGGCGGGCGCTCGCGCGGGCGGTCGCCGTGGTGGCGCCCTCGACCTGGCTGGAGGCGTTCGGGCTGGTGGTCGTGGAGGCGATGGCTGCCGGGGTGCCGGCCGTCGCCGCCGGTCACGGCGCCTTCACCGAACTCGTCGAGGACGGGAGGACGGGGCTGCTGCACCGGCCGGGCGACGCGGCCTCGCTCGCGTCCTGTCTGCGCCGGATCACGGCCGAAGGGGAGCGCAACGCGGAGATGGGCCGGGCGGCCCGGCTCCGTTACGAACAGGGCTTCAGCCCGGCCGTCGGGCTGGAGCGCCTGGTGGAGGGGTACCGCACCGCGATCGCGGGGCGGTCGGCACTGGCTCGCGGCGGGGACACGCGCGCGGGCAGGGGGGACGGGAACAGCAGATGACACGATGCCGACTCTGCGGCTCGGAGGCGATGGCGAGCGTCGTCGACCTCGGGGCGACACCGCCGTGCGAGAGTTTCCTCGCCGCGGAGCAACTGGACCGGCCGGAACCCGCGTACCCGCTGCATCTGCGGGTCTGCACCGAGTGCTGGCTCGCGCAGATCCCGCCGCTGATCACACCCGAGGACACGTTCAGCGAGTACGCGTACTTCTCCTCGTACTCCCACTCCTGGGTGGAACACGCGCGGACGTTCGTCGAGGGTGCGGTGGAACGGCTGGGGCTCGGCGCGGACTCGTTCGTGGTCGAGGTCGCGAGCAACGACGGCTACCTGCTGCGGCATGTGGTGGACCGGGGCATCCGCTGCCTGGGCGTCGAGCCCTCGGTGAACGTGGGTGCGGCGGCGCGGGACGCGGGTGTGCCCACGGTGACGGAGTTCCTGAGCCCGGAGACCGGTGCGGCCGTCCGCGCCGGACACGGCCCGGCGGACCTGGTCGTGGCCAACAACGTGTACGCGCACATCCCCGACGTGGTCGGCTTCACCCAGGGCCTGCGCGCCCTGGTCGCCGACGACGGCTGGGTCTCCATCGAGGTGCAGCATCTGCTCACCCTGATCGAGGAGAACCAGTACGACACGATCTACCACGAGCATTTCCAGTACTACACGGTCGCGTCGGCGGCACGGGCCCTGGCGAGCGGCGGACTCACGCTCGTGGACGTGGAGTTGCTGCCGACACACGGCGGCTCCATCCGGCTGTGGTCGCGGCCGTCCGGGGTGGCCGGGGAGCCGTCCCGGCGGGTGGCCGAGGTGCTGGACCGCGAGAAGGCGGCCGGACTGCGGGAGCTGACCGGGTACGCCGAGTTCTCCGCCCGGGTGGCCAAGGTGCGCCGGGATCTGCTGCGGTTCCTCATCGACGCGGCCGAGCGCGGGGAGACGGTCGTCGGCTACGGCGCTCCCGGCAAGGGCAACACCCTGCTCAACCACTGCGGCATCCGCCCCGACCTGCTGCCGTACACCGTGGACCGCAATCCGTACAAGCACGGCAGGTTCACCCCCGGCACCCGTATCCCGGTACTGCCGCCGGAACGGATCGCCGCCGACCGGCCCGACTACGTCCTCGTCCTCCCGTGGAACCTGCGCGAGGAGCTGACCGAGCAGCTGTCCTTCGTGCACGAGTGGGGCGGCCGGCTGGTCTTCCCCATCCCGGAACTGAGCATTGTCGAGGTCGAGCGATGAAGGTCGTACTGTTCTGCGGCGGTTACGGGATGCGGATGCGCAGCGGCGCCGCCGACGACGTGCCGAAGCCGATGGCGATGGTGGGGCCGCGCCCGCTGATCTGGCACGTGATGCGCTACTACGCGCACTACGGACATCGGGAGTTCATCCTGTGCCTCGGCTACGGGGCCCACCACATCAAGGACTTCTTCCTCCACTACGAGGAGACGACGTCCAACGACTTCGTCCTGCGCGGCGGGCGCACGGAGTTGCTGTCCACCGACATCTCGGACTGGACGATCACGTTCGCGCAGACCGGTATCGAGTCGCCCATCGGGGAGCGGCTGCGCCGGGTCCGGCACCATCTGGACGGCGACGAGATGTTCCTCGCCAACTACGCCGACGTGCTCACCGACGCCCCGCTGCCGGAGATGATCGAGAGGTTCGCCCGGCGGGACGCGGGCGCGTCGATGATGGTGGTGCCGCCGCAGTCGTCGTTCCACTGCGTGGAGCTGGGCGAGGACGGGCTGGTGGGCGGCATCACCGCGGTGAGCGACATGCCGCTGTGGGAGAACGGCGGCTACTTCGTGCTCCGCCAGGAGGTCTTCGACCACATCCCCGAGGACGGCGATCTGGTCGCCGACGGCTGCGGCGGGCTGGCCAAGCAGGGGCGGCTGGTGGCGCACCGGCACCGCGGCTTCTGGAGGCCGACCGACACCGTGAAGGAGCGGGCCGCGCTCGACGCCGCCTACGCCCGCGGGGAGCGCCCGTGGGCCGTGTGGGAGCGGGCCGGGGCGGGGGTGAGCGGGTGATCCGGCTCGGTACCGGCGGCCTGGAGCGGATCGTGGCGGTGGGCGCGCACTGCGACGACATCGCCATCGGCGCCGGCGGCACCCTGCTCACGCTGTGCCTCGCCCGGCCGGGCGTCCGCGTCGACGCGCTGGTGCTCTCCGGCGGCGGCGGTGAGCGGGAGCGGGAGGAACGGGCGGCGCTCGCCGCGTTCTGCCCGGGCGCCGATCTGCGGCCGACCGTGCTCAAACTTCCGGACGGGCGGCTGCCCGTGCACTGGGAGGAGGCCAAGGCCGCGGTGGAGGAACTGCGCGGGCGGACCGAACCGGACCTGATCCTGGCCCCGCGCACCGACGACGCGCACCAGGACCACCGCGGTCTGGCGCGGCTGATACCCACGGCGTTCCGCGACCATCTCGTACTCGGCTACGAGATCGTCAAGTGGGACGGCGATCTCGGCCGGATGGTGGCCTACCAGCCGCTGACACCGGAGACCGCCGAGCGGAAGGTGCGGCTGCTGCAGGAGCACTACGCGTCGCAGCGGCACCGGCCCTGGTACGACCGGGAGGCCTTCCTGGGGCTTGCCCGGATCCGCGGTATCGAATGCCAGGCGCGCTACGCCGAGGCGTTCGCCGTCACCAAACTCACTCTCGACCTGGGGGATTGAACCTTGCGCGTACTGCTCACCGGACACCAGGGCTACCTCGGCACCGTGATGGCACCCGTCCTCACGGCGGCCGGACACGACGTCGTCGGTCTGGACGCCGGCCTGTTCGCCGACTGTGTCCTCGGCCCGGCGCCCGTGGACCCGCCGGGGCCGCGGGTGGACCTGCGGGACGTCACCGCCGAGCATGTGGCCGGGGTGGACGCCGTGATCCATCTGGCCGCGCTCTCCAACGACCCGCTGGGCTCGCTCGCCCCGGAGCTCACCTACGACATCAACC
The DNA here is from genome assembly GCF_043199595.1 of Streptomyces sp. NPDC048584. Taxonomy (NCBI): domain Bacteria; kingdom Bacillati; phylum Actinomycetota; class Actinomycetes; order Kitasatosporales; family Streptomycetaceae; genus Streptomyces; species Streptomyces sp. NPDC048584. The sequence continues at coordinate 40,693 of NZ_JBICWF010000015.1, forward strand.
ACCACGCGTCGGTCAGGCTGGCCCGGCTGGCCCGTGACGCCGGTGTGCAGCGCTTCCTGTACGCGTCGACCTGCTCGGTGTACGGCGCCGCCGGCGGCGACGACCTGGTGACCGAGGAGGCCCCGCTGCGACCGGTGACGCCGTACGCGGAGTCCAAGGTGCGGGTGGAGGACGATCTGCACGCGCTCTGCGACGGCGACTTCAGCCCGGTGTACATGCGCAACGCCACCGCCTTCGGCCACTCCCCCCGGCTGCGCGCCGACATCGTGCTCAACAACCTGGTCGGACATGCCCTGTTGTCCGGCGAGGTGCTCGTGCTCTCCGACGGCACCCCGTGGCGTCCGCTGGTGCACGCCGCCGACATCGCGCGCGCCTTCGCCGCCGCGCTGGTCGCGCCCCGGGAGGCGGTGCACGACCGGGCGTTCAACATCGGCAGCGAGGTCAACAACGTCACCGTCGCCGAGATCGCCGAGCAGGTCGCCGAGGCGGTGTCCGGCGCCAAGGTCGTGATCACTGGGGAGACGGGTGCCGACCCGCGCTCCTACCGGGTGGACTTCTCCCGGTTCCGTGCCGCGATACCCGGCTTCGACTGCGAGTGGACGGTGAAGCAGGGCGCGCTCGAACTCGCCGACGCCTACCGGCGGCACGGGCTGACCCGGGAGGGCTTCGAGCAGCGCTTCACCCGGCTCGCCGTGCTGCGCGCGGCGTCCGACGCCGGCACCGTCGACGACACCCTGCGGTGGCGCCGATGACCCAGCCCGGCGAGGAGATGTACGCGCTGGTGGAGCGGATGTACCCGCTGTGCCGGAGCATCACGGGCGACGGTGTGCGCGCCACCCTGGGCATCGTCGACGAGTACATCCCCCTGCGCATGCATGAGGTGCCGACCGGGACGCGGGTCCTCGACTGGACGGTGCCGCAGGAGTGGAACATCCGCGACGCGTACGTCGCGGACGCCGGCGGCCACCGGGTCGTCGACTTCCGCGCGTCCAGCCTGCATGTGCTCGGCTACAGCGTGCCGGTGTCGGCGACCATGCCGCTGGCCGAGCTGCGCGAACACCTGCACACCCTGCCGGACCATCCGTCCTGGGTGCCGTACCGCACCAGTTACTACGAGCCGAAGTGGGGCTTCTGCCTGGCTCAGGAGACCCTGGACGCGCTCCCGGACGGCGAGTACGAGGTGCGTGTCGACTCCACACTCGCCGACGGTCATCTCACCTACGGCGAGCATGTCGTCCCCGGCCGGGTTCCCGACGAGGTGATCGTCTCCTGCCATGTCTGCCATCCGTCGCTGGCCAACGACAACCTGGCCGGCATCGCGGTCGCGGTCTTCCTGGCCCGGGCGCTCGCGGAGCAACGGCCGTACTACACCTACCGGTTCGTCTTCGCCCCCGGCACCATCGGGGCGATCACCTGGCTGGCCCGCAACAGGGAACGGGTGGACCGGGTCAAGCACGGACTCGTGCTGGCCTGCGCGGGCGACCCGGGACAGCTGACGTACAAGCGCAGCCGGCGTGGCGACGCGGAGATCGACCGGGTGCTGCGGCACGTCCTGGCCTCCTCCGAACGCCCGCACCGCATCACCGAGTTCACTCCGTACGGCTACGACGAGCGGCAGTACTGCTCCCCCGGGTTCGACCTCGGCGTGGGCTCGCTCACCCGGACCCCGTACGCGGGCTACCCCGAGTACCACACCTCGGCGGACAACCTGGACTTCGTCTCCCCCGAGGCGATGGCCGACACGCTCGCCGTCTGCCGTGAGGCGTTCGCCGTGCTCGACCGCAACCGGCGGTACGTCAACCTCAGCCCGTACGGCGAACCGCAGCTGGGAAGGAGGGGGTTGTACGACTCGCTCGGCGGACGCAGCGACGCCAAGCAGGCCCAGCTGGCCATGCTCTGGGTGCTCAGCCTCTCCGACGGCGAGCACGGTCTGCTGGACGTCGCGGAGCGGTCCGGGCTGCCGTTCGACACGATCGCCGACGCGGCCGACGCGTTGCACGGCACCGGGCTGATCAAGGCGTGACGCCGATGACCGCCGAGGGGGAGGAGACGACGACACCGCCGGGGCCCGCCCGGCGGGGCGTCGTCGGGCGGCTGTCCTGGGGGCTGGCCGACCAGGCGGCCTCCAGCCTGTCCAACTTCGTGGTCGGCGTCTATGTGGCCCGCTCACTGGGACTGACCGCGTTCGGTGTGTTCAGTCTGGCCTGGGTGACGTACGGCGTGGTGCTCAACGTCTCCCGCGGGCTGGCCACCGACCCTCTCGTGGTGCGCTTCAGCGGCGTGCCGGAAGCGGTCTGGCGCGGGGCCGTGGCCCGGTCGTCGGGCACCGCGCTGCTCGTCGGCACCGGCATCGGCACGGTGTCGCTGGCCGCCGGTCTGGCCATCGGCGGCCAGGTGGGGGCCGCGTTCGCCGGTCTGGGCGTCGTACTGCCGGGGCTGCTGCTGCAGGACGCCTGGCGGTACGCGTTCTTCGCCGCCGGCGTCGGCCGGAAGGCGTTCGTCAACGACGTCGTGTGGGGTGTCGCGCTCGTCCCGGCCATGGTGGTCGCGGCCCGCGTGGGCACGGTGACCGCGTTCCTGCTCGCCTGGGGCGGGGCCGCCGCGGTGGCGGGAGCGTACGGCTGGTTGCAGTCCGGCATCCGGCCCCGGCCGGGCGGGGCGCGCGACTGGCACCGCGACCACCGCGACCTCGGCTACCGGTATCTGGCCGAGAACGTCGGTGTCAGCGGCGCCGGCCAGATACGGGCGTACGGGCTCGGTGTGATCGTCGGCGTCGGCGCGGTCGGGGTGGTCCGGGGCGCGGAACTGCTGCTGGGCCCGTTCCTCGCCATCCTGATGGGCCTGTCGCTGGTCACCGTCGCGGAGGCGGCGCGGGTGCTGCGGCAGGCACCGCACCGGCTCGGACCGTTCTGTTTCCTGCTCGGCGGCGGGCAGGCCGTCGCCGCGCTGCTGTGGGGCGCGGTACTGCTGCTGGTGCCGGACCGGCTCGGTGAGCTCGTCCTCGGTGACGTCTGGAGCTCCGCCGCCGAGCTCATCGTGCCGGTCACGCTCGGTGTCGCGGCCGCCGGCCTCGGCACCGGCGCGGCGTCCGGGCTGCGCGCGCTCGCGGCGGCCCGGCGCAGCCTTCGCTCCCAGTTGTTCGCCTCCGCCTGCTATGTCACCGGCGGGCTCGGCGGCGCGGTCGCCGGCGGCGTGGTCGGCTCGGCCTGGGGTGCCGCCGCGGCGTCCGTGTGCGGCTCCGCCGTGTGGTGGCTGCAGTTGCGGGCCGCTTTGCGTGAGCGCCAAGACCATTCCGTTCCCGAAGTGAGGAATCCATGACCCCCCACCCCCGGCTGAGCATCGGCCTGCCCGTCTACAACGGCGAGGAGTATCTGGCCGAATCGCTCGACGCCCTGCTGGGCCAGACCTACGAGGACTTCGAACTGGTCATCTCCGACAACGCCTCGACCGATGGGACCCAGGACATCTGCCGCCGCTACGCGGCGAAGGACTCGCGTATCCGCCATGTCCGGCTGACCCGGAACATCGGTGCCGCGCCGAACCACAACTTCGTGTTCACCGAGTGCCGGGGCGAGTTGTTCAAATGGGCCTCGCACGACGACCTGTACGCCCGTGATCTGCTGCGGCGCTGTGTGGAGGCGCTCGACGAGCGCCCCGACGTGATCCTCGCGCACTCCGGTCAGGCGGTCATCGACGGCGAGGGCAAGGTGAAGGTGCCGTACGAGTACGGACTCGCCACCGACTCGCCGCACGCGCCGGAGCGCTTCCGCAGTCTGCTGTTCGAGCCCGGGGGCGACGACTTCTACGGGGTGATGCGGGCCGACGTGCTGCGCCGGGTGAAGCCGCACGACAGCTACCACCACGCCGACCGCACCTTCGTCGCCGAGATCACCCTGCACGGCCCCTTCCACCAGGTGCCGGAGCTGCTGTACTTCCGCCGCGACCACCCCACCCGCGCCGAGCGGGCGAACCCCTCCAAGCGGTCCAGGTGCGTCAATCTGGACCCACGCAGGGCGGGACCGCTGCATCCGACACCCCGGCTGCTCGCCGAGTACGTCCTGGGGTTCGGGTCGGCGGTGCGGCGGGCGCCGCTGTCCGCGGCCGACCGGCGTGCCTGCTACCGGCACCTCGCCTCGTGGATGACCAGCAGGGTCCGTCCGGGCGCCGGCGAGCGGGTCGAGGACCGCGCCCCGGTCGACCCGGCCCGGCTCACCGTCTCCGTCGACGCCCTCGTCGCCGGCCGTGAAGGGAGGCAGGCATGAGGTCTGCGCAGGAGAAGCCGTTACGGGTCGGTGTGTTCGGTCTGCTCGGCTCGGGGAACAGCGGCAACGACGGCTCGCTGGAGGCCGTGCTCGACCACCTCCGCGCCGCGCACCCGGAGGCGGTGGTGGACTCGATGTGCGGCGGGCCCGAGGTGGTCGCCACCCGGTACGGGATCCACACGACGCGGCTGAACTGGTACCGCGGGGAGTACCGGACCGCGTCCCGGGTGGGCGCGATGGCGGGCAAGGCGCTGGGCAAGCTCGTCGACGTCGTCCGCACCGCCGCCTGGGTGCGCCGGCACGACGCGGTGATCGTGCCGGGCACGGGTGTCCTGGAGACCACGCTGCCGTTGCGGCCGTGGGGGTTCCCGTACTCGCTGTTCCTGCTGTGCGCGACGGGGCGGCTGTTCGGCACCAAGGTGGCACTGGTCAGCGTTGGCGCAGGGCCGATCGGCAACCGGCCGACCCGGTTCCTGACCCGCTGGTCGACCCGGCTGGCCGCGTACCGGTCCTACCGCGACACCCACTCGCGTGACGCGATGCGGGCGATGGGCGTGGACACCTCGCGGGACGGGATCTACGCGGACCTCGTGTTCGCGCTGCCCGCCCCGGTGCCGAACGAGGCCGCGGGCATGTCCGGCCCGGTGTGCGTCGGTGTCATGGACTTCCACGGGAACAACGACGAGCGTGACCGGGCGGAGGAGATCCACCGCCGCTATCTGGAGGGGACGACCCGGTTCGTCCGCGCGCTGGCAGAGGACGGCCGGCCCGTGCGGCTGCTCACCGGGGACGAGCTCGACCGGCCGGTGGCCGCCGCGATCGCCGACGCGGTGGGCTCGCCGCTGGTCACCGTCGCCGAGGCGGCGTCCCTGGCCGATCTGATGAAGGAGACGGCGTGCGCCGACGCCGTGGTCGCGACCCGGTACCACAATCTGGTCTGCGCGCTGAAGGCCGGCACCCCGACGCTCGCGCTCAGCTATTCGGCGAAGAGTGACGCGCTCATGGCCGACATGGGGCTGGGCGAGTTCTGCCACCCGGCGCGCGAGGCCGACGCGGACCGGCTGCTGGAGCGGTTCCGTGAACTGGAGCGCAGGTCGCCCGAGTTACGCCGGACACTCACCGAGCGCAATCTGGCCGTCGCCCGGCGCGTCGAGCGCCAGTTCGCCGACATGGCCGCCGTTCTCTTCGGCACCGGCACTTCCGCACGGCAGGAGACTCGATGAGAGTGACCGAAGTCCCGGCGGTCTCGGGAGCGTTCCTGTTCGAGCCGACGCCGTACAGCGACGAACGCGGCTTCTTCTGCCGTACGTTCGACGCGGACGTGGTCCGCTCGGTGGGCCTCGACCCGCACGCGTTCGTCCAGGACAGCGTCTCCCGCTCGGTGCGGGGCGTGCTGCGCGGCATGCATCTGCGCTCCGGCGCGGGTGAGGCCAAGCTGGTGCGGTGCTCGTACGGGAGGATCTTCGACGTGGTCGTGGATCTGCGGCCGGACTCACCGACGTATCTGGGCCGGGCCTTCTTCGAGCTGTCCGGTGAGACGCAGGCGACGCTGTACATCCCGGCGGGCTGCGCGCACGGTTTCCAGGCACTCACCGACACCGCCGACACGTCGTACCGGATCGACCGCCCGCACGACCCGGCGGAGGACGTGACGATCGCCTTCGACGATCCCGGACTCGCCATCCCCTGGCCGCTGCCGGCCGTATCGATGTCCCAGCGGGACCGTGAGGCGCCGAGTCTGGCCGACGTCCTGAAGAACAGGGAGAGTTGAGAACACCGTGGAGATCCCGGACACCCCGGACACCGACGACTTCTCGCTGCCCCGCTCGCGGGAGGCGAACGAGCGGCTGAACGCCCTGATCCCCGGCGGCGCGCACACCTACGCCAAGGGCGACGACCAGTACCCCGAGGATCTGGCCCCGGTCATCAGCCACGGCCGGGGCGCCCATGTGTGGGACGTCGACGGCAACCGCTACGTCGAATACGGCTCCGGTCTGCGCTCGGTCAGCCTCGGTCACGCCCACCCGCGCGTGACCGAGGCGGTGCGGCGGGAACTGGACCGCGGCAGCAACTTCGTCCGGCCGTCCCTCGTGGAGGCCGAGGCGGCGGAACGCTTCCTGGCCACCGTGCCGACCGCCGAGATGGTGAAGTTCGCGAAGAACGGCTCCGACGCCACGACGGCCGCGGTACGCCTGGCCCGCGCGGCCACCGGGCGCCCGCGGGTGGCCCTCTGTGCCGACCACCCGTTCTTCTCCGTCGACGACTGGTTCATCGGCACCACGCCGATGTCCGCCGGAATCCCGGCACGGACGACCGAGTTGACCGTGTCGTTCCCGTACGGCGACCTGCCCGCCACCGAGGAGCTGCTCACCCGGTACGGGGGCGAGATCGCCTGCGTCATCCTCGAACCCGCCACCCACACCGAACCGCCGCCCGGCTACCTCGCCGGACTGCGCGAACTCGCCGACCGGCACGGGTGCGTGCTGGTCTTCGACGAGATGATCACCGGTTTCCGCTGGTCCGAGGCGGGCGCCCAGGGCCTGTACGGCGTCGTCCCGGACCTCTCCACCTTCGGCAAGGCACTGGGCAACGGCTTCGCCGTCTCCGCGCTGGCCGGGCGCCGGGATCTGATGGAGCGGGGCGGACTGCGCCACTCCGGTGACCGGGTGTTCCTGCTGTCCACGACCCACGGTGCGGAGACGCACGCGCTGGCGGCGGCGATGGCCGTGCAGACCACGTATACGCGGGAGGGCGTCACCGCCCACCTGCACGCGCTGGGAGCGAAGTTGGCGGCGGGCATCCGGGAGGCGGCGGCCGGCATGGGCGTGGCCGACCATGTCGTCGTGCGGGGCCGGGACAGCAACCTGGTCTACGCCACCCTGGACGAGCGGGGGCGGCCCTCACAGGAGTACCGCACCCTGTTCCTGCGCCGGCTGCTCGCGGGCGGGGTGCTGGCGCCGTCGTTCGTGGTGAGCGCCGCGCTCACCGACGCGGACATCGATCACACCGTCGAGGCGGTCGCCGGGGCGTGCGCGGTGTACCGGAAGGCACTGGACGCCGGCGACCCCACGCCCTGGCTGGGCGGACGCCCGGTGAAACCGGTGTTCCGCAGCCGGGCGTGACAGTACGTCAGAGGTGTTTCCGGGCGACCGCGTCGATGGTCCACGCGGTCGCCGGAACCACCGCGAGGGCGGTGCACCAGCCGCCGAGGGCGTCGGTCGGATAGTGCGATCCCATGGCGACCTGTGCCCACCCCATGGCGGCACCGGCGACGAGTGCCGCGCCGAGTACCAGTGCCGGCCCGGCCGTTCTGCCGAGGCCGAGCCGGCCGGCCACGAGCAGCGCCACCGTGAGGGCGAAGGCGGTGAGGAAGGCGGTGTGCCCGCTCGGGTAGGACAGGTTCTCGTCACCGTGGATGGTGCGCCCCACCAACGGCTTCAGCAACGTCGTCGTTCCCGCGGCCGCACCGGGCCCGGCCACGACGAACACGGCCGCACGCGGCCACCGCATCAGCAGGCACACCGCCGCACCGCCCACGGCCAGCAGCGCCGCTCCCCCGGGATCCCCCAAGAAGTCGACGGCCTGGGCGACTTGCCACCCCGCCCCGTACACCGCCGCGCCGACCCGCGCATCGACGCCGCCGGGCTCCCCGTCCCCGGCATACACGGCCCCGAACACCCCGGCCACCAGCGCGGCGATCACGGCGATCACGGCGAGCCGCCGGCGCAGCGCCGGTGGCAGCACGGGTGGCCTCGTCCGGCCGGGGCGGGTGGGCAGGGCCACTTCGTCCAACATGGATCCATCATCGCAGCGCCGCCCGGACCGGGGGGCGACATGACCGCGGGTGTGAGACTGGGCGCATGCTCGACGCAACGATGCCGCACGACGACGATCCGGCGCTCGACGACCCGGTGGGCGGGTCACTGGCCGGCCGGCACGCGCACCTCGCACGCAGGCGCGGCCGGGCCGCCGCCTACCTCACGGACGTGGCGACCTTCTCCACCGTGACCGCCGACCCGGACACGCGGGACTGGGCCGACCTCGCCGGACTGCTCGGTCCCGGCGCGTTCGCCGACATGTTCGACTGCCCGGCTCTCCCGCCGCCGGACTGGGAATCCGTCTTCAGCCTCGACGGCCGGCAGCTGATCTGGCACGGCGACGGCCGCGCCCCCGGGCCGGACACCGGTGTGGTCGAACTGGGCACCGCCGATGTGCCCGAGATGCTGGGCCTCGTCGCGCGGACCGAGCCGGGGCCCTTCCGGCCGCGCACGCACGAGCTCGGCACCTACCTCGGCGTCCGGGTGGACGGCACCCTGGTGGCGATGGCCGGGGAGCGCCTGCGCCCTCCGGGATGGACCGAGATCAGCGCCGTCTGCACCGCTCCCGAGGCACGGGGGCGGGGCCACGCCGCCCGCCTCGTCGGCACCCTCGCCGCCCGCGTCGTGGCCCGTGGCGAACGCCCCTTCCTGCACGTGGCCGAGCACAACACCGCCGCGACCGCGCTGTACGAGCGCCTCGGCTTCAGGACCCGCAGGCAGGTGACGTTCCGGGGCTTTCGCACCCCGGGGTCCGCGTGAGCCCCTGGTCGTGCTCCGCGTCGACCCGCGCGGTGACGCCGGTCCCGGTCCTGATCGGCTGGTCCTCCGTCCGCCGCGACAAGGCACTCGCGGCGGACGGAGGAGCGGGCGACGGGCCGTGACGGCGCGGCGCCCTCCCCACCTCAGCGGCGCAGGGTGAGGACTCCCGGGCGCCACGGCAGCGCGTTGTACTCGCCGCCCGCGTTCGGGTCCTTGCCCTGGTAGAGGAGCTGCAGGTTGCAGGGGTCGATGGTCATGGTCTGGTCGGGGTTGTCGCGGACCAGGTCACCGTGGCTGATGTCGTTGGTCCAGGTCGCACCGCTGTTGGCCTTGCCCGCGAAGGGGTTGCCCTCACTGGCGGCCTGCGGGGTCCAGGACCCGTTCAGGCTGGACGCGGTGAAGGAGCGGAAGTAGCGCCCGTTCCCGCCCATCGCCTCGACGATCATGAGGTACTGGTTCTGGCCCTTGACCTTGTAGACCTGCACTCCCTCGAACAGGTTGGCCTTGGTGTCGCTCATGATCGTGGTGTACGAGGAGCCGAAGTTGCCCGGGAAGTTCCCGATCGGCATGCTCGCCCGGTAGATCTTGCCGTTGTCGCCGGCGAAGAACAGGTACATGTTCTGGCCGTCGGCGATCAGCGTCTGGTCGATCGGGCCGGTGTCGGAGCCGGAGATGCTCCCGGTGAACAGCGGCTGTGGAGAGGACCATCCATTGGCGTTGGTCGGGTCGCTCGAGGTGCGGTACATGAAGGCCGCCGAACCCCACTGGTAAGCCAGCACCCACACGTTCTTGGGCGCGAAGTAGAACAGCGTGGGCGCCACCGCGCCCTGGCTCATCGCGTTCTGGCCGGCCGACGCCATGTCGGACCAGTTGGTGAAGGGGCTGAACACCATCGAGCCGTACGACGTTCCGTTCGAGGTGGACCCGTAGACCAGGTTCCTGCCGTTGTACTTCACCGCGGTGAAGTCCTTCAGCGCGACCCATCCGCTCCTCGGCTGCGCCAGGACACCCGTCGAGGACCAGCGGTACGTCGACGGCAGGGAGGAACACGAGCCGTCCGGCGGTGTCCCGGTCAGGCCGGTCCACTTCTGGTTGGCGCCTCCGTTGCACGTCCAGAGCTGGACCGCCGTGCCGTTGGCCGTGCCGTGGTCCTTCACGTCCAGGCACAGTCCGGACTCCACGCCGACGACCGTGCCGTCCGAGGTCACCCGCCACTGCTGGTTCGCGGCGCCGCTGCAGCTCCAGATCTGCACCCGGGTGCCGGCCGTGGTGGCGTGGTCCGGCACGTCGAGGCACTTGTTGCCGTACACGGTCAGCTGGTTGGCGTCCGTCAGCGTCCACTGCTGGTTGGTGCCGCCCCAGCAGTCGTAGATCTGCAACTGCGTACCGTCGGTCTGTGCGGCGCCCAGCACATCGAGACACCGGTTCGAACCGGTACCGCGTAAGGCCCCGGTATCGGCGGCCTGGGCCGGAGTGGCCACGAGCAGCGCCGCCAGCGCGGCCAGGGTCGCGACCACGGCGGCGAGCACCGCGGACGGATACCGGCGGCTGATACTTCGTCTACGCATGGAGACTTCCCCAAACTTGAGTGGACGGTCGAGGTGACGACACCCGGCGTTGACGTTCGGGATACCGAACGAGTGTCGCAGTATCGAGCAGCCTGAATGATAGGGAGCCGTCGATCGGCGTCAGTACCCCTCGCACGTGTCGCCATCGATTCCGAAACATTCTTCGGATCCCCTCCATGGAATGCCGCACGTCACCTGGGCCGCAGGGCGTGTAACCCGAAGTAAGGCCATGGATCCGCGAGCGAAGTGCACAGGAGACCCCTGTCAACGACACCGTCAACAATCCCTCGAAAGTTTCGACGCGGGGACAGAAACTTTTCCCGTCAGGAGTGTTGACGGGGCATCATCAACACCTCAATCATTCCTGTCTGAGAAACCGGCCTCGGCTCGATACGCCGAACAGGTGCCGGCCTCCGCCCGCCCCCTATGCCCCCCTGGAGGCACAGCATGGGCTCGTACGCCCTTACCGGACCCGCCGTCCGCGGGAAGATCCGCGGCTTACTGATGGCGCTGACCATCGGCACCCTCGGTGCGGCCACCGCACTGGCCGCACCACCGCCGGCCGCACACGCCGCCGAGAGCACACTCGGCGCCGCGGCCGCGCAGAGCGGACGCTACTTCGGCACCGCCATCGCCTCGGGCAAGCTCGGCGACTCGACGTACACCTCGATCGCGGGCCGTGAGTTCAACATGGTGACGGCCGAGAACGAGATGAAGATCGACGCCACCGAACCACAGCGGGGCCAGTTCAACTTCAGCTCCGCCGACCGCGTCTACAACTGGGCGGTGCAGAACGGCAAGCAGGTGCGCGGTCACACCCTGGCCTGGCACTCCCAGCAGCCCGGCTGGATGCAGAGCCTCAGCGGCAGTTCACTGCGCCAGGCGATGATCGACCACATCAACGGCGTGATGGCCCACTACAAGGGCAAGATCGTCCAGTGGGACGTGGTCAACGAGGCGTTCGCCGACGGCAGTTCGGGCGCCCGCCGGGACTCCAACCTGCAACGCAGCGGCAACGACTGGATCGAGGTCGCCTTCCGCACCGCGCGCGCCGCCGACCCGTCCGCCAAGCTCTGCTACAACGACTACAACGTCGAGAACTGGAACTGGGCCAAGACCCAGGCCATGTACTCGATGGTCCGGGACTTCAAGCAGCGCGGCGTGCCGATCGACTGCGTCGGCTTCCAGGCGCACTTCAACAGCGGCAGCCCGTACGACAGCAACTTCCGCACCACGCTGCAGAACTTCGCCGCCCTCGGCGTCGACGTGGCCGTCACCGAACTCGACATCCAGGGCGCCCCGGCCTCGACCTACGCCAATGTGACAAAGGACTGCCTGGCCGTCCAGCGCTGCCTCGGCATCACCGTCTGGGGCGTGCGCGACAGCGACTCGTGGCGGTCGGAGCAGACACCGCTGCTGTTCAACAACAACGGCGGCAAGAAGGCCGCCTACACCGCCGTCCTCGACGCGCTCAACGGCGGCGACACCACCACGCCTCCCACGGACGGCGGACAGATCAAGGGCGTCGCTTCGGGCCGCTGTCTGGACGTGCCCAGCGCGAGCACCACCGACGGCACCCAGCTCCAGCTGTGGGACTGCCACAGCAACAGCAACCAGCAGTGGACGTACACCGACGCCGGCGAACTCCGCGTCTACGGCGACAAGTGCCTGGACGCCGCGGGCACCGGCAACGGCGTCAAGGTCCAGATCTACAGCTGCTGGGGCGGCGACAACCAGAAGTGGCGCCTCAACTCCGACGGTTCCATCGTCGGAGTCCAGTCCGGCCTCTGCCTCGACGCCGCCTCGGCCGGAACCGCCAACGGAACCCTGATCCAGCTCTACTCCTGCTCGAACGGCAGCAACCAGCGCTGGACCCGTACCTGACGGGACGCGCGGCTCACCGCATCGAGGCCCGGCATCCGGTCACGCCTCCGTCCTCACGGACGCGACACCGCGATGCCGGGCGACGCCGTGGGCGAAGTCCGGTACGCGTGACGTGCCGTCCCGCAGACCGTGCGGGAACCGCCGGCGTCCGGCGTCGCGGGAGCCCGGCACACTGGTGTGGGCCGGGGCGGGGGTGGGGGCGCGACGCAGGACGGCGTCCATGTCCGTCGCCGTGAACGGACGCCTCGTCGGCGCCTCCCGGACGGCGACGCGTGCCTCCCTGACGACAGCCGAGGGAGCATGCCGGGTGACCCCGGTCGGGCCCGCTGACCCGCCAAGCGGCCGGACACGACCGTGCCCCCGTCTCCGGGAGACCGGATGCCGGGGGCACGGGGGACCGCACTGCTCACGGGGACGTCATCGCGTCGATCTCCCTCGCCACGTCCGCCGCCCAGTGCTCGATCACGGCGAAGTCGCGGAAGTCACCGCCCTTGCCGCTGCGGAGGATCATGCCGGCCACACGACCGTGCGCGCCTTCGGTGAGGCAACCGCCGAAGGTGACGTGCTGCCTGACGTCCAGCCTGTCCATGGCCCTCCTGACGCCCGGTACCGGCGGGATGTCCCGCTCCGAGGCCGTCGAATCGAGCGGCCCCGAGCTGAAGAACCAGACCGGCCGTCGCGACAGCGCTCCGCGGTTGCGTCGTACGAAGCGCCTGGCGTCCTTGTGCCAGCGCCCCGCGTACAGGGCGCCGCCGACCACCACCGCTTCGTAGCGGTCCGGGTCCGTCACGGACCCGGCGGGCAGCGCCTCGGCCGTGATCCCCGCCGTCCGCAGCACCTCCGCCACGGTCTCGGCGATCCTCTCCGTCGATCCGTTGGCCGACCCGTAGGCGACCAGCACCCTCTCGTCCATGGTGATCCTCCTCCTTCCTCGGTCGTCCGCGACGCCCGCGCGCCACGGTCCCGGGCCCGTCAGTCCGTGTCGGGTACGACCGCGACCGGGCAGGCGGAGTGATGCAGAAGCGTGTGGGCGACCCGGCCGAGGCGGTGCCCGAACTGCCCGGGACGCCGTCGGCCGACGACCAGCAGGTCCGCCTCGTGCGAGGCGGTCAGCAGCACCCGGCGGGCGGGGCCCTCGACCGTGTGCCGCCGCAGCCGCACATCCGCCGGGACACCGGCGAGCGCGGCCTCCAGTTCCTTGGCCGCCCGTTCCTCGTGCACCCGCTCGGGCGTGCCCGCGAGCAGCGCGTGATCGGCCGTGTCGTGCGTGGGGCATCGCCACGCCCGTACGGCCTCCAGGGCGGTCCCGCGCCGCCGGGCCTCCTCGGAGGCGAAGCGCACCGCCGCCGTGGGGGCGTCGGCCACGCCGACGAGGATGCCGCCGGGCCGGCCGCCGACGGCCCGGTTGTCGTGGCTGCCCCGGATGACGATCACCGGGCAGCCCGCCGAGGTGGCCACGGTCAGGCTGACGGAGCCGAGCAGGAGGTCGGCGACGCCACCGCGCCCGCGGGTGCCCACGACCACCGCGGACGCGTCGCGGGCCGCACGCAGGAGGACGTACTCCGGTTCCTCGGCCACCGCTTCGGCGGTGACGGTGAGGTCCGGGTGGTGCCGGCGGGCGCGGCGGGTGGCGACGACGAGAACGTCGTCGGGCGTCACGCGCACGGACGGCTCGCCGTGCTCCCGGGCAGGCGCGGCACCCTCGTACCGGTCCCAGCGGTAGGCGTGGACGATCCGCAGCGGCACTCCGTGCAGGGCGGCCTCGTCGGCCGCCCAGTCGACGGCGCGCAGACTCGGCTCGGAGCCGTCGGCGCCGACGACGACGGGCAGGGGTTCCGTGAACTCCCGGACGACCGATGCCTTCATGGTTCCCGCTCCTTCCGTCCCTCTTCCCGGTGAACCGCGTCAGCCGTGCGCGACGACGGCGACGGGGGTGGTGGCGTGGTGCAGGACCGCGTGGGCGACGGCACCGATGTGCACGCCGAACGGGCTGCGGCGGATACGGCGGCCGACGACGACGAGGGAGGCGTCGTGGGCCGCGTCGACGAGGTGATTGGCGGGGCTGCCGAGCCGGGACCGTTCCGTCACCTCGACGTCCGGGTACTTCTCCCGCCAGGGCAGAAGCACTTCGGTGAGGGCGGCGGTCTGCTCGCGGGCGACCTCCGCGCGGGGGTCGACGCCCGCGGCCAGACCGTAGACGGAGTAGGGCGGCAGGTTCCAGCCCGCGACGACGGTCAGCGTCGCCTCGCGGCGCCGTGCCTCCTCGAACGCGAAGGTGAGCACCGTGTCGTCGGGGCTTCCGGGGTCCACGCCCAGGACCACGGGCCGGAAACCGGTGGCGGCGGACGGTATGCCGGCGGGGTCCTTGACGTGTTCGTCGGCGGCCTGTTCACCCGCGCGGACGAGGACCACGGGCACCTCGGCGCGGGCGATCACCGACTGGCCGACGGACCCGATCAGGAAGCCCGCCAGGCCGCTCAGGGCCCGCGAGCCCAGTACCAGCAGTTCCGCGTCGCGGGCGGCGTCCAGCAGTGCGTCAGCGGGGGCTCCGGACCGCTGTTCGGTGGTCACCTCGACACCGGGGTGCCGCAGTTCGAGGCCCTCGGCGGCTTCCCTGGGGATCCGCTCGGTCCAGTGCTGATGCGTCTCGGCGCCGAGGAGCGGGGCCTGGGCCATGGGCTCCGGTACCGGCTGCCACACGTGCAGCAGCCGTACCGGCGCCCGGCGCAGCGCGGCCTCGCGGGCCGCCCACTCCGCGGCCGCCCGGCTCTCCGGCGAGCCGTCGAGTCCCACGGTGATCGTGCGTGCCATGCCGCCCACCTCCGGTGTCCGTCCTGCTCCCAGCGTCCCTCCCGGCGGTCTCACGGGGCAGGGGCCTGTGGTCCCCGGAACGGGGCCGACGGTCCCTGCCGGGCGGGGCGGGCCGATGGACGCGGCGGGGCCCGGACAGCGGATCCGATGTCCGCGGTCCGGGCCCGTCGGGCTCCGGTCAGCCGTCCCACGACCAGTCGGCGACCTCGGGCAGGTCGACACCGTGCTCGCGGATGTACGCGTGGTGGCGCAGCCGGGTGTCCTCCATCTCCTGACGTACGGCCGCGGCGCGCACGGCGAGGCCGGGGACGCGGTCGATGACGTCCATGACCAGCCGGTAGCGGTCCAGGTCGTTGCGGACCACCATGTCGAACGGTGTGGTGGTGGTGCCGATCTCCTTGTAGCCGCGCACATGCAGATGCCGGTGGCCGGTGCGGCGGTAGGCCAGCCGGTGGATCAGCCACGGGTAGCCGTGGTAGGCGAAGACGACCGGCTTGTCGGGGGTGAAGAGGCCGTCGTACTCGAAGTCCGTCATCCCGTGCGGGTGTTCGCCGCTCGGCAGCAGCCGGGCGATGTCGACGACGTTCACGACCCGGACCGCCAGTTCCGGCAGATGGTCACGGAGCAGCTGCGCGGCGGCCAGTACCTCCTGTGTGGGAACGTCTCCGGCCGCGGCGAGCACCACGTCCGGTTCCCGCTCGCCGCTCTCGGTGCCGGCCCAGTCCCAGACGCCGGCGCCGCGCGCGCAGTGCGCCCTGGCCTGCTCCATGGTCAGCCAGTCGAAGCAGGGCTGTTTGCCGGCGACGACGACGTTGACGTAGTCCCTGCTGCGCAGGGCGTGGTCGGCGACGGAGAGCAGGGTGTTGGCGTCCGGCGGCAGATAGACCCGTACGACCTCGGGGCTCTTGTTGAGGATGTGGTCGACGAAGCCGGGGTCCTGGTGGGAGAAGCCGTTGTGGTCCTGGCGCCAGACGTGCGAGGTGAGCAGGTAGTTGAGGGAGGCGATGGGGGCGCGCCAGGGCAGGCGGCGGGTCACGCGCAGCCATTTGATGTGCTGGTTGACCATGGAGTCGACGATGTGGACGAACGCCTCGTAGCAGGAGAACAGTCCGTGCCGGCCGGTGAGCAGATAGCCCTCCAGCCAGCCCTGGCAGGTGTGTTCGGAGAGGATCTCCATCACCCGGCCGTGGCGGTCCAGGTGTTCGTCCACCTCGAGGGTGCCGGCCTGCCATGCCTTGCCGCTGGCCGCGTAGACGGCCTGGAGGCGGTTGGACGCCGTCTCGTCGGGGCCGACCAGCCGGAAGTCGCGCCGGTCGGCGGTCCCGCGCATGACGTTCTCCAGCAGGTCGCCGAGGACGCGGGTGGGTTCGTGCAGGGTCGCGCCCGGCTTGTCGACGGGGACGGCGTACCGCTCCAGTGGCGGCAGCGGGAGTTCGCGTACCAGCAGGCCGCCGTTGGCGTGCGGGGTCGAACCCAGCCTGCGGGGCCCGTCGGGGACGCACGCCAGGACGTCGGGACGGGGCGCTCCGTGTTCGTCGAACAGTTCCCGCGGCCGGTAGGAGCGGAGCCATTCCTCGAGCTGCCTCAGATGCTCGGGGTTGTCCCGTACGGCGGACAGGGGGACCTGATGGGCTCGCCAGGTCCCTTCCACGGGAAGGCCGTCGACCTCGGCGGGGCCGGTCCAGCCCTTCGGGGTGCGCAGCACGATCACCGGCCAGCGGGGCCGTTCGGTCGCCCCGTCCTCGCGGGCGGCGCGCTGGATGCCGGCGATGCGGTCGGCGGCGGTGTCCATGGCGTGGGCCATGGCGCGGTGCACGGCGGCCGGTTCGTCGCCGGTGACGTGGATGGGCTCGTGCCCGTACCCCTTGAGGAGGTCGTCGAGTTCGGATTCCGGCAGCCGGGAGAGCACCGTGGGATTGGCGATCTTGTAGCCGTTGAGGTGCAGGACCGGCAGGACGGCGCCGTCGTGCACCGGGTCCAGGAACTTGTTGGAGTGCCAGGAGGCGGCCAGCGGCCCGGTCTCCGCCTCACCGTCGCCGATGACACAGGCGACCAGCAGGCCGGGGTTGTCGAAGGCGGCCCCGTAGGCGTGCGAGAGGGCGTACCCCAGTTCGCCGCCCTCGTGGATGGAGCCGGGCGTCTCCGGCGCCACATGACTGGGCACACCCCCGGGAAAGGAGAACTGCCGGAACAGCCGTGCCATCCCGGCGGCGTCCCGGGTCACGTCCGGGTAGGTCTGCGTGTACGACCCCTCCAGCCAGGAATTGGCGACCACGGCGGGCCCCCCGTGGCCGGGGCCCCACACGCAGAGCGCTTCCCGGCCGCGGGAGCGGATGAGCCGGTTGAGGTGCGTGTACACGAGATTCAGGCCGGGCGAGGTGCCCCAGTGACCGAGCAGCCGCGGCTTGACGTGCTCGGGGCGCAGCGGTTCGGTGAGCAGGGGGTTCGCCATCAGGTAGATCTGGCCGACGGACAGATAGTTCGCGGCACGCCAATGGGCGTCCAGTGCCCTCGCTTCCTCGTCTGTGAGCGAACCGGGCAACTGTTGCGGATCGACGGACATGCTGGGTTCCCTTGCGGATCGACGATTCGGCCGGCGGAGGGTCCTGCGGAGCCTTTCGTCCCACTCTTCCCCGGTTCCCCGGGTACCCGACAGGGCCGACCGGGCCCTTCCGCCCGCATCGCCCGGACGGTGTTGCCGCCGACGGGCCCAGCGCCGCGGCCCCGCCCTCCCCGGTGCGGCGGGGTGGACGGGGCCGGACGGTCTGCGCCGGGGTCAGCGGCGGAGCAGGAGGGAGGTCACGCGGAGGCGGCCGCTGTGGATCCAGACGTCGGAGTACTCGACGGGCCGGTCGTCGGCGAGGTAGGTGACCTGCTGGAGGTACTGGACGGGGGCGCCCTCGGCGAGGTCGAGGGCGTCGGCGACGTCGGCGCCGGCCGCCTCGGCGCCGAAGGTACGGCGGGCCGTGGCGATCTTCAGTCCGTAGGTGCCCTCCAGGACGCCGAAGAGACTGGCCGAGGTGAAATCGACCTCCTCGATACCGGGCGCGAGGTCGGTGCGTACGAAGTTGAACAGCAGGGCGACCGGTCCCTGCTCGGTGCGCCGTACCCGCACCAGCCGCAGGACCCGGGTGCCCGGGGTCACGTCCAGCAGGGCCGCGACCGGTTTGGGCGGTGCGATCAGGGCGCACTCGCGCACCGTGGTCGTGGTCACCACGCCCTGGTCGGCGAAGTCCTCCGAGAGGGTGCTGAGTTTCTGGGCGATGGCGGGCTCGATCGTGGTCGAGGTCACGAACGTGCCCCGGCCCCGGACCTGGCGGAGCAGGCCCTCCTCGATCAGCGTGGTCAGCGCCCTGCGCAGCGTGCCGCGGCTGACGCCGAACTCCCGGGCCAGCTCCGGCTCGCTCTTGAGACGGTAGTGCGGCGGCCACTCGCCGCCGGCGATCCGCAGCCGGATGTGCTCCGAGATCTGGACGTGGATCGCCGTGGGGACGTCCCTTCTGATGCCTGGGACTCCGCCTTTGTCGGCCGTCACAGTGGTCGCATCTCCTTCTCCGCTCTCACCGGGGCGGGTGCCGCTCCGGCGTGGAAGCCGTCCCCCGGCCGCGGTGGGCGGCCGGGGGACGGCGGTGCTGTCCGGTCAGTAGCTGACGGTGGACGCGTCACCGGTGTCGGTGATGATCGCCAGCCCGGCGCTGGTCCCGAGCAGGGAGGCGCCCGCCCGCAGGAGCTCCAGGCCCTGGCGGTAGCTCTTGATCGAGCCGGACGCCTTCACCCGGACGCCTTCCCGCGCCCGGTCAACAAGGTAACGAACACTGGTCGGATTCGCAGTCTCGATCTGGCCGCTGCTGGCGTTCTTCAGGAAGGACGCGCCCGCCTCCATGGCGAGTTCGACCGCGGCCTCCTTTTCGGCGTCGGTCAGCAGCGGCAGTTCCAGCATCACCTTGACGGGCAGGCCCGAGGCGCGCACGACGCCCGCGATGTCCTCGCGGAAGTCGTCGTAGCGGCCGCTCTTGAGCCAGCCGACCTGTACGCCGATGTCGAGCTGGTCGGCGCCGAGGCGGGCGATCTCGGCGGCCTCGGCGGCCTTCCCGGCGCTGGTCATGACGCCGACGGTCGGGAAGTCCAGGGCGGACGCCACCTCGACGCCGGTGCCCTTGAGCTCGGTGACGACGAGCGGGAGCCACGAGGCGGGGACCATCGCCGCGTTGAAGCCGTGGGTGACGGCCTCCTGGGCGTGGGCGATCATCTCGTCGCGCGTCGCGTCCGGGTCGATCCTGGTGTGCTGGATGAACGGCGCCAACTCGGCCGGGCTGAGGCTGAGTTCGGCGCGATTGACGGTGGTTTCGGACACGGGGTGATCTCCCTTGGGTGGTGGCGGCAGGAGCCCGGCGGATCGGCCGCCGGGTCTTCTCCGTGGGCTGCCGCCGCGAGTTGACGGTGCCGGGCCCGTCTGCCGGGCGGCGGCTCAGACCTTGGACGCGTACTGCTCCGGGACGACGACGTCTTCGCCGCCGAACCAGCGGGGCGCGTCGACGCCGCAGTAGAGGCCGATGTTTCCCCAGGGCTCGAAGGCTCCGGTACGCACCACGGCCTTGGCCTCGCGGGCGAGGTCGCCGAGGACCTCGGCGTGCGGGCGGGTGGTGAACTCGGCGCCGGCGAAACGCTCGTGCAGCCACGAGTCGAGGCGGGGGTTGTGGCTCGGGACGTCCTCGGCGCGGACCACACCCTCGACGACCAGTTCGTCGGCGATCAGGCCGAGGACGGTGCGCAGATCGGGCAGGTTCTCGGCGAGGGCCAGGTCGACACGGTGCGCGTCACGCGGCACGGGGAAGCCGGCGTCGACGACGAGCAGCAGGTCGGTGTGACCGAGGGTGGCGAGGACTCCGCTCAGTTCGGCGTTGAGGATGCCTGAGCGCTTCATGGTGGGTTCCTTTCGGGTGGGGCCCCGGGGAGGGCCGGGGCCCACGGGGGTGCCGCGGGCGGACGGGGTCCGCGGGGGTCAGGCCGCGGCAGGTGCCGCTCCGGTGGCGAGGGTCATCACGGATTCCTCGGTGGCGTCCGCGGAGTCGACGACGGCCACCAGGCGGCCTTCGCTCATCACCGCGACGCGGTCGGTCAGGGTGAGCAGTTCGGGCAGGTCGGAGGAGGAGCAGAGGATCGCCAGGCCCTTGTCGGCGAGCGCGGTGAGCCGGTCGTAGATCTCGGCCTTGGCGCCGATGTCGACGCCGCGGGTGGGCTCGTCGAGGATGAGCACGCCCGGGTCGATGGCGAGCCAGCGGCCGAGGACTGCCTTCTGCTGGTTGCCGCCGGACAGGCTGGTGATGGGCTGGGTCATGGTGGCGGTCTTCACCCGCAGCCGCTGGGCCTGTTCGGTGGCGTCCGCGTCGAAGGCGCGCCGGCGGATCAGACCGAGCCGGCTGAACGCCTTCGTGGTGAGGGCGCCGACGTTCTCGCCGACGCTCATCGTGGTCAGCAGGCCCTGGGCGCGGCGCTCGCCGGGGACGAACGCCAGCCGGCGTTCGACGCTGGCGATCGGGTTGCGCCGCTCGTAGGGCTTTCCGAGCAGTTCCACCGTGCCGCCGGTTCCGGGGTCCGCTCCGAAGAGGTTGTGGAGCAGTTCGACACGGCCGGAGTCGGGGAGTCCGGCGACGCCGAGGATCTCTCCGGGGCGCAGTTCGAAGGAGACGTCCCGGTGCCGTTTGCCACTCAGCTCCGTGACTCTGAGAGCTGGTTCGACGGCGGGATCGGCGGCGCCGGCCCGGCGGGTGAACCGGCCCAGTTCACGGCCGACCATGGCGGCGACGGCCTGGTCGGGGGTGGTGTCCTCGCTGCGCCAGGAGGCGACGTGGCCGCCGTCGCGCAGGACCTGGATGTGGTCGGCCAGACGGAAGACCTCCGGCATGCGGTGGGAGACGTAGAGCATGGTCGTCCCGTTGGCCTTGAGCCTGTCCATGAGGGCGAACAGGCGGTCGGCCTCGGCGGGGGTGAGCATCGCCGTGGGTTCGTCCAGGATCAGGACGCGGCAGCCCCGGGCGATGGAACGGGCCACCACGATGAGCTGCTGGGTGGCCAGGTCCAGGGTGCGGACGGAGGCGTTCGGGTCCAGCTGGAGGTCGAGTTCGGCGAGGAGTTCGGTGGTGCGCTCCAGCATGCGGCGCCGGGAGGGGAAGAAGCGGTTGCCCGGTTCGACGCCGCTGAGCACGTTCTCGGCGACGGTGCGGTCGGCCAGCAGCGACAGTTCCTGGGGGACGATCGCGACGCCGTGCCGGCTGAGCATGGAGGCCGGTTCGAAGGAGGTGACCTCCTCGCCGAACACGGTGACGCTGCCCTCGCTGGGCGGCTGGAGACCGGCCAGGATCTTGAGCAGGGTCGACTTGCCGGCGCCGTTCTCGCCGAGGAGGGCGGTGATGTCGCCGGCGGGGACGTCGAAGGAGACGTCGCGCAGGGCGCGGACCGGCCCGAAGTTCCGGGTGAGACCGCGGACTTGGACGGCCGGACCGCCGGGGCGGTCCGGGCCCCCCGGGGAGGCGGCGTGGGGTGTGGGGGTCATCAGTCCTCCACGGTCGCGTCGGCGAGGTTGTCCTGGGTGATGAACTGGGCGCCGGTGTCCACGCCCTTGATCTCGGTGCCGTCGACGAGGAAGTCGTGCAGCACCTTGACGGCCTGGTAGCCCTGCTCGGACGGGTTCTGGCTGATGCTGAAGTCCAGGACGCCGCGCTCGATGTACTCGGCGGTCTGGGTCAGCAGGTCGAAGCCGCCCATGGTGATGGTGTCGGCCTTGCCGGACTGGCCCACCCACTTGGCGGCGGCCGTGGTGGAGCAGCAGTCGAGGCCGGCGACGGCGACCACGTCGGACTGGCCGGACATGGTCGACTCGACCGTGTTGTAGGCGCTGTTGGGCTCGTTGCCCACGTTGACCGGGCCGACGATCTTCAGCCCGCTGCCGTCCAGGCCCTCCTTGAAGCCGTTGAAGCGGTCGTGCGACCAGCCGGCGCCGGTGTCGACGGAGAAGACCACGACGGACTTGCCGTTGACATCACCCTCGAGGCCCTTGCGGAGCTGTTCGGCCTGGGCCTTGCCGGAGCCCTTGAGGTCCTGGCCGACGAAGCCCATCTGCTCGGAGTCGGGGTTGTCGGTGTTGAAGGAGATGATCGGGATGCCCGCCTTGTACGCCTGGCTGATCACGGGCTTGAGAGCGTCGCTGGAGGCGGAGGAGACGGCGAGCCCGTCCACGGCCTTCTGCTGGATGAGCGTCTGTATCTCGGAGACCTGCTTGGCCGCGTCGCCGCCGGTGGGGCCGATGAGGGAGACGTCGGCGCCCAGCTCCTTGCCGGCCTTCTTCATCCCCGCGCCGATCGGGGTGGCGAAGGCGAGGGACGGGTCGTGGTAGCTGAGCTTGATGCGCATCGGCTTGTCGTCGTCGATCCGCTGCTGGATGTACGAGGCGAGCTTGAAGGAGCCGTCGCCGGATCCGCCGGATCCGCTGTCGGCGGAGGTGACGGCGCCGCAGGCGGTGAGGGCGAGTGCCGCGGCGGCGGCGGTGGCGGCCGTGAGGCCTCTGAGGAGGGTGCGCGGGGACATGAGGGCTCCTTCGTCGAGTCCGTGGATCTGGGGGCGTTCGGGGAGGAAGGGCCGGTGGGGCGGCGTTCGGGCGTACGGCGGTGTGCGGGGTGAGGGGGCGCGCGGGGCGGCGCGGGTTCAGGCGCGGGTCTTCCGCTTGCGCTGCCAGGTGTCGGCCGCGACGGCGGCGACGATGACGAGGCCGGTGACGACGGTCTGCCAGAAGGACGAGATGCCCTTGATGTTGAGGATGTTCTGGAGGAGGCCGATGAAGGCGACGCCGATGACGGTGCCCCACATCGTTCCGGAGCCGCCGAAGAGGGCGGCGCCGCCGATGATGACGGCCGAGATCACGGTGAGTTCCAGGCCCTGGCCGGTCACGCCCTGGACGTAGGAGAGGAAGGACAGGCCGAGGACGCCGGCGAGGCCCGCGGTGAAGCCGGAGAGGACGAAG
The DNA here is from genome assembly GCF_043199595.1 of Streptomyces sp. NPDC048584. Taxonomy (NCBI): domain Bacteria; kingdom Bacillati; phylum Actinomycetota; class Actinomycetes; order Kitasatosporales; family Streptomycetaceae; genus Streptomyces; species Streptomyces sp. NPDC048584. The sequence goes on from NZ_JBICWF010000015.1 coordinate 63,812, forward strand.
GCGGTCAGCTTGACCCGCTTGACGTTGACGCCGACGAGCCGCGCGGCCTCCTGGTTGCCGCCGACCGCGTAGGTGTTGAAGCCGTAGCGGGAGCGGGCCAGCAGGACGACGCCGATGGCGGCGACGACGGCGAAGAAGACGAACTGCATGGGCACGATGCCGAACAGCCGCCCCTGGCCGAGCAGGTTGAACTCGGCGACGCCGGGCTGGGAGGAGCTCAGCGAGATCGGGGCGCCGTCGGAGATGAGCAGGGCGATGCCGCGGAAGACGCTGAGCGTGCCGAGGGTGACGATGAAGGACGGGACGCCGAGGACCACCACGGCCAGACCGTTGAGGAGTCCGGCGAGGACGCCGACCGCGAGGCCGACGGACATGGCAGCGGGCCAGCTCCAGCCGTCCGATATGAGCATGCCGGTGGAGATCGCGGAGAGGGCGTAGGTGGAGCCGACCGAGAGGTCGATCTCCCCGTTGAGGATGACGAAGGTCGCCCCTACGGCCATGATGCCGATCTGCGCGATCTGCTGGCCCACCGAGAGAAGGTTGTCGGACTGCGCGAAGGTCGGCGAGAGCACGGTGCCCAGCAGGAAGAGCAGGACGAGCGCGGCGAAGACGCCGGCCTCCCGCGCGTGCAGCAGTCTGCGCAGCGCGAGCGGGAACTGCCGGGTGCTCGCGTCGGACGACGGGGCCGCGGTCGCGGGCGGCTTGGTGGCGGTCGAGGTCACGAGGCACTTCCAATCAGGGCGTTCAGCTGGGCTCTGGTGGGCAGGGCGGGGATGACGCCCGCGATCGACACGGTGTGGGCGCCGGCGACGGCGGCGAACTCCACGGCCCGGTCGACGGGCCGGCCCTCGGCCAGGGCGACGGCGAAGGCGGCGGTGAAGGAGTCCCCGGCGCCCGTGGTGTCCACGACCGTCCGGGCCTGGTGCGGGGGCACCGTGCCGACGCCGGTGTCCTGGGCGACCAGCGCGCCCTCGCCACCCCGGGTGATGACGACGGTGCCGCCGGTGCGCTCGCGCAGCGCGCGGGCCAGCTCCTCGTCGCCGAGCCCGTGTCCCTCGTCGAGGCCGAGAAGGACGGGGGCCTCCGTCTGGTTGGGCGTGAGTACGTCGATGAGGGGCCAGCACGCGTCGGGCAGTGGCCGGGCGGGCGCCGGGTTCAGCAGGGTGCGGGTGCCGCTCTCGCGTCCGGCGCGCAGGGCGGCGGCGACGGCTTCCTCGGGGATCTCCATGGAGACGACGAGGATGTCGGCGGAGGCGATCTCGGCGCGGAAGGCGTCGACGGCGGCGGCGTCCAGCTCGTCCAGGGCGCCGGGGGCGATGGCGATGCGGTTCTCGCCGGACGGCTCGACCAGGATGAATCCGACCATGGTGGGCGCCTGCGCGGTGACCACGTGCTCGGCGCTCACCCCTTCGCTCCGCCACAGTTCACGTGCCGAGCGGCCGAACTCGTCGTCGCCGACGGCGGTGAGCAGCGTGACCTCGGCGCCCAGCCGGGCGGCGGCGACGGCCTGGTTGCTGCCCTTCCCGCCGGCGCCCGAGTCGAAGAGGCCGCCCGAGACGGTCTCACCGGCCGCGGGCGCCTTGGGGACCCGCATGGTGAGGCCGGCGCCATAACTTCCGACAACCGCGATCTTCATCGACACACCACTTTGTGTATGGACAACCATGGACAAGGCAGAGCGTAGGTACAGGGATGTCCCTAGTCAATGGGTGACCGTGAGGTTAAATTTCGACCACGGGGACACCCGCTCTCACCCGGGTGACCGGAAGGAACCTTCGGGCCGGTGACCCGTAGCGGCCGCGATCGCCGTCGCGCGTCGGTGCCGGGAGGCACACAGCCACCGCGGGGCCTCGACGTCGGCGTACACGGCGTGCCGCCACAGCGCCCGGGTCGCTCCGGCGGCGGGGCACCAGCCCGGCACTCCCGGTCCAGGTGCTGTCCAGGGCGAGAACAAGGGCGTCAATGCGCCATATCTGGTGGCCTGGTGTGACTGGAACTGAACGATGTCTCAACAATTCCGACCGGTAGGCCTACGCTCTGCATGCTCCCAACCCCCCCAAAAGGCGGGGTTCGATGTGTCGTGAAAGGTTTCGCTTCTCGTGGCTGGCACCGGTGTCTGCAGGGTCGTCAGGTCAGGACCTCTGTGGTGAGCCGACCGTTAGCGGGGCCGCGCAGCGGCCCCGGTGTGAGCGCCGCCGTCGCCGGAGGGGCCGTCACCCTGCCGGCCGCCGCCGGAGTGGGGTGGGCGGCCGTCACCGCGGACACCGAGTGGCACCGGGCCGTCGCCGGAGCCTGTGCCGCGGCCGTCGTCCTGCTGGTCGCCGGCGTACTGGTCCTCACCCGGCGGCTGTCCACCGAGCGTGCGCACCGCGCCCGGGAGGCCGGGGTCGCCACCGCCCGGGGCACCGAGGTGGCGCATCTGGCCGCGGTACGCGTCCCGGCCATCGCCGAACGACTGCGCACCGGACAGCGGCTGGAAGGTGTGCCGGGTCCGGTGACGTCACCGCAGGAGACCGGCGAGGACTTCGTCCGGGCGCTGGACTCGGTCGTCGCGGCGCTCGGCTCGGACGCTGCCGTGCACCGCGAGCGTTCTCTGCGCGACTCGGTGCAGGCCGCCTTCGAGTCCGTGGCGCGCACCATGCACGTGATGGCGACCGTGCAGCAGCAGGTCCTGGACGAGGTCGAGCGCTCCATCGAGGACCCCCGTCTGATGGCGGACGTGATGAAGGCCGACCACGCGGCCTCGCAGATGACCCGCAAGGCGCAGACACTCCTGGTGATGTGCGGAATCTGGCCCGCCCGCCGGGAGACCCGGCCGGTCTCGCTCTACGACTGCGTACGGGGCGCCCAGTCCAGGATCGTGGAGTTCGGGCGGATCGAGGTGCACGGCGGACAGACCCTGTACGCGGTGCCCCCGGCGGTGGAGGGGCTGATGCACTCCGTCGCCGAACTGCTCGAGAACGCCACGGTGTTCTCACCGTCCAGTTCCCCCGTCGTCGTCAGCGTGCGCGAGGTGGGCGCCGGTGCGGTCGTCGAGATCGACGACGCCGGGCTCGGGATGCCGCCGGACGTCCTGCACCAGGCCCTCGGCCAGCTCCGCGACGACCTGGACCTGACCCGCCTGGGTGCGGTGCCCCGGCTCGGCCTGGCGTGTGTCGGGCGCTGGAGCCGGGAGCTTGGCTTCAACGTGGAGCTCAGCGGGGCCTCGGCGTACGGCGGCACACGGGCGGTGATGTTCGTGCCGTTCCGGCTGCTGACCGAACCGCCGCCGAAACCCGCCGCACACCGCCGCCCGGCGGTCGAACCGGCCCAGCACGTCGGGCCTGTCGTACCCCGGGCAGACGTGCGCGACGACGTCCCCGTACCGGCCGGGCACCCCGACGACGCCCCCGGGCCGGCCGGCGCACCCGCCCCGGCGACGGCCGGTCTGCCCCGGCGGCGCAGCCGACGCGGTGCCGCCCGGGCCGCTGCCTCCGCACGGCACTCGGCGCCCGGCCCGCTGCCCGGTGCCGAGCCCGCCGAACCCTGGACGCCGGAGGCGGCACGCGCCTCGATCACCAGTGTGATGTCCGGGACGCTGCGCGGCCGGGCGGCCGTCGACACGGACGGCGACACCGAACCGGTACCGCCCCCGCACGGCGGACAGTCCCTGCCCAGCACCCCGCACGACGAGCACGCCGGAGGACGACCGTGACCGGAACCATCACCAGACTCCCCGATCTGGGGTGGATGCTCCGCCCACTGACCGAGATTCCCGGCGTCCGGCACGCCGTGGTGGTGTCCGAGGACGGGTTGCGTCTCGGGCACGCCTCCGCCGAGAACCTCTCGGGTCCGGTGGCCAGCCTGAGCGTCGCCGACGCGGAGTCGCTCTCGGCGGCCGGCGCGGCGATGACCATGACGGGCCGGTCCACCGGCGCGCTCCTGTTCGGGCCGGGTGTCGGAACGCGCCAGCTGATGCTGGAGACCGACCAGGGGTTCGTACTGTTCACCCATGCCGGGGTGGGCGCGCACCTGGGGGTCGCCACCGATCTGGACGCCGACGTGGGCCTGGTGGCCCAGCAGATGCAGTTGCTGGTGACGAAGATCGGCGCGCACCTGAGCAGCCTGCCCCGGGACGAGGCCGCCGCGACGTCATGACGGAGCGGCCCGAGGCGCCGAGGGTCTCGGCGATCCGTCCGTACGTCATCACACGCGGCCGCTCGGAGTCCGAGGGCGAACCGCTCTCCTGGGAATCCCTGGTGATGACGGCGGAGACAGCGTTCCCCGCCGCCCTCCAGCCGGAGCACCTCGCCATCCTGGAGCACTGCGAGGGGCTCATCTCGGTCGGAGAGGTGGCCGCTCACCTCGGCCAGCCGCCGTCGGTCACACAGGTGCTGCTCTCCGATCTCCTCCGGTGGGGGCTGATCGTGACCCGCCCGCCCATTCCGCCCGCCGAACGCACCGATGTGACCATGCTCAGAAAGGTCCTCCATGGTCTCGAAAGCTGCCTCTGAAACCTTGATCGAGGCCGCCCCGCCGCCCGCCGCCGGCGGGAAGTACCTCGACTCGAACGTGTCGGGTGCGGCGAAGATCCTGGTCGTCGGCCCGCTGGGAGTGGGCAAGACGACGCTGATCGGTACGGTGTCGGAGATCCGGCCGCTCTCCACCGAGGCGTCGATGACCCAGGCGGGCGTCCGGGTCGACCCGTACGCCGGGGCCAGCGGCAAGAAGACCACCACGGTCGGCCTCGACTTCGGCCGGCTGACCATCGACGGCGACCTGGTCCTGTATCTGTTCGGTACGCCGGGCCAGCAACGGTTCCTGCCGGCCTGGCAGGACCTGGCCAAGGGGGCGCTCGGCGCGCTTGCGCTGGTGGACGCCCGCGACCTGACGGCTTCTTTCGACGCGCTGGGAAACCTGGAGGACCTGGACCTCCCCTTCGCGGTGGCCGTCAACGCCTTCCCGAGCGGCCCCCGGTACGACGCCGACGACATCCGTACGGCCCTCGACCTGCTGCCCGACACCCCGCTGGTGATCTGCGACGCACGGGACCGGGCCTCGTCGATCCGGGCGCTGATCGCTCTGGCCCGTCACCTCATCGACATCGCCACGGAGTCCTCATGAGTACGCCGCACCCCTCGGCAGGGCCCGCCGTCGGCTGCCCCGTGACCGGCGCCCCCGGCACGGCGGCCGCGCTGTACGGGCCAGGCCTCGACGGCAACACGATGCCCGCACTGTACGAGGAACTGCGCGGCACACACGGCCCGGTGGCGCCGGTTTCCATCGCCCCCGGCATCGACGCCTGGCTGGTCCTGGGCCACCGCGAACTGCTCCGGCTCACCCGCGAGGAACAGGACTTCTCACACGACCCGCGCCGGTGGAGCCTGCTGCGCGAAGGCCGGGTGCCGGCCGACTCGCCGATCCTGCCGATGGTCGGCTGGCGCCCCGCGCTGCTCTTCGCGGACGGCCGGCAGCACCGCAGGATGCGCAACGCCGTCTCGGAGGCGCTGGCCGGAATCAACGGGCACGAGCTGCGACGCGGCGTCCGGGCCACCGCCGAGGCGCTGATCGCCGGATTCGCCGCGGACGGCGAGGCCGACCTCGTCTCCGCGTACGCGCGCACGCTGCCGATGCGGGTGATCGCCGGACTGCTCGGCCTGGACGACCGGACCGGCCGGGAGCTGGTGAACGCGGTGGCGGGCCTCGTGTCCGCCACCGGCGGGGCGGGGGACGCCAGCCGCAGGATGGGCGCCATCCTGAAGGGTCTGATCGAGGAGAGGCGGCGGGCGAGGGGCGACGACATCGTCTCGGCGCTGCTGCACCACCCGGCGCGGCTCACCGACGAGGAGGTGCTGCACAACCTGGTGGTGATGTTCGTCGCGGGCAACCAGACCACGGTGAACTGGATCGCCACGGCGCTGCGCATCCTGCTCTGCGACCCCGCGCTGCGCTCCTCGCTGAGCGGCGGCCACCTCAGCGTGGACGACGCGCTCGACCTGGTCCTGTGGCGCTTCCCGCCCACACAGAACTTCCCGGCCCGCTACGCCACCCGCGACATGGTCTTCGGCGGCCAGGACATCCGGGCGGGCGACATGCTGATCCTGGGCCTGGCGGCGGCCAACGCGGATCCGGAGGTCCTGCCGGCCGACGGCATCCCGGTGGCCGGCAACCGCTCCCATCTGGCGTTCGGCGCGGGCCCGCACATCTGCCCCGCCCAGGACCCGGCCCGGCTGATCACCAGGACCGCGGTCGACACGATCAGGCACCGCCTGCCCGACCTGGAACTGGCCGTCCCGGAGGACGAGTTGGAGTGGGTCACATCGCCTTGGAGCAAGGGACTGGGCACGCTGCCCGTGCGCTTCACCTCGCCGCAGTTGCCGCAGGGCACGGTGCCCCCTCGGACCGCCGAGGCTCCCGCCCCCGCGTGGACGCACCGCAACGCGGTCCAGCCACAGGCCGGGCCGCGCTGACCCGTTCGGAGCCCGCGTTCCCCGGCTTGTCTCTCCTCCCCCTCCGCCAAGAACTGGAGCCCTGTTGAACACGTCACCGGCGAACCCCGCGGCCGACCGTCCGCACCGTCTCGACCCGGGGGGAGGCTGCCCGCACGCGGCCAACGCCCGGCTGCTGGCCCGGGGGGCGGTCACCCCGGTGGTCCTGCCCGGCGAGGTGCGGGCCATGGCGGTGCTGGGCCACGACGCGCTGAAGGAGTTCCTCGCGCACCCCGACGTCGCCAAGAACGCACGACACTTCACGGCGCTCCAGGCCGGGGAGATAGCCGACGGCTGGCCGCTGAAGACGTTCGCCACGGTGCAGGGGATGACGACCGCGGACGGCGCCGACCACCGGCGGCTGCGGTCGCTGATGGGCAAGGCGTTCACAGCCCGCCGGGTCGAGGAACTCCGCCCGTACATCGTGGAGCTGACATCCCGTCTGCTGGACGGTCTGGAGGCGGCCGCCCTCGAGGACGGTGTCGTCGATCTGCGTACCCACTTCGCGCTGCCGCTGCCGATGGGCGTCATCTGCGAACTGCTGGGCGTGGACGAGGTCCACCACGACCGGCTGCACCACCTCTCCAACCAGATCGTGGCCACGGACATCGGCCCGGCCGAGGCGATGGCGGCCAACCGGGAGATGGTGGAGGTGCTGAGCGAGGTCGCGGCTGCCCGGACGGCCGATCCGGGGGACGACCTCACCAGTGCGATGATCGCGGCCCGTGAGGAGAGCGGCGACCGGTTCAGCCCGCACGAGCTGATCGGCACGCTGATGCTGACCATCATCGCGGGGCACGAGACGACGCTGAATCTGATCACGAACGCCGTACGCGCCCTGTGCGCCCATCGGGACCAGCTCGACCTGGTCCTCTCCGGCGGGGCGAGCTGGGCGGACGTGGTGGAGGAGACCCTGCGCTGGGACAGCCCGGTCAGCTACTTCCCGTTCCGCTACCCGACCCGCGATCTGACCCTGGACGGCACCCTGATCCCCCGAGGCACCCCGGTCCTCGCCGGATACTCGGCGGCCGGCCGCGACACGCGGGCCCACGGCCCGGACGCGGCGCGCTTCGACATCACCCGCACCGGCGAGTCCCGCCATCTCTCCTTGGGACACGGCGCGCACTACTGCATGGGTGCGCCCCTGGCCCGCCTGGAGAGCACCACCGCCCTGGAGCAGCTCTTCCACCGCTTCCCTGCCCTGGACCTCGCGGTCCCGGAGCCGGAACTGCCGCGCCACGCCTCGTTCGTGGGGAACAGCGTGCAGAGACTGCCGGTGCGGCTGAAGGCCTGAGGGAGCACCTTCCACCTGGCGGACCCGCCAGGTGGCGTGCCCTCCCGCGGCCCTCGTGCCTCCCCTCCCGTGGAGGGGAGGCACGAGGGCCGCGATGATGCGTACGGGCCGACCCGGCGGGCCGCGGCTCAGGCGTCGATGATGACGGGGATGATCAGGGGCTTGCGGCGGTGGGTGCGGAACGCCCAGTTCGCCACGGCACGGGCGAGGAGCTGTTCGAGCTGGCGCGCGTCCCCGACGCCCTCCTCCGCCGCGGTGGCCAGGGTCTTCTCGATGACCGGGATGACCGGTTCGAAGGTGGTGTCGTCGTGGACGAAGCCCCGGGCCAGGAAGTCGGGGGCTTCGGCGAGGGCGCCGGTGTCCGCGTCGACGATCGCCACCACCGTGACGACGCCTTCCTCCGCGAGGGTGAGGCGGTCCTTGAGGGACGCTTCGGTGGCGCCGCCCACCTCCATGCCGTCCACGTAGACGTTGCCGGCGGGAACCTTGCCGGTGATGGACGCGCGCCCGTCGACGAGGTCGACGACGACGCCGTCCTCGGCGATGACGACCCGCTCCGGGGCGACGCCGGTACGGATCGCGAGGTCGCCGTTGGCCCGCAGGTGGCGCCATTCGCCGTGCACGGGCATCACGTTGCGGGGCTTGACGATGTTGTAGCAGTAGACGAGTTCGCCGGCACTGGCGTGCCCGGAGACGTGCACCTTGGCGTTGCCCTTGTGGACCACGTGGGCGCCCCACCGGGTGAGTCCGTTGATCACCCGGTAGATGGCGTTCTCGTTGCCGGGGATGAGGGAGCTGGCGAGCAGGACGGTGTCACCCTTGCCGATGCGGATCACGTGATCGCGGTTGGCCATCCGTGACAGCGCGGCCATCGGTTCCCCCTGGGAGCCGGTGCACACCAGAGTGACCTTGTGGTCCGGGAGCTTCTCCAGCTCCTTCGTGCTCACGACCAGACCGGACGGGACCTTCAGATAGCCGAGGTCACGGGCGATGCCCATGTTGCGGACCATCGACCGGCCGACGAAGGCGACCTTGCGGCCGTGCTGGTGGGCGGCGTCCAGAACCTGCTGGATGCGGTGCACATGGCTGGCGAAGCTGGAGACGATGACCCGCCGCGGCGCGGTGCGCATCACCTGCTCGATCGCCGGGTTCAGCTCACGCTCGGAGGTGGTGAAGCCGGGCACCTCGGCGTTCGTGGAGTCGGTGAGGAACAGATCCACACCCTCCTCGCCGAGGCGGGCGAAGGCGCGCAGATCGGTGATGCGGTCGTCGAGAGGGAACTGGTCCATCTTGAAGTCCCCGGTGTGCAGCACCATCCCGGCACCGGTCCGGATCGCGACCGCGAGGCTGTCGGGGATGGAGTGGTTGACCGCGACGAACTCGCAGTCGAAGGGCCCGAAGCCGCGCCGGTCGCCCTCACGCACCCGTACCGTGCGCGGCCGGATGCCGTGTTCCTTGAGCTTGGCCTCCAGGAACGCCAGCGTCAGCTTGGAGCCGACGACGGGGATGTCGCGCCGTTCGCGCAGGAGGTACGGCACGCCGCCGATGTGGTCCTCGTGGCCATGGGTGAGGACGATGCCCACGATGTCGTCCAGGCGGTCCCGGATCGAGGTGAAGTCCGGCAGGATCACGTCCACGCCGGGCTGGTTCTCCTCGGGGAACAGCACGCCACAGTCGACGATGAGCAGTTTGCCCGCGTACTCGAAGACGGTCATGTTGCGGCCGATCTCACCCAGGCCGCCCAGGGCAATGACCCGCAGCCCCCCTTCGGGCAGGGCAGGGGCGGCTTTCAGCTCAGGGTGCGGATGACTCATACCCTGACGGTACCCGGAGAGCCGGACGGGATGATCCATCGCCCTGGTGATCTCTTCCGACCGACGGAGCGGGGCAGCGGCTGTTCCGGGAAGATCGGACGACGCCGACGGCCGGACGGGGGGCAAGACAGTACCGCCTCCGGTGGCGCCGACGCACACCTCGTGTCTCTTGCCGGAGCCGAAGTCGGACGGACGATGACCTGCGTGGTGAGGCGGGGAAGGTGGCCGGGACTCGGCGAGCACCGGCCGATCACCCCTGCGGCCGCGTCATCCCGTCGACGGCCGAGAGGATCCGGCGATCCGCCGGCGCGGCTGACGGGCCGCACGACGAAGGTCGAGCGGATGGGTGACGGCGTCGCGCTGCCGCGACTTCGGCCGGATGGACGACACATCCGGAAACCGTCACTGTCCGCGGCCGATGCCCAGGCTCCACGGGCGCGGCTCACACCCGGCGGTGGCCGGCCCTGCCTCGCGCCGGCCACCGCGACATCGCCCCTTCGTCGCGCGGATCTACATGGTGCGAGGCCGGAGACACGTCGAATCCACCGAGGCCAACCGCGAAACCGCAGGTCATGCAGACGTCCTGGCCGGCTCCAGAATCGCCACGCACTCCACGTGGTGGGTCATCGGGAACAGGTCGAACACCCGAAGCGTCCGCACCCGGTAGCCGCCGTCGCGGAAGTACGCCAGGTCCCGGGCCAGGGCCGCCGGGTCGCAGGCGACGTAGGCGATCCTGCGGGCGCCCAGGGACGTCAGCTGCCCCACCGTCTTGCGGCCGGCGCCCGCCCGGGGCGGGTCGAGGACGATGAGGTCGACCTCGTCGATGCCCGTGCGGGGCAGGACCGAGTCGACCTTGCCCTGCTCGATGCGGACGCGGGGGAAGTCCGCGAGGTTGTGGCGGGCGTCCTCCACCGCGCGCTTGCCGGACTCGATGCCGAGGACCGCGCCCGCCTCGCCGACCCGGTCGGCCAGGGCGCCCGCGAAGAGGCCGACGCCGCAGTACAGGTCGAGGGCCATGTCGCCCTTGCGGGGCAGCAGGCCCTGCATGACGGCGGTGACGAGGGTGTCGGCGGCCTTCGGGTGGACCTGCCAGAAGCCGCCGCCGGCGACGCGGTGGGTGCGGCCGTCGGCGCGTTCACGGACGAAGGGGCGGCCGTGGACACGGTGGAGCTGCCCGTTGCGTTCGTCGACGCGCATGACCGAGACGGGACGGTCCAGCTCGACGAGGGGGAGGCGGGCGCCGGGCTTCGGGGTGAGGACGACCTGGCGGTCCTGGGAGCCGGTCGCGGCGATGGCCTCGACCGAGTCCATGCCGGTCCAGTCCCGCTTCTCGACGCCCAGCTCGCTGACCCCCTCCGCGGCGATCAAGCAGTGGTCGATCGGCTCGACCTCGTGCGAGCGGTGCCGGCGCAGTCCCGCGCGGCCGTCGGCGGTGACGGCGTACTGCACGCGTGTGCGCCACGCCGGGACCTGCCCGGCGGGGACCTTGTCGCCCTCGGCCGGCATGACCGTGCCGTCCCAGCCGACCTCCTCCGGGGTGAGACCCGCGAGGCGCTGGAGCTGCTCGGTGACGACCTCGCCCTTCAGCCGGCGCTGGGCGCCCGGCTTGGCGTGCTGCCAGTCGCACCCGCCGCAGCGGCCGGGGCCGGCGTACGGGCAGGGGGCGTCGATACGGTCCTTGGAGGCGTCCAGCACCCGCACGGCGTCCGCGCGGAGGAAGCGGGCCCCCTCCTCGCCCTCCGTGACCTGCGCGACGACGCGTTCGCCGGGCAGCGTGTGCCGGACGAAGAGGACCTGCCCCTCGGACGTACGGGCGATGCAGTGGCCGCCGTGGGCGACGGGGCCGACCTCGACCTCGTACTCCTCCCCCACCAGTGATTTCCTCGGTTCTGCCTGCATGGCGGGGTGACTCCACAACATCGAGAGCGGAAAGGCCCGTGAGGACCTGGACAACAGCCCACCAGTCTACGTGTGCGAGGAGGAGTCCTTCGCCCGCTCCGCCGGACCGCGGCGCACCGAGCCGGGGGCGACCCAGTTCTGCCGCTTGCGGGCGCGCTTCCTGGCCGCCTCGGAGGACTGCAGCTGGTACGGCACCGAGGTCACCATCACACCGGGGGTGAACAGCAGTCGGCCCTTGAGCCGCAGCGCGCTCTGGTTGTGCAGCACGTGCTCGTACCAGTGACCGACCACGTACTCGGGGATGATCACCGACACGACGTCGCGCGGGGACTCCTTGCGCAGGCTCTTGACGTAGTCGATGACCGGTCGCGTGACCTCCCGGTACGGCGAGTCGAGCACCTTCAGGGGTACGTCGATGCCACGCCGTTCCCACTCCTCGCGCAGTGCCCTGGTGTCGGCCGCGTCCACGTTGACGCTGAGCGCCTCCAGGCTGTCGGAGCGCATCAGCTTGGCGTAGCCGAGGGCGCGCAGCGCGGGGCGGTGGATCTTGGAGATCAGGACGACGGAGTGCACCCGGGAGGGCCGCACCATGTCGTCGGCGGACGCGTCCGGGGCGGCGATCTCCTCGGCGACCCGGTCGTAGTGCTTACGGATCGCCGTCATCGTCGCGTAGAAGATGCACATCCCGAGCAGCGCGACCCAGGCACCGTGGGTGAACTTGGTGACGAGGACGACGACCAGGACCAGACCGGTGAAGAAGGCGCCGAAGGTGTTGATGCCCCGCGAGCGGACCATGTGCCGGCGCTTGGCCTGGTCCCGCTCGGTGGCCAGCAGCCGGTTCCAGTGCCGGACCATGCCGATCTGGCTGAGCGTGAAGGACACGAACACGCCGACGATGTAGAGCTGGATCAGCCGCGTGGAGTCGGCGCCGTAGATCCCCACCAGCAGTCCGGCGGCGCCCGCGAGCAGCACGATGCCGTTGGAGAAGGCCAGGCGGTCGCCGCGCGTGTGCAGCTGGCGGGGGAGGTAGCGGTCCTGGGCGAGGATCGAGCCGAGCAGCGGGAAGCCGTTGTAGGCGGTGTTCGCGGCGAGGAACAGCACCAGCGCGGTGGCGGCGGCGAGGATGACGAACAGGAAGCTGCCGTGTCCGAAGACGGCCTCGGCGACCTGGGAGATCACCGGGTCCTGGACGTAGCCCGCGCCGAGCGGTGCGCCGTCGTGCATCAGGTCCCTGGCCGGGTTCTCGGCCATCCGGACGTCGGTGGCGGCGGCCAGGGCGATGATGCCGCAGAACATGGTGACGGCGAGCAGGCCCATCATGGCGAGCGTGGTCGCCGCGTTGCGCGACTTGGGCTTACGGAAGGCCGGTACGCCGTTGGAGATCGCCTCGACGCCGGTGAGGGCGGCGCAGCCGGAGGAGAAGGCGCGCAGCAGGAGGAAGACCAGGGCGAAGCCGGCGAGGCCCGGGTGTTCGGGTTTGATCTCGAAGTCCGCGGTCGGTGCCCGCATGTCGTCGCCGAGCACGACCCCGCGGAAGGCACCCCAGGCGATCATGGTGAAGACGCCCGCGACGAAGACGTACGTGGGGATCGCGAAGAGTGTGCCCGACTCCTTCACCCCGCGCAGGTTCATCAGCGTCAGCAGCACGATCACACCGATCGCGCAGGCCACCTTGTTCTCGACGACGAAGGGGACCGCCGAGCCGAGGTTCTCGATCCCGGAGGAGATCGACACGGCGACGGTGAGGACGTAGTCGACGAGGAGGGCGCTGGCAACGGTCAGACCGGCCTTGGGGCCGAGGTTGGTGTTGGCGACCTCGTAGTCGCCGCCGCCGCTCGGGTACTCCCGGACGTTCTGCCGGTAGGAGGCGACCACGGTGAACATCAGCACGACGACCGCGACGGCGATCCAGGGGCTGAAGTGGTACGCCGAGAGGCCCGCGATCGACAGGACCAGCAGTACCTCGCCGGGGGCGTACGCCACGGAGGACAGCGGGTCGGAGGCGAAGACGGGAAGTGCGACACGCTTCGGCAGGAGCGTCTCGCCCAGCCGGTCACTGCGGAGTGCGCGCCCGATGAGGATGCGTTTGGGCACGTCGGTCAGTTTGGACACAAGAGTGGATCGTAGGCCGTGGGACAGGGCACGACCCACCCGCCACCCCACATCCATACGGCATCCATACGGCCGCTGCTCTCCGGGTGAATTCACCGGGGTCCGGGGCGGGGATTCCGCAGGTCGCGGAAGTTTCATGCCTATATGACTGACCCGGCCGTAGTCGCCCTGTCACGTGGAGGTCCCATGCACACCACCGCAGAACTGATCGGCGCCGCGGCCTCCCTCGTCGGCCTCGGGATCCTGGCCGTGGCGAGCGTGCGCAGCATCACACGCCGCTGAGCCGCGCCCCGCGCGGGCGGCGACGGACGGGCCCCGGAGGGCGTCACCGGTGCGTTCCCCCGGCATGATGTTGCTCTGCGTCCCGCACTCGGGCCGCGATGTACGTCTTGTCGCCCGCGAGCCGAAAGAGAGACATGAGCACGAAGGTCATGAAGGCCGTACGGCCTGCAGGAAGCGCGGTGTGACGCGATGCATATTGTCATCATGGGCTGCGGGCGGGTGGGTTCCGCCCTCGCCCAGAACCTGGAGGAACAGGGGCACACGGTCGCCGTGATCGACCGGGACCCCACCGCCTTCCGCCGCCTGGGCTCCTCGTTCGGCGGCCGCCGGGTCACCGGCATCGGCTTCGACCAGGACACGCTGCGCGAGGCGGGCATCGAGGAGGCCGGCGCCTTCGCCGCCGTCTCCAGCGGTGACAACTCCAACATCATCGCCGCGCGGGTCGCCCGCGAGATGTTCGGCATCGAGAACGTCGCCGCCCGCATCTACGACCCCCGCCGCGCGGAGGTCTACCAGCGCCTCGGCATCCCCACGGTGGCGACCGTCCGCTGGACGGCCGACCAGATGCTGCGCCGGCTGCTCCCCTCCGGTGCCGAGCCGCTGTGGCGCGACCCGACCGGCGGGGTGCAGCTCGCCGAGGTGCACACCTCCACCGCGTGGGTGGGGCACCGGATCAGCAGGCTGCAGGACGAGACCGGGGTGCGCGTGGCCTTCCTGACCCGGCTCGGCGAGGCGATGCTGCCCAGCTCGCAGACGGTGCTGCAGGAGGGCGACCTGGTGCATGTGATGATGCGCACCGATGAGATCGACCGGGTCGAGGCGGCGTTCGCCAAGGGTCCCGAAGAGGAGGGCGGTCACTGATGAGGGTCGCCATTGCCGGAGCCGGAGCCGTCGGCCGCTCGATCGCGGGCGAGCTGCTGGAGAACGGCCACGAGGTACTGCTGATCGACAAGGCGCCGACCGCCATCTCGGTCGAGCGCGTCCCGCAGGCGGAGTGGCTGCTGGCCGACGCCTGCGAGATCACCTCCCTGGACGAGGCGGCGCTCCAGCGTTGCAACGTCGTCATCGCCGCGACCGGCGACGACAAGGTCAACCTGGTCGTCTCGCTGCTCGCCAAGACCGAGTACGGCGTCCCGCGCGTCGTCGCCCGGGTGAACAACCCGAAGAACGAGTGGCTGTTCAACGAGTCGTGGGGGGTGGACGTCGCCGTCTCCACCCCGCGTCTGATGTCGGCCCTGGTGGAGGAGGCGGTGAGCGTCGGCGACCTGGTCCGGCTGCTGCGCTTCAGCCACGGCGACGCCAACCTGGTCGAGCTCACCCTGCCGGAGGAGTCGGCGCTGGCCGGGACCCAGGTGGGGGACGTCCAGTGGCCGCAGGACACCTCGCTGGTCACCATCATCCGCGGCACACGCGTACTGACGCCGACGCGGGAGGACTCCCTGGAGGCGGGTGACGAACTCCTCTTCGTGGCCGCGCAGGCGCGTGAGGAGCAGTTGGAGGACCTGCTCTCGGTCCGCAAGGAGGCCTGAAAAAGGGACGCCCGGAGAACTCCGGGCGTCCCTTGACAGCCCGTCCGGCGATTGAGGACGAGGCCGTTCAGGCCGAGGGGGGGTCCGGGGGTACAGCCCCCGGGAAGCAAGGCCCGCCTACTCTGCGGCGGCCTTGCGTTCCTCTTCCGCGCGCTCCTCCGCCTCCATTTCGGCGAAGACATCGATCGGCGGCGGCGCCTTCGCCAGGAACACCCAGGTCAGATACACCGCGAGCAGGAAGGGCGGGATCTTCAGCGCGATCAGCACCCAGCCCAGCTGGGTCGTGTCCGCCCACCAGTACAGCGGGAACAGGATCGCGCTCTTGGCGAGCAGGATCAGCCCCCACGCCCAGCTGGCCTTGGTGTACGCCTTCTTGCGGCCGGGGTTGCGGGTGCGCCAGGAGAGGTTCTCCTTGAACACCGGGCCCAGCATCAGGCCGATCAGCGGCACGCCCGCGATCGCCGTGACGATGTACGCCAGGGCCAGACCCAGCGTGTAGAGCATGCCCGGCAGATAGAAGTCCTTGGCGTTGCCCGTCATCATCGCGAAGACCACACCGAAGGCGACGCCGAAGACACCGCTGAAGGCGTGCTTGACGGTGTCCTTCATGGCCAGCCGGACCACGACCATCACCAGCGCCACGGCGACCGCCGCGATCGCCGACATGTGCAGGTCCTTGTTGACCGTGTAGATGCTGACGAAGAGCAGCCCGGGGAGCACCGTCTCGACCATGCCCCGCACCCCGCCGAACGCCTCGAAGAGGGCGGCTTCGGTCACCGCCCGGGCGTCGTCGGCGGATGTGTCTTCGGTTGTCGGCTTGTCGAGTGACGTCACCGGCTACTCCCGTCCGAGGGGTCTCAGTTCGTATTTCGGATTGAACAGCACCCGGCGGCCCCGGCTCATCGAGATCCGGCCCGATGCGATCAGCTTGCGCCCCGGTTCTATGCCCACGATGGAGCGCCTGCCGAGCCACACCACGTCGAGCGCGGCGGAGCCGTCGAACAGCTCGGCCTCCAGGGCCGGCACTCCCGCGCGCGGCCGCAGCGTGACCGTGCGCAAGGTACCAGTAACCGTGACGATCTGCCGGTCACGGCAGTCGCCTATCCGCGTGCAGCCGGCCGTCTCGGCGTCCTCACGCAGCTCCTCGGACTCCAGGTCCTCCTGAGACGAGGAGAGCCGGTCGAGCATGCGCCGGAACCGGCCTGCCGGCTTCTCGGATCGAGGAACAGCACTCATATCTGAAGCGTACCGGGGTGCACTGACGGTTACGTACCCCGTGCTGCCCCGGTCCGAACGGGACACTCCCGGTCACCGCCGCCGGCCCTCACTTCTCGAAGCGGTAGCCCATGCCCGGCTCGGTGATCAGGTGCCTCGGGTGTGACGGGTCCGCCTCCAGCTTCCGCCGCAGCTGTGCCATGTACACGCGCAGATAGTTGGTCTCCGTGCCGTACGACGGCCCCCACACCTCCCGCAGCAGCTGC
This sequence comes from Streptomyces sp. NPDC048584, assembly GCF_043199595.1. Taxonomy (NCBI): domain Bacteria; kingdom Bacillati; phylum Actinomycetota; class Actinomycetes; order Kitasatosporales; family Streptomycetaceae; genus Streptomyces; species Streptomyces sp. NPDC048584. The sequence goes on from NZ_JBICWF010000015.1 coordinate 80,690, forward strand.
TTCTGCGCCACCAGCCGGCCGCCGCCGCGCACCAGCACCTCCAGGAGGTGCCATTCGGTGGGGGTCAGCCGTACGTCCTTGCCGTCGCGGTGGACCTTCTTCGCGGCCAGGTCGACGGTGAACCCGGCGGTCTCCACCACCACGTCCCCCCCGTCGCCCGCGGGCTCCGCGCGGCGTACGGCGGCCCGCAGCCGGGCCAGCAGCTCGTCCATGCCGAAGGGCTTGGTGACGTAGTCGTCGGCGCCCGCGTCCAGCGCCTGGACCTTCTCGCCGGAGGCGTGCCGCGCGGACAGCACCAGGATCGGCACCCGGGTCCAGCCGCGCAGTCCCCTGATCACCTCGACGCCGTCCATGTCGGGCAGGCCCAGGTCGAGGACGACCACGTCGGGGTGGTGCGCGGCGGCCGTACGGAGGGCGCCGGCGCCGTCCTGCGCGGAGTCGACCTCGTACGAGCGTGCTCTGAGGTTGATCACGAGGGCGCGCACTATGGCCGGATCGTCGTCGACCACCAGCACACGGGTCATGAGGGCTGCCTTTCGGGTTCTGCGGCCGCTGCGGCCCGCGGGGACTCCGGGTGCGCCGCGGCGGCCCGCAGGGTGAGCGCCATGGTGAGGCCGCCGCCGGGGGTGTCCTCGGCGTTCAGGGTGCCGCCCATGGCCTCGGCGAAGCCGCGCGCGACCGCCAGGCCGAGGCCGACGCCGGCCCCGCGCGGGGCGTCGCCGTACCGCTGGAAGGGTTCGAAGATGCGGTCCTTGGCCTCGTCGGGGACGCCGGGGCCGCGGTCCACCACCCGTACCTCGACCCGGTCCGCGAGGGCGCTGGCGGCGACGAGGACCCGCAGACCGGCGGGGCTGTACTTGACGGCGTTCTCGATCACGTTGGCCATCGCCCGCTCCAGCAGGCCGGGGTCGACGGCGACCATGGGCAGGGCCTCGGGGATGTCGAGGGTGACGCTGCCCTCGGGCACCCCGCCGAGCGCCATCGGCACCACCTCGTCCAGGTCGATCTCGCGGATCAGGGGGGTGACGGTGCCGGTGTGCAGCCGGGACATGTCCAGCAGGTTGCCCACCAGGTGGTCGAGGCGGTCGGCGCCGTCCTCGATGCCCTCCAGGAGTTCGGCCCGGTCCTCGGGGGACCATTCGACGTCGGCGGAGCGCAGCGAGGAGACGGCGGCCTTGATGCCGGCCAGCGGGGTGCGCAGGTCGTGGCTGACGGCGGCGAGCAGGGCGGTGCGGATGCGGTTGCCCTCGGCGAGGGCGAGGGCCCGGTCGGCCTGTTCGCGCAGCCGGCGGCGGTCCAGGACGACGGCGGCCTGCGCGGCGAAGGCGCCCAGCACCCTGCGGTCCTCGGCGGGCGGCACCCGGCCGGTCAGGGCCAGCGCCATGTGGTCGCCGACCGGGACCTCCACGTCCGCGTCCTCGGGCCGGTCGACCGGCCGTCCGCGGCCGGCCCGGCCGGCGCAGGTCCACGGCTCGACGTCGCCCGCGCGTTCGAGCAGGGCGGCGGACTCCATGCCGAAGGTCTCCCGGACGCGCTCCAGCAGGTCCTCGAGGCCGGTCTCGCCGCGCAGCACGTTGCCCGCGAGGAAGGAGAGGATCTCCGACTCGGCGCGCAGCCGGGCCGCCTGGTGGGTGCGGCGGGCCGCGAGGTCGACCACGGACGCGACGGCGGTGCCCACCGCGATGAAGATCGCGATGGCGACGATGTTCTTCGGGTCGGAGATGGTCCAGGTGTGCAGGGGCGGTGTGTAGAAGTAGTTGAGCAGCAGCGAGCCGACCGCCGCGGAGGCGAGGGCCGGCCAGAGTCCGCCGAGCAGGGCCGCCGCGACCGTGAGGGCCAGGAACAGCAGCATGTCGTTGGCGAGTCCCAGGTCGACGGCGCTGAGCAGCACCGCCACCCCCGCCGGGCCGGCCAGGCCGACCGCCCAGCCCCAGGCCCGCCGGGACCGTCCGAGCCGCGCGTCCCGGGCGACGGGCAGTCCGCGCCCCCTGGCCACCTCCTCGTGGGTGACGATGTGCACGTCCAGATCGGGTCCGGAGTCCCGGGCGACGGTGGCGCCGACGCCGGGTCCGAAGACGTACTGCCAGGCCGGGCGGCGGGAGGAGCCGAGCACGATCTGGGTGGCGTTGGCGCCGCGCGCGAAGGCGAGCAGGGCGGCCGGTATGTCGTCGCCGACGACGTGGTGGAAGGTGCCGCCGAGGTCCTCCACCAGGGTGCGCTGTTCGACCAGGGCCCGGGGGGAGGCGGCGGTGAGGCCGTCGCTGCGGGAGATGTAGACGGCGAGCAGTTCGCCGCCGGCGCCCTTCTCCGCGAGCCGCGCGGCCCGCCGCAGCAGGGTGCGGCCCTCGGGGCCGCCGGTCAGGCCGACGACGATCCGCTCGCGCGAGCCCCATATCGCGGAGACCTCGTGCTCGCTGCGGTAGCGCTGGAGGTGGGCGTCGACCCGGTCCGCGACCCAGAGGAGCGCCAGCTCCCTGAGGGCGGTGAGGTTGCCGGGGCGGAAGTAGTTGGAGAGGGCGGCGTCGACCTTGTCCGGCTGGTAGATGTTGCCGTGCGCCATACGGCGGCGCAGCGCCTCGGGGGTCATGTCGACGAGTTCGATCTGCTCGGCCCGCCGTACGACCTCGTCCGGTACGGTGTCCCGCTCCCGTACGCCGGTGATCGACTCCACGACGTCGCCCAGCGACTCCAAGTGCTGGATGTTGACGGTGGAGAGCACGTCGATGCCGGCCGCGAGCAGTTCCTCCACGTCCTGCCGGCGTTTGGCGTTGCGGGAGCCGGGGGCGTTGGTGTGGGCGAGCTCGTCGACCAGGGCGACCTGGGGGCGGCGGGCGAGGACGGCGTCGAGGTCCATCTCCCGCTGCCCGGTCTCCCGGAGCGGCACCTGTTCGAGCCCCTCCAGCAGGGCCTCCGTGCGAGGGCGGCCGTGCGGTTCGGCGAAGGCCACCACGACGTCGGTGCCGCGTCCGGCACGGCGGTGGGCCTCGGAGAGCATCGCGAACGTCTTGCCGACGCCCGGTGCCGCACCGAGATGAATCCGAAGCTTGCCGCGTCCCATGCCCTCATTGTCTTCCGCTCACCGTCCCCCGCGGAATCGACCATACGGCCGTCACCTGCGACGGGAGGCGCGGGCCGGGGCAGGGGGGCGGTCCTTGACGGAACTCTGACGCGCGGGCCGCGGGGACCGGGGACGTCCGCGGCCCCGTGCCGGCGCGTGGACGTCAGTGTTCCGTGATCTCGCCGTCGCCGAGTTCCAGGACGCGGTCGGCGAGGTCGAGGAGGGTGGCGTCGTGGGTGGCGACCAGGGCGGTGACGTTCTCGCTGCGGACGACCGCGCGGAGCAGCTCCATCACGGCGTGTCCGGTTTCCGCGTCCAGCTGGCCGGTCGGCTCGTCGGCGATGAGGAGGGAGGGGCTGTTGGCGAGGGCGCGGGCGATGGCGACCCGTTGCTGCTGGCCGCCGGAGAGCTCGCCGGGCCGCTGGGCCGCGTGGTCGCCGAGGCCGACCAGGGAGAGGAGCAGCTCGACGCGTTCCTCGCGCTCGCGCGGGACGGCGCGGCGCAGCCGCAGCGGGACGCCCACGTTCTCGGCGGCGGTGAGGATGGGGATGAGACCGAAGGACTGGAAGACGAAGCCGACGTGGTCCCGGCGGAGGGCGAGCAGCCCGTTCTCGTCGAGGTCCGCGAGGTCGCGTCCGTCGATGTGGACCCGCCCCCGGTCGGGGGTGTCGAGGCCGCCGACGATGTTCAGGAGGGTGGTCTTGCCGGATCCGGAGCGGCCCTTGAGGGCGACCAGCTCCCCGCGCGGGACCTCGAAGGAGACACCGCGCAGCGCGTGCACGGCTGCCGCGCCATGGCCGTACGACTTGTGCACGTCCTCGACGCGCACCATGGTCTCGGTGACCACCTGACTCATCGCGACCGCCCTCCCCCGTGAACCGGGCGCCAGTATCCCCGTCCGGCGCCCGGCTGATCAACGGTCAGGCGGGGTTGTCTCCGTGGGTGAGGGTCTCCCAGGCGACGAAGAGGTTGTTGCTGCCGGAGGGGCGGGTGCGCTCGGTGAGGGCCTGGGTGTGGGTCATGGCGTGGCCGAGGCGGTTGTGCAGGGCGTTGTAGCCGACCTCGGTGACCGGTCCGAGGCCGAGGTGCAGGGAGCCGCCGCACAGCCGGTCCGGGACGGCCGTGCCCTGCTCGTACTTGGCCTGGAAGCCGAGCGCGTGCCGCAGCCGTTCGCCGACGTCGGTGCCGTAGAGGTCCTGGCCCTGGATGCGGCTGGTCTCGGCGATGTGCGAGATCGAGGAGATGCCGTAGCCGGTGTGGGTGAGGTCGCGGCAGGTCTCCTGGGTGAGGCCGGTGATGAAGGTGGACTGGTTCTGCCAGTACTTGACGATCTTGTCGCGGGTGTTCAGGTTCTGGCTGGGCACGGTCCTCGGCAGGGCCCCGTCGGACTCCAGATAGACGTAGGCGGCGGTGCGGGTGCGGAACGTCGCCATGGCCCTGTCGTACGAGGCCCGGTCCTCCAGGAAGACGGAGATGCCGACGGCGGCCTCCATCATCGTCAGCTCCCAGTTGCCGTTGGAGTTCGAGCCGTTGATGACCTCGGGCAGGTAGACGTCCCGGAGCATGGTGGCGAAACGGCCGGAGTTCGCCCAGCCGCCGGTGTAGGTGTGCTTGATGATCTCGGCGGCCTTGGGCCAGGAGGAGCCGGCCCAGCCGGTCTGCAGGGGCGCGTTGCTGTTGGTGTGGTCCCGGATCACGGCGGACCAGGCGTCCATCAGCTCGATGGACTTGCGCGCGTAGCGGTCGTCCCGGGTGATGTACCAGGCCAGCGCGTTGGTGTAGGCGGCGATCGCGTCCTCGCGCTCGTCGGTGCAGCCGTGGTTCGGGTTGGAGTACGAGCCGCACTCGACCACCGCGCGGGGCTTGGGCGTGCGGTTCGGGTCGGCGTACCTGCTCGCCATCATCCGGTCGAAGGCGCCCTTCCAGGGCTGGGCACCGGCGTCGACCCTGCTCCGCGCGAAGTCGAGCTGGGCCCGGGAGACGGTGACTCCGGGGTGGGCGAAGGCGGCGGGGGCGGCTTCGGCGGGTGCGGCGTCGGGGCGGAGAACGAGGGTGCCGACCAGCGCCGTGGTCAGGAGTGCGAACAGCGCGGTGCGGGCTCTGCGGCGGGGGTGCGAGGGTGCAGAGGACATGTGGGGGGTCCATCCGTTCTCGTACGTGAACGATGGGCGTCGTTTTGAACGCCTGGATGGCCCGAGACGGTAGGTCCAGACCAATACCGCGTCAAGGGTCCGCGCACGGGAAAGGGCCGCACCCCCACGCGGGGACACGGCCCTTCTTGTTCTCGACCGACTAGCGGACCTCGGTGATCTCCGGTCCGCGCTGGAGCTGGCCCATGCCGCCGGCGAAGCGGGAGCCCTCCTCCTCCTGCTGCACGTTCTCCGGCACCATCTGCGCGTCGTTGGGCAGCTTCAGGACGATCGGGTCACGCGGGGCCATCGGGCCCTCGCCGCGCACCACGACCGTGTCCCGGAAGATCTGCTCCAGGAGCCCGGCGGCCTGCGGCTGCACCGCGCCCTGGCCGGAGATCACCCCGCGCAGGAACCAGCGGGGCCCGTCCACGCCGACGAACCGCACGACCTGGAAGCCGCTGGTGCCGTCCGGGAGCTGCACCGGCACCTGCGCCCGCAGTTCCCAGCCCAGCGGGCCCTCGACCTCGTCGATGATGCCGCCCTGCTGGGTGATGCCGGACGCGATCTCCTCGCGCACCTCGCCCCAGATGCCCTCGCGCTTGGGCGCGGCGAAGCCCTGCAGCTGGATGGCGCTGTCCCGCAGGACGACCGTGGCCGCGACGATCGCGTCGCCCGCGACCTCCACCCGCAGCTCCATGCCGTCGACCCCGGGCACGAACAGGCCGCCCAGGTCGACCCGGCCCTCGCCGGGCTCGCTGACCTCGCTGCCGTCCCAGGGCCCGTCGGGCCGCGGCGCCGGCTCGAGCCTCAGCCGCTCGGCCTCCTCGCCCGCCTCAGCGTCGACACCGTCGACGACCTGCTCGGCCTCGCCGGCCGCACCTTCGGCGGCATCCTTCTTCTTGCGACGTCCGAACACGTCACTGTCCTTCCCGGTCGGATACGACCGAAGCGTATCGATTCCCACCCGCTGTACCGCCCGTGGCGGCCTGAACGCTTGTGCCGCTCTTACCTTCGTCCACCGCGGCGTGACCACCGGTGGACCCGAAGCCCCCCTCGGCCCGGACCGAGGGGGGAAGCTCCGCGACCGACACGAAGCGGACCCTCTCGACCTGCTGGACGACCAGTTGGGCAATCCGGTCGAAGCGCTCGAACCGCACGGTCTCGCGCGGATCGAGATTCACCACGATCACCTTGATCTCCCCACGGTACCCGGCATCAACCGTCCCCGGGGCATTCACCAGGGCGACGCCGCAGCGGGCGGCAAGGCCGGATCGCGGGTGCACGAAGGCCGCGTACCCATCGGGCAGCGCCACAGACACCCCGGTGGGCAGTACGGCCCGTTCGCCGGGTGCCAGCGCGCACGCCTCGGTGGTGCGCAGATCGGCGCCCGCGTCCCCGGGGTGCTCGTACGCCGGAAGCGGTACGTCGGGGTCGACGCGCCTGATCAGCACCTCGAGGGCGCTCACGGGTTCACCTCGAAGGCGCGCGCACGACGGACCTGGTCGGGGTCGTCCATGGCGGCGCGGATCTCCTCCTCGCGGCCGTGGTCGACGAAGTGGTCGACCTTGACCTCGATGAACAGGGCGTCGGCGCGGACCGCGACCGGGCCGTCGGGGCCGCCGATGCGTCCGGTGGCGGTGCAGTAGATCTTCCGTCCGGCGACGGCCGTCACCTCGGCCGCCAGGTGCAGCACGGTGCCGACGGGCACGGGGCGGACGAAGTCGGTCTCCAGCCTGCCGGTGACCGCGATCGTGCGCAGCAGCCAGTTGAGCGAGCCGAGCGTCTCGTCCAGGGCGCTGGCGAGCACCCCGCCGTGCGCGAGTCCCGGGGCGCCCTGGTGGGCGGCCTGCACGGTGAACTCGGCGGTGATCGACACGCCTTCGCCGGCCCGGGCCGCCAGGTGCAGCCCGTGGGGCTGCTCGCCGCCGCAGCCGAAACACTGGCCGTAGTGCGCGCCCAGGAGTTCGCCGGGGGCGGGGGCGTCCGGGTGGCGCACCGGTCGTACGGCGTCGGCGGGGGGCTGAAGAGCCGGGGAAGTACCACTCACAGGCGCAGACCTTACCCGCGCGTGAGTGCTCTCCCGACACCGTGCCAAGCTTGATTCATGCAGCTCTCCGCCACCCCGTACGAAGAACGCCTCACCGCGCCCCGCTCCTGGTGGCTGATCTCCTTCCTGGTGGGGGTCTCCCTCGCGCTGATCCTGCTGCCGTTCGGCACGCTGCCGATGCTCGGGGGCCTGGCCTGCGGCACCGCCGCGGCGGCCGTGCTGGCGAGCGCCTACGGTTCGGTGCGCATCCGGGTCGTGGGCGGCCATCTGATCGCGGGTGAGGCGAAGATCCCGGTGTCGGCCCTCGGCGAGCCGGAGATCCTCGACGAGGAGGAAGCCCGGGCCTGGCGCACCCACAAGGCCGATCCCCGCTGCTTCATGCTCCTGCGGGCCTACATCCCCGGCGCCCTGCGCATAGACATCACCGACCCGGAGGACCCCACCCCGTACGTCTTCCTGTCGACCCGCACCCCCCAGCGCCTGGCCGAGGCCCTTCAGGCGGCCAGAAACGCCGCGTAGCCCCAAGGGGCGCGGGGAACCGCGCACATGGGGGTCCGGGGGCGCAGCCCCCGAGGGACGGGACGGGAAGGGGCGGCGGGGGCGAAAGAGGCCCAGCCGCCACGGAGCCGGCCAGAGCTACGGCATCCGGTGATCATCGCCCGGCACTTCGAGCACCCCCTCGGACAGCACGTCCGCGGGACGTTCCAGCGCCGGAAGGGCCGCCAGCGTCCCCCAGGGCACCTGGATTCTGCGCAGGTCGTCCCGGATACGCGACGCCAGCTTCCGGGTGTCCCGGCGGTTCATCACCGCCCCCACCGCCGCCCCCACCAGGAACGGCATCAGATTCGGCAGATTCCGCACCGTACGCTTCATGATCCGCTGCCGAAGCTCACGCTTCATCCGGCTGTTCAGCGCCGCGCTCACCGTCGACGGCTTCGTCGCCTCGACCCCCCGCTCCTCCGACCAGGAGTTGAGATACACGGTGCTGCGCTGAGCCAGGCTCCCGGCCGGCCGCACCCCGTACACCTCATGAAGTTCGGCGATCAGCTTCAGCTCGATCGCGGCGACGCCGGTGATCTCCGCGGCCAGTTCCGCCGGCATCGCGGGCGGTACGGGCATCATCGCCGCCGCACCGACCCCGGCCCCGACCGTCGCCGTGGCCTTCGCGGCGCCCGCCACGAGCTTGTCGGCGAGCTCTTCGGGGCCGAGCCCCGGGAACTGCCGGCGCAGCGTCTCGAGGTCCCGTACGGGCACCCGCGGGGCGATCTCGATGATCCGGTCCGCGAGGTGCGCCAGTCCCGCGCGGGCGCGGGCACCGCCCTTGCGGGCGCCTTCCACGGCCTTCTCGCGGAGGACGGCGGCCCGCCTGCGCGCCACGGGCGCGGTGACCTCCAGGGAGTCCGGGAGGTCACCCCGGCCGGCTGCCGCTTCGAGCGAGGCCGCCCCGGTACCGGTTGAGCCCCGCTCTGGTTCACGCGTGTCGTGCTCCGGGCCCTGAGGGGCCCCTTGGTCCGCTCCCTTCGTGAAGAAGCGGCGCTTCCGCGGAGGGGTCGAGCCAGTCACGGCCGACCCCGCCTCAGTCGCAGTCGCGGCAGATCGGCTGGCCGTTCTTCTCGCGGGCCAGCTGGCTGCGGTGGTGGACGAGGAAGCAGCTCATGCACGTGAACTCGTCCTGCTGCTTCGGCAGGACCCGGACGGCCAGCTCCTCGTTCGAGAGGTCGGCCCCGGGCAGTTCAAGGCCTTCCGCGGCCTCGAACTCGTCGACGTCGACGGCCGAGGCCGACTTGTCGTTCCGCCGGGCCTTCAGCTCTTCGAGGCTGTCCGAGTCGACGTCGTCGTCGGTCTTGCGTGGAGTGTCGTAGTCGGTTGCCATTGGACGCTCTCCCCCTCTGGGTGTATGCGGTGTCTCCAGCGCACGTAACGCGTGAGAGGCCGGACTTGTGCCCGACCTGAGGCGGAGATTTTGCCTCACATCAAGGTCTGTTACTCAATCGACACCCAACCGCACTCCTCATGAGTGATCGGCTTGGATGGCGATGGGGACCGTACACGGTCCGCATGCCGCACTTCAAAGGCGCCTCACCGTGTACTTCCCGTGATGAGCACCCCTGAAAACCGGGACTTTCGCGACCTTTCGCAGGGTTACATGATCACAGAGCGTCGATGGCGGCGAAATCGCCCTTGTGATCGATCACACAGGGAAATACCGGAGCGGCGCCCCGGGAATTCCGCTCAAAGCGAACACCCCGCTATGTCGCGGAATGATCTCAGGTCGGAAAGGTGACACGCATCACGAGCCCTCCCCCTTCGCGCGGCTGTGCGTAGATGTGCCCTCCGTGCGCCCGCGCGACCGAACGCACGATGGACAGACCGAGCCCGACACCCTTGTCGCTGCCCGTACGTTCGGTGCGCAGCCGCCGGAACGGCTCGAAGAGATTGTCGATCTCGTACGCCGGCACCACCGGGCCCGTGTTGGACACCACCAGGACCGCCTGGCCGTGCTCCACGTCGGTGGTGACCTCGACCCAGCCGTCCTCGGGCACGTTGTACCGCACGGCGTTCTGGACCAGGTTCAGCGCGATCCGCTCCAGCAGGACGCCGTTGCCCTGGACGACCGCCGGTTTGCGCCCGCCGCGGATCTCCACACCCTTCGCCTCCGCCTCCCCGTGTACCTGGTCGATGGCCTGGGTGGCCACCTCCGCGAGGTCCACGGGCCCCCGCTCCACGATCTGGTTGTCGCTGCGCGCGAGCAGCAGCAGGCCCTCGACGAGCTGCTCGCTGCGCTCGTTGGTGGACAGCAGCGTCCTGCCGAGCTGCTGCAGCTCCACCGGTGCCCCCGGATCGGAGAGGTGCACCTCCAGCAGCGTGCGGTTGATCGCCAGCGGGGTGCGCAGCTCGTGCGAGGCGTTGCCCACGAAGCGCTGCTGCGCGGTGAACGCCCGCTGGAGCCGCTCCAGCATGTCGTCGAAGGTGTCCGCCAGTTCCTTCAGCTCGTCGTCCGGGCCGTCCAGCTCGATCCGCCGGGACAGGTCCGAACCGGCCACCGCGCGGGCGGTACGGGTGATGCGGCCCAGCGGCGACAGGACCCGGCCGGCCATGGCGTAGCCGAAGGCGAAGGCGATGATCGCGAGACCGAGGAGCGCGCCCAGGGAACGGCTGAGCAGATCGTCGAGCGCGTGCTGCCGCTGGACCGCGTTGCACTGCTTCAGCATGTCGTTCAGCTGGTCGTTGGTGGTCGCGCTGTTCAGCTGGGGGCAGGTCTCACTGGTGATGTCGATGTTGCTGCCGCTCACCCGGAAGGACTGGCCGCTGCCGCCGTCGTGCAGCGCCTGGGCGGCCAGCAGGTAGATGATCGACAACAGCAGGATTCCCGCGATCAGGAACATGCCGCCGTACAGCAGCGTGAGACGTATGCGGATGGTGGGACGCAGCCAGGGGAAGGGCGGTTCGCCCTTTCTCGGGTCCCAGGTGGGCTTGGGGGGCGCCGTGGGGGGCGCGGGTGCGGCGGCCATGACGCATCAGATCCGGTATCCGGAGCCGGGCACGGTCACGATGACCGGCGGCTCCCCCAGCTTGCGGCGCAGGGTCATCACGGTCACCCGCACCACGTTGGTGAACGGATCCGTGTTCTCGTCCCAGGCCTTCTCCAGCAGCTGCTCCGCGGAGACGACCGCGCCCTCGCTGCGCATGAGCACCTCCAGGACGGCGAACTCCTTCGGCGCGAGCTGCACCTCCTTGCCGTCCCGGAAGACCTCTCGGCGATTGGGGTCCAGCTTGATTCCGGCACGCTCCAGCACGGGCGGCAGCGGCACGCTCGTACGCCGCCCCAGGGCGCGCACGCGTGCGATGAGCTCGCTGAACGCGAAGGGCTTGGGCAGATAGTCGTCGGCGCCGATCTCCAGGCCCTCGACACGGTCGCTGACGTCGCCGGACGCCGTGAGCATCAGCACGCGCGTGGGGATGCCGAGCTCGACGATCCTGCGGCAGACGTCGTCGCCGTGCACGAGGGGGAGATCGCGGTCGAGGACGACCACGTCGTAGTCGTTGACGCCGATGCGCTCCAGGGCGGCCGCACCGTCGTACACGACGTCGACGGCCATGGCCTCCCGGCGCAGTCCGGTGGCCACCGCATCGGCGAGCAGCTGCTCGTCCTCGACGACGAGTACGCGCACGTCGCTTGTCCTTCCTCATGTCCCGCCCTCGATCGGGCAGCGCCTCAGGACGCACTCGGGCAGGGGTACGGGTGGGTGTTGCCTCCATCCTGCCCTTTTCGGTCATAAGTCGGCTGTAAGGCGAGGAGGGGAGGGCGGCGGACCCGGCGGTGGGCAGGTGGCGGACGGGCGCCGGACGGGCGCCGGACCGGGGAACGTCCGGGCGAACGGGGCGGGAATACGAGATTTTCTCGCGCGGTTAGGTTTCCACGGAAGAGAGCTTGGGGAGGACGGGTTTACATCCCGCGATCACGCTCTGCTCGTACCGCCACCATGCGGTGCGCTTCAGTCCGCTTCCGCAGAGCGGGCGTGGATGTCCGGCACCGTCGCCTCCCGGCCGGGTGGCGCTGGGCATCCGCTGTGGACGTGATCGTCGCTTTCCGATCGGCACACCCCCGTGCCACCCGACCCACCCGACCCAGGACGAGGGGGCGCAGCATGGACGCATTCACCGCAGGACTTCTGCAGCGCATAAAGGCGACCGAGTCCGATCTGTCGCGTGCCCGCGACGAAGGCGACGACTTCCTCGCCGACGTCGAACAGGGCGAGCTCGACGACCTGCGCCGCCTCGCCGCCGAACACGGCGTGGAGGTCGGCGCGCAGGCCGTCTGCTGAACGAGTGAGCACGGCAGGCCCCGGCGAATCCAGCGCCGGGGCCTGCTCGTTCGTCACGGCCGACGCGCGGGGCGGTGGACCTCGGCCGTGTCCCGTCAGTCGTGCCAGGCGCCCAGGTCCTCCAGGTGCCGCTGCAGCGGCTCGAAGACTCCCGGCGTCGCCGCCACGGTGAGGGCCCAGGACGGGCGGTCTCCGGGGCGGCCGCCCGTCAGCGCGCCCGCCTCGCGGGCGATCAGGTCACCGGCCGCCAGGTCCCAGGGGTGCAGTCCGCGCTCGTAGTAGCCGTCCAGGCGCCCCGCCGCGAGGTCGCACAGGTCGATCGCGGCCGAGCCGCCCCGCCGGATGTCCCGCAGCAGCGGGATCAGGCGCTGGGCCACATCGGCCTGGTGGGCGCGGACCTCGGTGACATAGTTGAACCCGGTCGACACCAGCGCCTGGTCCAGCGGCGGCGAGGGACGGCATGCCAGCCGCCGCTCGCCCGCCCAGGCACCGGTCGCCCAGGCACCGCGTCCGCGCACCGCGTGGTACGCCTCACCGCGCATGGGGGCCACCACGGCCCCGGCCACGGTCTCGCCGTTCTGCTCGGCGGCGATGGAGACGGCCCAGGTGGGCAGGCCGTACAGGTAGTTCACGGTGCCGTCGAGCGGGTCGATCACCCAGCGGATGCCGCTGCTGCCCTCGGTGGAGGCGCCCTCCTCGCCGAGGAAGCCGTCCTCCGGGCGGCGCTCGGCGATCAGCGTGGTGATCAGCTTCTCGGCAGCGATGTCCATCTCGGTGACGACGTCGACCGGGCTGGACTTGGTCGCGGCGACCGCCAGGTCGGCCGGCCGGCCGTCCCTCAGCAGCTCGCCCGCGCGGCGGGCCGCCTCACGGGCGAGCTGCAGCAGTTCCGCGTGCAGGGGGTCGGTCACGGTGCTCCTCAGGCGTAGGGGCTGTCGGCGCCCGCGGCGGCGGGACGCGGGGCGCGGGCCGGACAGCAGCCCACCGGGCACAGGTTGTGGCTCGCGCCGAGCGCGCCCAGGGCGCAGGGCGTGACGTCTCGACCGCGCTCGGCGCCGGCGCGCTCCACGATCAGGTCACGGATCGCGGCGGCGAACCGCGGGTCGGCGCCGACGGTCGCCGAGCGGCGCACCGGCAGACCCAGCTCCGCCGCCTTGGCGGTGGCCTCGGTGTCGAGGTCGTAGATGACCTCCATGTGGTCGGAGACGAAACCGATGGGCGCCATGACCACGGCCGGGACCCCGGCCGCGTGCCGCTCCTCGAGGTGGTCGCAGATGTCGGGCTCCAGCCAGGGGATGTGCGGGGCGCCGGAGCGGGACTGGTAGACGAGCTGCCAGGGGCGGTCGACGCCGGTGCGCTCGCGGACGGCGTCGGCGATCACCTGGGCCACGTCCAGGTGCTGGCGGACGTACGCGCCGCCGTCGCCGTGCTCCTCCACCGGGCCGGAGGTGTCGGCGGCGGCGGTGGGGATCGAGTGGGTGCAGAAGGCGAGGTGTGCCCCGTCCCGCACGTCCTCGGGGAGGTCGGCGAGGGACCGGAGGACCCCGTCGACCATGGGTTCGACGAAGCCGGGGTGGTTGAAGTAGTGCCGCAGCTTGTCGATCTCCGGCGGCTCCAGTCCCTCCTGCTCCAGGGCCGCGAGGGCGTCGGCGAGGTTCTCGCGGTACTGGCGGCAGCCGGAGTACGAGGCGTAGGCGCTGGTGGCCAGGACGAGGATCCGGCGGCGGCCGTCGCGGATCATCTCGCGCAGGGTGTCGGTGAGGTAGGGCGCCCAGTTGCGGTTGCCCCAGTAGACCGGCAGGTCCAGGCCGTGGTCGGCGAAGTCCTTGCGCAGCGCGTCCAGCAGGGCGCGGTTCTGCTCGTTGATGGGGCTGACCCCGCCGAAGAGGAAGTAGTGCTCCCCGACCTCCTTGAGGCGTTCCCTGGGGATACCGCGCCCGCGCGTCACGTTCTCCAGGAACGGGACCACGTCGTCCGGGCCTTCGGGACCACCGAAAGAGAGGAGGAGCAGGGCGTCGTAAGGGGTGGCATCGAGCACGTCAGGCATGTCCCCGATCCTCCCACCCGTCACCGGCGGCCGGGACAGGGTGGGGTGTCGCGTGCCGTACCGCTTTCCCGGCTGCCGTAATCGCTGGTGCATACGGGTGAACGCGCCGGTAAGCTGTACCGACTGCGGTCGCACCTTACTGAGAGGCGGTCGCACTGAGCAGCCTCCGGAGACCCCGTGCCCAGCCCCTATCGCGCCCTGTTCGCCGCACCCGGCAGCAGGGCTTTCTCCGCCGCGGGGTTCCTCGGCCGGATGCCGCTGTCCATGATGGGCATCGGCGTGGTGACGATGATCTCCCAGCTCACCGGCCGGTACGGGCTGGCCGGGGCCCTCTCCGCGGCGCTCGCGCTGTCCGCCGCCGTGGCGGGCCCGCAGGTGTCGCGTCTGGTGGACCAGTACGGGCAGCGGCGGGTACTGCGCCCCGCGACGCTGATCTCACTCGCCGCGGCCGCCCTGCTGCTGTTCGCCGCGCATTACGCGTGGCCGGAGTGGGTGCTGTTCGTCGCGTGCGTGGGCATCGGCTGTGTGCCGAGTCTCGGTTCGATGATCCGGGCCCGCTGGGCCGCCTTGTACCGGGGCACCCCGAAGCTGCACACCGCGTACTCGTTCGAGTCCGTGGTGGACGAGATGTGTTTCATCTTCGGTCCGATCATCTCCATCGGGCTGTCCACGGCCTGGTTCCCCGAGGCGGGCCCGCTGCTCGCGGCCTGTTTCCTGGCGGCCGGTGTCTTCTGGCTGACCTCGCAGCGCGCCACCGAGCCAGAGCCGCATCCGCGTGAGCACAAGGGCGGGGGTACGGCGCTGCGCGCGCCGGGCCTGCAGGTCCTGGTCGCGACGTTCGTGGCGACGGGGGCGATCTTCGGCGCCGTGGACGTGGTCACCGTGGCCTTCGCCGAGGAGGAGGGGAGCAAGGCCGCCGCCAGTGTGGTGCTCGCCGTGTACGCGCTGGGTTCGTGTGTGGCGGGGGTCGTGTTCGGGCTGCTGCACTTCGCGGGGGCACCGGAACGTCGTTGGTTGCTGGGCGTCTGCGCCATGGCCGTGAGTATGATCCCACTCCTACTGGTCGGGAACCTGCCGTTTCTGGCCGTGGCGCTGTTCGTTGCGGGTCTGTCCATCGCTCCGACGATGATCACGACGATGTCCCTCATCGAAGAGCACGTACCACGCGCGCAGCTCACCGAGGGCATGACCTGGGTGAGCACCGGGCTCGCGGTCGGGGTCGCGGTCGGCTCCTCCGCGGCCGGCTGGGTGATCGACGCGGCCGGGGCGCGTGCCGGGTACGGGGTTCCGGCGGTGGCCGGTGCCGTCGCGGTGGCGGTCGGTTTCCTCGGGTACCGCCGGCTCAAGCGGCCGGCGCCGGGACGGGGAGGCTTCGTTGGGCGGCACGACGAGCGCGAGGAACGGCACATGGCGTAACTGGGGCGGCAACGTCTCCGTACGTCCCGCGCGGGAGGTCGCACCCGCCTCCGTCGAGGAACTGGCCGCCGCCGTGCGCCGGGCCGCCGAGGACGGGATGCCGGTGAAGGCGGTCGGTACCGGCCACTCCTTCACCTCGATAGCCGCCACCGACGGTCTGCTGATCCGCCCTCGGCTGCTGACGGGCATACGTCGGATCGACCGCGCGGCCGGCACGGTCACGGTGGAGGCCGGCACCCCGCTCAAGCGGCTGAACCTGGCCCTCGCGCGGGAGGGTCTGTCGCTGACCAACATGGGCGACATCATGGAGCAGACGGTCTCCGGCGCCACGAGTACGGGCACCCACGGCACGGGCCGCGACTCGGCCTCCATCGCCGCCCAGATCCGGGGCCTGGAGCTGGTCACCGCCGACGGTTCGGTGCTCACCTGCTCCGAGAAGGAGAACCCGGACGTCTTCGCGGCCGCCCGGATCGGGCTCGGTGCCCTCGGCGTCGTCACCGCGATCACCTTCGCCGTGGAGCCGGTCTTCCTGCTCAGCGCCCGCGAGGAACCGATGCCCTTCGAACGGGTCTGCGCGGAATTCGATCAACTGTATGCCGAGAACGAGCACTTCGAGTTCTACTGGTTCCCGCACACCGGGAACACCAACACCAAGCGCAACAACCGCAGCGCGGGTCCCGAGCGGCCGGTGCCGCCGCTCAAGGGCTGGTTCGAGGACGAGTTCCTCTCCAACGGCGTCTTCCAGGCGGCCAACTGGGTCGGCCGAGCGGTGCCCGCGACCGTTCCGGCCATCGCGCGGATCTCCAGCAGGGCCCTCTCCGCGCGGACCTACACCGACATTCCCTACAAGGTCTTCACCTCGCCGCGCCGGGTGCGTTTCCTGGAGATGGAGTACGCCGTTCCGCGCGAGGCCCTGGTGGAGACACTGCGGGAGCTGAAGGCGATGGTCGACCGCTCTCCGCTGCGGGTCAGCTTCCCCGTCGAGGTGCGTACGGCGCCCGCCGACGACATCACCCTGTCCACCGCGTCCGGCCGGGACAGCGCCTACATCGCCGTCCACATGTTCAAAGGGACCCCCTATCAGGGGTATTTCACCGCGGCCGAGCGCGTATTCACCGCGCATGAAGGGCGGCCCCACTGGGGAAAGATCCATACACGGGACGCGGAGTACCTCTCACGGGTGTATCCGCGCTTCGGGGAATTCGTCGCGCTACGGGACCGGCTCGACCCTGAACGCCGCTTCCGGAACGACTACTTGCGGAGAGTTCTGGGGTCGTAGAGGATTCGTGGCGCGGCGTGCCAATCCACGCAGGTGGCCCAAATGGAGTACTGTTGCCAGCCCTGGGCCGGGTTCCCGTCAGGGTGCCCGGACTCGAGGACCGCCGGGAGGGGACTAGTTGCACAGGGTGAGGCAGTTGGTCACTTAGCGTTGCGAATAAGTAACCGTGCCATAACGGCGATCCAGGGCCCGCGCCCGACACGCCGGGCAACTCGGCAAGGTTGTGGCAGGCTGCACCCGGGCAGGCCACACTCGACTAGCGGAAGCAGCGACGTGACGTCGGCAGGCACCACCCGGGAGGTCCCCATGCCGGAACTGCGTGTCGTGGCCGTCTCGAATGACGGCACACGGCTGGTGTTGAAGGCTGCGGACAGCACGGAGTACACGCTTCCGATCGACGAACGGCTCCGCGCCGCGGTGCGCGGCGACCGTCCCCGCCTCGGCCAGATCGAGATCGAGGTGGAGAGCCATCTCCGCCCCCGTGACATCCAGGCGCGTATAAGAGCCGGTGCGACCGCGGAAGAGGTCGCCCAGATGGCCGGCATCCCCGTGGACCGCGTACGCCGCTTCGAGGGCCCCGTCCTCGCCGAGCGCGCGTTCATGGCCGAGCGCGCCCGCAAGACCCCCGTCCGCCGCCCCGGCGAGAACTCCGGCCCCCCGCTCGGTGAGGCGGTGCAGGAGCGGCTGCTGCTGCGCGGCGCCGAGAAGGACACCGTCCAGTGGGACTCCTGGCGCCGCGACGACGGCACCTGGGAGGTGCTGCTGGTCTACCGGGTCGCGGGCGAACCGCACTCGGCGAGCTGGACGTACGACCCGCCGCGGCGGCTCGTCCAGGCCGTCGACGAGGAGGCGCGCTCGCTGATCGGCGAGTCCGACGACCTCGCCGCGCCCGAGCCCAGCTTCCCGTTCGTGCCGCGCATCGCCCGGCTGCCGCGGGACCGCCCGCTCGACCGTCCCGGTGACCGTGACCGGCCGGGCCTGCCCGCGCAGGCGTCCGAGCCGGACGAGGAGTCGCTGACCGCCACGGCCTCGGGTGAGCGGGACTCGCTGACCAGCCTGCTGGAGGCGGTGCCGAGCTTCCGCGGCGACCTGGTCGTCCCGGAGCGTCCGTCCGAGACCGCTCCCGAGGAGCAGGACCCGGAGCCCGAGGCGGAGGAGCCGCCGGCCCCCGCCGCGTCGGCCGGATCCGCGTACGCGGACGTCCTCATGCCGCGTTCCGTCACCAGTCACCGCGACCGTCTCATCGGCTCGACCGACCGTCAGGCCGAGGCGGACGGCGTCCGTCCGGGCCGCCGCGCGGCGGTGCCGAGCTGGGACGAGATCGTGTTCGGCACACGGCGGAAGAAACAGGACTAGCCCGTTCGGACGGTTCGCGGTCGCGGCGGGTTGACGGGAATTCGTCATGTAAGGGGTGCTCACCATGGGTGGGCGCCCCTTACAAGTCCGTGCTCTACCGCGGATCCGGACCCACCGCGACCGGCCGCTCCGGGTCCGCCGACCACTCCGACCAGGAACCGACGTACAGCGCCGCCGGAATACCCGCGACCGCCAGCGCCAGCACCTCGTGCGCGCCGGAGACCCCGGAACCGCAGTACACGCCTACCGGTGCGCCCTGCTCCACGCCAAGCCCCTTGAAGCGGGCGCCCAGTTCGCCGGCGGGCAGGAAGCGGCCGTCGGCGCCGACGTTGTCCGTGGTGGGCGCCGAGACGGCGCCCGGGATATGCCCGCCCACCCGGTCGATGGGCTCCACCTCACCGCGGTACCGCTCCCCCGCGCGGGCGTCCAGCAGCACCCCCGAACGCGCCAGCGCGGCCGCCCCGTCGGCGTCGAGCAGCCCGGACTCCGCCGGCTCCGGTACGAAGTCGCCCTCGGCCGGCCGCGGGACCGACGTCTCCAACGGCCCCTCCCAGGACGGCAGCCCGCCGTCCAGGACCCGCACGTCCGGGTGCCCCGTCCAGCGCAGCAGCCACCACGCGCGGGCGGCGCCCCAGCCCATGCCGCCGTCGTACACGACCACGGGCGTCCCCGACGACACTCCGGCGCGTCGCATCGCGGCGCCGAACACCACGAGGTCCGGCAGCGGATGGCGGCCGTGCCCGCCCGGCGCGGACGCGAGCTCCTCGTCCAGGTCGACGAAGACGGCACCGGGCAGATGTCCGGCCCGGTACGCGGCCCGTCCGTCGAACGGCGGTTCACCGGACGCGGCGGCCGTGCTGAGCTGCCAGCGGACGTCGAGCAGCACCGGCGGGTTGGCGCCCGTGAGCGCGCTCGCGAGTGCGGAGGCGGAGATGATGGCGTTCATGGCCCCCATCCTCGCGCACGGGGTGGCCGAGCCGTCCACGTCCGGCTACTCTGCTCGGCCGGACAGGACCGGTCACGAGGCGTACGGGAACGGCCACATACTGTGTCGGCGACGGCGCGGGAACGATCCGCCGGACGCGAGAGGACAACGGCCGCCACACGCGGCCGAGAAGAGAGTAGCGATGACCGACGCACGGGGGAACGCCCGCCCGAACGGCGAGGCGCCCGCTCGGCAGACACCCGGCACACCCTGCTGGGTGAGCCTGATGGTGCACGGCCTGGAGACCACCGAGGAGTTCTACGGGGCGCTGTTCGGCTGGGAGTTCCGTCCCGGCCCCGAACAGCTCGGCCCGTATGTGCGCGCCCTGCTCGACGGGTGCGAGGTGGCCGGCATGGGGGTGCTGCCGCCGGACCGCGATCTGCCGATCGCCTGGACGCCGTACTTCGCGTCGGACGACGTGGACCGGACGGCGGACGTGGTGCGGTCGTGCGGCGGCACCATCGGGGTGGGCCCGCTGGACGCCGCCGACGCCGGCCGGCTGGCGATCGGCTCCGACCCCTGTGGTGCCGTCTTCGGCGTCTGGCAGGCGTCCGCGACCCCGGGCACGGCCGTCAGCGGGGTGCCCGGCAGCCCCGCCTGGAACGACCTGACGACCTTCGAGTCGACGAACATCGCCAAGTTCTACGCGACCGTGTTCGGCTACGACGAGGAGCCGGTGGTCTCCGCCGACCTCGACTACGTCACCCTGCACCTGGACGGCCACCCCGTGGCCGGCGTCCACGGCCTGGGCAACGCCCTCCCCCGCGACCGGGGCCCGCACTGGACGACGTACTTCACCGTGCCCGACACCGACGAGGCGGTCGACCAGGTGCTCCGCCTCGGCGGCCGCCTCCTGACCCCTGCCCACGAAAGCGACCACGGCCGGGTGGCCCTGGTGACGGACCCGGAGGGCGCCCGCTTCGCCCTGCTGCGGGCACCGCGCTGAGACGCCGCATCCGGAGTGGCCGGCGCGATGTCGGGCCACTCCGGGCGGACTTCACTGTCCTGAGGCGAGTTCGGCGAGGAGTCGCCGGCCGGCGACGGTGAACGGGTGGTCGGCTCCCAGGCCGCGTGCCCGTCTGGCCACGACATCCGTCATGATGGCGACGGCCACGCTCACATCGCCCTGTGCGGCCCGTGTCCGGGACAGGAGCTGCCGCGCCGAGAGCACGAGCGGGTGGTCGGGACCGAAGCGTCGCCGGTACGCGTCCGCGACCAGCCGGATCTCCTGGTCGGCCTCGTCGAAGCGGCCCAGGAGATACAGCGCCCAGGCATGGTTGTGGTGGGCGCCCAGCGTCACCGTGTGGTCGGGACCGAGGTGCCGTACGCACTCCGCCGGCAGGGACAGCAGCTCGCCGCCCTCTTCGGCGGCCAGCTCGGACGCCGGCAGCAGCACCAGCAGGCTGGAGCGGGAACGCAAGGTCAGCGGGTGGGCCGGGCCCAGCGTCCGCTGTCTGCCGGTGACCGTGGAGCGGAGGAGCGAGAGGGCCTCGTCGCGGCGCCCGAGGTTGCCGAGCACCAGCTGAAGGCCGTGACGGCTGTCCAGGGTGTCGGGGTCGTCGGCACCGAACAACCGCTCCTGAGCCGCGTGGACATGTGCGAGCAGTTCTTCGGCGCTCGGGTATGCGCCCAGCCGGAAGAGCGCCCGTCCGGCCCTGGAGCGGGCGGCCAGAACATGACGGTGCTCGGTGCCCAGCCACCGCTCACCGAGGTCCGCGGCTGCCCTGGCCGTTTCGCAGGCGGACAGATAATCCCCCTTACGGTGCAGGGCGCTGGACAGCCTGGTCGCCACGGCCACCGCGTCGGCCGATACCGACTGGTCGCCCGCGCGCCGTAGCAGGGCGAGCGCGTGCGGCACCAGCAGCCGAAGCCCCGGATCGTCCGGGCCGGCGTCGGGCACACGGGGTACGCCCGCGTCGAGCAGCCGGACCGCGGTGGTGTGGAGGGCCGGAACCATGTCCGCCGGAGTCGCCGCGGCGACGCTGTCGAGCAGCACCGCGTGGCTCTGTACACAGCGCTCGCCGACATCGACGAGTTCGGTCAGTGACTGGTCGAGCAGCGCTCTCAGCGCCGTCTCGCAACGGGCCCGCGGCAGGGCTCCGTCGACCTCGCTGCGGTTGAGCAGGGACAGCGGCAGTGGCTCGGGAGCGAACCGCGACAGGAGCCTGAGCAGCGCGGTCGCCTCCGGCAGGCCACGGGCCTCGAACGCGTCGAGGGTCAACTGCCACGTCAGGCCCACCAGATGCCGGGGGTCCTCCTCGGACAGGGCGTCGGCTCCCCGGTCGATGAGTTCGATCCCCTCGCCCTCCTCCAGACGGCGCCCGTATGTCTCCATCGTCCAGGGATCGAGCACTTGCTGGGAGAGGAAGCCCCCTGCCAGCGTGAGGGCGAGCGGCAGCCGGCCGAGCCGGTCCGCGATCCTGGCCGCCTCCTGCTCATTGCCACTGTGCGGTGCGAGGTCCCGTAACACCCGCGCGGCGTCCTCACGCGGCAGCACACCGATGTGCTGCAGCTCCGCGCCCGGCCACCAGCGGGCGGCCGGGCGGCGGGTGGTCACCACGACCGTGCCCCGTGAACTGGTGCGCAGCCAGCTGCCGTCGCGGAGGATCTCAGGGTGGTCGGCGTTGTCGAGCACCAGTAACCAGGGTTCCGCGGAGCGGTCGAGGCACTGCCAGACCAGATCGGCGGCGGGACGCAGTCCGTTGCGGGCGGCCAGCAACCTGGCGTCGTCGGCCCCCCGGTCGGCGGCGACGGCAAGCATCCCCGCACGCAGGCTCGCCCGGTCGGAGGCGCTGACCCACAGCCCGACCCTGGCGCCTTCGCCGGTGGCCAGCTGGAACAGGGTGTAGGCGACCGCGGTCTTGCCGGAGCCGCCCATGCCGTACAGCACGTAGACCTCGCCGCCGTGGCCTTCCCGCACGCTCGACCGCAGCCGGTCCAGCACCTCGGCGCGGTCGCGCAGGACGACCGGGGGTCTGCCGACCGCCGGCCGGCGAACCGAGTCGGGGCCATGGAGGCCGGCCGGCTCGTCGCCACGCTCACCGTGGTGATGGTGCTCGCTGATGTGCTGGTCACCCGACGCCTGGTAGACGCGGCCACGGCCCTCGGCGTGGCCGTCCATCGCGCCCGTCATCGCCGCGCGTGGTGCTGGTCTCGTCCGGCCCGATGGGTGACCGGTGTGACTCCCGCGCTCCGCGCGAATAATGCCCTCTCCGGGTCCACAGTTCCCCCTGCCCCAAAAACTCGACTTTTTCATATCATCCGCTAAATGACCCGCATCTGTCTTCTTTTGATACACATCATTTCGCGACTGTTCATCGTCGCATCCATGCACCGAAGAGAACAACAAAGGAGCCGATCACACCCTTGAGCGTGTCCACTTTTCGCGCGGTCAAGCAGGTATGTTCACTGCTAAAGTAGCCGGAATCCGATCCAGCCGAGGGGGCGATGGCATTGAGCAGGCCATGGGAAGCGGATCCCGCCACGACATTCAAGCGACGACTGGGAAAGTCACCGCAGGAACTGGGGCACACGACCGACAACCCCGACTGCCCCGACATCTGGGAACTCGGGAACGGCGACATCGCTGTCATAGGCCGTGACCTCACGGTACCGCTGGGCGGGAAGTTACCCGAAGGGGTCTCCGTCGGGGCGGACGAACGCATCGTGGTCATCCCCAGGAACATGTTGATCGCAGCGAAACCGGATATCCCGAATGTTTGACTCCTTCCCGCACGGAACATCGCAACGCATGGATCGCCCCACGTACCATGCCGACTTCCGTCGCGTCTACGAGAGCGGAATTCGCCACCTCAACAAACTGGAACGGGGCCAGACTTTCCAAGAGCGCGGGTTCGCCAGCTGGGAGGCCTTCGCCGCCGGGGACTGGGACCGCGCGCTGTCCCTCGTCCAGGAGAAGCGCGACTCCTACGCCCGACAGTTCCGCGACGCCGCACGGCTGGGCATCCTGGAACGTCGCCTGCGCGTCGTGGAGTTCCCGGTGACCCCGTACGTGCAGTGGGAGCTCTTCGTCCTGCGCCTGCGGGTGGAACTGGGCGACAACATCAGGGTGCTCGACGCCCGCGACATCACGGACGTTGAGAAGAACCGTCCGGTCCCCGAAGTGGTGATCCTGGGGGATGTCGCCCTGTACGAGGTGCTCTACGACGACGAGGGGAACGCGGCGGGAGCCAACCGCTTCACCGATCGAGCCCTGATCCGTGAAACCTCCGCCGACTTCGACACCCTGTACGAACGGGGCGCCGACTTCCACGACTTCTTCGCCAGGGAGATCGCACCGCTGGCGCCACCTGCGGTGGTCCACTGAGAGCCGGAGGGGACACCCTCGGCGCGGGTCGCATCGCCCTGCGCGCCGGAAGGGCGGTTCACCGCTGGGGCACGGACGGGAGTGTGTACTCCGCCCAGACGGTCTTGCCCGGGCCGTCGGGGCGTGGGTGCCAGTTCCAGTGGGTCGCGAGGTGCGATACGAGGAGCAGGCCGCGGCCTGACTCGGCGGACTCCTCCGGAACGGTGGGGCGTCGGGGATCGCGTTCCGCGCGGGTGTCGGTGACCTCCACGCGTACGCCGTCGGGGGTCGCGTGAAGGCCGAGGTGGAAGTCCCGGCCGGGGACGTGGCCGTGCTGGACGGCGTTCGCGGAGAGTTCGGCGACGATCAGCACGATCGCGTCGTGCGGGTCGGTGCCGTACGGGATGCCCCACGCGTCCAGGCGTACGGCAGCCAGATGGCGGGCGAGTCGGGCTCCGCGGGGTGTGGAGGTGAAGCGCATCCCGAACGTGCGGGGCCGGCCCAAGGGGGTGGGGTTGATGGGTTTCGTCGTCATGCTCTTTACGGTTCCGTCCGTCGCGTAGCGTGACCAGTGGTGACGCAGCGACAGGGGGCGGATGTACGCGCTTTGTCCGCACAGGTAGGAGCTGTGCGCCGTGACGGCGTTCCTTGCGGGGGCGTTGAGCGGAAGAGGCGGTGGTGGCATGACTGAGCGCAAGGGTGCGGAAGCCGGGACCGAGGCGGTTCCGGGGCAGCGCGTGAACGAGGGTGGGGCCGGGCGGCGGCCCGAGGACGAGTCGGGGCGAGGCGTCATCGTCGCGTTCGGGCAGACGATGAAGACGCTGCGCGTGCGGGAGGGGCTGGAGCGCGAGGAGTTCGGGCGGCGGCTCGGGTACTCGGCGTCCACCATCGCGTCGTTCGAGCAGGGGCGGAGGATTCCGACGCCTCAGGCGATCGAGCGTGCGGACGAGGTACTCGGGGCGAGCGGGTTGCTGAGCCTGTGGAAGGAGCAGGTGGAGCGGGCTCAGTATCCGGCGTTCTTTCAGGGGATGGCGGCCTTGGAGAAGGAAGCCATTGAACTCGTCGCCTACGACACCCTGGTGGTCAAAGGGCTGCTTCAGACAGAGGAATACATGAGGGCGCTGCTCGCCATGAGGCGGCCTCCCCTGGACGAGGAGACCATCGAGCACCGAGTGACGGCGCGCATGACCCGGCGGGACATCTTCGACCGGCGCCCAGCCCCGCTGTTGAGCTTCGTACTCGACGAGGCGGTCCTGCGGCGTCCGTACGGCGGCAAGTCCGTGCTGCGTGGACAGTTGGAGCACCTGCTTCTGACCGGTCAGAAGCGCAACGTGGAGGTCCAGGTCATGCCGGTCGATTGCGAGGACAACGCCGGCGTGAACGGGCCGTTCACCGTCGTCACGCGCAAGGACGGCAAGAAGTTCGTATACGCGGAGGCGCAAGGGGTCGGCTCTCTTCAGACCGACCCCGAGCAAGGGGCCCTGGCCGCCGCCCGCTATGGGATTATCCGATCGCAGGCTCTCAGTCCGCGAGAGTCGCTGGAACTCATCGAAGGGGTGCTGGAATCACTATGAGCAACGCTGAGTCCTCGACCGTCGCCTCCGGCCTGGCCTGGTTCAAGAGCAGCTACAGCGGAACCGAAGGCGGCGATTGTGTAGAGGTGGCTGCCGCCACGGCAGTCGTGCACATCCGGGACTCGAAGGCTGAGCCCGGGCCCGTACTCACCGTCTCGCGTGCGGCATGGGCGGGCCTCGTCGGGTTGACCTCGTCGGAACGACGCGGTTGACGCCGGGGACCGGATGCGTCAGGCGGGGACCCGTACCGTCTCCACCCAGCTCGGGGGCTGCGGTGCGCCGTCGCCGATCAGGGCCGCGATCAGGCGGCAGGACGGGGTCTCGTCCGGCCAGGGGGTGAGCCCATCGGTGAGGACGATGACGATGGACGGGCGGTCGCGGGCCGCGAGGGCCGCTTCGATGCCGACGCGCATGTCCGTGCCGCCCCCGCCGCCGAGGGTGATCTGGTCGGTGGCCGTCACCCGGGACACGGCGTGCACGTCGGCGTCGCAGGCGAGGACGGTGACGCGGTTGCCCCGTACGCCGACCTCGCGCAGCACGCCCGTCACCTCCCCCAGCGCGGCGGCGAGTTCGTCGTCTCCCATCGAGCCCGAGGTGTCGACGACGACGGCCACCCGGGGCAGCGGGCGGCGCAGGCTGGGGAGGACGACGCCGCGCAGCGCCGGGGTGCGGCGCGACGGGCGGCGGTAGGTGTAGTCGATGGCGCCCGCCGCCCATGCGGCGGCTTCCCGGACCGCGCCGGACAGTGCCTGCCGCCAGTCGACGGTGGGTTCCAGGAGTTCCTCGGCCCAGCGCTGCCAGCCCGCGGGCAGGGTGCCTCGGGAGCGTTGGTGGGCGCGCATCGCCTCGGCGGTGTGCCGGCGCAGTGCCTGGGCCTCGACGTCACCGAGGGCGGCGGGGCCGGCGGTTCCGGGGAGGTCCCAGGGCGCGGGACGGCCATGGGCACCCGAGCCGCAGTCGTGTCCCCGTACGTGCGGCGGCAGTTGGGGCAGGTACGTCTCGAACAGCCGGCCTTCGGGCAGGCCGTAGAGGCGGGGCTCGACGCGTCCGGCGGGCAGGCGCAGGCCGTCGGTGAGGAGGTCGTCGTTGATCTCGCAGTCCTGGGCGACGTTGACGCGGTACCGGTCGCGCTGGTCGGCGGCGGGCAGCCGGCCGGCACGGCCGTGGTGGTCGCGCAGCAGGTGTGCCACCTCGTGGATCCAGACGCCCGCGAGTTCCTCGACGGGGGTCGCGTCGACGAAGGCGGGCGACACGTAGCAGCGCCAGTGCCGGTCCACGCCCATCGTCGGCACCTCGTGGCTGGCCACGACGGTCAGGGCGTACAGGGCGGAGGCCAGGTAGGGGCGGTCGTTGGCCGCGCGGTAGCGGGCGGCGAGCAGTTTGGTCGTGTCGAGGCGGCCGCGGGGGTCCGTCATGCTCGTGGGTCTCAGCGGCCGCCGGGCAGGGCCCCGGACAGCTGCAGCAGGTCCAGGAACCCGTCGATGCCCGGGGGTACGGGCCAGTCGAGCCGGCGCATCGTCGCGAGGTCGGTGGCGGCCCGGGCGGCCACGTCCGGGACGCCCGCGTCCACGGCCTTGGCCAGGACCACCCAGCCGGCCTCCCAGCGGGGCCGGGTGAGATCGCTCTGGATGGCGGCGACGACCGCGATGAGGAAGGCGAGTTGGCGGTCGCCGCGCTCGGGCAGGGCGAACGCCTCGGGGTCGGCGAGGACCCGCTCGGGGTCGGGCAGATCGAGGTGTTCGAGGTACGACAGAAGTTCGATGCCCGCGCCGTCCCCGACGGCACCGGTCAGCGCGGCGGCCGTGGCCTCCCGGCCCGTCCCGGTCGCGTATCCGGTGGCCAGCAGCCGCAGCGCCATCTCCCAGGTGCGCGGGGACGGCCAGGAGCGGCCCCGGCTCTCGGCGTCGGCGGGGATGTGGTGGACCAGGCCGGGCCGGGCCGTGAGGAAACCGGAGACGGCGCCGCGGGCCCGCGCGACGGCGCCGGGCACCTTGGCCGGATCGACCGCCGGAATGGCCACCTCCGGCCAGGTGCCGGCCATGCCGCGCGCGACCGTGGCCGGGTCATGGGTCCAGTCGAGGTGGACGAAGCGGTTGGCGAGCGGCGGGCTGAGATGCCAGCCGTCCGCGGCGCTGGAGGGCGGGTTGGCGGCGGCGACGATGCGCACCGCGTCGGGCAGGACGAGGCTGCCGACCCGGCGTTCGAGGACGACCCGCAGCAGCGCCGCCTGCACGGCCGGGGGCGCGGAGGACAGTTCGTCGAAGAAGAGCAGGCCCTGTCCCGCGCGGGTGAGGCGGACCGCCCAGTCGGGCGGGGCCATCGGTACTCCGGTGGTGGCCGGGTCGTCACCGACGATCGGCAGTCCCGCGAAGTCGGACGGCTCGTGCACGCTGGCGATGACCGTCTCCAGCGGCAGGCCGAGCCCGGCGGCGAGCTGTTCCAGTCCGGCGGACTTGCCGATGCCCGGTTCGCCCCACAGCAGGACGGGCTGATTGGCCGTCACCGCCAGTGCCAGGGCCTCCAGTTGCGGGTTGGCGGCCGGCTCCGTGCGGTGCGCGCGCAGTCGGCCGACGAGGTCGTCGGCGGCGGCCAGGGGGGCAGGGGTGGTGTTCAAAACGGTATGTCCTCTTCGTCCGCCGCGCGCTGTTCCATCCATTCGTCCCACCAGTCGGCGCCGATGCCGGGATGCTCCTCCCGTACGCGGTCCCGGAGGAAGGACAGGTCGGCGCGCTTGTACCGGCGTACGGTCTGGGCCAGCGACAGCTCGGACTCGTCCTCCACGTCGATCCGGGCACCGGCGGCGAGGAACGCCTCCACGAGGGCCCTGGAACCGCCGTCGTTGACGGCTACGAAGAGCGGAGTACGGTCCCGCTGGTCCCTGGCCTCCAGATCGAGCCCCGCCGCGAGCAGCCGCGGCAGGAGCGGTTCGTGGTCGAGGAGATGCAGTACGTGGAGCAGCGAGCGTCCGGTGGCGTCGCGCACGCGGGGGTCCATGCCGGCGTCCAGGAGGTGGAGCACGCCGTGGGTGTCACCGTGCTGGGCACGCAGGAACAGGTCCCGGCGCTGGGCACGCAGCGCCTTGGGCAGCCGCCCGCTGCCGGACGCCCAGGTCTGCTCGACGGCGAAGCATCCGGCGACGGCGCCGCCGAACGCGCGCAGGGCCCGCTCGCGCCGCTGCTCCTCGTCGCTGTGCGGCATACGGAGCAGACCGCCCGCGCGGAAGCCCACCTCGTGCCACTCACCGCGGCAGCGCACCCGGACGGATGCGGGGTCGGTGGGGCCCGGCGGGCCTTCGGCACCCCGGAGGGCGGGGAACAGCGCCTCGCTCACCAGCGGATGCAGGTGCTCCGGCTCGATGCCGCCGACGCGCATGAGGTCGAGGTCGGGGAGCCTGCGCCAGAGCGCTTCGGCCAGGAACGGCACCCCCTTGGTCTCCTCGCGGCCCACGGCCCTCATCCGCAGCCCGGTGCGGCCGCCGGTGGCCGCCGGTTCCAGCAGGAAGCGGGTGTGCCAGTCACCCATGACGAGGTAACGGTCGCCGACGCCCTCGTCCGTCAGCCGGCGGACCTCCCGCTCCAGGCGGGTGTGGTCGAGGGCGAGACGGCCGAGAAGCACCGCCGGATCGCCCCGGTACCAGCCGGGTCCGGCCGGAGGTGTCAGGTCGAGCTCGATCCCGGCGGCGGCGAAGGCCGCCTCGACCTCGCCCTTCCGGTGCAGCAGGGTGACCCACTCGGCGCGGGCGGCCGCGTCGCCGGGGCCGGGGTCCGCGGTGGGCAGTTCGTCCGTACGGCGTGGGCGGCCGTCGGCGTGGAAGAAGGGGGGCCGGTCGGTGCCGCCGCCGCGCTCGCGCAGTTCGGCGGTCCGGCGCGCGTCCCACAGGTGCCGGGCGTACCGCCAGTCCTCGGCTCCACCGCCAAAGACACCCGCGCCCTCCTCGTCCGCGACGGTGCTGAAGCGCAGGGTGATCCGCTGCGGGCCCTCCAGCATGGCGGGCGTGACCAGGTGCAGATACGGCGCGGCCCGGGGGCCTTCGCCCTCCCGCAGCGGCCGGTAGCGGGCGAGGACGACGGTCCGGCCGGTGTCGAGGGTGGTCCGTCCGCCCAGAACCCGGGGCAGGTGCCAGCGCACCAGGTCCGGGACCAGGTGGCGCAGGTCCTCCTCCAGTGCGTCGGCGATGTCGTCGCCGCAGTGCTCGGCGACCTCCGGCAGGTCGATGTCGACGTCCACGCCGGCCGCCGCGCACGCTCCGCGCCAGTCTCCGGCCGTACGGCGTTCCGTCGCGCTCCCGATCATCGTGCGGGGGACGGCGTAACGGCGGATCCTCCGCCAACTCGCCGCCTCCTCCGGGGAGAAGCAGGGGGAATCGGGGCGGCCGCTCAACGGTAGACACTTCCTATCGCGCGCAGGTCGGGGTGGGACCCGGCCATGGGCCGCAGGCGCCGCGTGAAGGACCGCTTCACCTTCCGGGGCAGTCCCGGCCCCAGACCGACGTACTCCAGCGGCGAGCCGTCCGGCACCGCCGCCAGCAGGGACTTCGCGCCCCGCCCGGTGAGCCCGGTGTGGCACAGCTCCAGCCGGCGCAGCGGGCTGCCGGGGAGGGCGGCGGCCAGGGCGTGGGCGCCTTCGTCGCCGGTGGCGTTGGCGGGGGCGCCGAGGCTGCGCTCCGACATCGGCCGACCCAGGTCGAGCATCTCGATGGCGCCCAGGGCGTCGGCGAGGGCGCGCGCCCCGGCCGGTCCGATCCCGTTGCCGCCCAGGCCCAGCCGTACCGGCCCTCCGGCGTCGGCGGCGGCTGCCGCGAGGACGGCGGCGCCCTCGTCGCCGAGGTGGTTGGCGGGCAGATACAGCTCGCGTACGCCGGCGTCCCTGATCAGCGCCGCCAGCAGGCCGGCGGCCTCGGCGGTCAGGCCGTTACCCCCGAGGAACAGGCGTTCCACGGGGCGCGGGCGGCCGGTGAGGGCGTCGAGCAGGGTACGCAGACCGTCGGTGGTGACACCGGTGTTGACCAGGTCGAGGGTGCGCAGCGCGGTGTTGCGGCGGAGCATCGCGGCGAGCGCCGAGGCGCCGTCGTCGCCGACCGGGTTGCGCTTGAGCCACAGGGCCCGGACGGTGTCGTCCGCCGACAGGGCGTCGGCGAGCGCGCCGGCGCCGTCCGGGCCGATGCGGTTGCAGCCGAGGTAGAGCGTGTGCAGTCCATGGCCGTCGGCGAGTGCCCGGGCGACCGTGGACGCGCCTTCGTCTCCGATGGCGTTGGTACCGAGGAGCACGTGCCGGGCGTGCGGTGAGGCGGCGGCGACGGGCATCAGCCGGGCGGCGCCGGCCGTGCCGAGCCCCTGCTTGCACAGGTCGACACGGCCGTCCGCGCGGACGGTGCCGAGCGGGAACGTCTCGTCGGTCTCCACCGCCCGCGCCGACCTCAGCCGGGTCAGCAGCGGGTCGAGCCCGGAAGGATCACTGATCGGAATGTCCGGGTGCTCGATCGCCGGGCAGCGCACGGGTGTCGGCTGCGTCATCACCACTCCACCGGTCCATCGCCGGTGCCCGGCCCGCCGAGGGCGGCACCGCCCTCCGCCCGCCCAGGACGGACCGACGCCAATCGACGTTCCTCCACGACAAGGGTGGCAAGGCTGGTCGGATTCGAACCGACGTCCTCCAGCTCGATGCTAGGGCGCGACGACCTCTGCGCTACAGCCTCGCCATGGATGATCATAGCGGGATCGGCCGCCGTGTCGATCACTTGTTTGAATGAATTCTTGTGCGCGGCCCCCGCGGTCGGTGGCCCCCGCACCGTCGGTGGTCCCCGCGCGGTCGGTGGCCCCCGCGGTCGGTGGTCCCCCGCACGGTCAGCGGTCCGTCAGCCGGACGAGACCGGCAGCACATCCGGTGACAGTGCCCCCGCGCCCGACGTCGCGGCCGTCATACGGCGGCGGTGGTGACGCCGGCACAGGACCTCGTAGCCGACCTCGTCCGCAGCGCCGGTGACATCGCCGACGACGACCTGGGCGCCCTCGACGACCATGACGCCGCCGACCGTGCGGGCGTTGTGCGTGGCACGGGCGCCGCACCAGCACAGGGCCTCGACCTGGAGCACCTCGACCCGGTCGGCCAGTTCCACCAGGCGCTGGGAGCCGGGGAACAGCTTGGAGCGGAAGTCGGTCGTGATGCCGAAGGCGTAGACGTCGAGTTCCAGGTCGTCGACCACGCGCGCGAGCTGGTCGATCTGCTCCGGCCCCAGGAACTGCGCCTCGTCGGCGATGACATAGTCCGCGCGCCGGCCCTGGGAGAGATGGTCGACGAGGTACGCGTACAGATCCGCGCCGTCGCCGACCTCGACCGCGTCCGTGACCAGGCCGAGGCGGGAGGACAGCTTGCCCTCGCCGGCCCGGTCGTCACGGGTGAAGATCATGCCGACCAGGCCCCGCGCGGAACGGTTGTGCTCTATCTGCAGAGCCAGTGTCGACTTCCCGCAGTCCATCGTTCCGGAGAAGAACACCAGCTCGGGCATGGGAGGTCGGGCACCTTTCGGCAACGGGGTCGGGGCGGGCGGGGAGTCAGGAGCGTACTTCGAGCAGCGGGACGAGCTGCTCGGCGGGTGTCAGCGAACCGTGGTTGCCGACCATGGCCGACTCCCTGGGCTCCCGCTCTGAGGCGATCAGCAGGACGTCGTCCCGCGCGGCGGCGATCACGTCGCCGAGGCGCTGATGGACGCGCTCGTCGACGGACGGCCCGAACCAGCCCGCCTCGATCGCCTCGTCACGCGAGGCCACCCAGAACTGCTCGCCGAGCACCTCGCGCCAGCAGGTCAGTACGTCACCGGCGGCGCCCGGTACGGCGTAGACGTGCCGGGCGCGGCCCTCGCCGCCGAGGAGGGCGACCCCCGCCTTCAGCTCCCAGTCCTCGTCGAAGTCGATACGGTGCTGCTCGTCGAAGGGGATGTCGACCATGCCGTGGTCGGCGGTGACGTACAGCGCGCTGCGCGGCGGCAGTTGTTCGGCCAGGCGCTGGACCAGGCGGTCGACGTACATGAGCTGGCCGCGCCAGGTGTCGGAGTCCACGCCGAAGCGGTGGCCGGCGCCGTCGACCTCGGCGTAGTACGTGTAGACCAGCGAGCGGTCGGCAGCGGCCAGCTGCTCGGCGGCGACGTCCATGCGCTCCTCGCCGGACAGCCTCCCGTGGAAGCTGCCGCCGCTGAGCGCGACCTTGGTCAGCGGGGTGTTCGCGAAGGCCGGCGAGGAGACCTGGGCCGCGTGCACACCCGCGCGGTGGGCCAGCTCGAAGACGGTGGGGTACGGCTGCCAGGCGCCGGGCGGGGTCCAGGGCTGCCAGCGCAGCTGGTTCATCAGCTCGCCGGTGCCGGGATCGCGCACGGTGTAGCCGGGCAGGCCGTGCGCCCCCGGCGGCAGGCCGGTGCCGACGGAGGCGAGGGAGGTGGCGGTCGTCGCCGGGTATCCGGTGGTGATCGGACGGCCGGTGCCGCCGCGCGAGGCGGCGAGCAGGGACGTCATGAAGGGGGCTTCGTCGGGGTGCGCCTTCAGCTGCTCCCAGCCCAGCCCGTCGATCAGGAACACGCAGTTCCGGTCGGCGGGGGTCAGCTCGGGGATCGCGGCGGTGGTACCGGGGACGCCCAAACCCGCGGCGAGCGTGGGCAGCAGGTCGGCGAGCGAGCCGGTGCCGTAGGCGGGCAGGGGGGCGGAGGAGAGGGGGAGGGGCTCCGGGTCGGTGTCCCAGACTGCGGGAGGGGCGGGCGCGGGGCGCCCTCGGTCATGGGCGGCGGGGGGAGACGGGTGGGACATCAGCGGGCGGTGTCCGCGGTCGCCTCGGAGAGGGCCTGGGCGAACGTGAGGGCCTGGCGTACCGTCTCCGGGCCGTCGCCGGCCTCGCTGACGCGCAGGCTCAGGTCGTCGGCCGTCGAGCTGCCCGTGTAGCCGTGGTCGGCCTCGCAGTTGGGGTCGCCGCAGGCGGCCGGCTCCAGGTCGAGGCGGGCGACGGCGCCCCAGCCGATGGTGAGCACGATCTCGCGCGGCAGCGTGCCCGGCTTGTACGACTCCGGGTTGGCGACCACGCGGCTGACCACGATCGACGAGATCCGGCCGAGCTTGACCGACTCCGTGGACGTGGTGGCGTACGGCGTCGGGGAGGTGGTGTCCGCGGCCTGCTCGTCGGTGTGGCTGACGATGAAGCGGTTGTCGGTGAGGACGAGCACGGTGACATGCCGCCGTACCTCGTTCTGGTCGAACGTCGTCTCCTGGTGGACCAGGTACGACCGGACGGGCTCGCCGCCCACGGCGGCCTCCACCGCCTCGGCCACGAGAGCCGGGTAGTAGCCGCTGCGTTCGATCGCCGCCCGCAGCCCCTGGGTCGTCGTACTGGTCTTGGCCATGACGCCCATCCTACGGGGGACCGCCGACTGCCCGGCACCGCTCAGTACGCGGGGAGCGTACGTGGGCCGAGGTCGTCCCGCGCGGGCGGCGGGGCCAGGCGCACGGAGGCGCCCAGGACGCTGACCCCGCGCGGGGCGACGACCACCGGTTCCAGGGTGACCGCGACCACCTCGGGGTGATCGTCGACCAGTCGCGAGAGTCGCACCATCAGCTCCTCCAGCGCGGGGGTGTCGACCGGTGCGGAACCACGCCAGCCGAACAGGAGCGGCGCCGTCCGGATCGATCGCACCAGGGAGGCCGCGTCCCGGTCGGTGACCGGAATCAGCCGGTGCGCCATGTCGCCGAGCAGCTGGGAGGCGGCCCCGGCGAGACCGAAGGACAGCACGGCTCCGGCGGCGGGGTCGATGACCGCGCGTACGACGGTGTCGACTCCGCGCGGGGCCATCCGCTGCACCACCGGGCGCAGCTCCTCCGGGTCGCCGAACAGCTCCGTCAACTCGGCGTACGCCCGCCGCAGTTGTTCCTCGTCGGCGAGGTCCAGGCGGACACCGCCCAGGTCGGCGCGGTGCCGCAGATGGGGTGCGGTCGCCTTGAGGGCCACGGGGTAGCCGAGGGTGCGCGCGGCGTCGGCGGCGGCGTCGGGGCCGGGGGCGGGGAGGGCGCGGTGGACCTCGACGCCGTAGGCGCCGAGCAGGTCGCAGGTCTCGTCGGTGCCGAGGGTGAGGCCCTGCCCGCGCGCGAGCAGCCCGTCGATGAGGGCGGCGGCGCCCCGCTCGTCGATGTTCTCGTACTCCGGCACCTTGCCGGGGTCGGCGGCCTCGCGCCGCCACTGCCCGTACGCGACGGCCTGCGCGAGGGCGCGTACGGCACGCTCGGCGGCGGGGTAGGCGGGGATGAGGTGAGCGCCGTCGGGGGGTGGCTGGGGCGTCACGGAGGTGGGATTCGTCCGGGGCCGCGGCGACGGGGCGGGCGCGGAAGCGGGGCCCGTCCGGGATCGCGGTGCCGTCGCGGAAGCGGGGCCCGGCTCGGGCAGCGGCGCCGGGGCTGCCCGGTCCCGCGGTTGCGGTGCCGTGCTCGTCGCCGCCGACAGCGCCTCCGCGAGGCCGCCGAGTTCCACGTGGACCACGAGGACGGGCTTGGACGGGGTCGCGGCGGCGGCCGAGCGCAGGGCCTTGGCCAGGGCCGCGTCGCCGACCGAGGTCTCCCCCACCGCCGGGATCGCGGTCACGACGACCGCGTCGCTCGTGTCGTCGGCGAGCGCGTGCGAGAGCGCCGCGTGGAAGTCCGCGGCGGAGGCGGCGGTGGTGAGGTCCAGCGGGCGGTGCGGACGCAGCCCCTCGGCGAGGCAGGCGTCGTAGGTGAGCAGGCCCAGGGACTCGGAGTTGCCGAGGATCGCCACCCGGGGTCCGGCCGGCAGGGGCTGGCGGGCGAGCAGCAGGCCCGCGTCGACGAGCTCGGTGATGGTGTCCACGCGGATCACGCCCGCCTGCCGCAGCAGCGCGGACACGGTGGCGTGCGGCAGCCGCGTCGCCCGTACGGCATGCCCGCTGGGCCCCGCCCCATGGCGTGCGCCCTGGACCACGACCAGCGGCTTCGCCGCCGCGGTCCGGCGGGCGAGGCGGGTGAACTTGCGGGGGTTGCCGATGGACTCCAGGTACATCAGGGCGACGTCCGTGTCGGGGTCCTCGTACCAGTACTGCAGGACGTCGTTGCCGGAGACGTCGGCCCGGTTGCCGGAGGAGACGAAGGTGGACACGCCGGTGACGCCGGTGACGCCGCCGCCGCGCCGGTGCAGCCGGGACAGCAGGGCGACACCGATGGCGCCGGACTGGGCGAACAGCCCGATCCGGCCTGGGCGGGGCATCTCCGGGGCGAGCGAGGCGTTCAGGCGTATGTCCGGGGAGGTGTTGATGACGCCGAACGCGTTCGGTCCGATGATCCGCATTCCGTACGAGCGGGCCTGCCGTACGAGGGCACGCTGGCGTTCGCGGCCCTCGGGGCCGGACTCGGCGTAGCCGGCGGAGACGACGACGAGCCCCTGCACCCCGTGCTCACCGCACTCGGTGACGATCCCGGGGACCTGCTCCGCGGGCACCGCGACGACCGCGAGGTCGACCGGCCCGTCGATCTCCCGCACCGAGCGGTACGCGGCCACCCCGCCGAGCTCCTTCTCCCCCTCGCCCAGCGCGCGGTTCACGGCGTGGAGCCGGCCCGTGAACCCGGTGTCCCGCAGGTTGTCGAGGACGCTGCGGCCCACGCCGCCCGGGGTGCGGCCGGCGCCGACGACGGCGACCGATCCGGGGGCGAGCAGCCGCTGCACCGAGCGCGCCTCGGCGCGCTGTTCCCGTGCGCGCTGCACGGCCACGGAGCGGTCGGTGGGTTCGAGGCCGAACTCCAGGCGCACGACGCCGTCCTCGAAGCTGCGCTTCTGGGTGTAGCCGGCGTCGGTGAACACCTTGATCATCTTGTTGTTGGCGGGCAGCACCTCGGCCGCGAACCGGCGGATGCCGCGCTCGCGCGCGACGGCTCCGATGTGTTCGAGCAGGGCGGAGGCGACGCCGCGGCCCTGGTGGGCGTCCTGTACGAGGAAGGCGACCTCGGCCTCGTCGGCGGGCGCGGACGCGGGAGCCCCGTCGGCGCCGATCCGGTCGTAGCGTACGGTGGCGATGAACTCGCCGCCGATGGTGGCCGCGAGTCCCACCCGGTCCACGAAGTCGTGGTGCGTGAAGCGGTGGACGTCCTTGGCGGACAGACGTGGGTAGGGCGCGAAGAAGCGGTAGTACTTCGACTCGTCCGACACCTGCTCGTAGAAGCTGACCAGGCGCTCGGCGTCATCGACGGTGATGGGGCGGATGCGCGCGGTGCCGCCGTCACGCAGCACCACGTCGGCCTCCCAGTGGGCGGGGTACTCATGCCGGTCCGACGAGGTCTGCATGGGGCCCAGAGTACGGCTCGCGTACGACAACGGCGCGAGGCAGTCTGTGGAGGACGTCAGCCGGACCGAGGCCGCGGTCCGGCTGTGATCCGGAGCGGGAGCGATGCCGTTCCGGCCCTGCCCAGGGCATGCTTCACGATGTGGGAAACTGGTCTAGACAACCCTGAACACCGAAGGGCAGCAACACATGGCTGAGCGCCGCGTCAACGTCGGCTGGGCCGAGGGTCTCCACGCCCGCCCCGCCTCCATCTTCGTCCGAGCCGCCACGGCCGCAGGCGTCCCGGTGACGATCGCCAAGGCCGGGGGCGACCCCGTCAACGCGGCCTCCATGCTGGCCGTCCTGGGCCTGGGCGCCCAGGGCGGCGAGGAGATCGTCCTCGCCTCCGACGCCGAGGGTGCCGACGCCGCCCTGGACCGTCTGGCGAAGCTGGTCTCCGAGGGCCTCGAGGAACTCCCCGAGACCGTCTGAGTGACGCGTCGGCGCGGGAACGTTCTTTTACCGGACACGCGCCCACCATATCGAAAGGCCCGCCCCGACCATCGGGCGGGCCTTTTGTATTTCTCATTTCCGGGCAGCGCTGATAAGCCCCCGCGAATAACTCCTCTTTGTATACGGCAGCCGTGTTAATTCCGGAGACTCGGCATGTTTACGGGATGTTGCGGGTTCCTCACACGCTCCGTGCGGCCGGCCCGGTCGGTGCCGGCGCCGAGGCCGGGGCCGGGACGCAGCCGGTGTCCGGCGTTCGCGCGCTCGGTGTGCAGCGCGGTGACGGCCCGCGCGCGGTCGCCGTCGCCGCGCGCCACGGCGTCCACGATCGCGCCGTGCTCCGCCCAGTACTCGACCGGGTCCGGCGGGCCCTCGGCGGCGTACATCCAGGCGATCTTGTGCCGCAGCTGGGTCAGTGTCGAGGTCAGGGCCGGGCTGCCGGTGGCCTGGGCGAGTGTCTCGTGGAACCAGCCGCTCAGGGAGCGCAGATCGTCGCTGTTGCCCTGACGGGCGCGCTCCTGCCCCAGCCGGACCAGGCCGCGCAGCACCTTCAGATGGGCGTCGGTCCGCCGCTGGGCCGCGCGGGCCGCGCCGAGCGGTTCGAGGAGCATCCGCATCTCCAGCAGATCGGCGGCCTCCTGCGCCCCGGGTTCCGCGACACACGCGCCCGCGTGCCGCCGGGTCACCACGAACCCCTCGGCCTCCAGCGTGCGCAGCGCCTCCCGGACGGGGACGCGGGAGACGCCGTACCGGCGGGCGAGGACCTCCTCGGTGAGCCGGGCCCCGCGCTCGTGGACACCCGCGACGATGTCGTCCCGGATCGCCGTGCACACCGAGTGCGCGGGAATACGCATGACGAACCTCCGGCTCAATCCCCGTGAAACGTCGCCGATTGACGTGTGTTCCGCGACTCTATTGCAATCGGCGGGAATTTCCGACGGAGAGCCGGAATCCATGCCTGTTTTTTGGACAGGCATTCCCTGGAAATCACCGATGCCCCGGCTCGGGGAGCCGGGGCATCGGGAGGCGGTACGGGTCAGAGGCCGACGCCGTGCGCGCGGAGGTAGGCGACGGGGTCGAGGTCGGAGCCGTACTCGGCGGTCGTACGGGCCTCGAAGTGCAGGTGCGCGCCCGTGACGTTGCCGGTCGCGCCGGAGAGGCCGATCTGCTGCCCGGCGGTGACCTGCTGGCCCACCGAGACACCGATGGACGACAGATGCCCGTACTGGGTGTACGTGCCGTCGTTCATCCTGATGACGACCTGGTTGCCGTACGAGCCGCCCCAGCCGGCCTCGACGACGGTGCCGATGCCGACCGACTGGACGGGTGTACCGGTCGCGGCGTGGAAGTCGACCCCGGTGTGGCTGCCGGAGGACCAGACGGCGCCGCCGGTCTTGTAGCCGGTCGAGACGTACGAGCCGGGAATCGGGGAGACGAAGGTGTTGAGGCGGACGCGCTCGGCCTCCCGCGCGGCACGCTCCTTCTCCGCGCGGGCCTCCGCGGCCGCCTTGGCGGCCTTCTCGCGGGCCTGCTCCTCCGCGGCCTTGCGCGCGGCGGCCTCGGCCGCCTCGCGTGCGGCCTCGTGCTGGGCGGCCGCCTGGGCGTCGATCCGGTCGGCGACCTCGTCGCCGAGGATGACGACGGGCGTGAGACCGGTCTGTGCGGCAGCGGGTTCGGCGGCCAGTGCGGGGGCCGCGAGGGACCCGATGACGCCGGTGCCGGTGAGTGCCGCGACGCCCGCCGCGCGGACGGTGCCGCGCTGCGTGCCGCGGATACGGCGGTGCTTGCCCGGGGCGCGAGTGAACGCCATGTACAGGCTGGTCCTTTCCTTCCCTCTCGCCTACCGGGTTAGCTGACGGGTTCGGAGCAGGAAGGTCTCCTACGGACCCCCTCGCGACACACGCGGGCGTCCGATTCACCCCAGGGACTGCGATGGGTCCCCGGCTCCCCTGGCTCGCGCCTTGGGGGGACTCGGCGATGACTGTCCGGTGCCGCGGATGCGGCGCACTGCCCGACGAACAGCCCGCATGACGCTAAGCGGGCCGTCTCCCGATCCTCAAACGAATCCCGGTTTTTGTAGCGCATCCCACAGACCAGACGGGCAACTTCCGTACCGATTCGGGCAAAAGGGGGCCCTGGTGACCTTCGAGTCATCAGGGCCCCCGCGCGCGACCGCGCCGTTCGCTACTCGGCGGACACGACCGTGACTTCACCGATGCCGAGGGCCTCGACGGGCGCCTTGATCTGCGCCGCGTCGCCGACGAGGATCGTCACCAGGCGGTCCACCGGGAAGGCGTTCACGACGGCCGCGGTGGCCTCCACGGTGCCGGTGGCCGCCAACTGCCGGTACAGGTCGGCCTGGTAGTGGTCGGGCAGATGCTGCTCGACCTGGTCGGCCAGGGTGCTCGCGACGGCCGCGGCGGTCTCGTACTTGAGCGGCGCCACACCCACGAGGTTCTGCACGGCGACATCACGCTCGTCGTCCGTCAGCCCGTCAGCGGCGAGCGTGCGCAGCACCGTCCACAGGTCCTCGAGGGCCGGGCCGGTGTTCGGGGTGTCCACGGAGCCGCTGATGGCCAGCATCGCCGCGCCGGTGCCGTCCGGGGCGGACCGCATGACCTGCCCGAACGACCGGACGCCGTAGGTGTATCCCTTCTCCTCGCGCAGCACGCGGTCCAGGCGGGAGGTGAGGGTGCCGCCGAGGCAGTACGTGCCGAGCACCTGCGCGGGCCACACGCGGTCGTGCCGGTCGGCGCCGATCCGGCCGATCAGCAACTGCGTCTGGACGGCGCCGGGGCGGTCCACGATCACGACGCGCCCGGTGTCGTCGGCGACCACCGGCGGCACGGGCCGCGGCTCGGCAGTGGAGCCGGTCCAGGAGCCGAGGGTGTCGCCGAGCAGCGCGTCCAGGTCGATGCCCGTGAGGTCGCCGACGACCACGGCGGTGGCCGTGGCGGGGCGGACGTGCTTCTCGTAGAAGGCGCGTACGGCCGCGGAGTCGATGCCCTCGACCGTGTCCTCGGTGCCCTGGCGCGGGCGCGACATGCGCGCACTCGCCGGGAACAGCTCCTTGGAGAGCTCCTTCGCGGCGCGGCGGGAGGGGTTCGCCAGCTCGTGCGGGATCTCGTCGAGACGGTTGCGGACCAGCCGCTCGACCTCGCTGTCGGCGAACGCCGGTGCCCTGAGCGCGTCGGCGAGCAGGCCGAGTCCCTTGGTGAGCCGGGAGGCCGGGACCTCCAGGCTGAGGCGGACGCCGGGGTGGTCGGCGTGCGCGTCCAGGGTGGCGCCGCAGCGCTCCAGTTCGGCGGCGAACTCCTCGGCGGAGTGCTTGTCGGTGCCCTCGGAGAAGGCCCGCGCCATGATCGTGGCGACACCGTCGAGACCGGCCGGCTCGGCCTCCAGGGGCGCGTCGAGGAGTACCTCCACGGCGACGACCTGCTGGCCGGGGCGGTGGCAGCGCAGTACGGTCAGGCCGTTGTCGAGGCGGCCGCGCTCGGGGGCCGGGAAGGCCCAGGGCTTGGCGTCGCCCGGCTGCGGCTGCGGGTGGAAGTCCATCGTGGCGAGCTCGGTCACTTCGCCGCCTCCTCGTTCTCGTCGGTGCCGGTTGCGGCGGCTTCCCCGGTGTCCTCTGCCTCGGCCGTGACGGGCTCATAGACCAGCACCGCGCGGTTGTCGGGGCGCAGACGGGCCTTGGCGACCTCCTGCACCTCCTCCGCCGTGACCTCCAGGACGCGCTGTACGGCGGTCAGGGCGAGCTGGGGGTCGCCGAACAGGACCGCGTACCGGCACAGTTCGTCGGCGCGGCCCGCGACCGTGCCGAGCCGGTCGAGCCACTCGCGCTCCAGCTGCGCCTGCGCGCGCTCCATCTCCTCCGCCGTGGGGCCCTGTTCCGCGAACCGGGCGAGCTCCTCGTCGATGGCGGCCTCGATGACCGGCACCTCCACGTCACCGGACGTCTTCACGTCCAGCCAGCCCAGGGAGGGTGCCCCGGCCAGCCGCAGCAGGCCGAAGCCGGCCGCCACGGCCGTACGGTCGCGCCGTACGAGCCGGTTGTAGAGACGCGAGGACTCGCCGCCGCCGAGGACGGTGAGCGCCAGGTCGACGGCGTCGCACGCGCGCGTGCCGTCCTCGGGCAGCCGGTAGGCGGCCATCAGCGCCCGCGCGGGGACCTCCTCCTCCACGACCTCGCGCAGCTGGCCGCCCATGACCTCCGGCAGCGCGCCGTCACGCGGGGCTGCCTTGCCGTCGTGGCCCGGGATGGAGCCGAAGTACTTCTCGACCCACGCGAGCGTCTGCTCCGGGTCGATGTCGCCGACCACGGACAGCACCGCGTTGTTCGGCGCGTAGTACGTGCGGAAGAACTGGCGGGCGTCCTCCAGGGTGGCCGCGTCCAGGTCCGCCATCGAGCCGATGGGCGTGTGGTGGTAAGGGTGGCCCTCCGGGTAGGCGAGGGCGGTCAGCTTCTCGAACGCCGTGCCGTAGGGCACGTTGTCGTAGCGCTGGCGGCGCTCGTTCTTGACGACGTCCCGCTGGTTCTCCATGGACTCGTCGTCCAGGGCGGTCAGCAGGGAGCCCATGCGGTCGGCCTCCAGCCAGAGGGCGAGCTCCAGCTGGTGGGCGGGCATGGTCTCGAAGTAGTTGGTGCGCTCGAAGCTGGTGGTGCCGTTGAGGGAGCCGCCGGCGCCCTGGACCAGCTCGAAGTGACCGTTGCCCTTCACCTGGGCGGAGCCCTGGAACATCAGGTGCTCGAAAAGGTGAGCCAGGCCCGTACGCCCCTTGACTTCGTGGCGCGAACCCACGTCGTACCAGAGGCACACCGCGGCGACCGGGGTCAGGTGGTCCTCGGACAGCACCACGCGCAGGCCGTTGGCCAGGCGGTGCTCGGTCGCTTTCAGGCCGCCGGAGCCTGCCTGGGCTGTGGCCGTGTGACCCATGGGCATGTACGTCCCTTCGATCGCGGAGACGGTCGTCGACCCCGCCGTTTCTACCGGTCCTGCCACTGTATGCAAGCGCGCCGACCCCCGACGAAGTTCCCACCACCCCCGAACTACGCCGAGAGCGAGACCACCCACCCACTCCACGGACACCCCCCTCCGCCCTCCCGCACACACCCGAGCGCCACACCGCCCCCGCTCCCGCGCACACCCGGGCGCCACACCCCTCCGCTCCCGCGCACACCCAGGCGCCACACCCCCTCCGCTCCCGCGGACACCCAGGCGCCACACCCCACCACTCCCGCACACACCCGGGCGCCACACCGCCTCCGCTCCCGCGGGCAGTCGTGCCGCTGGGGCGGCACGGGTGGGCGCGACGGCACCCCGCAAGCGCCGGGCCGCGCGACCAGCCCCCGCCCAGCCACCACCCCGGGCCACAAGCCCAGCCCCGCCCCGCCCGCCCCGCGAGCGGGCGCGACGGCACCCCGCAAGCGCCGGGCCGCGCGACCGGCCCCCGCCCCCGGGACCGCACCCCCCGCCCCGCCCGTCCACCCCCACGCGCCCCCGCCCGAAAACGCCCCGTACCCTTCCCACCCCAGCACCCCCTCAACCAGGTCCTGGTCCCACCTGTCAGTGCGACAGTCCACAATGGTCCGCGTCAGATCCCGTCCACACGCTTCAGCAAGGAGCCGGCAGC
The DNA here is from genome assembly GCF_043199595.1 of Streptomyces sp. NPDC048584. NCBI lineage: Bacteria > Bacillati > Actinomycetota > Actinomycetes > Kitasatosporales > Streptomycetaceae > Streptomyces > Streptomyces sp. NPDC048584. The sequence goes on from NZ_JBICWF010000015.1 coordinate 123,150, forward strand.
GATGGCCCGCCGCAGCACGAAGACCCCGCCGCCCGACGACTCGTACGAGGAGAAGATCCTCGACATCGACGTCGTCGACGAGATGCAGGGCTCCTTCCTCGAGTACGCGTACTCGGTCATCTACTCCCGCGCCCTGCCGGACGCGCGCGACGGCCTCAAGCCGGTGCACCGCCGCATCGTCTACCAGATGAACGAGATGGGCCTGCGCCCCGAACGCGGCTACGTGAAGTGCGCCCGCGTCGTCGGCGAGGTCATGGGCAAGCTGCACCCCCACGGCGACGCGTCGATCTACGACGCCCTGGTCCGCATGGCCCAGCCCTTCTCGATGCGCGTCCCCCTCGTCGACGGCCACGGCAACTTCGGCTCGCTGGGCAACGACGACCCGCCCGCGGCCATGCGGTACACCGAGTGCCGGATGGCCGAGGCCACCAGCCTGATGACCGAGTCCATCGACGAGGACACGGTCGACTTCGCGCCCAACTACGACGGCCAGGAGCAGGAACCGGTCGCGCTGCCCGCCGCGTTCCCGAACCTCCTGGTGAACGGCGCGTCGGGCATCGCCGTCGGCATGGCCACCAACATGCCGCCGCACAACCTGCGTGAGGTCGTCGCGGCCGCCCGTCATCTGATCCGGTATCCGAACGCCGACCTCGAAGCCCTGATGAAGCACGTCCCGGGCCCCGACCTGCCCACCGGCGGCCGGATCGTCGGCCTGTCCGGCGTGCGGGACGCGTACGAGACGGGCCGCGGCACGTTCAAGATCCGCGCGACGGTCACCGTGGAGGACGTGACGGCCCGCCGCAAGGGTCTCGTCGTCACCGAGCTGCCGTTCACCGTCGGCCCGGAGAAGGTCATCGGCAAGATCAAGGATCTGGTCGGCTCGAAGAGGCTCCAGGGCATCGCCGACGTGAAGGACCTCACCGACCGCGAGCACGGTCTGCGACTGGTCATCGAGATCAAGAACGGCTTCGTGCCGGAAGCGGTCCTGGAGCAGCTGTACAAGCTGACGCCGATGGAGGAGTCCTTCGGCATCAACAACGTGGCGCTGGTGGACGGCCAGCCGCTCACCCTGGGCCTCAAGGAACTCCTCGAGGTCTACCTCGACCACCGATTCAACGTCGTACGACGCCGTTCGGAGTTCCGCCGCAGCAAGCGGCGCGACCGCTTCCACCTGGTCGAGGGCCTGCTCACGGCCCTGGTGGACATCGACGAGGTCATCCGCCTCATCCGCTCCAGCGAGAACTCCGCGCAGGCGAAGGAACGCCTGATCGAGCGGTTCTCGCTGAGCGACATCCAGACCCAGTACATCCTGGACACGCCCCTGCGCCGCCTCACCAAGTACGACCGTATCGAGCTGGAGTCCGAGAAGGACCGGCTGAACACGGAGATCGAGGAGCTGACCCGGATCCTCGACTCGGACGCGGAGCTGCGCAAGCTGGTCTCCACGGAACTGGCCGCCGTGGCCAAGAAGTTCGGCAACGACCGCCGTACGCTGCTGCTGGAGTCGGGCGGTGCCCCGGCCGCCGTCGTACCGCTGCAGGTGGCGGACGACCCGTGCCGCGTGCTGCTGTCGTCCACGGGTCTGCTGGCCCGTACGGCGGACAACGAGCCGCTCGCCGACGACGGCAAGCGGGTCAAGCACGACGTCATCGTCTCCGCCGTGCCGGCGACGGCCCGTGGCGAGGTCGGCGTCGTCACCTCGGCCGGCCGTCTGCTCCGGCTGAACGTCGTGGACCTGCCGCAGCTGCCGGAGGCGATTCCGACGCCGAACCTGTCGGGCGGGGCGCCGCTGGCCGAGTTCGTGTCCCTGGAGGACGACGAACAGGTGGTGTGCCTGACCACGCTCGACGAGTCGTCCCCCGGCCTGGCGCTCGGCACGGAACAGGGTGTCGTCAAGCGTGTGGTGCCCGACTACCCCTCCAGCAAGGAGGAGCTGGAGGTCATCACGCTCAAGGAGGGCGACCGGATCATCGGGGCGATCGAGCTGCGCACGGGCGAGGAGGACCTCGTCTTCATCAGCGACGACGCACAGCTGCTGCGCTATCCGGCCGCACAGGTCCGCCCGCAGGGCCGCCCGGCGGGCGGTATGACGGGCATCAAGCTGACCGACGGAGCGAAGGTCATCTCGTTCACCGCGGTCGACCCGGCCGCGGACGCGGTGGTGTTCACGGTCGCGGGCTCGCGCGGCACGCTGGACGACTCGGTGCAGACGACGGCCAAGCTGACCCCGTTCGACCAGTATCCGCGCAAGGGCCGGGCCACCGGCGGCGTGCGCTGCCAGCGGTTCCTGAAGGGCGAGGACTGTCTGGCCTTCGCCTGGACGGGCCCGGTCCCGGCCCGTGCCGCCCAGAAGAACGGCACGGCGGTGGGCCTCCCGGAGCCCGACCCGCGCCGCGACGGCTCGGGTGTGTCCCTGCCGAAGACGGTGTGGGTGGTGGCCGGACCGGTCTAGGCCGCCGGGTCCTCCGCCGGGTCCCGCACATAGCGCAGTACGCCCCACATGCCGTGCTCGTCGGCGTGTGGGGCGCCGTCGCTCCCGCACGCCTCCAGCTCCTCGCGCAGCGCCCCCGCGTCGATGCCGGCGCCGATGAGCACGAGCTGCGTGAGCCGCTCCTCACCGGCCGGCCAGGGTTCAGGACAGAACCGCAGGAACCGTCCCACGGCATGGACCGCGTACCGGTTGCGGACGTCGTACGGGCCGAAGTCGACGTACCCCTTGATCCGGTAGAGCCCCTCGGGCCGGCTGTCCAGGAACCGCATCAGCCGCCGCGGGTCCAGCGGACGTCCGGAAACGAAGGAGAGGCTGTCGTAGGCGGCGTGGAGATGCCGGGTGTGGTCGTTCTCGTGGTGATGCAGATCGTCGAACGACAACTGCCCGACGCGCTCCTGGCTCGGCCTGCAGTCGAAGAGGAACTCGGGGTCGACCCGGCCGTGCGTGGCGGAAACGACGGCCGCCCGGTCGACGAGCGAGCGGACCAGGGTCAGCACGCGCGAGGCGTCCGTGACCCGGTCCACCTTGTTGACGACCACGAGATCCGCGAGACCGAGATGCCGGTCGATCTCGGGGTGCCGGGCCCGGGTGGCGTCGAACTCGGCGGCGTCCACGACCTCGACGAGTCCGCCGTACACGATGTCCGGGTGCTCGTTGGCGAGCACCATCCGCACGAGTTCCTGCGGTTCGGCGAGGCCGCTGGCCTCGATGACGATGACGTCGATGCCGGCGGAGGGGCGGGCGAGCCGCTCCAGGTACACGTCGAGTTCACTGCCGTCGACGGCACAGCAGAGACACCCGTTGCCCAGTGACACGGTCGAGTCCCCGAGCGCCCCGGCGACGGCCATGGCGTCGATCTCGATGGCCCCGAAGTCGTTGACGACCGCGCCGATGCGGCTGCCGCCGCTGCGGTGGAGAAGGTGGTTGAGCAGGGTGGTCTTCCCCGATCCGAGGAATCCGGCCAGTATCACGACCGGAATCCGCCGCCCGCCGCTCCGCACCACCACACGACCCCTCTCACCCCTGGGCGTACCCCGGCTCACGTCCGCGCGTACGCGCGGGAAACGACTGACGCACCAGGATACGAGCCATGAGAACGGCGGCGAAGTGAACGATTGTTAGCAGCATCCACGGGGCAGACGTTGGGCAAGGCGCCGGTTTGTGCGACCCTCGCTTCCCTCCGTGCGCCTCCTCTCCGCCTTCCCGCCGATCAGAGCCGCTCGGCACCCTGGAAGGCGGCAAGCGCCGCCCACCGCTCGCCGGTTCCCTACAGTCGACCCGCACCCCGACGACCGGCGGACGGCGGCCTGATCGGGGGTATTTGACATGGCCACACGGAACAGTGGGATACGGGGGCTCGGCTCCGCGGTCGCGGTCTGCCTGGGTATGGCGGCGGGCGCGTGTGCCGCCATGGCGGCGCAGCGACAGGCCCTGACCACGTTCAGCGAGCGTCTGGAGCACCTGGAGAAGGGTGCGGTGACACAGCGGCAGGCCAATCTGGCCATGCAGCAGCGCCAGCACTGGGAACTGCTGAGCAAGGCGATCGACGACCCGGAACTGGCCGAGGTTCTGGACCTCTACGAGGTTCCCCTCACCGCGCAGAAGCGCCGCCAGTATCTGTTCGCCAACGCCCTGTACACGAACCTGCTCTGCTACTACCGCATCGGCAACATGAGCAGGGAGGAGTTCTTCAAGCACGCTCGCGGCATGTTCCAGAGCCCGATCGTCAGGGACTACTGGTACGCGACCGGGCACCAGCGCGCGAGCCTGACGGGAACCGTCGAGGCGGAACTCGGCCAGCTGATCGACGACCTGCTGCTGCAGCTCGACGAAGCCGACACCGACGAGTGGTGGGTCGTCGGGGAACCGCCGCTCGACTCGTGAGTCATGCGTCCGGGATATCCGCTTTCGCCTTGATCAGGGTCTCCCTGGTGATCACGACAATGCGCTCGTAGTCGGCGCGGGCGGCATCCGCGGGCAGTTGGGAATCGAGCGAGTCGGTGACATCCGTACCGATGACGGCGAAGTTGCCGTCCGCCAGCTCAAAGACGTCGGGGCACGTCGCACCGGTGGAACTGCCCCGATGGCGCGGAGCGACACCGAGACGGCGGATGATCTGACTCACTGTTGAATTTCCTCTGCTCTCAAGGCACGAGCGCCTACGCCCGCTGCCGCGCGATGCGCGATCGCATCTTCGCAGGTCCAGCACACACCACAGCGCTCGCAACGCGTGCCGCATTCCTATCACTCAGCGACGTGAGGGCACCCCCGCTCCGAGGAATCATCCGCAAGAGTGAACGCGTAAGCGAAGAATCGATGATCAACCCGGTTCAGAACAATTGTCACCCGCCGGCCCGCCCTCGCGGTACGGGTGGGCCGACATGCCACGCGTGTGCAACTCAGGTTAGGCTCACCTCTGTGAGTACGTGCTCAACCGTCTCCCGCGAGCTCGACGAGCCCATCGCCGGAACCGCGGCCACCGCGAGGACCTGGCTGCTGCTCGAGCAGCCCGGCCCCTGGGGTGCCAGGGCGCTCACCTCCAGCCATCTCGACCCCGCCCTCGGCCGCGCGCTGGAGGCCGCCGCGCAGGGCACCGGGGTGCGGATCGCGCTCATAAGACGGCCCGGGCGGCACGCCGACCGCCGGATGCCCGCCACGCGCCGGGTGTACGTGGCCCACACCGTTCCCGGAAACGTGTGGCTGCACGCCGCCACCACCACCGACCCGGAGCACCTCCTCGGCCTGGACTTCGCCGCCCTCGGCAGGGGCGAACCGGAGTCCTTCGCGACCGCGCTCGGCGGCCGGCCCCACGAGGGCGATCCGCTCGCCCTCGTCTGCACCAACGGCAAACGCGACCGCTGCTGCGCCCTCCTCGGACGTCCCCTGGCTGCCGAGCTCGCCGCCTCCGGGGTCGAGGGCGTCTGGGAGGTCACCCATCTGGGCGGCCACCGCTTCTCCCCCACCGTCCTGTGCCTGCCGTACGGCTACGCGTACGGGCGGGCCGAGGCGCATGCCGTCAAGCAGGTGCTGCACAGCGCCCAGGAGGGCCGCGTCGTCGTCGAGGGATGCCGGGGCGGTTCCGCCTGGGAGCGGCCCGGTCAGGCGGCCGAGCTGGCGGTGCGGCGCGCGGTGGGCGAGTACGCCGCGGAGGCCCTGAGCGTCGTACGGACGGACGGCACGGCGCCCCGCTGGGAGGTGACCGTCGCCCACACGGACGGGCGCCGGTGGCTGGTGGAGGTCGCCCAGGGCGCCTCGCTGCCGCCCCGTCCGGAGAGCTGCGGGTCGGTGCTCGGCTCGCCGGCGCGGATGGATGTCGTGGGCGTGCGCGAGGTGACGATGACGGCGCTGGCGAGCTGACCGGACCCGTCGGGCAGGGGCCGGGAGATCCCCGCCACACCCCTGCGGCACCCCGCGCCACGCCGCGTACGGTCATGGGTATGAGCTCCACTCCCCCCGCACGCCGCCTGCGTCTCGGCCTGCCCCGGCGGGTGTTCTCGCAGGTCCTGCTGATGCAGCTGTCGATCGCCGCGGGCGTCGCCGTACTGGCCACCGGGCTGTTCCTCGCGCCGCTCGGCGACCAGCTGGACGACCAGGCGATGCGCCGCGCGCTCGCGATCGCGCAGACCACCGCCCAGCAGCCGCAGATGGCACAGGACCTGGAGGGCACCGCGCCGTCGCCGGACGGCCCGGTGCAGCGGGAGGCGGAACGGATCCGGAAGGCCACCGGCGCCGAGTACGTCGTGGTGCTGGACCTGCGGGGCGTGCGCTGGTCGCACACCGATCCGGAGCGGATCGGCGGACTGGTGTCGACCGACCCGGGGGAGGCGCTGGCCGGGCAGGACGTCATGGAGATCGACGACGGCACCCTCGGGCGCTCCGCGCGGGGCAAGGTGCCGCTGCGGAACGAGGACGGCGAGATCATCGGCGCGGTCTCGGTCGGCATCGCCTACGACAGCGTCCGGGCCCGGCTGATCCACGCCATCCCGGGACTGTTCGCGTACGCCGGCGGCGCCCTGGCCGTGGGCGCGCTCGCGGCCTGGCTGATCTCCCGGCGCGTGCAGCGGCAGACCCGTGACCTGGCCTTCTCGGACATCGCGGCGCTGCTCGCGGAGCGGGAGGCGATGCTGCACGGGATCCGGGAGGGCGTGGTCGCCCTGGACCGCGACGGCCGTGTCCGGCTGCTGAACGACGAGGCGCAACGGCTGCTGGGGATCGGTGAGGAGGCCGTCGGCCGCTCCCCCGACGCGGCGCTCGGTGCGGGACGTACCGCCGACGTACTGGCCGGGCGGGTGACCGGCACCGATCTGCTCACCGTCCGCGGCCGGCGGGTCCTGGTCGCCAACCGGATGCCGACGGACGACGGCGGCGCCGTGGCCACCCTGCGCGACCGCACGGAGCTGGACCGGCTCGGCCGGGAACTCGACTCCACGCGCGGGCTGATCGACGCGCTGCGCGCCCAGGACCACGAGCACGCGAACCGTATGCACACCCTGCTGGGACTGCTGGAGCTGGAGATGTACGACGACGCGGTGGAGTTCGTCGGCGAGGTCGTCGGTGATCACCGGGCCACGTCGGAGCAGGTGACCGAGAAGATCCGGGATCCGCTGCTCGCGGCGCTGCTGGTGGGCAAGGCGACGGTCGCGGCCGAGCGCGGAGTGGCGCTGTGGGTGTCGGACGGCACCCGGCTGCCGGACCGGCTGATCGACCCCCGGGGGCTCGTCACCGTCGTGGGCAATCTGGTGGACAACGCCCTGGACGCCGTCGCCGGTACGCCGCACGCGCGCGTGGAGGTCGAAGTGCGTACCGAGGGGCGTACGGCGGTGCTCGTGGTGCGCGACACCGGGCCCGGGATCCCGCCGGAACACCACGAGTCGATCTTCACCGAGGGCTGGTCCACCAAGGAGCCGCCGGCCCACCGCGAGCGCGGCATCGGGCTGCCGCTGGTGCGCAGGCTCGCCGAGCGGCAGGGCGGGAGCGCGGAGGTGGGCGAGGCACCGGGCGGGGGCGCGGAGTTCACCGTCGTCCTGCCCGACGCCCTGACGGAGGCGGGCGCGGAGCCCGCGCTCACCGGTGCGCCGGCCGAGGAGGAGTCGCGGTGATCGAGGTCCTGGTCGTGGACGACGACGTGCGGGTCGCGCGGGTCAACGCGGCGTACGTCGCGAAGGTGCCCGGCTTCGTCGTCACCGGGGAGGCGCACAGCGCGGCGGAGGCGCTCGCCCGGCTGGAGGCGGCACCCCGGCCGGATCTCGTCCTCATGGACCACTATCTGCCCGACGAGACGGGGCTCGCGGTGGTGCGGGAGATGCGCCGGCGCGGCCTGCAGACCGATGTGATCATGGTGACGGCGGCGCGGGACGTGTCCACGGTGCAGGCGGCGATGCGGCACGGCGCCCTGCAGTACCTGGTCAAACCGTTCGCCTTCGCCGGGCTGCGCGCCAAGCTGGAGGCGTACGCGGAGCTTCGCCGCACCCTCGACGGCGGCGGCGAGGCGGAGCAGGCGGAGGTGGACCGTATCTTCGGCGCGTTGTCGGTGTCCTCCGAGCCCCAACTGCCCAAGGGGCACTCCCCCACCACCGCCGAACTCGTACGGCGGTCGCTGATGAACGCCGACGGCCCGCTGTCGGCCCAGGAGATCGCCGAACGCACGGGGGTGAGCCGGCAGACCGCCCAGCGCTATCTGAAGCTGCTGGAACGCACGGGACGGGCCACGCTGACCCTGAAGTACGGCGACGCGGGCCGCCCGGAACACCGGTATGTGTGGGCGACCCGCGCCTGAGGCACGGCCCATGGGGGCGGGGGAAGGGAACCGTGCCCTTCCCCCATTACGGATGACGGCGCCGCCCGTCTCCGTCGTGCGCCCGCCAGACGGTGTCCGACGCATGAGCGCATGTGTCGGACACCCCCTGGGCGCTCTACACCGCGCCCGCGCCGGTCAGTGAGCGCACCTCGGTCTCCGCGTGCTTGGCCTCGTCGGGGAGCTCGGGTGAGGTGACCGTGCCCAGCCAGCCGGCCAGGAAGCCCAGCGGGATGGAGACCAGACCGGGGTTCTGCAGCGGGAAGAGCTGGAAGTCGACGCCCGGGAAGAGGGAGGCGGGACTGCCCGACACCACCGGGGAGAGCAGCACCAGCAGCACGGCGGGGACCAGACCCCCGTAGACGGACCATACGGCGCCGCGTGTGGTGAAGCCGCGCCAGAACAGCGAGTACAGCAGCACGGGCAGGTTCGCGGACGCGGCCACGGCGAACGCGAGGCCCACCAGGAACGCCACGTTGAGGTCGCGGGCGAGCAGACCGAGGGCGATCGCGACCAGTCCGACGCCGACCGAGGCGACGCGGGCCACGGCCACCTCACTGCGCGGCTTCCCGCTCCGGCGTCGCAGGGAGACGTACAGGTCGTGTGCGACGGAGGCCGAGGAGGCGAGGGTGATCCCCGCGACCACGGCGAGGATCGTCGCGAACGCCACGGCGGCGACGACCGCGAACAGGATCGTGCCGCCCGTGGAACCGGCGCCGCCGCCCAGGTCGAGGGCGAGCAGCGGAACCGCCGTGTTCCCGGACGCGTTCGACGCGCGTACGGTGTCCGGCCCGATGAGGGCGGCGGCGCCGAAGCCGAGCACGATCGTCATCAGGTAGAAGCCGCCGATGAGTCCGATCGCCCAGACCACCGACCGTCGTGCCGCCCGCGCGGTGGGGACGGTGTAGAAGCGGGACAGGATGTGCGGCAGGCCCGCCGTGCCGAGCACCAGCGCGAGACCGAGGCTGACGAAGTCGAACCGGGCGGTCCAGTCTCCGCCGTAGGCGAGTCCGGGTGCGAGGAACGCGTCGCCGTGGCCGCTGCGTTCGGCCGCGGTGAGGAGCAGGCGGTTGAAGTCGCCGTGGAAGCGCAGCAGGACGAGGACGGTCAGCACGACGGTGCCGCCGAGCAGCAGGACCGCCTTGACGATCTGGATCCAGGTGGTGGCCCTCATCCCACCGAGCGACACGTAGATCACCATGAGTACACCGACGCCGACGACGGTCCAGGCCCGGGTCGCCTCTCCCGTACCGCCGAGCAGCAGCGCGACCAGGCTGCCCGCACCCACCATCTGCGCCACCAGATACAGAACGGACACGGTGACCGAGGACGTTCCCGCCGCGATGCGCACCGGCCGCTCCCGCATGCGCGCCGCGACCACGTCGGCGAGGGTGAAACGGCCGCAGTTGCGCACCAGTTCCGCGACCAGGAACAGGACCACCAGCCAGGCCACCAGGAAGCCGACCGAGTAGAGCATCCCGTCGTAGCCGACGAGGGCGATGAGTCCGGAGATGCCGAGGAAGGAGGCGGCCGACATGTAGTCACCCGCGATGGCAAAACCATTTTCCATCGGGGAGAAGAGCCTGCCGCCCGCGTAGAACTCCTCGGCCGAACCCTGCCGGTGGCGGCTCACCCAGGTCGTGATGCCGAGGGTCACCGCGACGAACGCGGCGAACAGCAGCAGTGCCGCCGTCTGGTGATCACCCGTCATGCCGCGCCGCCTCTCCCGCGCGCGAGTTCCTGGGCGTCCCAGCGCAGTTCCAGCGCCGCCCGGTCCCGGCGCAGCCGCGCATGGCGGACGTAGGCCCAGGTGAGCAGGAACGTGGTCAGGAACTGGCCCAGTCCGGCGAGCAGGCCCAGGTTCACGGCGCCCGCGACGGGCCGGGCCATCAGTCCCGGCGCGGTCGTGGCGGTCACGACGTACGCCACGTACCAGGTGAGGAAGGCCATGACCGCGGGTACCACGAACCGCCGGTACCGGCTGCGCACCTCCTGGAAGGCCGCGCTGCGCTGTACTTCGAGGTAGACGTCGGCGGCGTCCGCGCGCGGGGTCGGTGAGGTCGTCTCCGCCGGGCCGGACGATTCGCCCCAGCCCGAGGCCAGGGCGTCGTACCAGGGATCGTCGTATCTCACGTCCCCCGAATTGCTTTGCTGCATACCCAAGGATGGACAGAACGGGAAGATCCCTGACTCTTCTTCCCGTTCCTCTTCACCCCATCAGGTGATTCGCCCCGCATGCGCCCCGCGGGGGCGCTATGCGTCGATGCGTGAGCGGTCCAGCGTCGCCGCGGAACTGGAGATGAACTCCTTGCGCGGGGCGACGTCGTTGCCCATCAGCAGGTCGAAGACCTGCTCCGCGGCCTCCAGATCGGTGAGGTTGATCCGCCGCAGGGTGCGGTGGCGCGGGTCCATGGTGGTCTCCGCCAGCTGGTCGGCGTCCATCTCGCCGAGACCCTTGTAACGCTGGATCGAGTCCTTGTAGCGGACGTTCTTGCTCTGGAACTCCAGGAGCTTGTCCCGCAGTTCCCGGTCCGAGTACGTGTAGACGTACTTGTCCTGGCCCTTCTTGGGCTGGATCAGCTCGATGCGGTGCAGCGGCGGCACCGCGGCGAACACCCGGCCGGCCTCGACCATGGGCCGCATGTAGCGGTGGAACAGGGTGAGCAGCAGGGTGCGGATGTGGGAGCCGTCGACATCGGCGTCGGTCATCATGATGATCTTGCCGTAGCGGGCCGTGTCGATGTCGAAGGTCCGGCCCGAGCCGGCCCCTATGACCTGGATGATCGCGCCGCACTCGGCGTTCTTCAGCATGTCCGTCACGGACGACTTCTGGACGTTGAGGATCTTGCCGCGGATCGGCAGCAGCGCCTGGAACTCGGAGTTCCGGGCGAGCTTGGCCGTGCCGAGCGCGGAGTCGCCCTCGACGATGAACAGTTCGCTGCGGTCGACGTCGTCGCTGCGGCAGTCGGCGAGCTTGGCCGGCAGCGAGGAGGACTCCAGGGCCGTCTTGCGGCGCTGCGCGTCCTTGTGCTGACGGGCCGCGATACGGGTCCGGGCCGCCGCGACGGCCTTCTCCATGACCACGCGGGCCTGCTGGGCGTCGTCCCGCTTGGTGGAGGTCAGGAACGCCTTGAGCTCCTTGGAGATCACGGTGTTCACGATGCGGCGGGCCGCCGAGGTGCCGAGGACCTCCTTGGTCTGGCCCTCGAACTGCGGCTCGGCCAGCCGGACCGTGACCACCGCGGTGAGGCCCTCGAGGGCGTCGTCCTTGACGATGTCGTCCTCGGCCACGCGCAGCATCTTCTTGGTGCGCAGCACCTCGTTCATCGTCTTGGCGACGGCCTGCTCGAAACCGGCGACGTGGGTACCGCCCTTGGGGGTGGCGATGATGTTGACGAAGGAGCGGAGCATGGTGTCGTAGCCCGTCCCCCAGCGCATGGCCACGTCGACGCCGAGCTCGCGGGTGACCTCGGTGGGCGTCATCTGACCGTGCTCGTCGAGGACGGGGACGGTCTCCTTGAAGGTGCCCTGTCCGGTGAAGCGGAGCGTGTCGCAGACGGGGCGGTCCGCGGCGAGGAACTCGCAGAACTCGCTGATGCCGCCGTCGAAGCGGAAGGACTCCTCGCCCTTGCTGCCGCCCTCACCGAGCCCGTACTCGTCGCGCACGACGATGGTCAGACCGGGGACCAGGAACGCGGTCTGCCGGGCGCGCTGGTGCAGCGTGTCCAGGGCGAGCTTGGCGTCCTTGAGGAAGATCTGGCGGTCGGCCCAGTAGCGCACGCGTGTGCCGCTGCGGGTCTTCGGGATCTTCTTGGCCTTGCGCAGCCCGCTCCCGGCCTCGAACTTCGCGTCCGGGCTCCCGGTGGCGAAGGCTCCCGGAACCCCGCGCCGGAAGCTGATCGCGTGGGTGTGCCCGCCCCGGTCCACCTCGACGTCCAGCCGCGCGGACAGCGCGTTGACGACGGAGGCGCCGACGCCGTGCAGACCGCCGGAGGCGGCGTAGGAGCCGCCTCCGAACTTGCCGCCGGCGTGCAGCTTGGTCATGACGACCTCGACCCCGGAGAGGCCGGTCTTGGGCTCGACGTCGACCGGGATGCCCCGGCCGTTGTCCCGGACCTCCACCGAGCCGTCGTCGTGGAGCACCACGTCGATGTGGTCGCAGTAGCCTCCGAGGGCCTCGTCCACGGAGTTGTCGATGATCTCCCAGAGGCAGTGCATCAGGCCACGGCTGTCGGTGGACCCGATGTACATACCGGGGCGCTTCCGCACGGCCTCGAGCCCCTCGAGGACGAGCAGGTGCCGCGCGGTGTAGTTGGAACCGTCCCGGTCTGCTCCTGCCAGCAGCGCTGTGGACGGCACGGACGTCTCGGCGGTCACGCGGTTCGCTCCTCGCTGAATTTCAGATGCGGCCCTCTTGGGTAAGGGCGCGGCTTCAGTCACCGGTGAGAGGGTACCGAGGCCTGGTAGAGCCGTTGTCACGCCACCCTCGCTTCAGCCCACCCTAGTCCAGGGTCGTATGCGTGTTCGATCCCTCGATGGAGTGAAGCACACATCACGTTCCCTTCCAGGCATGAACCATTTAGGCTCCGGGCACGTCCTCATGAACAACCGGCAAGCCAGCCGGGAGGGCCGACCACCGATACGAACGCGAATCCGTACGACACATCAGACACGCACTACGGCACATTCGCCGCCAACCGGCAGCAGCCAGCCGCCTCGGAAAGATTTTTTCGAGGAGAAGCCACGAGCGGGAACGTTTTCGGGCTGGTTGGATGTTGACCCTGGTACGACAGCTCGTCGAGCTAGAGAAGAGGCGACGTGACTACTGTTCTGACCCCCGCGAGCCCGCTGACGGCCGCCGATCGCTGCGACCGCTGCGGCGCCCAGGCATACCTGCGCGTCGTCCTGCTGAGCGGCGGAGAACTGCTCTTCTGCGCCCACCACGGCCGCAAGTTCGAGCCGGAACTCAAGAAGATCGCCGCCGAGATACAGGACGAGACGGAGCGGCTCACCGCCCCCGCGGCACCCGCTCCCGACGAGGAGCGCTGACCCGAAGAGCGCCGACAGAGCGCCGACACCTCGCGTCCGACGACGAGCACCCGGCACAGGCCGGTGAGCGGGCGGCCGCCTCCCTCGGGGAGGCAGCCGCCCGTCTCATGCCCGCAGGCGCCAGGGGCCGCTGAGCGGCCCGTGGGCGCCCTCCTCGTCCGCTCTCAGCCCTGCGGCCACCCGAGGGTCCGCAGGATGTCCGAGACACGTGTGTACACCCCGGGGCTGCCGGCCCAGCCGCACCCCGCTCCCCAGGAGACGAGCCCTATCAGCCGCCCCTGGGCCACCAGCGGCCCGCCACTGTCCCCCTGACAGGCGTCCCGGCCGCCTTCCACCTCGCCCGCGCACAGCATCGTCCTGGCGCGGTAGGTGCCCTCGGAACCGCCCGGATACGCCTTCTCGCACAGCGCGTCGGGCTGCACCCGCACACGCGCCGCGTGCAGGCTCCCGGCGTAGGAACCCGACCCCGTGGTGTCCCCCCATCCGTAGACGGTGGCGGGGGTGCCCGCGCGGTAGGCGGGATCACCGGTCCCGGCCATGGCTATGACGGAGTTCGAGGGCAGCGGCTCGGCCAGGCTGAGCACGGCGAAGTCGCCGGAGTTGGTGACACCGTCGTAGCGCGGGTTCACCCAGGTGTCGCGTACGGCGATCTCCTGACCGCGCTCCGAGAGCAGTTCCGTGCGCCCCGCGATCACCCTGAGGTCGCCCACCCTGTCCGCAGGCGCCCCCAGCACCTCCTCGTCCATGCAGTGGGCCGCGGTCAGCACGGTGGTCCGGCCGACCGCCACACCCCCGCAGAACTGTCCCGCCCGGGTACCTCCGAACCGGTCACGGCTGGACAGCGCCACGGTCCACGGCCCCTCCGAGACGTCCACGGGAAAGCCACCGACGACGATGCTGTCGGCGGTCGCCGGAAGGGCCGAGGCCAGCGGTATGACGGTCGCGGCGGCCGCGAGGGCCAGCGGCCGGGCCAGGGCCCGGGCAAGACGACGTCGCATGCGCGCTCCTCACACTGGGGTGATCCTTAGGCACCCACAGTGAGGGACCTCTCCCGGGCCCGCACCCGCGCGGCAGCGCGAAGGCCCGGCCCCCGCGAGCGGGAACCGGGCCTGACGCACGACTGCCCGTCGTGGCGGTCCTGCCTAGTCGAGGTAGTCGCGCAGCACCTGGGAGCGCGACGGGTGGCGCAGCTTCGACATGGTCTTGGACTCGATCTGGCGGATGCGCTCGCGCGTGACGCCGTACACCTTGCCGATCTCGTCGAGGGTCTTCGGCTGACCGTCGGTGAGACCGAAGCGCATGGAGACCACGCCGGCCTCGCGCTCGGACAGGGTGTCGAGCACGGAGTGCAGCTGCTCCTGCAGCAGCGTGAAGCTGACCGCGTCGGCCGGGACGACCGCCTCGGAGTCCTCGATGAGGTCACCGAACTCGCTGTCGCCGTCCTCGCCCAGCGGGGTGTGCAGGGAGATGGGCTCGCGGCCGTACTTCTGGACCTCGATGACCTTCTCCGGGGTCATGTCGAGTTCCTTGGCCAGCTCCTCCGGGGTGGGCTCGCGGCCCAGGTCCTGGAGCATCTGACGCTGTACGCGGGCGAGCTTGTTGATGACCTCGACCATGTGCACCGGGATACGGATGGTGCGGGCCTGGTCGGCCATCGCGCGGGTGATCGCCTGACGGATCCACCAGGTGGCGTACGTGGAGAACTTGTAGCCCTTGGTGTAGTCGAACTTCTCGACCGCGCGGATCAGACCGAGGTTGCCCTCCTGGATGAGGTCCAGGAAGAGCATGCCGCGTCCGGTGTAGCGCTTGGCCAGGGAGACCACCAGACGGAGGTTGGCCTCGAGCAGGTGGTTCTTGGCGCGGCGCCCGTCCTCGGCGATGATCTCCAGCTCGCGCTTGAGCTTCGGCGCCAGCTTGTCGGCGTTGGCCAGCTTGTCCTCGGCGAACAGACCCGCCTCGATGCGCTTGGCGAGCTCGACCTCCTGCTCGGCGTTGAGCAGGGGGACCTTTCCGATCTGCTTGAGGTAGTCCTTGACCGGGTCGGCGGTGGCACCGGCGGCGGCGACCTGCTGGGCCGGCGCGTCGTCCTCGTCCTCGTCGGAGAGCACGAAGCCGGCGCTCTCGGCACCCTCCGGCTCTTCCGCGGCCTTGGTGTCCTCGACGACCTCGTCGTCGGCCAGCTCGGCGTCGTCCTTCTTGGCCGCGGTCTTCTTGGCGGCCGTCTTCTTGGCCGTGGTCTTCTTCGCGGCCGTCTTCTTGGCGGTCGTCTTCTTGGCAGCCGCCTTCTTGGCGGGTGCCTCCTCCTCGACGGCGGGGTCGGCGGACGGGGCCGTCGGAGTCGCGGTGGCGGTGGCCTTCCGGGCGGTCGCCGTCTTGGCCGCGACCGTCTTGGTGGCGGTGCGCTTGGCGGGGCTCTTCGCTGCGACGCTCTTGCGGGTGCGCTTGGGCTCTGCGGCACTGACCATCAGCGTCACACCCTCTTCCTCGAGGATCTGGTTGAGGCTGCGCAGTACGTTCTTCCACTGAGTGGCCGGAATCTGGTCAGCTTCGAAGGCCCGACGCACGTCATCGCCGGCGATCTGCCCCTCAGCCTTTCCCCGCTCAATGAGCGCCATGACAGAGACGGACTCGGCGATCTCCGGCGGGAGCGTACGGGATGTGCTGGCCGACACGAACAACCTCTCGGAACGTTGGAAAACGGCTTCCGGCCCCGTCCACAGTGGACAGGAGCCGACCGCCGGCTTGGGGATGGGCCGACGGCGCGGGCGGGGGCCGGGGAAGTTGCACAGCGCCTTGAACGGCGTCCGTATTCCCTCCGCGGCTGTCACCTCTTAGGTCATCGCGTTCTCTCAAGGAGCGTTACGCCCATTCCGCGTGGCCCGAGTCACACCCCGTAAGCGCACAGAATCGGTCAAACAATAACTAAAGCGGTCACTCGGGGGCATGGAGGTCTCCTCTTCGAGTCTGCCACGCCTCTCCGGCCGTCGGACCCCGTGGGATCGTCGACGATCCCACGGGGTCCGACGGGGGACGGCTCAGCGGTGGGGCGCTGCCACAGGAGGGGGATGGCACGCCGGACCATGCCGTCCGCGGAACGCGGTCAGTGCTCGCGCGGGGCGGGCACCACGCGTTCCACCTCTGGGTGGACCGTGAGAAGTTGACGCATGGCCGATTCGGCCGCCGCGCCGTCCCCGCCGGCGAGGGCGTCGACGATCCGGCCGTGCTGTACCAGGGAGGCCTCGTTCGGCCGCTCACAGCCCGTGACCGGCCCGCCCGAGACCTGCAGCGCGGCGGACACGATCCCGGAGAGGTGCTCCAGCATCCGGTTACTGGCGACCTGGATGAGCAGGGAGTGGAACTCGGAGTCGGCGCGGGCGAACGTGAGGGCGTCGCCCTGCCCCATGGCGTGCCCCATGATCTCCACCATGTCGGCCAGCCGCTGCTGGACGTCCTCCCGTCCGTGCCCGGCCGCCAGGCGCGCGGCGAGCGGCTCGATCGTCCAGCGCAGCTCGCTCAGCTCACGGCGCTGGTCGTCCCGCTGCGGCCCGAAGGCCCGCCACTCGATGATGTCCGGGTCGAGCAGGTTCCAGTCGCTGACGGGGCGCACGCGCGTGCCGACGTTCGGACGGGCGCTGACCAGGCCCTTGGCCTCCAGGACGCGGAGCGACTCGCGGACTACGGTGCGGGAGACCTCGAAGCGCTGGCCGATCTCCTCCGGCACCAGCGGGCGGTCGGCGCCGAGGTCCCCTGAGACGATCATCTGGCCCAGCTGCTGGACGAGTTGGCCGTGCAGCCCGCGTCCGCGGCTGCCCGCGGACCGCCGGCCCACACGGCCCAGCTCCGGGTCCGCGCCGTCCCACGCGGGAACCCCGACGCGGTCGACGCCGGGCGCTTCGGCGTAGGGGTAGCGGTCGAGTTCGCCCGGGCTCGCGAGGCCGGAGTCTGCGGAGCGGGCGGCGGTCATCATGGTGTGCGCAAGGGTACTCACGCATCTTTTGTCGGCTTCGCTTCCAACTCCCTTGAGGTCTTTGGTGAAAAGCACACGAAAGGGTGATCGCTCACCCCGTCGCAATTGACGCCTTATCGGAAAGATGCGGACTTTTTGCGGGGAGTTGCGGCCAGCGGAGGGCCCGGCTGTTCACGGACGGTCGTCATCGGACTCTGCTTCGCAGGCCGGTGAACAGATACGCGCACAGCAGCGCCGCCAGCGACAACGTCAGGGCCCCGCCGACGGGTTGGGCGACCATGCGCAGTACGGCGTCCAGCTGCCGCTCGCCCCCGAAGGGCCACCGCAGCGGCAGACCGTCCCGCAGCCGCGACGACAGCGGGGCCGGGGTGCGCACCGACGGCCCGTCCATCGCCTTGTGCACCAGCGGCACCACGAGCAGGGGTACGGCGACGACGACGGCGAGACCGGCGGTGGTGGACCGGAACACACCCGCGGCCAGCACGCCGGCGCAGGCGCATCCCGTCACGAGGCCGAGCCAACCCGCGCTCAGGGGCAGCCAGTCGGCGGGAACCTCGACGAGCTCCCGTCCGTATACGAGATAGAGCAGTTCGGCGTCGCAGCCGACGGTGAGCACGGCCAGCACCAGCGCGGTAACGGAGGCCACGAGGAGTTTGGCGGTCAGCAGCCCCAGCCGGCGGGGCACGGTGCCGCGGTCGGCCGCCAGCGCGGGGTGGCGGAACTCGTCGCCGAAGGCCAGCGCGCCGAGCAGTCCCGCGCCGAGCGCCGCGGGGGGCAGGGGCAACTCCTGCGGCCAGGCGGCCAGCAGGCGCGGCTGCGGGGTGTGCCCTGCCCGTGCCAGCAGTACGGCGGTGAGCGCGGACACGGCGAGCACGGCCGCCCCGACGAGGAAGCCCGTGGCGACACCCGTGGCCCGGCGGATCTCGTAGCGCAGGGGGCGGAGAGGTCTGGGCGCGGCCCGGACGGCGACGGGTGGCGGCAGCCCGGCCCCGGCGTCGCGCATACGGGCGGCCCGGCGCGAGCGGTCCGGCACTTCGTCCGGCACCTGCCGGGGTTCCATCGCGGACCCGGGGGCCGCTTCGCCTGCCGGGGCGGCCGGGTGGCGGTCCGGATCGTCCTGCGTGTCGTCCGCGGGCGGTGACACGTCGGCTTCCGGCGGGGCCGATAGCGCGCCGACGCCGGCCCGGGGCGCTGGCCCGTCCGGTCCCGGGGCGCCGGCGCCCGGACCCATGTCGCCGACTTCGTCGGCCAGTTGGTGGACGACGATGCCGTGCCGGAACGCGATCTCGCCGATGTCCGCGCAGGTACTGCCGTAGACGCAGAGGCGGTTGCCGCCCTCGTGCACGACCTCCACGGACCGCCGGGCGGCCCGGGCCTCCTGCGCGAGGAGGGCGGTGAGCCGGGCGGCGTGCGGGCTGCGGACGGCGACGCGGGGGCGCAGCCGGGTGCGCGAGAAGTCCGCCACCGGCTGGTCGGCGACGAGTCTCCCCCGCTCCAGGGTGACCACATGGTCCGCGATCCGTGCGGCCTCCTTCGGGTCGGCCGTGGTGCACAGCACGGTGCCGCCCTGGGCCGCGTACGCCCGGAGCATGTCGTGCAGCCGGCGCTTCTCGGTGGTGGAGAGGCCTTTCGCGGGCTCGTCGAGAACGAGGGTGTGCGGGTCGGGCAGCAGGGCGCAGGCCAGTCCGAGGCGGCGGTCCATGCCGCGGGACAGGATGCCGAGGCGTTCGTCGCGCAGGCTCACGAGCCCCGCCGCTTCGAGCACTTCGTCGGCCCGGCGCACCGGTACACCCGCGGCGGCGCACAGCATGCGGAGGTGCCCGCGGACGGTACGGGCGGGGTGTCCCGGCACATCGCCGAGCAGTACGCCGACTTCCTGGGCGGGATGGGGGATGCGGTGCAGGGGGCGGCCTCTGAAGCAGGTGATGCCACGGCCGCGTTGGAGCTCGAGCATGAGCCGGAGCGCCGTGGTCTTGCCGGCGCCCGGCCCTCCGAGCAGCACGGTGACGCGGCCCGCGTGCGCCTCGAAGGAGACGTCGTCGACGGCGGGCGGAAGCTCTTTGCGAGGGCTGCTGGTCAGTCCGGTGGCCTGGATCACGCGATGCAACATAGCGCGCCATATGGGGTTTTTCGGGCATCGCGTGGCCCGTCGGTGAAGGTGAAGGGCGCCGTCCCGCCGGGCCCGTTGGCCTGGTCGGGCCGCCCCGCGTCAGACCTCGGGGCGCAGCATCGGGGGGTTGAGCAGGGTGGCTCCGCCGGCCCGGAAGAGCTGGGCGGGGCGGCCGCCCTGCCGTGTGGTGGTGCCACCGGTGGGAACCAGGAAGCCCGGTGTGCCCGTCACCTTGCGGTGGAAGTTGCGCGGGTCGAGCGCCACGCCCCAGACCGCCTCGTAGACCCGGCGCAGCTCGCCGACGGTGAACTCGGGCGGGCAGAAGGCCGTCGCCAGCGACGAGTACTCGATCTTGGAGCGGGCGCGCTCCACTCCGTCCGACAGAATCTGGGCGTGGTCGAAGGCGAGGGGCGCCACCGGTTCGCCGTCCCTGCCGGAACCACCCTGCTGCAGCAGTTCCTCGACATGCGCCCAGCGCGCGTTGCTGGCGTCGCCCCCCGCCCGGGGTGCGGGCAGGTCGGGGGCGAGGGCGAGGTGGGCGACGCTGACGACCCGCATCCGCGGGTCCCGCTTGGGATCACCGTACGTGGCGAGCTGTTCCAGATGAGCGCCGTTGTCCTGGGCGGGGATGGCGGGGTCGTGCACCCGCAGCCCGGTCTCCTCGGCCAGTTCCCGGGCCGCGGCCTGTGCCAGATCCTCGTCGTCCCGTACGAAGCCTCCGGGCAGTGCCCAGCACCCCTGGAACGGCGCCTCGCCCCGGCGTACCGCCAGCGCGCACAGGGCATGGCGGCGTACGGTCAGCACGACCAGGTCCACGGTGACGGCGAAGGGCGGAAAGGCTGACGGGTCGTAGGGCATGCGGCGATCATAGTCGTCTGCCTGACGATAAACACTCCCTTCGCCGACCGTATCGCCAACTGATCCACTTCGGTCGGGCGGTGCGTATCGCAGGACCCGATGTCATGTCCCGTCCGGCAGACCTCCGTTCGTTCATGCCGGGGCCCGCGTGATCCGGGGCGCGTCTGCGGCGCTCCTCATGGCGGGCCGCCGCGCCTTCGCCACCCCGGAGGCTCCCCCGGTGCCGCACGGGCGGGGTCTACGGCACCCCACCGACGCCGGCGCCCACCCGGACAGCGGGCGTCTGTCCGTCCTCCCCCGGAACGCGTCCGGTCCCCCGGCCGGCACGGCGCGGACGGCATCCCACCACCTGCCCACCAGGGCCCCGAGGAGGAGCGCCGACACGATGAACGCGACGCCGGCACTCACTCACTCCTCCCCGTCACCGTGCTGGTGGCCGGCCTGTGCGCCCGGCTGCGAGCTGCCACGGCGGCGGCGCGCGCCCGGACCGCTCATGCCGGGACCGGCCGTGCCGGGACGCGTCCCCTTCTCGCCCGCGCCACCCGGGCGCCCGCCGCAGTCCGCCGCGGGGTGCTTGCTCGACGCCGAAGCACGGGGGTGCGGCACCAAACGGCCCGGCCGGCCGCCCTCCGCGCGGGCCCGGCGCGGAAGGGCGCCGTCGGCGCCGGGCGCCCGCGTTCGAGGCCGGCGGGGCAGGGGAGGAGCCACTTCCGGGTCCGGGTCCCCGGGTTCGGCTGCCGGTGGCTCGCAGTCGCCCGGCTGACCCGGCCCTGTGCCCGTGCCGCCTCGGTCCTCGCGTGCGGACCGCAGGCAGTGACGGATCGACTCCGGGTCGAGTCCCTCGTTGCACGCCTGGTGGAGAAGCCGCGCGAAGAGGTAGTCGGGGTCGGCGCCCAGGGCCATGGCGAGGGCCTCCCGGGCCTCCAGTTCGTCACCGGCGGACCAGGCGACCCACCCGGCGAGGGTGAGGGATGCCGCGGCATGCTCGCCGTACGCGCCCACGCAGCGGCGGGACAGCGCACGCCACAGACGGAGGGCCGGTGCTGCCTCGTCGTCCTCCATCCACCCGGCCGCGCGGTCGCGGGTCGTGCGGTCCTGCAGTCCGAGAATCAGCTTCGCGGCCTCGTCGTGCCCGAGCAGTTCGTCGTCCCGCAGGTCCGCCGGGCGCACGCCGGACACGGGCCGGGCGGTGGCGAACCGGCGCAGGATCCGCTCGGCCAGCCGCAGCGTCTCCTCGGCCACCTCGGCCCGGCCCTCGGCGTCGAGAATCCTGGGGATCAGCGCCAGGCCGGCGGCGTCCAGGGCGGCCTCCTGCTCCCGGGCGGCGGAGTGCTCCCACGGCAGCAGCCGGGCGCGCAGTTCGCTCAGGGTGCCGCGGACCTGGAGGCCGGCGTAGGTGGCGGCGGCGGCCAGCACCGACGTGCCGGGCAGGCCCATCGGCGTCCCCTCGGAGGGACAGCATCCCTCGTCGTCACAGCAGTACGACCAGAAGCGGCCGCCGGAGACGCACAGGGCCTCCACCACCGGGATGTCCAGAGCACCGCACTCCAGCCGCAGGGCGCGGGCAAGCGGCCCCAGCCGTTCCTTGACCTGCCGGCCGGATTCGCCCCTGCCGGGCTCGCGGCAGAGGAAGACGACCATCTGCTCGGGCCGGACGCCGCGGCGCTCGCTGCCCTTCACCAGGCCCTGGGCCAGCTGCCGGCCGGCGGAAGGCCAATCGTCGGGACTGTCGGGGATGCCGAGGCGGGCGCGACCGCCGAACCGGCCCCGTCCGTCCTTGTCGTGCAGCGCGACCAGGACGATGCTGTCCTCCGGGCGGTAGCCCAGGAGGTAGGGCAGGGCGTCGGCGAGCTCGGCCGGGGAGCGCAAGGTGACCTGCTGCCCGTCGCCATGGCTGTCGTACGCGGTACAGGTGAGGTCCTCCGGACCCGGTGCGCGGCCCTCCGCGCCGCCGGGTGTCCGAGAAGCGGCGTCGTGGCCCGAGATGTCACCGTTCTCGGAGGATCCAGTGGATTCGCTGTGATTCGTCATGCGAAGACGATCTCGCGGATTGCCGACTTCCGCTCTGCCCTGTGGATAAGTCCGACCAGGGACATGTCACCGGGTCAGGACGGCTGCCCGGGTCCGCCGCCGCACCGCCCGCATGTCGGTGCCGTCCTGTTGTATGGACCCATGGAGAACACGAACAACGCGGACCTCCGCACGGCCGCCGACGCGGTTCTCGCCCGTCTCGTCGGGGACACCTCCGGCGAGGCCCGGCTGCGTGAGGACCAGTGGCGGGCGATCGAGGCCCTGGTCGCCGACAAGCGCCGGGCCCTGGTCGTGCAGCGCACCGGCTGGGGCAAGTCCGCGGTCTACTTCGTGGCCACCTCGCTGCTGCGCTCCCGGGGAAGCGGCCCCACCGTGATCGTCTCCCCGCTGCTCGCGCTCATGCGCAACCAGGTGGAGGCCGCCGCCAGAGCCGGTGTCCACGCCCGGACCATCAACTCCTCCAACAGCGAGGAGTGGGACTCCATCCAGGAGGAGATCGCCGCGGGCGGCGTCGACGTGCTGCTGGTGAGCCCGGAGCGGCTCAACAACCCGGACTTCCGCGACCAGGTACTGCCCAGGCTCTCCGCCGCGACCGGACTCCTGGTGGTCGACGAGGCGCACTGCATCTCCGACTGGGGGCACGACTTCCGCCCGGATTACCGCCGGTTGCGCACCATGCTCACCGACCTGCCGGAGGGCGTGCCCGTCCTCGCCACCACCGCCACCGCCAACGCCCGGGTCACCGCCGACGTCGCGGAACAGCTGGGCACGGGGGGCTCGTCGGACGCGCTGGTGCTGCGGGGCCCGCTGGACCGGGAGAGCCTGAGCCTGAGTGTGCTGCGCCTGTCGGACGCGGCACACCGGATCGCCTGGCTCGCCGACCACCTCGACGAACTCCCGGGCTCCGGGATCGTCTACACGCTCACCGTGGCCGCCGCCGAGGAGGTCACCGCCTTCCTCCGGCAGCGCGGGCACACCGTCGCCTCGTACACCGGCAGGACGGAGAACGCCGACCGGCAGCAGGCCGAGGAGGACCTGCTCGGCAACAAGGTGAAGGCCCTGGTCGCCACCTCCGCTCTCGGGATGGGCTTCGACAAGCCCGACCTGGGCTTCGTGGTGCATCTCGGCTCGCCGTCCTCCCCCATCTCCTACTACCAGCAGGTCGGCCGCGCCGGGCGCGGTGTCCGGCACGCCGAGGTGCTGCTGCTGCCGGGCAAGGAGGACGAGGCGATCTGGGAGTACTTCGCGTCGCTCGCCTTCCCGTCGGAGGAGCTGGTGCGCCGTACGCTCGACGTCCTCGCGCGCGCCGGCCGGCCCGTGTCGCTGCCGGCCCTCGAGCCGCTGGTGGAGCTGCGCCGCTCCCGGCTGGAGACCATGCTCAAGGTGCTCGACGTGGACGGGGCGGTGAAGCGGGTCAAGGGCGGCTGGATCGCGACCGGGCAGCCGTGGACGTACAACGCCGAGCGCTACGCGTGGGTGGCGCGCCAGCGCAGGACCGAACAGCAGGCGATGCGCGAGTACGCAGCGACCACCGGCTGCCGGATGGAGTTCCTGCAGCGGCAGCTGGACGACGAGGGCGCCAAGCCCTGTGGCCGCTGTGACAACTGCGCGGGCTCGCGTTTCACCGCCGGGGCCTCGGCGGCCGCGCTGGAGGCGGCCCGGGTGGACCTCGTCCGGGCGGGAGTCGAGGTGGAGCCCCGGCGGATGTGGCCGACCGGGCTCCCGGCGATCGGCATGGACCTCAAGGGGCGCATTCCGGCCGGGGAACAGGCCGCTCGGGGCAGGGCGCTGGGGCGACTGTCGGACATCGGCTGGGGCAACCGGCTGCGTCCGATGTTCGCCCCCCAGGCGCCGGACGGGCCGGTGCCGGACGATGTCGCGCGGGCCGTGGTGGAGGTGCTGGCCGACTGGGCCAAGGGGCCCGGCGGCTGGGCTCCGGGCGCGGCCGACCCACAGCCCCGGCCGGTCGGGGTGGTCACCCTCGCCTCCCGCAGCCGGCCTCGGCTGATCGGCTCGCTCGGGGCGCGCATCGCGGAGATCGGGCGGCTGCCGCTGCTGGGCTCGGTGGCGTACACGGGTGAGGCGCACTCCGCCTCGCGGAGCAACAGCGCCCAGCGGCTCAAGGCCCTCGACGGGGCGCTGACCGTGCCGCCCGACCTCGCCGCCGCGCTCGCCGGGGCACGGGGCCCGGTTCTTCTGGTGGACGACTACACGGAGACGGGCTGGACCCTCGCGGTCGCGGCGCGCCTGCTGCGCGGGGCCGGTGCACAGGGTGTGCTGCCGCTGGTGCTGGCCGTACAGGGCTGAGGGTTCGCCCCGCCCAGCGGGTGGGGATATTAGCCGTGGACCACCCGATACCGGGCCGCTGCATCAATTGCTCGTTGCCGCATCCAAGTTCGACAGGAAGAATTGAAGTCCGCACCCGCACGGCTCGCCCGCCGATCAGGTAGGGCTCTGTTGCGTGCGCGCTCCCCGAATCCGACCCTGCCCGCAGTCCGGGCGTAGCCGAAGGGAGGACCGTGACCTTCGGATTCGCTCCGTCCTCGGCGGCATCGCTGTCGAGGTCCGCCACTTCCGCCAACCGCGTGCTCGAACCCGCGGAGTGGTCCGCCGCGGGAATCCCGCTGCTGCGCAGCCCGCGGGAGGTCGTCAGCGGGCTGCACGCCCGGCATCATCCCGGTCCGGCGACGGCGGTCGTCGCCGTGCTCGATCCGGACGAACGCGTGCGGGCGAGCGCCTCGTTCACGCGACGTACGGCGTCCGCGGACGGCTGGCTGCTCCGCAATGTGCTGCTGTCCCAGTTGCGCCGGGTGATCCCGCACGATCTGCGGCGCCGTACCCCGGTGCGCACCGCCGTGCTGCTCTACTGCCGTGACGGCGACGCGCGCTGGACGGAGGAGGACGGTGCGTGGATGTGGGGGCTGCGGGACGCCTGTACGTTGCACGGGCTGCGCTGCGGGGCGTACATCACGCTGACGCGTGACGGCTGGCAGGTCCTCGGCGAGGGGCGGGGCGGCCGCCATCCCAGCACCGGTTCGGCGCCGGAGCCGTTCGCCACGTCCTCGGCGCCGCCCCGGATACCGCGCACCGGCGGAGCCGCGTCGGAGGTGCTGCGCCGCGCCGCGGCACGCTGACCTCACCGGGGTGCCGGGCGGACCGCACGGCGGCGCCGCGTCCGCACGGTGCCGGGACCGGCCCGGTACCAGGGCCGCGGAGGCATGAGACATCGGCCCCTGCGGCCCGGGTACGCCGTGTTCCCGGCCGTGCGGACGCCGCGACCGCGACGTTCGCGTCCCCCCGTCGGCGTCCGGCCGGACGCCATGGTGTCGGCTCAGACGCCCGCACCCAGCACCGAGTTGATCCGCTGCGGGTCGCCGCAGACGATCAGCAGGGCGCCGGCCCGTGCGTGCGCCACCGACAGGGCGGAGGCGGCGTCGGATTCCGGTCCTCCGTTGACGGCGACCACGACGACGGGCCGCGCGCCGGCGCGCTCGGCGACCTGGGCACTGGCGTAGAACACGTCGTCACCGGCGTCGTGTTGGGCCCAGTAAGAGGCTTCACCGAAGGACAGTTCGTGGGTCGCCCACGGGTGCGGGTCGCCGGTGGTGATCACCAGCATGTCACCGGGGGAACGGCCCGAGTCCAGCAGCAGGTCCACGGCCTCTTCGGCGGCGTCGAGCGCCCCCTCGGCAGAGGCGGGGACCAACTGGAGCTGCGGGGCGACCGCGTCGGCCGCGGGCGGGCCCGCGGGAACGGGCTTGGCCGCGTCGCGCGGCGTGCGCTGTGCCGGCGGCGCGGGCCGTGGCGGGCCCGGACGGCCGGGACGCGACGAAGCCGCGGGGCGGGGACCGGGTACGGGGCGGGGGGTCGGCGCGATGCGGGGACCCTGGGCACTCTCGTGAATCTGAGGCTCCTCGGGAATGAGAGGCATGAGCTGATTTTTATCAAACGTTGGTACGGCTAGCGCAGCCGGGTGGCACATGAGTGCGAGCGATCCGTCAGAAGTCGAAGCCGAGCTGGCCCTCGATCTCCGGAACACGCCCTTCCGTCCAGCCGCGGACCTTCTTGAGATGCCGCCACTGGGGCAGCGCATCAAGATACGCCCACGACAACCGGTGGTACGGGGTGGGTCCCCGAACCTCCAGTGCGGCCCTGTGCACGGGCGACGGGTACCCGGCGTTGTCCGCGAAACCGAAGTCTGCATGGTCGAGGCCGAGTTCGGCCATCATTTTGTCGCGCTGGACCTTGGCGATCACCGAGGCCGCCGCGACGGCCACACACGACTGGTCGCCCTTGATGACCGTACGGACCCTCCAGGGCGTTCCGAGATAGTCGTGCTTGCCGTCGAGGATCACCGCGTCCGGCCGGACCGGCAGCCCTTCCAGCGCGCGCCCCGCCGCCAGCCGCAGGGCGGCCGTCATCCCGAGGTCGTCGATCTCCTCGGGGGAGGCGTGCCCCAGGGCGTACGAGGTCACCCAGCTCCGCAGTGTCTCGGCGAGCACGGTGCGCCGCCTGATGGTCAGGAGCTTGGAGTCGGTGAGACCTTCCGGGGGCCGGCGCAGTCCGGTGACCGCCGCGCAGACGGTGACAGGGCCGGCCCAAGCGCCGCGCCCCACCTCGTCGACACCTGCAACGATCTTCGCCCCGGTCGTGGCGCGGAGTGAGCGCTCGACGGTGTGAGTAGGTGGTTCGTACGGCATGGCGCCCTTAGCGTACGCCGCCCGGCACGGCCGGCGACACCCGGTCCCCCGGGCGGCGCCGACGGCTCCGCCGCGCTCCGGTCAGGGGCCGTCCGGCCGGAGCAGCGGAACCATCAACTGGTCGATCATCTGCTCCAGATCGACGTCCGGCCATTCACTGCCGCACACCTTCGAGCGGTACATCATCATCGCCGGAACGGCGTCGAAGACATACCCGTTCGCCGCGTCGGCGCGCACCTCGCCCCGTTCGATTCCACGCTCGATCACCTTGCAGAGCATCTTGAGGGTCGGCTCGACCACCCCTTCGAAAATGACGGCGTGGAAGCGTTCCGCCTGCTCCGAGTCGCATTCGTAAATCACCGACCGGACGGCGAATCCCGACCGCGAGAACATCGCGTCGCGAGCCCGCCGGCACAGGTCCAGCAGATCGTCACGCACGCTCCCCAGATCCGGTACCTCGTCGAACCGCGGCAGTCCGGTGCGCAGGGCGTCCTCGACCAGATCCTCCTTGGACGGCCAGCGCCGGTAGACGGCGGCCTTCCCGGTCTGGGCGCCCGCGGCGACGCCCTCCATGGTCAGGCCGTTCCAGCCGACCGTGCTGAGCTGCTCCAGGGCGGCGTCGAGGATCGCGCGCTCCAGCACGGCACCGCGGCGACGGGACGCGGCGGTCTGAGCCTGGGCGGCCACCCAGCTCGAAGAAACCATCTGACTCTCTCCAACGAGCAGAGGAAGCGGGCATTCGGGGATGAAATGCGTACCGTACGGCGACTGAGGGGGACGCGCCAATGGCACCGACCTAAGTGAACGCTTGCGTTCACTGTCGGAGACTCCTACGGTTGACGCAATAGTGAACGCGGGCGTTCACTGACGCACTCGTGGGGGATCCATAGTGACAACCTCTCCTTTGATTCAGGACCGGAAGCCAGGTGCGGCCCGCCGGGACGGACGTCCCGGCCTCGCGCTCACCGTCATCGCGGCCTGCCAACTCATGGTGGTACTCGATACGACGATTGTGAACATCGCGCTGCCGCATATTCAGAACGCTCTCGAGTTCAGCACCACCGAGCTCACCTGGGTGGTCAGCGCGTACACCCTGACCTTCGGCGGCCTGCTGCTCCTGGGCGGCAGGGCCGGCGACATCCTCGGCCGCCGCCGGGTCTTCATGACCGGCATCCTGCTGTTCACCCTCGCCTCGCTGCTCGGCGGCCTCGCCCAGGAACCGTGGCAGCTGCTGGCCGCCCGTGTCCTGCAAGGCGTCGGCGGGGCCATAGCCTCGCCCACCTCGCTGGCGCTCATCACCACCACGTTCCCGGAAGGGCCCGAACGCAACCGCGCCTTCGGTATCTTCGCCGCGGTCTCCGCGGGCGGCGGCGCCATCGGCCTGCTCGCGGGCGGCATGCTCACCGAGTGGCTCGACTGGCGGTGGGTGCTCTTCGTCAATGTGCCGATCGGCCTGCTGATCGCCGTACTCACCCCGATGTACATCAACGAGTCCGAGCGGCACACCGGCCGTTTCGACATCGCGGGCGCGGTGACCTCGACGGCCGGTATGGCCTCGCTCGTCTACGGCTTCATCCGCGCGGCCGAGGAAGGCTGGCGGGACAGCGTGACCATCGGCTCCTTCGCGGCCGCCGTGGTCCTGCTGGTGGCCTTCGCGGTCATCGAGTCCCGGGCCAAGGAGCCGATCACCCCGCTGCGGATGTTCACCGACCGCAACCGGGCGGGCACGTATGTGATCATGCTCAGCCTGGCCGCGGCGATGTTCGGCATGTTCTTCTACATCGTCCTCTTCGTGCAGAACGTGCTCGGGTACAGCCCGATCGAGGCCGGTCTCGCCTTCCTGCCGGTCACCGTCGTGATCGCGCTCGGGGCGGGCCTGTCGCAGCGGTTCCTTCCCGTGTTCGGCCCCAAGCCGTTCATGCTCGTCGGCTCGGCGCTCGCCGCGACCGGACTGGCCTGGCAGACGCTGATCAGCTCCGACAGCTCCTACGTCGGCGGCATCCTCGGCCCCATGCTGATCTTCGGCTTCGGTATGGGTCTGAACTTCGTGACCCTGACGCTCACCGCGGTCTCCGGCGTGGCCCAGAACGAGGCCGGCGCCGCGTCCGGGCTGCTCAACGCGACCCAGCAGGTGGGCGGGTCGGTCGGACTCGCCCTTCTGACGACGGTGTTCGGCACGGCCAGCAAGGACGAGGCGGAGAAGCTGGTCCCGGGCTTCCTCGCCGAGGGGTCGCCGGAGCAGAAGGCGGAGTTCGCCCAGACGCACCAACTGCCCGCGCCCTGGGGCCACGAGGTCCTCGCGGAGGGCATCTCCACGGCCTTCATCCCGGCCGCCGCGATGGCCGTACTCGCCCTGGCCACCGCCTGGTTCGTCATCCGGGTCCGCAAGAGCGACCTGGAGGCCCTGTCCGGCTCGGCCGGACCGGGCATGGGCTGAGCGGCGAACAGTACGGATCCGGCCCGGCAGCCCGCCGGCCGACGTCTTCGGACTCGGCCGGCGGGCGTCGGGCCGGACCGCGTCGATCAGGACGGACAGCACGAGCAGCACCTTCACGATCACCGCCACGACCCCCTTCCGGACTCGCACCGCCACGACGGACCCGTCTACACGTGTCAGGCGTCATGTCCCGCGTCTCATGCCTCACACCGTGGATGTACGGACAACGAGCGACCGGTCACGGAGAGTTCCCGGGACGCACGGAGAGTTGTGGAACCGCTCCTCAGACCGTGGCCCGCATCCACTCCGGCAGGGGCTCGACCCGGTCGGCCCACTCTGCGGGCGGTGCTCCCGCCTTCTCGGAGGCCACCACTCCGCCCACGATGGCGCAGGTCGTGTCGACGTCTCCGCCCACCTGCGCCGTCGTCCAGAACGCCCGCTCGTAGTCGCCGAGCGCCCGGGCCGCCGACCAGAGCGCGAAGGGCACGGTGTCGTGTGCCGTCGTACGCCGTCCGCAGCCGAGGACGGCCGCGACGGTGCCCGCGTCCGCGTAGTCGAGCATGTCCCGGGCCCGGCGCAGTCCCGCGCCGACCGCGCTCCTCGCGGGCACGAGCGCGACGACCCCGTCGAGCAGGGCCTCGGCGCGGGGCGGCCCACCGGGCGCGGCGACCAGCGCGGCCGCCGCGGCAACGGCCATGGCACCGACCACAGCCTCACGGTGCTGATGCGTGGGGTAGGCGGAGATCTCGGCCTGATGGGTGGCCTGCTCCGGATCGTCCGCGTACCAGGCGCCCAACGGTGCGATCCGCATCGCGGCGCCGTTGCCCCACGACCCCTGCCCGTTGAAGAGCTCGGCGGCGAGTTCCCGCCAGTCCCCGCCTTCCCGGACCAGCCTCAGCAGCCGGTTGACCGCGGGCCCATAGCCGCGGTCGAAGTCGTGACGCGTGGCGAAGGACAGCGCGAGGGCGTCCTGATCGATCCGGTGGTGCGTGGCGAGGACGGAGACGACGGAGCACGCCATCTCGGTGTCGTCCGTCCACTGCCAGGGCCCCTGCGGCAGTTCGCGCCGCTTGAGCAGCGGGTAGTTCGCCGGTACGAAGAACTGGGACCCGAGCGCGTCCCCCACGGACACACCGCGCAGGCTGGCCAGGGCGCGCTCCAGGCGCCCGGCGGGTGAGGAATCAGCGGTCATCGCCCTGCCACTCTATCCGGTGCCCCTCTGTCATCCGGTGATCCCGTACGGCTCCGGATCCCGCCAGCGTTCGAAAGGCCGGTCGAGGGTGTACTTGTCGTTCTTCCCCAGAACGAGCATCCGCATCTCGGCGTTCCCCGGGTTGGAGAGCGACTCGAACTCCGCCACCGTCCAGTGGAACCAGCGCATGCAGAACAGCCGCATGGCCAGTCCATGGGTGACGATGAGGACGTTCGGGGGGTGGTCCGGTTCCTCGAAGCTGCGGAACAGGCTCTCCAGGAAGCCGCCGACACGGTCGTAGACGTCGGCCCCGGACTCGCCCTGGGCGAACCGGTAGAAGAAGTGCCCGTAGGCGTCGCGGTAGGCCTTCTGCAGGCGTACGTCCTCCCGCTCCTGCCAGTTGCCCCAGTCCTGCTCGCGCAGCCGGGGCTCCTCGCGTACGCGTATCCGCCCCGGGTCGAGCCGGAAGGCGCCCAGTGTCTGGTGTGTGCGGCGGTAGGGGGAGACGTAGACGCTGACGCGCTCATCGCCGAAGAGTTCCCGCAACCGCTCTCCCGTCTGCTCGGCCTGCTTCCTGCCCCGCTCGGTCAGGGCCAGGGCGTGATCGGGTTCACGCTCATAGACGGAGTCATCAACATTGCCCGTTGATTCGCCGTGTCGGACAAGGACGATGCGCCGTGGTCGTGCCATGCCGAAACCCTAGATCGAGTGACGGCCGGGCGAGCACTCGTGTGGACCCCTTACGGCGTAGGTCACACACGTTCCCCACCTCCGGTCACGCGGAGTGCACCCTTCCGCGTCCGGTCGTCAAACCGTCCAGGCCGATTCCATCTCGACGATGTCCCCCGCGAGGGCGGCGACGTCGGCCTCCGTCTGCGCCCTCAGGGCGAGACGCTCCACTCGCTCGGTGCGGTACTTGCCGTGTTCGGCGGCCGCCCGCCACATCGACAGCACCAGGAACTCGTGACCGGGCGCCTCACCGAACAGTCCCCGGATCATGCCGGGTGAGCCGGCCATGGCCGGGTTCCAGACCTTCTCCTGCATCAGCACGAAGTGTTCCGAGCGCTCCTCGTGCACGCGGCACAGCGCCACCCTGAGCAGGTCGGCGTCGGTGAACCGCGGTTCGAAACCGGTCTTCACATCGAAACGGTGGTCGAAGAGCCTGACCTGGGCGTCCTTGAACGTGCCCGACTGGGTCGCGGCGAGCCGGTCGTGGGAGCGCGCCATGAACGAGTCGTAGAAGGCACGGCTCTCCCAGAAGGAGAAGATGTGCGCCACGTCCGGCCGCCCCCGGCTCCAGCCTCCACCCTGCCCGCGAAACCCCGGCTCCCCCAGAAGCCCCGCCCACTTCCGCTGCCCCCGCTCGAACCCTCGGCGGTCCACCACGGTGCAGCGAATCCACTTGACCAGCACCGCGCCATCGTAAGGGCAGAAGGCGTGGCGCCGGTCACCCGCGCGGTGACTGCTTACCGGCGTTCGCCGCCACGCGCGTGGCAGGATGGACAACCTGTCGGCAAGGCCCGGCAGTTGCGGTGTGCGGGCAGGACGGTCACGGGGAAGGGGAAGACTGGTGGACGGCCTCAACAAGGGCATTCGCAAGGTCGAGATCGCGCTGAGGTGGGACCCGAGTCCGGCGGGGCAGCCCTCCACCGACCTGGATCTCGTCGCCGCTCCCTACCTCGCGGACGCCCCCCACGGCGAACCCGCGTACGTCGTGCACTTCGACAGCCGCTCCCCGGACGGCACCATCACGCTCGACCGGGACAGCAAGGACGGCAAGGGCTTCGGCTACGACGAGGTCATGACGCTGGAGCTGGACCGGCTCGCCCAGCGGTACGCGCGTGTGGTGGTCGGCGTGGTCATACAGCAGCACCAGGGACTGCGGACGTTCTCCGGCGTGGGCAACGCCGGGCTGCGCATCCGCGAGGGTTACACCGTGCTCGCCGAGGACGACTTCGGCGGTGTCCTCGGGGCCACCGCTGCCACGGTCGCGGAGTTCGTCCGGGACGGGGCGGGTCCCTGGGAGTTCCGCGCCGGAGTGCAGGGCTTCGAGGGCGACCCGGCGGCGTTCAGCCGCGAGATGGGGGCCTCACGCCACTCCTGACCTGCGGGAACGCCCGAGGGCGGTGGCGCCGGGACTCCGGCGCCACCGCCCTCGGGCGTTCCTCACCCCCGGGCGCCGCCCGGGGGTGTCGGCCGCGTCAGCTGCAGCCGCTGGTCGAGCCGCAGCCCTCGCAGATGTAGCAGGAACCGGCGCGCTGCATCTTCGTACCGCAGGAGAAGCACAGCGGGGCGTCGGCCTGGATGCCCAGCTGCATCTCCACCAGTTCGGCACTGGTGTGGGCCTGCTGCGGGGCCGGCTTGACCGCCTCGGCCTTCGGCGCGGCCACCGCCTTCAGCTCCTGGGTGCGCGGCGCCGACTGGGCCAGGCCCTCGACGTCGAGCTCGTCGTCGGACGGCTCGTACGAACCCGTCTCCAGGTGCCGCTGGCGCTCCTCGGCGGAGTGGATACCGAGCGCGGAGCGCGTCTCGAAGGGCAGGAAGTCCAGCGCCAGGCGGCGGAAGATGTAGTCGACGATCGACTGCGCCATCCGCACGTCCGGGTCGTCCGTCATACCGGCCGGCTCGAAACGCATGTTGGTGAACTTCGAGACGTACGTCTCCAGCGGCACGCCGTACTGGAGGCCCACCGAGACGGCGATGGAGAACGCGTCCATCATGCCCGCGAGGGTCGAGCCCTGCTTCGACATCTTCAGGAAGACCTCGCCGAGACCGTCGTCAGGGTAGGAATTGGCGGTCATGTAGCCCTCGGCGCCGCCGACCGTGAAGGAGGTGGTGATGCCGGGACGGCCCTTCGGGAGGCGCTTGCGGACCGGGCGGTACTCGACCACCTTCTCGACCGCGGCCCGGATCGTCTCCTCGGCCTTCTCGGTGACCTCGGCCTTCTCCTTCTCCTTGGTCTTCGCGGAGAGCGGCTGGCCGACCTTGCAGTTGTCGCGGTAGATGGCGAGCGCCTTGACGCCCAGCTTCCAGGCCTCGAAGTAGATCTCCTCGACCTCCTCGACGGTCGCCGTCTCCGGCATGTTGACCGTCTTGGAGATGGCGCCGGAGATCCAGGGCTGGATCGCGGCCATCATGCGGACGTGGCCCATCGGGGAGATGGCGCGCTCGCCCATGGCGCAGTCGAACACCTCGTAGTGCTCCTGCTTGAGACCAGGGGCGTCGATCACATTGCCGTTGTCGGCGATGTGGGCGACGATCGCCTCGATCTGCTCCTCCTGGTAGCCCAGGCGGCGCAGGGCCTGCGGGACGGTGCCGTTGACGATCTGCATCGAGCCGCCGCCGACCAGCTTCTTGAACTTCACCAGCGCCAGGTCGGGCTCGACACCGGTGGTGTCGCAGGACATCGCCAGGCCGATGGTGCCGGTCGGGGCGAGTACGGACGCCTGCGCGTTGCGGAAGCCGTTCTTCTCGCCGACGCGGACCACGTCCTGCCAGGCCTCGGTGGCGGCGGCCCACACGGGGGAGTCCAGGTCGTCCATGCGCACAGCGGTGGCGTTGGCGTCGGCGTGCTGCTTCATGACGCGCTTGTGGGCGTCGGCGTTGCGGGCATAGCCGTCGTACGGGCCGACGATCGCGGCGAGTTCGGCGGAGCGGCGGTACGCCGTACCCGTCATCAGGGAGGTGATGGCGCCGGCGAGGGCGCGGCCGCCCTCGGAGTCGTACGCGTGGCCGGTCGCCATCAGAAGGGCGCCCAGGTTGGCGTAGCCGATGCCGAGCTGGCGGAAGGCGCGGGTGTTCTCGCCGATCTTCTGGGTCGGGAAGTCCGCGAAGCAGATCGAGATGTCCATCGCGGTGATGACCAGCTCGACGACCTTCTGGAAGCGGTCGGCTTCGAAGGACTGGTTGCCCTGACTGTCGTCCTTGAGGAACTTCATCAGGTTCAGCGAGGCGAGGTTGCAGGACGTGTTGTCCAGGTGCATGTACTCGCTGCACGGGTTCGACGCGGTGATCCGGCCGGACTCCGGGCAGGTGTGCCAGTTGTTGATCACACCGTCGTACTGGATGCCCGGGTCGGCGCAGGCCCAGGCCGCCTCGGCGAGCTTGCGGAAGAGCGCCTTGGCGTCGACCTCCTCGATGACCTCGCCGGTCATCCGGGCGCGCAGACCGAACTTGCCGCCCTGCTCCACCGCCTGCATGAACTCGTCGTTGACACGGACCGAGTTGTTGGCGTTCTGGTACTGGACGGAGGCGATGTCGTCGCCGCCCAGGTCCATGTCGAAGCCCGCGTCGCGCAGGACGCGGATCTTCTCCTCTTCCTTCACCTTGGTCTCGATGAAGTCCTCGATGTCCGGGTGGTCCACGTCGAGGACGACCATCTTGGCCGCGCGGCGGGTGGCGCCGCCGGACTTGATGGTGCCGGCGGAGGCGTCGGCTCCGCGCATGAAGGAGACCGGGCCGGAGGCGTTGCCGCCGGAGGACAGCAGTTCCTTGGAGGAACGGATCCGGGAGAGGTTCAGGCCGGCGCCGGAGCCGCCCTTGAAGATCATGCCCTCTTCCTTGTACCAGTCGAGGATCGACTCCATCGAGTCGTCGACGGACAGGATGAAGCAGGCGGAGACCTGCTGCGGCTGAGGCGTGCCCACGTTGAACCACACGGGGCTGTTGAAGCTGAAGATCTGGTGCAGGAGGGCGTACGCCAGCTCGTGCTCGAAGATCTCGGCGTCGGCGGGCGAGGCGAAGTACCTGTGGTCCTCCCCGGCCTTCCGGTACGTCTTCACGATGCGGTCGATGAGCTGCCTGAGGCTCACCTCGCGCTGCGGGGTGCCCACAGCGCCCCGGAAGTACTTGCTGGTGACGATGTTGACCGCGTTCACCGACCAGAAGTCGGGGAACTCGACGCCGCGCTGCTCGAAGTTGACCGAGCCGTCGCGCCAGTTGGTCATCACGACGTCACGGCGCTCCCAGGCCACCTCGTCGTAGGGGTGGACTCCGGGAGTGGTGTGGATGCGCTCCACACGCAGTCCCTTGCCGGCCTTGTTGCTCTTGGCTCGGGAACTCCGTGCCGGACCGCTCGCCGTCTCTGTCATGCCGCCTCCCTGTACGGGCAAAAACGCCCTGAAGTGCCCCGATTGTTCCCGTGGCACGGTGTTCTGTCTGGTGCTGCGGGCATCACTGATCCGCCCGCAACAGGTCTTCTCATCGCCGCTCGTCGCCGCCCGGCCGGTCCCCGCGCGTAATGCGCCGGGGCCGGTCCGCCGTCAGCCGGTGGCGGGAGCGGGCAGGGGGACCTGGGCGGTCCCGCTGTCGTCTTCCTGGCCCCCCGGGGCGACTTCCTCGCCCTCCCCGTCGGCCACGGCGGGCCGCTCCGCCCGCCGGAGTTCCCCGATCGCGGCCTCGAAGTCCTCGAGCGAGTCGAACGCCCGGTAGACGGACGCGAACCGCAGATAGGCGACGAGGTCGAGTTCCTGCAACGGGCCGAGAATGGCCAGCCCCACGTCGTGGGTGGTCAGCTCGGCGCTCCCGGTGGCCCGCACCGCCTCCTCGACCCGCTGCCCGAGCTGGGCGAGGGCGTCCTCGGTGACGGGGCGACCCTGGCACGCCTTGCGCACACCGTTGATCACCTTGGTGCGGCTGAAGGGCTCGGTGACTCCGGACCGCTTGACCACCATGAGCGAACACGTCTCCACGGTCGTGAAACGACGGGAGCAGTCCGGACACTGGCGGCGCCTGCGGATCGACGTGCCGTCGTCGGTCGTACGGCTGTCGACGACACGGCTGTCGGAGTGCCTGCAGAAGGGGCAGTGCATGAAGTCCCAACCCTCCTCACAGCAGACTCATTGACCTCGCGCGGCCTCTTGGGCCTCACGAAGCAGCACCAGCATAGGCGATCGCGGAGGGCTCCGAGACCCGGGGGACCACAACTTCTGGGCTGCTGTAGCGATCCAACCACTAGATGTGGGGATTGGCTCATACATCCACACCTTGCACGCGTGTCGCGCCCGACGGGCCGGGCAGGACACACCGGGGCGCCGTGCGATGCGAAGGCGCCGTGCCGGATGCAGGGAGGGCGCGTGCGACTCCCGAAGAGGGCGGGGCCGCTTCACACGACAGGGGGCACCCGATGGCAGACTGAGGCCCAGTACCGCGAGGCCCGGCCTCGGCGGTGAAGAGTACAACAATGGCCCGTTTGTCCGGCAGGAAGCGTGGCGACCAATACACCTCGGTGAGAGATCGCGTCCAACAATTCGCGATTTTTCACTCGAACGTGTGTTTGGCGCAACCTTTCGAAAGCAACTACCGTTGTGCTGCAGGGAGACCATCGAGAGGGGCCGACGTGACCACCACCGCAGACAGTGCCGCCATCACTGCCCAGGACCGCCCCCAGGGCCGGATCGAGCCGGTGCATGCGATGAACGAAGCCACGAGTCCCGAGGGGCACAAGCGCTCCCTCCCGGGCCGACCTCCCGGCATCCGGGCCGACAGCTCGGGGCTCACCGACCGCCAGCGCCGCGTGATCGAGGTCATCAGGGACTCCGTGCAGCGGCGCGGCTACCCGCCGTCGATGCGTGAGATCGGCCAGGCGGTCGGTCTTTCCAGCACCTCGTCCGTGGCCCATCAGCTGATGGCCCTGGAGCGCAAGGGCTTCCTGCGCCGTGACCCGCACCGCCCGCGCGCGTACGAGGTGCGCGGCTCCGACCAGGCCGCCTCCGTGCAGCCCACGGACACCGCGGGCAAGCCGGCGGCGTCGTACGTGCCACTGGTCGGCCGTATCGCCGCCGGTGGGCCCATCCTCGCCGAGGAGTCCGTCGAGGACGTCTTCCCCCTGCCCCGGCAGCTCGTCGGTGACGGTGAGCTGTTCGTCCTGAAGGTCGTGGGTGACTCCATGATCGAGGCCGCCATCTGTGACGGCGACTGGGTCACGGTCCGCCGCCAGCCGGTCGCCGAGAACGGTGACATCGTGGCGGCCATGCTCGACGGCGAGGCGACCGTCAAGCGCTTCAAGCGCGAGGACGGCCATGTCTGGCTGCTCCCGCACAACGCGGCCTACGAGCCGATCCCGGGCGACGACGCGACCATTCTGGGCAAGGTGGTGGCCGTTCTGCGCCGCGTCTGAGCACGGCGCGGGGCGGCCTCGACGCCCGCCCCGCCCCTCGACCGGGCCCCGGAACCCCTGCGCCGGTTCCGGGGTCCTGTGCTGTCCGGAACTGCGGCCGGTTACGCCGGCGCGGGGATGCCCGTATCGGCGGGGACGGCGTGCGTACCCTGCCGACACGCGCCGGGCTGCCGGTCGCCCGGACGCGGGCAGGGCATACGTCTTTGCCCGCCCCGCGCTCAGGCGACCGGCCACCACGGGCTTCCGGAAGCCAGCACCCGCTGCGCGGCATCCGGGCCCCGGGGCTACGGGACCACTCAGCCGGCAATCGTGCCTACCCCCTGGCATCCGCGCCACCGCCCAACGGACATCCGGACCAGGCGGACGCCCGGCACCGCACCGCCGTCCGGCTTCCGGTCCCCGGTCACGGGCCACCCGGCGACAGACATCCGCACCTGTGACATCCATGCCACCGCCCCACGGACGACCAGCCCGACCTGGACCACACACCACGCTGTTGGGTCGGTGGGCCCGGATGGCGGAGGGCACGGAAGTCCATGGGTCGGCATGCGCACCTCGAGACGACCCGGCCGACATGGCGCCCCCTCTTATCGGCCCATCGGACACCCGGCCCCGAAGGGCGCTCGAACGTCCGGTAGCAACGCTTCCCTACGGGCGCCCGCGCTACGGCAAAGGGCGCACCGCGCCTGTCGCGCACCGCTCACTCCGCCGGCTGCTGAGCCTTCGCCGCCGCGTCGATCGCCGTCAGCGACTTCCTGACCTGGTTGCGGTCCGTGGTGTACCAGAAGTCGGGCAGCGATGCCTTCAGATAACTGCCGTAACGGGCCGTGGCCAGCCGCTGGTCCAGTACGGCCACCACGCCCCGGTCGCCCGACGCGCGTACGAGGCGTCCGGCGCCCTGTGCCATGAGCAGCGCCGCATGGGTGGCGGCGACCGCCATGAAGCCGTTGCCGCCGGCCTCCTCCACGGCCTTCTGGCGGGCGCTCATCAAGGGGTCGTCCGGGCGCGGGAAGGGGATCTTGTCCATGACCACCAGCTGGCAGCTCGGGCCCGGTACGTCCACGCCCTGCCACAGCGACAGCGTGCCGAAGAGGCACGTCTTCGGGTCGGCCGCGAAGTTCTTGATCAGTTCGCCGAGCGTCTCCTCACCCTGGAGGAGGATGGGGAACTCCGGAATGCGGGAGCGCAGCTCCTCGGCGGCGAGTTGCGCCGCCCGCATCGAGGAGAACAGCCCGAGCGTGCGGCCGCCCGCCGCCTGGATCAGTTCCGTGAGCTCGTCCAGCATGTCACCGCGATCGCCGTCACGGGCCGGGCGTGCCAGATGCTTCGCGACGTAGAGGATGCCCTGCCGGGGGTAGTCGAACGGCGACCCGACGTCGACACCCTTCCACTGGGGAAGGTCGTCCCCTTCGGTGCCCTCGGGGCCGAGCCCCAGGGACGCCCCCACCCCGTTGAAGTCGCCGCCCAGCTTCAGCGTCGCGGAGGTCAGGACCACGGAGCGGTCCGTGAAGAGCTTCTCCCGCAGCAGTCCCGAGACGGACATGGGGGCGACGCGCAGGGACGCGCCGAAGCGGTCATGCCGCTCGTACCAGACCACGTCCCATTCCGAACCGTGGGTGATCCGCTCGGCCACGTCGTGGACGCCCTCCACCGAGGCGAGTGCCTGCTTACGGACCGCGTCCTCGTCCTGGACGGACTTGTCTCGGGTGCTCCCGATCGCCGAGATCACGGTGCGGCAGGCATCGCGCAGCGCCATCAGCGCGTATGCGAGATCCTCCGGGATCTCCTCCAGCCGGCCGGGAAGAGCCAGCTCCATCAGTCGCTCGAACCCTTCGGCGGCGGTCTGGAGCTGGTCGGCCGCCTTCTCGTTGACCAGCTTCGCCGCGCGCCGCACGGCCCGGTTGACCTGCCCGGGGGTGAGCTCCCCCGTGGCGACTCCGGTGACCCTGGACACCAGCTCATGGGCCTCGTCGACGATCAGCACCTCGTGCTGCGGCAGAACCGGCGCGCCCTCGATGGCGTCGATCGCGAGCAGGGCGTGATTGGTGACGATCACCTCGGCCAGCTTGGCGCGCTCGCGGGCCGCCTCGGCGAAGCACTCGGCGCCGTAGGCGCACTTCGTGGCGCCCAGGCACTCCCGGGACGACACCGACACCTGGGACCAGGCCCGGTCGGACACGCCCGGCGTGAGGTCGTCGCGGTCTCCGGTCTCCGTCTCGTCGGACCAGTCACGCAGGCGCAGGAGGTCCTGGCCCAGTTTGCTGGTGGGCGCGGCCGCCTCGAACTGGTCGAAGAGGCCTTCCTCCTCGTCCTGGGGCACGCCCTCGTGGAGCCGGTGCAGACACAGGTAGTTCGACCGGCCCTTGAGCATCGCGAACTCCGGGCGGCGGCGCAGCAGGGGATGCAGGGCATCCACCGTGCGCGGCAGGTCTCGCTCCACCAGCTGGCGCTGCAGGGCCAGCGTGGCCGTCGCCACGACGACCCGCTCCCCCTGCGCGAGCGCGGGCACCAGATAGCCGAGTGACTTTCCGGTTCCGGTGCCGGCCTGGACCAGCAGATGGGCGCTGTCGTCGATCGCCTCGGCGACGGCTTCGGCCATGGTCACCTGGCCGGGACGCTCCGTACCGCCGACGGCGGTCACGGCAGCGTGCAGGAGTTCGGGGAGTGAGGGCTTCGTCATAGCGCGACCACCCTACGACCCGGCACTGACATTCGTGCGATCACGGCGAACGCGGGAGGTGCGATCAAGACGGGGCTCCTCTGCGAGGCGGGGCTAGGGGCGACGGGTGGGTGTGGCCCGCGGCCGGACCGCTCGTGCGGAACGGCCGGCCGGGAAATTGCCGCGGCACGAGTGGGAACCACGACGGCGCGGCCGGTGTACCACATGTGAAAGAGCAGTGACGGAGCGCTACATCAGATGACACAGGGACCGGTCGCGGACCATGAGGGCGGCTCGCTTGGTGGGCATGTCGGTCTCGGCCGAGAAGTAGAAGCCGGCGTTGAGGAAGGCGGTGACAGAGGGAATGTTGCGAAGGTCGGGCTCCGCGACGACACGTGGTGAGGCGGGCCTTCTGGCCAGGACGAGATCGGCGACCGCTCTGAGCAGGATGCTGCCCAGGCCCCGCCCGCGGTCGCCGACGGCACCGATGAGGACGTGCAGACCCGTGTCGTGCGGTCGGGCCGCATAGTGGTGGGCCAGGAGGTCGAGATCCGCGCGGTAGATCTCCCAGTAGCTCATCGGCATACCGTCCAGCACGCCTATGCACGGGACGCTGCGTCCCTCCTCGGCGAGTTGGGACCGGACGTGGTCGGCCGTCACGGCCGGCGGTCCGGCGAGTTCCCAGAACCGGGCGACAGCGGGGTCGTTCATCCACCGTGCCAGGACGGGCAGATCGCGTTCGATACGGACAGGGGCGAGCCGGAAGCGGCCCGCAGGGGTGCGGACCGGGCCCCAGTCGCCGATGTGGGCGGAGATCATGAGTGGAGGGGGTTGGTGATGGTGACATAGACGGACTGGGTGTCGACCGGGCCGACGAGTTCGTCGAGGCCGTGCAGGCGGGTCAGCAGATTCGCCTTGCAGCGCAGGACGGGTGAGTCGAGCAGGCGGGCGGGCAGCGTACTGCGCGTGCGGGCCGGCCCGATGGAGACTCCGGCGAGGAATCTGCGGAGGGCGGCGAGCAGCAGCCGTTCGTCGGCCAGGCGCTGGGATCCCAGGGCTCCGACAAGACCGAGGACGTTGTTGATGCCCAGGTAGTAGGCGAAGCGTTCGTCGGTGACATCGTCGGAGACGAAGGTGTCGCTGTGCTTGCCGATGCCGGGGAGCCGGGCGTCAAGTTCCGCGCGTCGCGACTCGCGGAAGTAGTAGCCCTGGTTGTCCCGGTAGCGGCCGCCCGCGGGCCAGCCGTCGCTGTCCAGCAGAAGGAGGGTGTTCTGCTGATGTGCCTCGAGGGCGATTCCGGCCTCTCCGTCCAGCCACAGCACGGGCCGCACCACGTGCTCGAGGTACCGCAGGAACCACTCGGCGGCAACGGCTCCGGACGGTCGTCCCGTTCGGGCGGCGAGGCGGGTGACGATCTCGGCGAGCCGGGACACCGTACGGCCGTCGGGTCGGGGGCGGGGCGAGACGAGACCGGCGACGCAGGTGACGTCGTCGTGCGGCTGGAAGGGGTTGTGCCGGATCACGGCGTCGAGTCCTGGCACGGGGTCACCGTCCGGTGTGTTCACGGCGATCCAGGCCGGGTCGCGGAGGATGTCGAAGCCCGGGTGTGCGGTCCGCCACTGCTGGGACAGTCCGGTGCGCAGGAGTCGGTGGATCTCGACACCTCGGTGGAGTTCCTTGCGGAGGTTCTCTCGGCGGGAGTTGGTGATGCGCAGGCCCAGCGACAGTTTGAGCATCGCGGGAGCGCCAGTGCGGTGGACGGTGCGTACGGAGGAGGTTGGATACCAGGGGGCGCCGTGAGCGCCGAGGTCGCGGAGCAGTCCGGCGTCCAGCAGGGAGTTGGGTTCGGAGCGGAGGTGGAGTTGGCGCAATTGCCAGGGGTGCATGGGCAGCGCGGCATAGCCGTCGGGCAGCGGCAGTCCGGTGCCGGCGAGACGTGCGGTGAGGTGGGTCGCGGTGACGGGGCGTCCGCGTTCGGTCCAGGCGGAGCCGGTGGCGAGCAGAGAGGGGGCGATGGCGATCCAGTGCAGGGGGAAGGAGCCGCGTGACTCGGGCGAGTACCGCTGTGCTTCGGCGTCGGAGAGGCCGTCACGGCTCTTCGGGTCCGGGTGCAGCGGATGCCCGAGGACGAGTGCCTGTTCCGCGGCGAGGAAGAGATCGGGGTGGTCGGCCGTGTTCTTCCGGCGGTCGCTGAGGAAGGCTGCGACTCGCCGGACGGAGTCGGCGACGCGCGCGACGAGAGCGGTGCCGTCGTCGGCCGGCGGACATACCGGTTCGTGGCTGCCGGCGTTCTCCGGGCTGCGGCCGCCGGTGTTGTTCCGGCCGAGGAGAGTGGCGGTCCCTCGGCTGTGGCTGTCGGCGTTCTCCCGGCCGAGAAGGGCGGCGTTCGCCCGACTGGGGGCTCCGGCGTGCGCCCGGCTGAGGAGGGCGGCGAGCAGGACCGCGTCGACCGGTGGCGCGGAATCCCGGGCGTCGGCCAGGCGGGGGAGGCCGAAGCGGTGCAGGCCGGTCGGCGACCAGTACAGGACGGGGACGAGCAGGGCCATGCCGTCGGCCGGGAGGAAGAGACGCAGCACGTCACCGTCCGGGGTGGCAAGACCGGTCTCGCGTACCCAGCAGCGCAGGAGATTCTCCACGGCCGCCGCCTGGGCCGCCGTGTTCGGGTCGGGGTGGTCCAGGAGGCTGGTGCCGGTGCTCGTGAGCCACTCGGTGAGGGGCGGCTTTCCGTCCTGGTGAGGCACCAGGGAATTCGTGCGGTCGGCCGGTGTGGGGGTGGTGTGCAAGGGCGTGTCCTCGGGGAGCGGTCCGGGTGGTGCGGTGAGGGTCCGGAAGCACGGTGTCTGGCCGCCGGCCCGGCCGGGCGCGACGGCGATCGGAGCCACGGGGCGTCCGGTGCGGCTGGTGAAGTGGTGACAAGGGGGAATCCGCGCGCGGGCGGCGACCCTCCACGGCTACCAACCGCGGACCGCCCGCCGGGTTACGGGATGTACCCGGATCCCTGGCCGGGTGGGCCGGCAACTCGGGGGCGCCGGCCTCAAATCGGCCGATCTCCGGACGATCGACCAGGTCAGACGGCTTGTAGCCGAACCGTTGCCGTTCCGTCGGACGTCCCCCACAGCGAGCGCATAGTGTGTGATGCCGTTCCCGAAGGCCGTGGGAGCGTCTCTCGGATCCAGTGCGGATCGGGCGGGATCACGGCCGAAGCGCCAAGTTCGTTCATTTCAGGGGGAGTCAGATCATGCGATCCATACGTCCGTCGTTCACCGCTCGGCGAGGGGGGAGGGCTCGCCGGACCTCCCCCGTTCTGGCCGCTGTCGCGCTCGCCTCTGCGCTCGCCCTCACCGCCACCGCCTGCGATTCGGGCGACGCCGACGCCGGTGGCGAGGGGGCGGCGACCGCCGCGGCCGACGACGGCAAGCTCAAGATCCCGGACGACATCAAGGACCAGCTCAAGGAACACGGGATCGACATCGACAAGTGGAAGGACGGCGCCTGGAAGGACTGGAGCAAGGACGACTGGCTGCGCGAGGCCCAGGATTACGTCAACCCGATCATCGAGGGTCTGTGGGACCCGGACCGCATGAGGGACGCCGAGGAGCCCGACCAGGGGGTCGACGAGAGCGACATCTCCGGTGACCAGGGCGTGACGGACCCGACCCCGGATCCGGTGCAGGCCGAGGCGATTCCGGCCTCGTACCACACCAACGCGCCCACGGCGGGCAAGGTGTTCTTCGACTCCCCCGAGGGCACGATGGTCTGCTCGGCGACGGTCGTGCAGGACCCGGCCAACCCGGGCAAGTCCAACATGGTGTGGACGGCGGGGCACTGCGTGCACGCGGGCAAGAAGGGCGGCTGGTACCGCAACATCGCGTTCGTGCCGTCGTACAACGACGGGGGCAAGTCGGCGAAGGAGCTGGAGACGGTCGCCAAGGAGGAAGTCGCTCCCTTCGGTGTCTGGTGGGGCGACTGGGCGCAGACCTCGGACCAGTGGATCGAGCAGGGCGGCTCGACGGGCGGTGACGGAGCCTCGTACGACTTCGCGGTCATCCATGTGACGCCGGAGAAGGGCGGCGACGGCAAGTCGCTGGAGGAGACCGTCGGTTCGGCGCTGCCGGTGGACTTCAAGGCTCCCGCTGTGCCCAAGGTGAAGGACTTGACGGCGATCGGCTACCCGGCCGCCCCGCCGTACGAGGGACAGACGCTGTACCGCTGCCAGGACAAGCCGGGACGGCTGTCGCTCAATGAGTCGGATCCGACGATGTACCGCATCGGGTGCAGCATGACCGCCGGTTCGTCCGGTGGCGGCTGGGTCACGACGGGC
The DNA here is from genome assembly GCF_043199595.1 of Streptomyces sp. NPDC048584. Lineage (NCBI taxonomy): Bacteria > Bacillati > Actinomycetota > Actinomycetes > Kitasatosporales > Streptomycetaceae > Streptomyces > Streptomyces sp. NPDC048584. The sequence continues at coordinate 167,876 of NZ_JBICWF010000015.1, forward strand.
TCGGACGGAAAGCCGGCGCTGGTGTCCAACACCTCCATCGGCCCGGTGACGTCGGGCTGGCTGGCCGGTCCGCGACTGGGCGACGAGGCCAAGGGCGTGTACGACGCGGTCAGCGGGAAGTTCGCCGGCCAGTGACCGGTGTGCCCGGTCCCGTGCCGTCAGGCGCACGGGACCGGGCGGGGCCCCGGCAGCGGTGCCGGGCGCCCGCGCGGCAGGGCAGTCATTCGCTCAAACGGGGGGTCATCGCACCATGCGTTCCATACGTACGTCCGCGCCGGTCGGGCGTGGCCGTCGCACCGTCCTCGGCGCAGTGGGGCTCGTCGCCTCGCTGGCGCTCACGGCGACCGCGTGCGGCGGTTCGGAGGAGAACAAGGCCGACGACAAGCCCGACGCCACCGCCTCCCAGGCCGCCGACGGCGACGCAGACGGCGACGGCGGCAAGGTGACGATCCCGTCCGACATCGCGGACAAGCTCAAGAAGCACGGGATCGACGTCGACAAGTGGAAGGACGGCGGCTGGGAGGACTGGGACAAGGACAAGTGGCTCAGAGAGGCCGAGGACTTCGTCAACCCGGTGATCGAGGGCCTGTGGAAGCCGGAGCGGATGCGCTCCGCCGAGGAGGCCGACAAGACCGTCACGGTCAAGGACGCCCGAGCGGCCCAGGGGGTCAGTGACCCGGAGCCCGCTCCCGTCCGGGCGGCGGCCGAGAAGACGCCGTACCGCGACAACGCGGCACCGGTCGGCAAGCTGTTCTTCGACTCCCCGGACGGCCCGGCCGTGTGTTCCGGCACGGTCATCAAGGACGTCAACCATCCTGGCAGGTCCAACCTCGTCTGGACGGCCGGCCACTGTGTGCACGCGGGTGGCAACGGCGGCTGGTACCGCAACCTCGCCTTCGTCCCGACCTACAACGACCTCGGCAAGTCCGAGGCGGAGCTGAGCAACGCGAGCCCGGCCGAGATGGCCCCCTTCGGCAACTGGTGGGCGGACTGGGCCTCGACGTCCAACGGTTGGATCCAGGGCGGTTCGTCGTCCGGCGGCGACGGGGCGGCGTACGACTACGCCGTGCTGCATGTGAAGCCGGAGCAGGGTTCGAAGTCGCTGGAGGAGACGGTCGGCGCCGCGCTGGACGTGGACTTCTCCGCGCCGTCCGCGGCGCAGGCGGGCCGGATGGGTGCCTGGGGCTACCCGGCGGCGCCGCCCTACAACGGCCTGCAGATGTTCAAGTGCCTCGACGCTCCGGGCCGGTTCTCGCTCGGTTCGAGCCTGCCGACGATGTACCGGATCGGCTGCTCCATGACCGGCGGCTCGTCCGGCGGCGGCTGGTTCCGGGTGCTGAACGGTGAGACGGTGCTGGTCTCCAACACCTCGATCGGCCCGACGGACAACACCTGGCTGGCGGGCCCGCAGCTCGGTGAGGACGCCGAGGCGCTGTATCAGAACATGAGCAAGACCTACGGCGGTCAGTGATCCGCGCATGAGGAGGGCCCGCCTCCCTGTCGTGAGCAGGGGGCGGGCCTTCGCTCTGCCGTGCGTGGTTCAGCCGGCCGGGGTCGGGACGTACGGCGTGAGTTCCGCCGCCAGTTCCTCGTGCACCCGCACCTTGAGCAGGGTCCCCTCCGTGGTGTGCTCCTCGGAGATCACCTCGCCCTCGTCGTGGGCGCGGGCGACCAGCTTGCCGTGGGTGTAGGGCACGAGTGCCTCGATCTCCACGGACGGGCGGGGCAGTTCGTCGTCGATCAGTGCCAGCAGTTCCGTGATGCCCCGGCCGGTGCGGGCCGAGACCGCGATGGAGCGCTTCTCCACCCGCAGCAGCCGCTGCAGGGTGAGCGGGTCGGCAGCGTCGGCCTTGTTGATGACGACGATCTCGGGTACGCCGGTGGCGCCGACGTCCCTGATCACCTCGCGCACGGCAGCCAGCTGCTCCTCCGGGACCGGGTGCGAACCGTCCACCACGTGCAGGATCAGGTCGGCGTCGCCGACCTCCTCCATGGTGGAGCGGAACGCCTCGACCAGGTGGTGCGGCAGGTGCCGGACGAAGCCGACCGTGTCCGCCAGCGTGTACAGCCGTCCGCTCGGGGTCTCGGCCCGGCGCACGGTCGGGTCGAGGGTCGCGAACAGGGCGTTCTCGACCAGCACGCCCGCGCCCGTGAGGCGGTTGAGCAGCGAGGACTTGCCGGCGTTGGTGTAGCCCGCGATGGCGACGGACGGCACCTTGTGGCGCTTGCGCTCCTGGCGCTTGATCTCGCGGCCGGTCTTCATCTCCGCGATCTCCCGGCGCATCTTCGCCATCTTCTCGCGGATCCGCCGCCGGTCCGTCTCGATCTTGGTCTCACCGGGACCACGGGTGGCGAGGCCGCCGCCCTTGCCGCCGCCCATCTGCCGGGACAGCGACTGACCCCAGCCGCGCAGTCGCGGCAGCATGTACTGCATCTGCGCGAGCGCGACCTGTGCCTTGCCCTCTCGGGACTTGGCGTGCTGGGCGAAGATGTCGAGGATCAGGGCCGTACGGTCGATGACCTTGACCTTGACGACGTCCTCGAGGTGGATCAGCTGGCCGGGGCTGAGCTCACCGTCGCAGATGACGGTGTCCGCGCCCGTCTCCAGCACGACGTCGCGCAGTTCCTGCGCCTTGCCGGAGCCGATGTAGGTGGCGGCGTCGGGCTTGTCGCGGCGCTGGATCACACCGTCGAGGACGAGGGCGCCGGCCGTCTCCGCGAGGGCGGCGAGCTCCGCCAGGGAGTTCTCCGCGTCCTGCACGGTTCCCGAGGTCCACACTCCGACGAGTACGACGCGCTCCAGGCGGAGCTGCCGGTACTCGACCTCGGTGACGTCCTCGAGCTCGGTGGAGAGGCCCGCGACACGGCGCAGTGCCGCGCGCTCGGAGCGGTCGAACTGGTCGCCGTCCCGCTCTCCGTCGACATCGAGGCTCCAGGCGACGTCCTCTTCCATCAGGGCATCGGCCCGAAGACCCTCGGGGTGGGTGTGCGCGAGGCGCTTGGTGTCCTGGGAAGGGGAAGAAGAGGAGGTCATTGGGTCCTTACGTCGTCGGTGTTCCGTCGGCGACGGAGCCGGTCCGGGGGACACTCCGTCACTGTCCTCAACGTCCGGGGCACCCGGGAGATTCCCGGTCCCGTGCCGTGCGGACCTGACGATGGTCGCACGGTACGGCCCGTCTCGTCATCGTGTTATTCCCCGCTCCCGTCCGGTCGATGCCCGGGGGTGACCGGCCGCGGGGCGGGTGCCGTGGACCGGGCGTCCGACGTCCATTCGGGGTGGCCGGGCATCGGCGGGGTCGTGGTGCCGTACAGCCACGGGTGCAGGAAGCCGGTCAGGTCGCGTCCGGCGACGCTGGAGGCCAGGCGGACGAAGTCGGAGGTGCCTGCCGTGCCGTTCCGGTGGCGGGTGGTCCAGTCGCGCTCCAGGCGTTCGAAGGCGGGGCGGCCGATCGTCTCGCGCAGGGCGTACAGCACGAGGGCGGCGCCGTCGTAGACGTGGGGCCGGAAGATGCCGATCTTCCGGCCGGGCGCCGGGGGACGGGGCGCGGCCGGCGGTCCGCCGTCCGCGCGCCAGCCGTCGGACGCCTCGTAGGCGGCTTTCATGCGGTCGTCCAGGGTCCTGCCGCCCCGTTCCTCGGCGTACAGCGCCTCGTACCAGGTGGCATGGCCCTCGCCCAGCCACAGGTCGGACCAGGTGCGGGGGCTGACGCTGTTGCCGAACCACTGGTGGGCCAGTTCATGCACCATGATCGATTCGACGTACCAGGCGGGGAGGGCGGGGTCGGTGAACAGGTCCCGTTCGAAGAGGGAGAGGGTCTGGGTCTCCAGCGCGAAGCCGGTGGAGGCGTCGGCGAGGAGCAGACCGTAGGTCTCGAACGGGTACCGGCCGGCTCTCTCCTCCATCCAGGAGATCTGGGCGGGGGTCTTCGCCGGCCACTGTTCGAGGCCGGCGCGGTGGGCGGTGGGGACGACGTCCCGCAGGGGCAGCCCGTGCGGGCCGGTGCGGCGCAGGACCGTGGAGCGGCCGATGGAGACCTGGGCGAGTTCGGTGGCCATGGGGTGGCCGGTCCGGTACGTCCATGTGGCGGTCCCGCGCGTGCGCTCGACGCCGGCCGGAATGCCGCCCGCGACCACCGTCCGACTGTCGGGGGCGGTGATCCGGAAGGTGAAGATCGCCTTGTCGGAGGGATGGTCGTTGCACGGGAAGACCAGGTGGGCGGCGTCGGCCTGGTTGGCCATGGCGAGCCCGTCCGCGGTGCGCACCCAACCGCCCTCGCGGTCCTCGGCGGCGACGGGGTCGCTGGTGTGCCGGACGGTGATCCTGGTCCGCCCTCCCTCGTCCGGAACGTCCTCCGGCGTGATCACCAGGTCCTCTCCGGCACGGGTGAAGCCGGCCGGATCGCCGTCGACCTCGACCGAGCGGACCGTGCCGTGAGCGAAGTCGAGGTTGATCCGGTCCAGGACGGCGGTGATGCGGGCGTCGATCGTGGTGACGGCTTCGAGCGGCCGGTCGTTGCGCCCGGAGTAGGTGAGGGCGATGTCGTACGACTGGACGTCGTAGCCGGGGTTGCCCAGGTACGGGAAGAGCCGGTCGCCGATGCCGAGCGGAACGGCGGGACCGCTCGCGGCGACGAGGCAGACGGAGACGGCGGAGGCGGTCAGCACCGCGACCGCCCGTCGCCGCCGCGCGCGACCGCCCACGGCTCGGACACCCCGGCGCCGGGCCGCCCGACCGCGGCGTGCCCGGTCCTCGGCGGCCGGGTGGTCCGGTACCGGGACGTGGGTGGGGTGGCTGGTGGGCGTCCGGTCCTGGGGTGCGTGGCCGTCGGGCACCTGGGCTCGACGGCCACGGCTGACCGGTGGCCGGCCGTCAGGGGGATCCGCCCGGTCCCGGGGGCCGTGGTCGCAGGGTGGCTCGTCCGGCCGGTCCCGGGTTGCTGCGGGCCGGTCGGGGGAGAGGGGGCCGTCGAAGGAGCCGGTGATGCCCGGTGGCGGCTGACTGTGCGGGACATGGCCGGGTGCCGAAGGGTCCTGCGGCGCGTCGCTGCCGGGGACCGGGGCCGGGGCGGCGCGGTCGTGCGGGTCAGGCGTGTGGGGGGTGGGCATCCACCACGGCTGTCAGCGCGCGGAAGCGCCATGGGGACGGCGCGCTCCCGGAACACCCGATCGGGTAATCACACCGCCGCTTGGACGTTCCGCCCCACCGTCACGCGCCCGAGGCCTGTCGCTGGGCCCGGCTCACGTCGTAGACGCCCGCCACATCGCGCATCGCGCGCATGAGGGCGGGCAGCCGGGCGGCGTCCGGGAGCTGCACGGTGTAGGTGTGGCGTACCTGCTGCCGGTCCGGGGGCTCGACGGTCGCGGAGACGATCTCGGCGCCCTCCAGGGCCATGGCCTCGGTGAGGTCCGCGAGCAGATGCGGGCGGACGAACGACTCCGCGACCAGCGTGACCCGGCACTCGGCGCCCTCTCCCCAGCGCACGCCGACCTCCGCGCGCCCCGCGCTCTTCATCCGCGCCACCGCCGGGCACCCGGCCCGGTGCACGGTGACCGCTCCCCCGCGCACGGCGAAGCCGGTCACCTCGTCGGGCGGTACGGGCGTACAGCAGCCGGCGAGACGTACGGTCGCGCCTGCCCGGTCGGACAGGACCTGGGCGGCCGGGGGCCGGCCGGGGGCCGGGGCGGGATCGCCGGCGAGCGGCCGGGCGGGTTCCTCCGGTTCGGTCTCGGGAGCCTCGTCCGGTGCGGGGTGGGCGGACAGCCACCGCTGGATGGCGATCCGCGCGGCGGGGGTGTGGGCGTGCTCCAGCCACTCCCTGGAGGGCTCGGAGGCCGCGTCCTGGCCCATGAGCAGCTGGACGGTGTCACCGTCCTTGAGGACGGTGCTCAGTGTCGCCAGCCGGCCGTTGACCCTGGCGCCGATGCACGCGTGGGCGTCCTCGCCGTACTGCGCGTAGGCGGCGTCCACGCAGGTCGCCCCCTCGGGCAGGCCGAGCGTGCCCCCGTCGGGCCGGAAGACGGTGATCTCGCGGTCCTGGGCGAGGTCCTCGCGCAGGGTCGACCAGAAGGTGTCGGGGTCGGGCGCGGCCCGCTGCCAGTCCAGGAGCCGGGAGAGCCAGCCGGGCCGGGTGGGGTCGACACGTTCGCCGTCGCCGGCGGACTGCTCCTCGGGGGACCCGGCATAGGGGTTGCCGAGGGCGACGACTCCGGCCTCGGCGACCTTGTGCATCTGATGGGTGCGGATGAGGACCTCGACGACCTGGCCGTCCTCGCCGGCCACCGCGGTGTGCAGCGACTGGTACAGGTTGAACTTCGGTACGGCGATGAAGTCCTTGAACTCCGAGACCACCGGCGTCAGACAGGTGTGCAGCTCGCCCAGGACGCCGTAGCAGTCGGCGTCCTCGTTGACCAGGACGAGGAGGCGGCCGAAGTCGGCGCCGCTCAGCGGGCCGCGTTTGCGGGACACACGGTGCACGGAGACGAAGTGGCGGGGCCGGATGAGGACTTCGGCGGTGATGTCGGACTCGCGGAGCACCTTGCGCACGTCGTCGGCGACCTCGGCGAGCGGGTCGTCCGCGCGGGCTGCGTTGCGGACGATCAACTCCCGTGTGTGCGCGTACTCGTCGGGGTGCAGGATGGCGAAGACCAGGTCTTCCAGTTCCGTCTTGAGCGCCTGGACGCCGAGCCGTTCGGCGAGCGGGATGAGTACATCACGTGTCACCTTGGCGATGCGTTCCTGCTTCTCGGGGCGCATCACGCCGAGGGTGCGCATGTTGTGCAGCCGGTCGGCGAGTTTGATCGACATCACGCGTACGTCGTTGCCGGTGGCGACGAGCATCTTGCGGAAGGTCTCGGGCTCGGCGGCGGCGCCGTAGTCGACCTTCTCCAGCTTGGTGACACCGTCGACGAGGTAGCGGACCTCCTCGCCGAACTGCTCCCTCACCTGATCGAGGGTCACATCCGTGTCCTCGACGGTGTCGTGCAGCAGGGAGGCGGTCAACGTGGTCGTCTCGGCGCCGAGTTCGGCGAGGATCAGGGTCACGGCGAGGGGGTGCGTGATGTACGGCTCGCCGCTCTTGCGCATCTGGCCGCGGTGGGACGACTCGGCCAGCACATAGGCCCGGCGCAAGGGTTCGAGATCGGCGTCGGGGTAGTGGGCGCGATGGGCGTCGGCCACGTGCCCGATGGCGTCGGGAAGCCGGTCGCGGCCGGTGGAGCCGAGCAGCGCGGCACGGCCCAGCCGGCGCAGGTCGAGCCGGGGGCGGGACTTCCTGCGCGATCCGCTCGGTGTGACGTGGCCAGCTGTCACAGAGCCTGGGGTCGCAGGATTCGCGGCCTCCGCGTTCATGGGCACCTCCGGCTGCGTGGACCGGCGGACGGCGTGCCCCAGGGCGGACTCGGGCTCAGGAGACGGCGTTCGCCCCCCGTCCGGGCCGGTGCTTGATGCTACCGACCCGGACCCCCTCGGACCGACCGCCTCCGGCCGAGCGTGAAACGGATCACCCCTTCGAGCGATGACCTTCGGAGGCCCCTTTCACGCCATCGAACGGCGGGAACGCCATGATCTTGAAGGCGAACACCATCCCGGCCCTGCGGATGCGACCACCGGCCGGTCCGGAGGCTGTGATACCGAGCCTGCTTTCCGGTCAGCGCAGGGCGTTCTCCAGCCACTCCGATTCGATCACGCCCTCGGCGACGATCACCGCCGGACCCGTCATCTCGATCTCGCCGTCGGGCCGTTCGGTGATCACGAGGGTGCCGCCGGGCACATCCACGGTGTACGTCGCCGGGGCACCGGTGACGGCCGGGTCGGCGCCGTCGCGGCGGGCGGTGGCCACGGCGACCGCGCACGCGCCCGTGCCGCAGGAGCGGGTCTCGCCGGATCCGCGCTCATGCACCCGCAGTGCCACGTGCCGGGGACCGCGGTCGACGACGAACTCCACGTTCACCCCGTCCGGGTAGGCGGCGGCCGGGGTGAACGGAGGCGGGGTGAAGAGGTCGCCCGCGTGGGCGAGGTCGTCCACGAAGGCCACGGCGTGCGGGTTGCCCATGTTCACGTTCCTCGCGGGCCAGCTGCGCTCGCCGACGCGCACGGTGACGTCGCCGTCGGGGAGCAGTGCGCGGCCCATGCCGACGGTGATGTCACCGTCCTTGGCGATGTGCACGGTCTTCACTCCCCCGCGCGTGGCGACGGCGATGTCTCCTTCGCCGACGTGTCCGGCGCGCTGGAGGTAGCGCGCGAACACGCGCACTCCGTTGCCGCACATCTCCGCGACGGAGCCGTCGCCGTTGCGGTAGTCCATGAACCACTCGGCCTCGGCCGCCATGGACCGTGCCTCGGGGTGGGCCTCGGAACGCACCACGTGCAGCAGTCCGTCGCCGCCGATGCCGGCGTGGCGGTCGCACAGGGCGGCGACGGCGGCCGGGGGCAGGTCGAGGGCGTTCTCGGGGTCCGGGACGATCACGAAGTCGTTCTCCGTGCCGTGGCCCTTGAGGAAGGGGAGCATCCTTCGATCCTACGAGAACGCTGGAACGGCGGGGCCGCGAGGCCATGGCTCCCTGCGGACGGGTGGGGCCTGTCGCGCAGTTCTCCGCGCCCCTCAGGGGAGCTGCTCTCCCCCGCGTTGATCAGTGACCCGGCGCGCACCCGAGGGGCAGGTCGCGCCCACGCGTCGACACAGCCGAGTGCTGATCAGTGGCTCCGCGCCGGCCCGGTGGGCTTTCGGGTCGTAGTCCCGCGCCCCCAGGAGCGTTGATCAGCGGAGGCGGGCTACCCGCCATACCGCCAGGGCCACCGCCGCCGCGACCATCACCGCGTACGCGGCCACTACGCGCCAGTCGGGTCTGCGGCCCGCGCCGCGGGGCGGGAGGCCCGGCCAGGTGGAGCCGACCCTGCGGGCGGCCATCATGCCCCAGCCGGCCGCGCAGGAGCAGATCAGCAGGCCCAGCATGGCGATCACGGCGCCGCTGTCACCGAAGTCGAAGGCGAGCGGGAAGGCGAACATCAGGGAGCCGAGCGCGGCCAGTGCGACGATGGGCGCGAGCTGCCAGATGCGCAGTCTGCGCTGCGGGCGCAGCTCGACCTCGACCTCGTCCCCGCCCGCGAACATCTCGTCCGGCTCGGGGCCGTCGTCGGTCACACCGCCCTGCGTCTCGTCCGGTCCGTCCGGACTGAGACGGTCGGTCGTCTCCTGCTCCGCCGCACCCCGCTCGGTGGTGAGGTGCTCGGTGCCGTGTGCGGTGTCACGAGGGCCGGCCTCCATCGCCACGCGCCCTCCCAACTAGGACTCCACTTGGTCGATCGAAGCTCGATGATGGCACGGCGTCACCGGCCCCGATGACGGCCTGGGCGTCCCGATGCCAGGACGTGATCAGGCTGTAACCGGTCGTTCGACCAACGACGACGCGAGCTGCGGAAGTTCCGTCAGGTCCGCCGCGGCCCCACTCAACCAGTGCACCCGGGGATCGCGCCTGAACCATGAATCCTGACGGCGCGCGAAGCGCTTGGTGGCACGGACGGTCTCGTTCCGGGCCTCCTCGAGGGTGCACTCCCCGGCGAGCGCGGCGAGCACCTGCTGGTAGCCGAGTGCGCGCGACGCCGTACGCCCCTCGCGCAACCCCCGCGCCTCCAGTGCGCGCACTTCCTCCACGAGACCGGCCTCCCACATCCGGTCGACCCGGCGGGCGATGCGCTCGTCCAGCTCGGGGCGGGGCACGTCGACGCCGATCTGGACGGTGTCGTAGACCGAGTCGTGGCCGGGGAGATTCGCCGTGAAGGGTCGTCCGGTGATCTCGATGACCTCGAGCGCGCGGACGATACGGCGGCCGTTGCCCGGCAGGATCACCCTCGCGGCCTCGGGGTCCGCCACGGCGAGGCGGGCGTGCAGCGCTCCCGGGCCGCGCAGGGTGAGCTCCTCCTCCAGCCGGGCCCTGACCTCGGGGTCGGTGCCGGGGAACTCCAGGTTGTCGACGGCGCCGCGGACATAGAGGCCGGAGCCGCCGACGAGGACGGGCCAGCGTCCCTCGGCGAGCAGCGCGTCGATCCGCTCCCGGGCCAGCCGCTGGTACTCGGCGACGGACGCGGCGACGGTGACGTCCCAGACGTCGAGCAGGTGGTGCGGGACGCCACCGCGCTCGTCGGGCGTCAGTTTGGCGGTGCCGATGTCCATCCCCCGGTAGAGCTGCATGGAGTCGGCGTTGACGACTTCACCGCCGAGCCGCCGGGCCAGGAAAACGCCCAGATCGGACTTTCCGGCCGCGGTGGGACCGACGACGGCGATGACGCGGGGGGCATGGGGTGCGCTGCTCACTGATCCAGTCTCGCAAACCTCGCACCCCGTCCTCGATCGGGTTACGTGACACGGCCGCCGCCCGGTCGTTGCCCGTGGCGGGATCCCTGCCGCCCCGATCGCGGTCGCGGCGGCCCGGGTCACACGAACGGACACACCGGGCTACGCGGGATGTCACCCGCACGAGTAACGTATGGAGTGGATATGGGAGTTTTCGCACGCATTTTTCGTAGGTCGAAGACCACGGAGGAGACGCGGGCCCCGGAGGCCCGGGCCGACGAAGCGGCGGCCGGAACCGGTACGGAGGACACGACCGGGGCCGCGGAGCCGAAGGAGTCGGCCCGGGCGCCGGAGTCCACCGGGCCGGCGGAGCGGAGGGCCAAAGAGGTCACCGGTACCGACACCGTCGAGATCCCGAAGCAGCAGTCCGCCGAGGCCGCCGACAGCGAGGCAGGTGAGGGCGCCCGCACATAGCCCGGGCACCGGCCGGGCACCTGCCGCACGACCGGCCGGCATCAGCCGGGCCAACCCGGGCACACGCCCGGACACAGCCCGTTCGGAACCGGCCGCACAGCCCGCACTCAGATCGCCGCGAGGGAAGGTACAGACATGGGTCTCCTGGACAACCTGAAGGCCAGACTCGGCCCCGCCAAGGGCAAGGTCTCCGGCCTTGCGCAGCAGCACGAGGGCAAGATCCAGCAGGGCCTGGACAAGGCCGCCCGGACCGTCGACGCGCGGACCAAGGGCAAGTACAGCGACAAGATCCAGTCGGGCACGGGCAAGGCCAAGGGTGCCGTGGACCGGCTCGCGCACAAGAACGATCCCGGCGCGGAGGGGGGCGGCACGAGCACTCCGCCGCCCACGCCCTGAGCGGCTCACCGCCGGACGGCCGCGGAGCACATCGAGCGCTCCCGGCCGTCCGCCGCGCGCGCACCACGGCGGGCGGCTACGACCAGGTGGCCACGAGGTAGCCGACCCCGTAGGGGGCGTCGTCGTAGAGCAGTGTGCCGGACAGCCGGGGATTGCCGGCCGCCGCGCCGGCGAGCACCTGCCAGGGTGCCCGGCCGGACACCTTCAGCTCGCGGGCCGGTCCGGCGTCCAGTGCGCGCAGGGCCCCGGTGTCGGCCGCGCCCAGGGCGCGCGCGAGTTCCGCGTCGTAGGGGGCCGCGCGCTCGTCGAGATAGCCGGGCGCCTTGAGCGTGCGGCACGCACTGGCATCGCCCATCACCAGCAGCGCCACCCGCTCCGCCCGTCGGGCCAGGGCCTCGCCCGCCTCGGCGCACCGCTCGGGCGTGAGGTCCTCCCCCACGGCCAGTGCCTCGACGGGGGCGTCCGCCCATCCGGTGCGGCTCAGCAGCCAGGCGCCGATGGCCGGCCCGTACGGGAGTTCCCGCCCGGCCGTCCCCTCGTCCCCGGCCCTTCCCAGCCGTACGTCCATGTCGACGCCGAAGCCCCTGAAGGTCCCCGGGGTGCCCTCCGGGTAGCTCTCGGGGCCGGCGCCGCCGCCCGGTCCGACCACCACGAGCAGATCGGGCCGGGCTGCGGCGAGCACGCCCAGGGCGTCCGTGCACACGGCCCGCGCGGTGTCCAGCTCGGGGGCGGCCCCTGCGGCGACCTCGGGCACGAGCAACGGCGGGCACGGGCAGACTGCGGCGGCGACAAGCATGATCAGCAGCCTACTGCGGTGGCCGCCGACGGCACTCCCGCCACCTGGGTCAGTCGACGGCGCAGCCGCCGGTGACCGCGGGCAGCGGCTCGGGCACGCCCACCTGGGGCAGGCCGAGCAGCACACCGGCGGGCCGGGCGGCCTTCTCGGTGTTCCGCTTCTCCCAGGCGTCCCCCGCGCGGGTGCGGCGCACCTCGAGCACCGCGCCCTCAGCGAGGAGGTGGTGCGGGGCGGCGTACGTGATCTCGACGGTGACGACGTCGCCGGGGCGCACCTCCTGCTCCGGCTTGGTGAAGTGCACCAGACGGCTGTCGGGGGCGCGGCCCGAGAGGCGGTGGGTGGCGCCGTCCTTACGGCCCTCGCCCTCGGCGACCATCAGCTCCACGGTGCGGCCGACCTGCTTCCTGTTCTCCTCCCAGGAGATCTCCTCCTGGAGGGCGACGAGGCGCTCGTAGCGCTCCTGGACGACCTTCTTGGGGATCTGGCCGTCCATCTCGGCGGCCGGGGTGCCGGGACGCTTGGAGTACTGGAAGGTGAACGCCTGCGCGAAGCGGGCCTCGCGCACCACGTGCAGGGTCTGCTGGAAGTCCTCCTCGGTCTCGCCGGGGAAGCCCACGATGATGTCGGTGCTGATCGCCGCGTGCGGGATGGCGGCGCGGACCTTCTCGATGATGCCGAGGTAGCGCTCCTGGCGGTAGGAGCGGCGCATCGCCTTCAGGATCGGGTCGGAGCCGGACTGGAGCGGCATGTGGAGCTGCGGCATCACGTTCGGCGTCTCGGCCATGGCGGCGATGACGTCGTCGGTGAAGTCGCGCGGGTGCGGCGAGGTGAAGCGGACGCGCTCCAGGCCGTCGATCTTCCCGCAGGCCCGCAGCAGCTTGCTGAACGCCTCGCGGTCGCCGATGTCGGAGCCGTACGCGTTGACGTTCTGCCCGAGCAGGGTGATCTCGGAGACGCCCTCGGCGACCAGGGCCTCGATCTCGGCGAGGATGTCGCCGGGGCGGCGGTCCTTCTCCTTGCCGCGCAGCGCCGGGACGATGCAGAAGGTGCAGGTGTTGTTGCAGCCGACGGAGATGGACACCCAGGCCGCGTAGGCGCTCTCGCGCCGGGTGGGCAGCGTGGAGGGGAACGCCTCCAGCGACTCGGCGATCTCGACCTGCGCCTCCTCCTGCACGCGGGCGCGCTCCAGCAGGACGGGCAGCTTGCCGATGTTGTGCGTGCCGAAGACGACGTCGACCCAGGGGGCCCGCCTGACGATGGTGTCGCGGTCCTTCTGCGCGAGGCAGCCGCCGACCGCGATCTGCATGCCGGGGCGGCTCGCCTTCTTCGGGGCGAGGTGGCCGAGATTGCCGTAGAGCTTGTTGTCGGCGTTCTCCCGGACGGCGCAGGTGTTGAAGACGACGACGTCGGCGTCGCCGTCGGAGCCCTCGGGAGCGCGGACGTAGCCCGCGTCCTCGAGCAGTCCGGACAATCGCTCGGAGTCGTGGACGTTCATCTGGCACCCGTAGGTGCGTACTTCATAGGTGCGTGTGCCGCCCACTGACTGGCTCCGGTCGATGCTGCTCATGCCCACAAGGGTAGGCGCTGCCGCGGACCGCCCCGGCCGGGTGGGCAAGTCCCTGCCAGGCAGGTTCCTGGCCTGGCCGGATGCGGACAGCGGGGGTGGCGCGATGGTTGTCTCCTCGCAGCGGCAGGAAAGCGTGGGGAACGCGGACCGGCCCGGGGGAGCTGAAGGCACCACTGGCTCCATGCGCGGTTCACGACGCACTGACGTACGCATGGGATGGAGACCGGCATGATCCGCACCGACCGTTGTAAATGTCAGCCGGCGCTCGCAGGGTCTGAAAACATTCCGGAAGTCGGCCGGGAGGAATCCCGGATACATTCCCCAGGGAATCCCGGTCAGGAATCCCCTATCAATGGCAGGAACACGCCCTGACCGCCAAGGACGGCAAGAACGACGCCGACACCGTGTTCGAGCGCTTCGACGCCGACGAGTCGGAGACCCTCGAGGTCGCCGACGGCGCGGCGCTGCCCGAGATGGGCGCCTCCAGCGGCTCGATCGGCACCTCGTCCTCCTCGTTCACGGGGTGGCGCGCCGCCCCCTCGGCCCGGCGGTCCGTCAGCCGCGTACGGCCACGTGGTACGCGGAAACCCAGAGCACCGCGGCGCAGGCCAGGCCCACCACGAGCCGTACGTTCTCGTCCGACAGGCCGGCCACGACGAGGACGACACCGACGACCGCGACGGCGGTCAGCAGCGCGGCCGTCCACCGGTACTGCCACTGGTCGTACAGACGGGCGAGCGGGAAGAAGTGGAGCCCCACGACGAGGGCGATGCCGGCCGGGATGAACTCGGGCCGGCCGGCGGCGTTGGACGCCGCGATGACCGCGAAGACGGCCACCAGTTCGACGGTGTTGACGACACCCACGCCGCGCGCCCAGTTGGCCGGGAGGCTCACCGTCCGGGGCGAGGGGGCGGCGTCCTTGCGGTGGCCCAGATAGATCGTCGCCGCGGTGACCGCGAGGGCCGCGGCTTCTATGGACACCGGCACGAGGTCCGTGGCCGAACCCGTTCCGGAAGCGGCGGCGAAGGCCCACACCAGGGCGAAGACGGAGAGCACGAGGGTGCCCCTGCGCCGCAGTTTCCGGGTGAGTTCCAGGCACTCGGCGTCCGCCAGGGACGGGGTGGGCGGCATGGTGGGGGGAGTAGGCGTCATTGGCGGAGAGTACAACGATCATCGCGACTGCCAGATATCTTGCGGTCAGCCCTCCCCTTCCACTCAAACGGAATTGACCATTCCGAGATCTTGCCGCCGGGAGTCCCATGGAAAAGCGGCGCACGGATGTCATGAGAACCGTGACACATGTGAGCCGCCACCTCTTTCCCCTTTCGCCGCGCATTCCGGCCGCCCATGATGTGGGGCACATTTCCGAAGTCATTTGCCGTACTTTTCGGAAGGTGTGAAGGGCATGGTGGTTGACGCTCCGGAGCGTATTGCCGTGAGGCCGGATTCCGCCGACCTGACGGGGGTGCGACTCCACACCCGTATGCCGGGCACGCCCAGTTGCCTGGCTGCGTGCGGCTCTGCCGCGTAGCTGCGGGCAGTCGTGCCGCGTAGCTGCGGGCAGTCGTGCCGCTGGGGCGGCACGGGTGGGCGCAGCGGCACCCCTTCAAGCGGGGCGAGCGCTTGCCCACCCCCGTCCAGCAGCCACCCGGGGTGACGGCTGAGCAGGGGGACGTCGCGCGGCCCGGCGCCGGCGGGGTGCCGTCGCGCCCACCCGTGCCGCCCTGCGGCACGCCTGCCCGCGGAGGGGCGGAGTGCAGAGTGCGGGCACGCCTGCCCGCGGAGGGGCGGAGGGGCGGAGGCGCGCTGGGACGCGAGAGGGCGGGAACGCGGGGTCAAAGAGCAGCGGCCCCCCGCAAGCGAATCCCCGCCCAGCCGTCACGCGTCCGGCAGCCACCCCTGCCCCCGTAGTACTCCCGCCACATCCGGCGCCGCGTAGTGCTCACCCTTGAGCACCTTGCCGTCGGCCCGCCGGCTGACCGACCCGTCAGGACCCCGCTTGCTCATGTTGGACCGATGGATCTCGGCGATCACCGCGTCGAGGTCGATCCCGTGAACCAGCGCCGTCCCGTAAGCGACATACACCACATCGGCCAACTCGTGCGCCAGCCGATCGAGCGGCCCCGCCACCGACACCTCGGCAACCTCCTCCGCCTCCTCGGCGAGCAGCTCGCCCCTGTGCGCCGCGAGCTCCGGGGCGACCTCGGACGGAACATCCCGGACATCCAGCCCGAACGCACGATGAAACTCACGAACCAGTTCGGCAGGCGAAGAACTCATCCCGCGACTGTACCGACCTGGTCAGCACCCACCTCACCTGGCAGGATCGCGCACATGCCCCACTCGCTGTCCCGCATCGGCAGGCGCCGGGCCCTGCGGGCCACGACCGCCGGCCTCGTGCTGCTCGGAATCCTCCTGTGGTGGCTGGCCCCCTGGGACGAGGAACCCCCGGGCGGCACGATCACCGTCAGCACGGGCACCCGCGCGGGCGTCTACCAGAAGTACGGCGAACTCCTGCGCAGCTCACTGGGCAAGAACATGCCCGACCTCGACGTACGCCTGGAGACGAGCGACGGCTCGCAGGAGAACGTACGGCGCGTGGCGACCGGCGAGGCCGACTTCGCGATCGCCGCGGCCGACGCGGTGGAGACGTACCGGCTCGAGGACCGCCCCGGCGCCGACGGCCTGCGCGGCGTGGCACGCCTGTACGACGACTACGTACAGCTCGCCGTCGCCCGCGACTCCGGCATCCACACCGTCGACGACCTGCGCGGCAAGCACGTCGCCATAGGACCGCCCAAGTCGGGCGTACGGCTCATCGCCAACCGGGTGCTCCGCGCGGCCGGCATCGACCCGGAGACGGACATCAGGCCGTCCTCCGACGGCATCGACAAGGGCCCTGAGCGGCTCGGCCACGGTCTGGACGCCTTCTTCTGGTCGGGCGGCCTGCCCACGGACGGCCTGAAGACGCTCGCCGAGCGGAACGCGCTGCGGTTCGTGCCGATCCGCGCCGACCTGGTCGCCGAGCTGCACAAGCAGGGCGGCGCCACCCGCTACTACCGCGCCACCAACATGCCGGCGTCGGCCTACCCCGGCAGCCAGCTCGGCGCCCCTGTGCCCACGATGGCGGTGTCCAACCTCCTGATCACCCGCACGGACGCCGACCCCCGCCTCACCGAGTGGCTCACCCGCATCGTGCTCAAGAGCAGGGACGGCATCGGCGCCCACGTCCACTCCGCGCAGCTCGTCGACGTACGCACGGCGATCTACACCGATCCGCTCCTGCTGCACGAGGGCGCCCGCCGGTACTACCGGTCCGTCAAGCCCTGAGCGGCACCCGCGGGGGCGTTCCTCGGCACGGTCACGGTCACCCGCAGCCCGTGCGGCTCATGGCGTTCGTACGCGATCGAGCCGCCGCCCGCCGCGAGCAGCGCCCGTGTGATGGACAGGCCCAACCCCGAGCCCTTGATGTTCTGGTGCCGGCCGCTGCGCCAGAAGCGGTCGCCGACGCGGGCCAGCTCCTCCTCGGTCAGTCCGGGGCCGTTGTCGGTGACGACGACGGTGGACGTGCCTCCGTTCGAGGCCACGGCGACCTCGACGGTCTCGCCCTCCGGCGTGAACTTCACCGCGTTGTCGATGACCGCGTCCAGGGCGCTGGACAGCGCCACGGGATCCGCCCACGCGGTGGTCGCGGGGCAGGTCCCGGTGAGGCTGACGCCCTTGGCACCGGCGGTGGGAGCCCAGGCCGCGACGCGCTCGGAGGCCAGTGCGCCGATGTCGGTGACCTGGAGGCTGGCCTCGCTGTGCTCGGCGAGCGCCAGGTCGAGCAGGTCGTCCAGGACCTGTGCCAGCCGCTTGCCCTCGGCCTGCACGGAGGCGATCTCCTCGTTGCCCTTGGGCAGCTCCAGGGCGAGCAGCTCGATGCGCAGCAGCAGCGCCGAGAGCGGGTTGCGCAGCTGGTGCGAGGCGTCGGCGACGAAGGCGCGCTGCTGCTCCAGCACGCTCTCCACGTTGTCGGCCATCTCGTTGAACGACCGGGCGAGCCGTCTCAGTTCCGGCGGCCCGCCGGCCGCCGCCACCCGTGACTTCAGCCGTCCGGTGGCGATGTCGTGGGTGGTGGCGTCCAGGACCCTTACGGGCTTGAGAACCCAGCCGGTCAGCCGCAGTGCGGCGCCGACCGCCAGCAGCATCGCCGCCGCCTCCCCCGCCGCGATGACCAGCCAGCCCCGCAGGATGCGGGAGCGCATCTGCCCGGTCGGCGAGTCGGTGACCACGACGGCGACGACATCGCCGTCCCGGATGACCGGCGAGGCCACCACCAGACTGCGCCGCTGCCAGGGCCACACCTGCTCGGGGTCGTGGCTGCGGCGGCTGAGCAGCGCCTCCTCGAAGGCGTCGCGCACCTCACCCGTGCGGGGCAGATACCAGTCGTCCGGGGCGTGCGCCATGGGTGAGTCGTTGCGGTAGAAGACGCCCGCGCGGATGCCGTACACCGTGTAGTAGCTGCGCAGCTCGCTGCTGAGCGTCTCGCGGCGCTCGTTGATGTCCGCGCCGGACGGGCTGGTCGGCTCGGTGACGAACTGGGCGAGGGCGGCGAAGCGCGCGGTGTCGTCGATCCGGTCGACGACCACCCGCTGCTGCTCCGCGCCGGCCAGGCTGACGGCCAGCGGAACACCGAGGGCCAGCAGAACGGCCGCCATCAGGACGATGAGCAGCGGAAGCAGCCGCGTATGCACCCGGGCCCGCTACGCCGTGGGCGCGACGAGCCGGTAGCCGACTCCGCGTACGGTCTCGATGAGGGCGGGCATGCGGAGCTTGGCGCGCAGAGAGGCGACGTGCACCTCCAGGGTCCGTCCGGTGCCCTCCCAGCTGGTGCGCCACACCTCGCTGATGATCTGTTCCCGGCGGAAGACGACTCCCGGCCGCTGGGCGAGCAGGGCGAGCAGATCGAACTCCTTTCGGGTGAGCTGGACGACCGTGCCGTTGACGCTGACCTGTCGGGTCGGCAGCTCGATACGGACCGGGCCGAGCCGCAGCTCGGTCTCCGTACCGCCCGCGGCCTCCTCGTGGACGCTGCGCCGGCTGACGGCGTGGATCCGCGCGAGCAGCTCTCCCGTGTCGTACGGCTTGACCACGTAGTCGTCGGCGCCGAGGTTGAGGCCGTGGATGCGGGAGCGCACGTCGGACCGCGCGGTGACCATGATCACCGGCGTGCTGGTGCGCTTGCGGATCTTGCCGCAGACCTCGTAGCCGTCCTGGTCGGGCAGCCCCAGGTCCAGCAGGACCACGCCGAAGCCCTCCGCTTCGGGGACGAGCGCCTGGAGCGCCTCCTCGCCGCTGCGCGCGTGGGTGACGTCGAATCCGTGCCGCGCCAGCACCGCCGACAGGGCTGCGGCGACGTGGTTGTCGTCCTCGACGAGCAGCAGTCTCACCAGGGCCCCCTTCGGTTCATCGGCCGTACGCTCTCCTTGTGTAAGAAAACGCGTGCACGCGCGCGTGCACCTTGCAGTGACGCCGATGGAGGAGGACGGCGTCAAGAGGGTTCCGGTTGCTCTTTCGTACCGTTACCCGGCCGAAATCACCCCTGCTCACAAGTGCTACGACAGGTGTCCGATTGCTATCGGATCGTGATGCTCAGATTCCCCTCAGATGTAATGACGCAGGTCTGACCGATTACTACTGTCCTCCGAAACCGAGGAGGACGGAGCCTGAGAGCGATGACCGAAGTATCGGTGGCCAAGGAAGATGTGGCCGCGACCGGCGATCTGGTCGTCCTGAAGAGCGTCAACAAGCACTTCGGCGCGTTGCACGTACTCCAGGACATCGACCTGACGATCGCCCGTGGCGAAGTCGTCGTGGTCATCGGACCCTCCGGGTCCGGGAAGTCCACCCTGTGCCGCACCATCAACCGTCTGGAGACGATCGACTCCGGGTCGATCTCGATCGACGGCAAGCCCCTGCCCCACGAGGGCAAGGAGCTCGCCCGGCTGCGGGCCGACGTGGGAATGGTCTTCCAGTCCTTCAACCTCTTCGCGCACAAGACCGTGCTCGAGAACGTGATGCTGGGCCAGATCAAAGTTCGCAAGAAGGACAAGAAGGCGGCCGAGGAGCGGGCCCGTGCCCTGCTCGACCGGGTCGGCGTGGGCGCGCAGGCGGAGAAGTACCCCGCACAGCTGTCCGGTGGCCAGCAGCAGCGTGTCGCCATCGCGCGGGCCCTGGCGATGGACCCCAAGGTCATGCTGTTCGACGAGCCGACGTCGGCTCTCGACCCCGAGATGATCAACGAGGTGCTGGAGGTCATGCAGCAGCTCGCCCGGGACGGCATGACGATGATCGTCGTCACCCACGAGATGGGATTCGCCCGTTCGGCCGCAAATCGCGTGGTGTTCATGGCCGACGGCCGCATCGTCGAAGAGGCTGCGCCGGACCAGTTCTTCAGCAATCCGCGGAGCGACCGCGCCAAGGACTTCCTGTCGAAGATCCTTCACCACTGAGGCGCCTCGCGCCCTGACGACTTGCGTGACCGGACACCGACCGGGCCGCATCACTTCACCAGAGTCAAAGGATGTGCACCATGAAGCTCCGCAAGGTCACCGCCGCCACGGCCACCGTGTTCGCTCTTGCCCTGACCGCGACCGCCTGTGGCGGCGACGACGGCGGTGACAACAGCTCGTCCTCCGGGGGCGGCGGCGACAAGATCAAGATCGGCATCAAGTACGACCAGCCCGGTCTCGGTCTGAAGACGCCCGACGGTTCCTTCACCGGCTTCGACGTGGACGTGGCGACGTACGTCGCCAAGGAGCTCGGTTACAAGCCCGACCAGATCGAGTGGGTCGAGACCAAGAGCGCCGACCGCGAGAACGCCCTCTCGCGCGGGGACGTCAAGTTCATCGCGGCGACCTACTCCATCACGGACGAGCGCAAGGAGAAGGTCGACTTCGCCGGCCCGTACCTGCTGGCCCACCAGGACCTGCTGGTGAAGAAGGGCTCCGGCATCTCCGAGGCCACCGACCTGAACGACAAGAAGCTCTGCTCGGTGACCGGTTCGACCTCGGCGCAGAACGTCAAGAAGGACTTCGCCCCGGATGCCCAGCTGCGCGAGTACGGCACGTACTCGGAGTGCATCGCGGGTCTGCAGAGCGGGTCCGTCGACGCCCTGACCACCGACGACTCGATCCTCGCCGGCTTCGCCTCGCAGGAGCAGTACAAGGGCAAGTTCGAGCTCGCCGGTCTCAAGCTGAGCAACGAGAACTACGGCGTCGGTGTCAAGAAGGGCGACACCGAGACCGTGAACAAGATCAACGCCGCGCTGGAGAAGATGGTCAGCGACAAGTCCTGGGAGAAGGCGGTCGAGGCCAACTTCGGTCCCGCCGAGTACAAGAACGAGCCGGCTCCGCAGATCGGCAACATCGTCAAGTAACCCAGGACCGCCCGATAACGCGGGGTCTTGAAGGCGTGCCGCCGTCCGTCGCGATCAGGACGGCGGCGCGCCGCGTCCGCCACGTAGGCCACACACCCGGAAGCGCGGGAGATCGTGTTCGACTTTATTTCTGACTATGACGACCCAACGCTGTTGGGCGCGTTCTGGATGACGGTGAAGCTCACCGTGTTCTCGGGCGTCGGCTCCCTCATCTGGGGCACCCTGCTGGCGGCGATGCGGGTCAGCCCCGTCCCGCTGATGCGGTGGTTCGGCACCGTCTACGTGAACATCGTCCGGAACATCCCGCTGACCGTGATCATCGTCTTCACCTCGCTCGGTCTCGCCGACATCTTCGGCGTCACCATGGGAGCGCCGGACGACTTCGCGCTCCAGGGCTTCCGTCTCGCGGTGCTCGGTCTGATCGCCTACACGGCGGCCTTCGTCTGCGAGGCGCTGCGCTCCGGCATCAACACCGTGCCCGTCGGGCAGGCCGAGGCGGCCCGCGCACTCGGGCTGAACTTCACACAGGTCCTCAGCCTGATCGTGCTGCCGCAGGCGTTCCGCTCGGTGATCGGTCCGCTGGCGAACGTACTGATCGCGCTGACCAAGAACACGACGGTGGCGGCCACCATCGGTGTGGCGGAGGCAGCGCTGCTGATGAAGGAAATGATCGAGAACGAGGCACAGACGCTGCTCATCGGCGCGGTCTTCGCCTTCGGGTTCGTGGTACTGACCCTGCCCACCGGCCTGTTCCTCAACTGGCTGAGCAAGCGACTGGCGGTGAAGCGGTGACCTCCGTTCTGTACGACGCCCCCGGCCCCCGGGCCAAGCGGCGCAATGTCATCCTCTCGGTCGTCTTCGTCGCCGTCCTGGCCCTCGTCCTGTGGTGGGTCTACAAGACGATGGACGACAAGGGCCAGCTGGAGTGGTCCCTGTGGAAGCCGTTCACCCAGTCCGAGGCGTGGACGACCTATCTGCTGCCCGGCCTCGCGGACACGCTGAAGGCGGCGGCGCTGGCCATGGTCATCGCCCTCCCGCTGGGTGCGGTGCTCGGCATCGCACGGATGTCGGACCACCGGTGGGTGCGGGGACCGGCCGCCGTGGTGGTGGAGTTCTTCCGCGCCATCCCGGTACTGCTGCTGATGCTGTTCGCCAACGAGTTCTTCGCCCGGTCCACGGACGTCACCAGTGCGGACCGTCCGCTGTACGCGGTCGTCACCGGACTGGTGCTCTACAACGCCTCGGTCCTCGCCGAGGTGGTCCGGGCCGGCATCCTCTCCCTCCCCAAGGGTCAGTCCGAGGCGGCCCAGGCCATCGGCCTGCGCAAGAGCCAGGTGATGGGCAGCATCCTGCTGCCGCAGGCGGTCACGGTGATGCTCCCGGCGATCGTCAGCCAGCTGGTCGTCATCGTGAAGGACACCGCGCTCGGTGGTGTCATGCTCGGCTTCACCGAGCTGCTGAACTCGCGCGGCACGCTGGCGGCCAACTACGCCAACGTCGTCCAGAGCTTCATCGTGGTGGCGATCATCTACATCGTCCTCAACTTCATCCTCACCTCGTTCGCCTCCTGGCTCGAGGGACGCCTGCGCCGCAGCAAGCGCGGCACGGGTGCGGTGCTCGGCGTGGACGACGTCGACGAGCTCAACGCGGGCGAGGTGGGCGGCACGTTCGCCACCGGTGCGGATAAGTAGCGCCCGTCCGACGTACGACATGACTGTGGCCCGCCGTATCCCGGCGGGCCACAGTCATGTCGAGTCGCCGGACGGCCCCGGCGGTACGGAGGAGCGGTGCGTGCCGGGCTCATGTGATGAACAGTCATGTGCTGGGACGGCTTCGCCCCACTTCATGATCACCAGTGGCCTACGGTCACTTGACGCAAGCACCGGCAATAGGTTGCATACGTTCTGTGATCGTGCACCCTGCTCCATCTTCCTGTTCCTCCACGTCCCTTCAGGCGTCACTTCGAGCAGGGGGCGACGCGCCGTGGACCCGGTGATCATCGTCGGAGCGGGGCCCGTCGGACTCACGCTCGCGCTGGCCCTGGCACGCCAGGAAGTACCGAGCGTGGTCCTCGACGAAGGACCGGGCAAGGACGAGCCCCGCCCGGCGCGGACCGTCATCCTGCGCGAGGAGACGGCCGCGCTCATGGAGCGGCTGACCGGTGTGCCGCTCGCGCACGCCGGGGTCCGCTGGGCCGGATGGCGGTCGATGCGGCGCAAGCAGGTGACGTCCGAGACCGTCTTCGGCGACACCGATCCCGCTCCCCTGCACATCGCCCAGCACGTGCTGACGGGTGCGCTGCGCGCGGCCCTGGCCGGTGAACGGCTCGTCAGGATCGCCGTGGACAGCAGGCTGGACAGCATGGAGCAGGAGCCGTCGGGCGTCACCGCCCACACCCGGGGCGCCACCGGCACCTGGTGGCGCGGCAGCTACCTGGTCGGCTGCGACGGCCCGCGCTCGACCGTGCGCAAACTCCAGGACATCCGCTTCCCCGGCCGCACCGCGGTGGAACGTCACGCCGTGGCCGCCCTGCGCACCGAACTTCCCTGGTACGACGAGGCGCTGCTGCACCGCTCGCCGCCATGGCGTACGTCCGGCCCCTCGGCCGGCGAGATCAGCGCGCGTCCGCTGCCGGACGGGGTGTGGCGGCTGGACTGGCTGCTGCCGCCGGGCAAGGACCTGGTCACACCCGAACTGCTGCTGGGCCGGGTCCGCGAGACCCTGGCCGGCTGGACGGGCGGTCAGACCCCGCCGTACGAACTGCTGGACACCGGTGTGCACACGGTCCACCACCGGCTGGCCCGGCGCTGGCGGGCCGACCGGGTGTTCCTCGCCGGCGACGCCGCCCATCTGCTCGGCGCGCTGGGCACGCACGGGCTGGAGGAGGGGCTCCGCGACGCCGACAACCTCGCCTGGAAGCTGGCGCTGGCCTGGCACCACGGCCCGCACGAGGCACTGCTCGACAGCTACCAGACCGAGCGCCGCGCGATCGTCTCCGCCCGGCTGCGCGCCGCCGACCAGGCGCTGCCGCTGGTGCGCGGCGGCGGAGGGCTGCGCTCCTACGTTCCCGGCTCCGCGCGCGGGAACGACACGCTGCTGACGGACGGCCATCTGGGGCGGGGCGCGCTGGGCGCGCCGGGGACGTACGCCTCCTCGCCGCTCACCCCGGGCGGGCTGGAGGGCCAGGTCTCCATCGGGACGGCTCCCGGTTCGGCGGTGACGGACGTCCGGGTCACGGCGGAGGACGGCACCTTCGTCCGGCTGCGGGACCGGCTCGGCCGGGGCGCGCTGCTGGCGGTGCTGATCGCGCCCGGCACGGGCGTGTGGGAGCGCCGGCACTGGGTGTCCGCCGGCATCATGCCCCGGCTGGCGGCGGCCGTCTCGGCGCTGCCGCACCGGGCGGAACTGCTGGTCGCCGAGAGCTATCCGGGCGCGGCCGCCCACACCGTGCTCCTGGTACGCCCCGACGGTCACCTGGTGACGGCGCTGAGCGGGGTCCGCCCGGCGGATCTGTACACGGCGGCGGAGGCCGCCCTGGGCGGTCCCGCCACGGCGGAGGCCACGGCCGACGCGGGGGCCGGATCGCGCTGAGCGTCACCACACCGTCCATATGGTGACGTTGAGTTGAATCGGTGTGCGGCCCCGTGGTGTACTCCGCCTCGTGACCGACACCTGCGTGCACCTGTGGCGGAGGGTCCATATGGACCTCGTCCGCTATGCGGGCTGCGTGTGTCGCCCGTCCTCCTGATTCGCGTCCTCCTCCCTTCTCAGCGCGCCGCCGCGCGCGTTTCGCGAACCCTCTCCAGGACGGTGCACATGTCTGTCTCCTCCCCTGTTCCGGCTTCCGCCTCCGTCTCCGCACCCACACAGACGGAACTCCTCGACTTCGTACGGCGTACCGTCGCCGACGCCGAACTGATCGCCTCCCTTCCGCTCGACCCCGAGGGGCGTACCTGGGTGCGACTCGACGGGCCCGGTGGCAGCGAGGCCTGGCTGATCGGCTGGCCGCCCGGCACCGGTACCGGCTGGCACGACCACGCCGACAGCCTCGGTGCCTTCATGACCGCGTCGGGCGAGCTGAAGGAGAACTCGCTCGCCGCACGGCTGCCCACCGACGGCTGGAAGACCCTGGAACTCACGGACGACGTGGACCGGGGACGCCGGCTGGGCGCCGGACAGGGCCGCGCCTTCGGGCGGCACCACGTCCACGAGGTCCTCAACGAGTCCCCGGACCGACACGCGGTCTCCGTGCACGCCTACTACCCGCCACTGCCACAGATCCGCCGCTACAGTCGCAGCGGCCACACGCTCCGTCTGGAACAGGTCGAACGCCCGGAGGACTGGCAGTGAGCATCGGCATCGACGAGTTGCTGGAGCGAGTGCGCGCGGGTTACGAGCGCGTGGGAGCCCGGGAGGCGTACGAGGCCGGCCGCGCCGGTGAGGCGGTGCTGGTGGACATCCGGTACGCCGCCCTGCGGGAGCGGGACGGGCTCATTCCCGGCGCGCTCGTGGTCGAGCGCAACGAACTGGAGTGGCGCCTGGACCCACGGGGCAGCCACCGCCTCCCGGAAGCCACGGGTCATGACCTGCGCGCGATCGTGATCTGCAACGAGGGCTACGCCTCCACCCTGGCGGCGGAGTCCCTCCACCGCCTGGGCCTGCACCGCGCCACCGACCTGATCGACGGCTTCCAGGCCTGGCGGACAGCGGGCCTGCCGGTCGTACCCGCGTCCGCGTAGACACGCGCCGGGGACGGGTCCGCGTAGACACGCGCCGGGGACGGGTCCGCGCCCTGCGGACGGCGGCTGACATGCCCGTCGCCGCCGTCGCCCGCCAGGGCATGTCTGGTGCCGGGCCCTGCCAGGGCGCGGATCCGGGCGAGCGGGTTGCGAGGCTGCGGAGGGCCAGAAATGCCGATGGCGCCCGCGTGGGGCGTGGGTGCTGGAAGCAGTCGGGGCGGGGCGCGTCTCCCCTCTGGTCAGAAGCCCTCGTCGAGGGACTCCGTGTCCTCGCCCTCCTCTTCCAGGGCCTGTCGGACGACGCGCAGGGCGAGGCCTTCGGGGTAGCCCTTGCGGGCGAGCATGCCGGCGAGGCGGCGGAGGCGTTTGTCGCGGTCGAGGCCGCGGGTGGCACGGAGCTTGCGGGCGACCAGTTCGCGCGCGGTCTCCTCCTCCTGCTCGGAGTCGAGCTGGGAGACGGCGGCGTCGATCAGTGTGGAGTCGACGCCCTTGGTGCGCAGCTCCCGCGCGAGCGCGCGCCGGGCGAGACCGCGGCCGTGGTGCCGGGACTCCACCCAGGCGTCGGCGAAGGCGCCGTCGTTGATCAGTCCGACCTCCTCGAACCGGGACAGCACCTCCTCGGCGGCCTCGTCCGGGATCTCCCGCTTGCGGAGGGCGTCGGCGAGCTGTTTCCGGGTGCGCGGGGTCCCGGTGAGCAGGCGCAGACAGATTGCCCTCGCCCGCTCGACCGGGTCCGCCGGAGGTTCCTCCCGCTCGGCCCTCGACGAGGAGGAGGCGCCCCCGTCCTCCGCGGCCGCCTCGCCGAAGTTCCGGCGTCTGCGTCCGCGTCCACCGCGCGGCCCGCCGTCACGCGAGCCGCCCGTCCGTGCGCCACCTCCGGCGCGGGGGCCGCCGTCCCCGCCGGTGATGCCGTCGTACGCCGTGTCACCGTCCACGGCCGGGCCCTCGCCGCCCTCGATGCCCCTCCCCCGTGGTGCACCGGCGGCGGCGAACTCGTACTCGGCCCAGTCGGTTCGTCGCGTCACGGGTCAGCTCTTGGCCGCCGCGGCCTTGGACTTGGTCGCCTTGGCCGCCGGGGCCGGTACGGCGGCCGGCTCGGCCGCGGCGGTGCCCGTGGCGTCCGCTCCCTGCTCGGCGGCGGGCTCCTGCGGCCGTACGCCGACGCCCAGCTTCTCCTTGATCTTCTTCTCGATCTCGTTGGCGAGGTCGGGGTTGTCCTTCAGGAAGTTGCGCGCGTTCTCCTTGCCCTGGCCGAGCTGGTCGCCCTCGTACGTGTACCAGGCGCCGGCCTTGCGGACGAAGCCGTGCTCCACGCCCATGTCGATCAGGCCGCCCTCGCGGCTGATGCCCTGGCCGTAGAGGATGTCGAACTCGGCCTGCTTGAAGGGCGGCGCGACCTTGTTCTTGACGACCTTGACACGGGTGCGGTTGCCGACCGCGTCGGTGCCGTCCTTCAGCGTCTCGATGCGTCGGATGTCGAGTCGCACCGAGGCGTAGAACTTCAGCGCCCGGCCGCCGGTCGTGGTCTCCGGGGAGCCGAACATCACGCCGATCTTCTCTCGGAGCTGGTTGATGAAGATCGCGGTGGTCTTGGACTGGTTGAGCGCGCTGGTGATCTTCCGCAGGGCCTGGCTCATCAGGCGGGCCTGCAGACCCACGTGACTGTCACCCATCTCGCCCTCGATCTCCGCACGCGGGACGAGCGCGGCGACGGAGTCGATGACGATGAGGTCGAGGGCGCCGGAGCGGACCAGCATGTCCACGATCTCCAGGGCCTGCTCGCCGTTGTCGGGCTGGGACAGGATCAGGTTGTCGATGTCGACGCCGAGCTTCTGCGCGTACTCGGGGTCGAGGGCGTGCTCCGCGTCCACGAACGCGACCTGGCCGCCGGCCTTCTGCGCGTTCGCCACCGCGTGCAGGGTCAGGGTCGTCTTGCCGGAGGACTCGGGGCCGTAGACCTCGATGACACGGCCGCGCGGCAGGCCGCCGACGCCGAGGGCCACGTCGAGCGCGGTCGACCCGGTTGGGATGACCTCGATGGGCTCCTTCGACCGGTCGCCCATGCGCATGACCGCGCCCTTGCCGAATTGCCGTTCAATTTGTGCGAGCGCGGCGTCGAGCGCCTTCTCGCGGTCGGTTCCTGCCATGGGTTCCACCCGATTTGCTTGAGTCGATCGCTTCACGTCAAAGACGCTAACGCCTGCCACTGACAACGCGCCCCGACGCACCTCCAGCCTGTGGATAACCTGGGCGCAAATCTACCGATAACCGGGCAGAGCGCCTGCCGTCGAGCCTCACCGGCGCTTCCATAAGAATGGATGTTCGATTTTCGTGTCAAGCGCGCCGCGCGGCACCACGGTCCCGTGTGCCGCGCGGGGCGCCCGCCCTCAGGAGGTCCCGGTGTCTCCGCCCCGGGGCCGGGTCGCGCCGGGCCTGCGGTCCCACAGCCCGCGGACGCGCGCGAGGGCGCCCGGCCCGCCGCCGGGGCCGCCGCGGTGGCCGAGTACACGGGGGTCGTCCGTGACGTCGTACCGCCGCACGTACGCGCCGAGGAACGCCTGGAGGGTGGCGACGGCGGGGATGGCGATCAGCGCGCCGACGGCACCGAGCAGGGCGGTGCCCGCGACGACCGAGCCGAAGGCGACCGCCGGGTGGATGTCGACGGTCTTGGAGGTCAGCTTGGGCTGCAGCACGTAGTTCTCGAACTGCTGGTAGATCACCACGAAGATCAGCACCCACAGCGCGTACCAGGGGTCGACCGTGAAGGCGATCAGCATCGGCAGGGCGCCCGCGAGATAGGTGCCGATGGTGGGGATGAACTGCGACACCAGTCCCACCCACACCGCGAGGACGGGCGCGTAGGGCACCTCGAGGAACTCCAGCAGGACGTAGTGCGCCAGACCGGAGGCCAGTGCCATCAGTCCGCGCGAGTAGAGGTAGCCGCCCGTCTTGTTCACGGCGATCTCCCACGCGCGCAGCACCTCGGCCTGCCGGGCGGGCGGCAGCAGGGAGCAGACCGTGCGCCGCAGCCGCGGGCCGTCGGCGGCGAAGTAGAACGAGAACAGACCGATGGTCAGCAGCTGGAAGAGGCCGCCGAGGACCTGCGCGGACACGTCCAGAACACCGGTGGCGCTGTTCTGCACATAGTTGCGCAGCCAGTCGGAGCGCAGCAGGCCCTCCTGGATGTCCACGCGCCGCAGCTCGGTGTGGAAGTGCGTGTTGATCCAGTTGATCACGGAGTCGAGATACTCCGGGAAGTCCTCGACGATCTTGATGATCTGTCCCGCCAGCATGGACCCCAGCAGCGTCACGAAGCCGGCCGCCGCGATCAGCACGCCGAGGAAGACCAGGAAGGTGCCCAGGCCCCGGCGGACGCCGCGCGCGGCCATCCAGCTCACCGCGGGCTCGACGGCGAGCGCCAGGAAGAACGCGATGAGGACGTTGATCAGCAGGCCGATGACCTGGTGGAAGGCCCAGTTGCCCAGCTGGAACACGGCGTACAGCGTGAGGGCGAGCACCATGGCGCGCGGCAGCCAGCGCGGCATGCGGGCGCCCGGCCCGGATATGGGGGCCGTCGGGGGCCCGGCGGGCGGCGGCGCGCCGGGCGTGGTGGGGTGCCGGGCCGCCTGCCCGGTTTCGTCAGTGGGTGCCACGGACCAAGTCTCACCCACGCCGGGGGCGGCCGTGCGCCATCGGCGGTCTCTGTGACGATCAGCGCCTTTCCGCGGGGACGTCCATCACCGAGCAGACCACCTGCCAGACGCTCTTGGCGTCCCAGCCGGCCGCCAGCGCCTCGTGCACGGTGCGCCCGCCGAGCTCGGACATGACATGGTCGCGCGCGAAGTTCTCGGCATAGCCCGCGCCGAAGTGCTCCGCCATCCGCTCCCAGAAAACCGTCAACCGCATGCGTCCAGTATCCCGCCTCCGGGGACGGCTCCGGGCCGGGCCACCCGCCGGTCCCGCTCTGCGCCTACGGTCGGTGCATGGCCGACACGGAATCCGACCCCCTGTCCCCGACGCCCCGGCCGCGGGGTTCGCTCGCGCGGGCCGAGCGGTTCGTCTGGCTCACCGCGCGTGTGCTCGAGCAGCATCTCTTCGCCCACCACTTCCGGGGCGGCGCCGCCGGTCCGGTGGAGGCGGCGCTGGACGCCTACCGCAACGAGGACGGCGGGTACGGCCACGCGCTCGAACCCGATCTGCGCGGCCCGGTCAGCCAGCCGCTGCACGCCGTCCGCGCGCTGCGGGTGCTGGACGCGGTGGGGCGTTGCGGCGGCCGCCGCGCGGAGGACGTGTGCCGCTATCTGACGTCCGTCTCCACGCCGGACGGCGCGCTTCCGGGTGTCCATCCCAGTCAGCGCGGCTACCCCGCGGCGCCCTTCGTGCCGGTCGTGGACGACCCGCCCGGCGAACTGCTGGCCACCGGGCCCGTGGTGGGGCTGCTGCACCGCAACGGGGTGTGGCACGCGTGGCTGTTCCGTGCGACCGACTTCTGCTGGCGGACCGTGGAGTCGCTGGAGACGACCCATCCCTACGAGGTGCAGGCCGCCGTCACCTTCCTGGACCACGCCCCCGACCGCCCGCGCGCGCAGGCAGCCGCCGAACGGCTGGGCCGCCTGGTGCGCGAACAGCGCCTGGCCGTTCTCGATCCGGACGACCTCGACGCCTACCCGGTCGCCCCCGGCTACGCCCCGGGCGAACACCACTTCCCGCACGACTACGCGCAGACGCCGCACTCCCTGGCCCGCGCGTGGTTCACGGACGAGGAGACGACCCGTTCCCTGAACCACCTCGCGGCCGACCAACAGGAGGACGGCGGCTGGCCCATTTCCTGGCACCAGTGGTCTCCGGCTCCGGCCCTGGAAGCCCGCCCGCTGGTCACCATCAACGCTTTGCACACCCTCCAGGCATACGACCGCCCACTCACCTGAGACAGATACCGCCTGTCGGTCCACCCGCCCCCGGCCGACGCCCACCTCACCTCACCCACCCAACGCCCGCACCCCCGCCGTCACCACCACAGCGGCCCCCACGACCACCAGGAACGGCGCCCGCAGCACCAGTGCCACCGCCGCGGCCGCCACCCCCACCGCCCGGGCGTCAAGCACCAGCACCCGCCCGTCCGCGAACGTCTGCTGAGCCATCAGCGCGGCCAGCAAGGCCACCGGAAGCAACGCGGCGAGCCGCCGGACGAGCGGCCGCTCGAGAACCCCCGCCGGCACCAGCAGCCCCGCCAGCTTGACGGCGTAGCACCCCACCGCGGTCACCAGGATCGCGATCCAGATGTTCACAGCTCCCCCTCCCCCGCGTCACCGCGCGAGGCACGACGACGCCCACGCGCCCACAACACGACCGGCGCCGCGAGCGCGGCCACCAGCACCGGCACCCCCGCCGGCAGCACAGGCAGCAGCCCCAGCCCCAGCAGCACGGCCAGCCCGGCCACCATCCGCTCGGTCCCGCTCCGCAGCATCGGCGCGAGAAGTGCCAGGAAGACCGCGGGTCCCGCCGCGTCCAGCCCCCACGCGGCGGTGTCGCCGATGGCCTCCGCCCCCAGCGCGCCCAGCAGCGTGGTGAGGTTCCACAGGACGTACAGGCTCAGCCCCGTCACCACGAACCCGAGGCGCGCGGAGCGCCGCCCGGGCTGGGCGAGCGAGACGGCGGTCGTCTCGTCGATCACCCACTGCGCGGCGAACGGCCGTACCGCGCGCGGCAGCGCCAGCAGCTGCGACAGCCGCAGCCCGTAGAACGCGTTGCGCACGCCCAGGAAGAACGCGCCCGCGGCGGCCGTGAAGGGCCCTCCGCCCGCCGCCAGCGCCCCCACCAGCGCGAACTGGGACGCGCCGGTGAACACCAGCAGGCTGAGCGCACAGGTCTGGAGCAGGGTGAGCCCACTGCCCGCCGAGGTCACGCCGAAGGCGAACCCGGAGAGTCCGACGGCGACCCCGACGCCGAGGGCGTCCCGTAC
The DNA here is from genome assembly GCF_043199595.1 of Streptomyces sp. NPDC048584. Classification (NCBI taxonomy): domain Bacteria; kingdom Bacillati; phylum Actinomycetota; class Actinomycetes; order Kitasatosporales; family Streptomycetaceae; genus Streptomyces; species Streptomyces sp. NPDC048584. The sequence goes on from NZ_JBICWF010000015.1 coordinate 199,519, forward strand.
GACGGCGCCGTCCGGCTTCTCTCCTCCGCCGTCGCGTATGTCTGTGAGTGCTTCTGTCCGTTCCGTTGCCACACCCCGGACGGTACGGACGGACCGTCCCGCGCGTCTTGTACGTTCTTGCGCTCGCGCTGGTACGCGCCCGGCGGCACGCCCACGATGCGGCTGAAGTGCCGGTTCAGATGCGGCTGGTCGGTGAAGCCGACCGCGAAGGCCGCCTCCGACGGCGCGGTCCCCGCGTCCAGCAGCCGCCGTGCCCGCCGCACGCGCGCGTCGGTGAGCCAGGTGTGCGGGGGCATCCCGTAGGTGTCCCGGAAGGCGCGCAGCAGCGCGAACGGGCTGGTACCCAGCTCAGCGGCGAGCCGCTCCAGGGACGGCGGGCCGGCCATCCGCTCCTCGAGCACGGCACGCGCGCGTGCGGCGGTCCGGGCGCCCGCCGTGCGCACCTCGCGTCGCGGCAGGGGGCCGCCGTTCAGCCGCAGCAGCCGGGTCACCGCGACCCGGAGCAGGGTGTCGGCGGCGAGCGCGTTGCCCTCGTCGGTGGCCCGCAGCACCTGGTGCACCAGGTGGACGGTGTACGGGTCGTCGAGCACCGGCGTCGCGAACCCCGGTGTGCCGCGCAATGTGGTGGTCTCGGCGGCGATCGCGGCCACCACCTCGGGCGGCGGGTACACCGCCCCGTACCGCCATCCCTCGGGGACACCGGCGCGGCCGGTGTGCGGGGTGTCGGGGTTCACCAGGGCGAGCGCCCCGGCGCCCGCGGACACGTCGCTCCCGCCGTGGTGGAAGACCTCCACCCCGTCGGCGATGGCGGCGATCACGAAGTTCTCGTGGGTGTGCCGGACGAACGTCTTCCGGATGTACCGGGCACGCAGCAGATCGACACCGGGCAGTTCGTCGTACTGCCAGTGCCGCGCCCGCTCCTTCCGGGATTCCGCCATGGGGCCATTGTCACGCGGCCCCGGCCGGACCTCGCCCCGGCCCGATTGTCAGTGGCCGGGTGCACGATGGACGCATGGTCAGCGATCCGCACCGAGCCCTCGACGGCTTCTCCCCCGCGACCCGCGGCTGGTTCACGGGGGCGTTCTCCGCGCCCACCGCCGCCCAGGCCGGGGCGTGGGGTGCCATCGGCGCGGGCTCGGACGTGCTGGTGGTCGCCCCCACCGGTTCCGGGAAGACGCTGGCCGCCTTCCTCGCCGCCCTGGACCAGCTGGCCTCGGCCCCGCCGCCCGCCGACCCGAAGAAGCGCTGCCGTGTGCTGTACGTGTCGCCGCTGAAGGCCCTGGCGGTCGACGTCGAGCGCAACCTGCGCAGCCCGCTGACCGGCATCCGTCAGGAGGCGGTGCGCCTGGGGCTGCCGGAGCCCGAGGTGAAGGTGGGCATCCGCTCCGGCGACACCCCGCCCGCCGAGCGCCGTGCCCTGGCCACCCGTCCGCCGGACATCCTGATCACCACGCCCGAGTCCCTGTTCCTGATGCTGACGTCCGCCACGCGCGACGCGCTCACGGGCGTGGAGACGGTGATCCTGGACGAGGTGCACGCGGTCGCGGGCACCAAGCGCGGCGCGCATCTGGCACTCACCCTGGAGCGGCTGGACGAGCTGCTGCCCCGCCCGGCCCGCCGTATCGGCCTCTCGGCAACCGTGCGCCCGGTCGACGAGGTCGCCAGGTTCCTCTCCCCGCGGCGCAGGGCGGAGATCGTCCAGCCGGAGTCCGGCAAGGAGTTCGACCTGTCCGTGGTGGTCCCGGTGGAGGACCTGGGCGAGCTGGGCGGCTCCCCGGTCGCCGACGGCTCGGAGGGGGCCGAGCGGCCGTCGATCTGGCCGCATGTCGAGGAGCGGATCACCGACCTGGTGCAGGCACACCGGTCGACCATCGTGTTCGCGAACTCCCGCCGCCTCGCCGAGCGGCTGTGCAACCGGCTCAACGAGATCGCGTACGAGCGGGCCACCGGAGAGCCCCTGGACGAGCACCACTCCCCCGCCGAGCTCATGGGCGGCTCCGGGGCCGCCCAGGGTGCGCCCGCGGTCATCGCGCGTGCGCATCACGGCTCGGTGTCCAAGGAGCAGCGCGCCCTGGTCGAGGAGGACCTCAAGGCGGGCCGGCTGCCCGCGGTGGTCGCCACCTCCAGCCTGGAGCTGGGCATCGACATGGGCGCCGTCGACCTGGTGGTCCAGGTCGAGTCACCGCCGTCCGTCGCCTCCGGGCTCCAGCGCGTCGGCCGCGCGGGGCACCAGGTGGGCGCGGTCTCCACGGGCGTGGTGTTCCCCAAGTACCGCGGCGACCTGGTCCAGGCGGCCGTGGTCACCGAGCGGATGCGCACGGGCGCCATCGAGTCCCTGCGGGTCCCCGCGAACCCGCTCGACGTCCTGGCCCAGCAGATCGTCGCCATGACGGCCATGGACACGTGGCAGCTCGACGACCTGCTCGCGACGGTCCGCCGCGCCGCGCCGTTCGCGTCCCTTCCCGAGTCCGCGTTCACGGGCGTCCTGGACATGCTGGCCGGACGCTATCCGTCGGACGCGTTCGCGGAGCTGCGCCCGCGCGTGGTGTGGGACCGGGTCACGGGTGAGATCACCGGCCGTCCGGGCGCCCAGCGCCTGGCCGTCACCTCGGGGGGCACGATCCCCGACCGGGGCCTGTTCGGGGTGTTCCTCGCGGGCGCCGACCCGAAGAAGGGCGGCGGCCGGGTCGGCGAGCTGGACGAGGAGATGGTCTACGAGTCCCGCGTGGGCGACGTCTTCACGCTCGGTACCAGTTCCTGGCGTATCGAGGACATCACGCGTGACCGCGTCCTGGTCTCCCCGGCGCCGGGCGTGCCGGGCCGGCTGCCCTTCTGGAAGGGCGACCAGCTCGGCCGCCCGCTGGAGCTCGGCCGCGCGGTGGGCGCCTTCCTGCGCGAGGTGGGCTCGCTGTCCAGGGACGACGCCCGGCTGCGCCTGCTCACGGCGGGGCTGGACGCCTGGGCCGCCGACAATGTGCTGTCGTACCTCGACGAGCAGCGCGAGGCCTGCGGCCATGTCCCGGACGACCGCACCATCGTCGTGGAGCGCTTCCGCGACGAGCTGGGCGACTGGCGGGTCGTCGTGCACTCCCCGTTCGGCGCCCAGGTGCACGCCCCGTGGGCGCTCGCGCTCGGCGCCCGTCTCTCCGAGCGGTACGGCATGGACGCCCAGGTGATGCACGCCGACGACGGCATCGTGCTGCGTCTGCCGGACGCCGATCTGATGGGTCTCGACCTGCTCGACCAGGAGCCGGTGAAGGCCGGCACGGAGTACGACGCGGACCAGGCCCCCGTGGGCGCGGCCGACGTCGTCTTCGACAGGGGCGAGGTCGACCAGGTCGTCACCGACCAGGTGGGCGGCTCGGCGCTGTTCGCGTCCCGTTTCCGTGAGTGCGCCGCCCGCGCGCTGCTGCTGCCGCGCCGCAACCCCGGCCGGCGCACACCGCTGTGGCAGCAGCGCCAGCGCGCCTCCCAGCTGCTCCAGGTGGCCGGGGAGTTCGGCTCGTTCCCGATCGTCCTGGAGGCGGTCCGCGAATGCCTCCAGGACGTGTTCGACGTGCCCGGGCTGGTCGAGCTGATGGGCGACCTGGAGGCGCGCAAGGTGCGCCTGGTCGAGGTCACCACCCCGGAGCCGTCCCCCTTCGCCCGCTCCCTCCTCTTCGGCTACGTCGCGCAGTTCCTGTACGAGGGCGACTCCCCGCTCGCCGAGCGCCGCGCCGCCGCCCTGTCGCTGGACTCCCGGCTGCTGGCCGAGCTGCTCGGCCAGGCCGAACTGCGCGAGCTGCTCGACGCGGAGGTGCTGGCCGAGCTGGAGCGCGAGCTGCGGTGGCTCACCGAGGACCGGCGGGTCAAGGACGCGGAGGGCGTGGCCGACCTGCTGCGGATGCTCGGCCCGCTCACCGACGACGAGCTCGCCGAGCGGGGCGCCGAGCCGCAGTGGGCGCGGGAGCTCGCCTCCGCGCGGCGTGCCATCCGGGTGCGGGTGGCCGGCGCCGACCACTGGGCGGCGATCGAGGACGCGGGCCGGTTGCGCGACGCGCTGGGCACGGCGCTGCCGGTCGGTGTCCCCGAGGCGTTCACCGAACCGGTCAAGGACCCCCTCGGGGACCTCCTCGCGCGGTACGCGCGCACGCACGGCCCGTTCACGTCGGCGACCGCGGCGGCCCGTTTCGGGCTGGGGGTGGCGGTCACCGAGGGTGCCCTGCAGCGGCTGTCGGCGGCGGGCAGGGTCGTCCAGGGCGAGTTCCATCCGGCCGGGATCGGCCAGGAGTGGTGCGACGCGGCCGTACTGCGCCGGCTGCGCCGTCGCTCCCTGGCCGCGCTGCGGCACGAACTGGAGCCGGTGCCGCCGCCCGCCCTCGCCCAGTTCCTGCCGCAGTGGCAGCACATCGGCAAGGGACATTCCCTGCGCGGCGTCGACGGCCTGGTGCGGGCGCTCGAGCAGCTGCAGGGCGCGTCCGTGCCCGCGTCCGCCCTGGAGAAGCTGGTCCTGCCGTCCAGGGTGACGGACTACACCCCGGCGATGCTGGACGAACTGACGGCAGCCGGGGAGGTGGTGTGGGCCGGCGCCGGTTCGCTGCCCGGGAAGGACGGTTGGGTCTCCCTCTACCTCGCGGACGCGGCTCCGCTGCTGCTGCAGCCCCCGCACCCCCTGGAGCCGACCGCCGTCCACCAGTCCGTCCTGGACGCCCTCTCGGGCGGCTACGGCCTGTTCTTCCGCCAGATCGCCGACCAGGTCCGCGCCACCACCCATCCCGAGGCCACCGATCCCCAACTGGCCGACGCCCTGTGGGACCTCGCCTGGTCCGGGCGGCTGACCAACGACACGCTCTCCCCCATGCGCGCCCTGCTGGGCTCGGGCCGCACCGCCGGTGCCACGGCCCACCGCGCGAAGCGCTCCGTCCCGCGCGGGCGCTACGGCTCACTGACGGCGGCGGCCCGCGGCGCCTCCCGCACCGGACCGCCGACGGTCGGCGGGCGCTGGTCCCTGCTGCCGGGGCAGGAGTCCGATGCCACGGTCCGCGCCCACGCGCTGTCCCGCGCGCTGCTCGACCGGCACGGTGTGGTGACCCGGGGCGCGGTCTCGGCGGAGGGCGTCGAGGGCGGCTTCTCGGCGGTGTACCGCGTGCTGGCCGCCTTCGAGGAGACGGGGCAGGCGCGCCGCGGCTATGTGGTGGAAGGGCTGGGCGCCGCCCAGTTCGCGATGGACGGGGCCGTGGACCGCCTCCGCGCGGCGGCCAACGCCCGCGAGCGGGGCGACGGCCTCCCGGCCCCGGCCGCCCCCGCCGCCGGGGTGTTCGACCCCTTCGACGCCTCCGAGAGCGGCGGGGCCGACGCCCCGCAGTCCCCGCCGCCGTGGCAGAACGGCGGACGTCCCACGTACGACCCGTTCGCCGGCCGCCGTACCGGTGCGGACCGGGTCGCCCGCGCGGTGGTCCTCGCCGCCGCCGACCCGGCGAACGCGTACGGGGCCGCTCTGGGCTGGCCCGAGCCGCCGACCGGTGCCGGGCACAAGCCCGGCCGCAAGGCGGGCTCCCTGGTGGTGCTGGTGGACGGTGAGCTGACGCTCTACATGGAGCGCGGCGGCAAGACGCTGCTGGCCTGGCCCGCCGACGCCGACGGCGAACCCGCGGAGGACCCCCGGCTCCCGGCCGCCGCCGAAGCCCTCGCCTCCGCCGCCCGCGCGGGCTCTCTCGGCACGGTCACGGTGGAGCGCGTCAACGGCGTCCCGGCCCTGACGTCCCCCCTGGGCGCGCTCCTGGAGACAGCCGGCTTCGTGGCCACACCCCGAGGCCTACGCCTACGCGCCTGACCCGGCCGGAACCGTCGGCCGCGACCGGCAGGACCCTGCCCGGGTAACGCCCCGATCCCCTGTGGGCTCCGGCCCACCTCGCCGGAAGCCGCCACTCCCCCGGCATGCCACCCTTGACCCATGCCCGAAGGAGACACCGTCTGGCAGGCCGCACACCGACTGCACGACGCCCTGGCCGGCAGGACACTGACCCGCAGCGACCTCCGGGTGCCCAAGTACGCCACGGCCGATCTCACCGGCCGCACCGTCCTGGACGTCACCCCGCGCGGCAAGCATCTGCTGACCCGCGTCGAGGGCGGCCTCACCCTGCACTCGCATCTGAGGATGGACGGCTCCTGGCGGGTGTACGAGCCGGGGCAGCGCTGGAACGGCGGCCCCGCCCACCAGATCCGCGCCGTCCTCGGTACCGCCGACCGCACGGCCGTCGGCTACCGGCTCCCCGTCCTCGAACTGATCCGCACCGCCCAGGAGGACCGCGCCGTCGGCCATCTCGGCCCCGACCTCCTCGGCCCGGACTGGGATCCGGACCGCGCGCTGGCCAACCTCCTGAAGGACCCGTCCCGCGCCCTCGGCGAAGCCCTGCTGGACCAGCGCAACCTCGCCGGCATCGGCAATGTGTTCAAGAGCGAGTTGTGCTTCCTCCTCGGTGTCACCCCGTGGCTCCCCGTGGGCGACCTGCCCGCCGACCGCTCCGCGCCCCTGCCGGACCTCGCCCGGAAACTGCTGGAGTTCAACCGCGAGCGCCCGATCCGCAACACCACCGGCCGCCGCGGCCAGGACCTGTTCGTGTACGGCCGTGCCCGCCGCCCCTGTCTGCGCTGCCGCACCCCGATCCGCCTCGCCGATCAGGGCGACGGCTCCCGCGAGCGCCCCACCTACTGGTGCCCCACCTGCCAGCCGGGCCCCACCCCGTTCACACCCCGCCGCTGACCCGGCCCGCGTCGCCCTCGCACCGGGCGCACTCCCTCCACCCGCGCTCCGGCAACAGGCCGAGCCCCGCCCGCAGCCGCACCGCCGCCTTCACGCCCCGCCGCTGAGCCGGCGCGCGTCGCCCTCGCGCCAGGCCCGACGCCACCGCCCCGCCGCGAGCGCCCCCTCCGCCCGCGCCTTCGGCACACAGTGCACCGGCAGCACGCTGAGCCCCCACCCGCCGGCCACGACCGCCCCTTCCACCGCCCCGGCGCCGGGTACCAGCAGCAGTCGCACCACCGCCCACCACCACAGCGCCCCCAGTACCAGAGCGATCCCCCGGCGCACCACGGTCCCCGTCGTCACGGCCTCCTCCACCCCCGGGCCGACGCTATGAGACCGCTCGCCCCCGCGCACAGGGCGCACCGAGGGCACACGGGCGCACCCCGGCCCCTGAGGACCACGTCACCCGTTCTCGGCCTGGAACATCCAGTGCTGCTTCTCCAGGTCCGCGGTGATCGTGATGAGGATGTCCTGGCTCACCGGGTCCGGTGCGTCGGTCGCCGCGACCCGCTCCCGCATCCGGGTGATCACCGCGCCCAGCGCCTCCACGAGTGTGCCCACCGCGGTCGTGTCGTCGACCCAGCCCTCCGGTGTCACCCCGATGCCGCTGCCGACGGCCACGGTCGCGGCCCGCCCGTCGGGCGAGACGCCGAGTGCCGCGGCACGCTCCGCCACGGTGTCGGAGTGCGCACGGGCGAGGCTCACCACCTCGTCGAGCTGGAGATGCACGGACCGGAAACGCTGCCCGACCACGTTCCAGTGGATCTGTTTGGCCACCAGGGCGAGATCCACCAGGTCGACCAGGGCGCCCTGCAGCGCCTCGGACACGGTCTTCAGGTTCTCGTCGGACAACGGACTCTTCACGACGTACATCCGCACCTCCGTAGCCGGCCCCCGTCTCGTCCCTCCACGATGACCGCCGTGCGGCGCACCGGCAAACGCACCGCGACAGGGTCCAGGCATGCGAAAACCCCGGCGGCACCCCTCCTGATGTTCCGGAAGGGCCCCTGCCGGGGCATCTCACATCTTCATACCGCGTAGGCGCGGAGCATCACGCTCACGCGGCGACGACGTCCACCGCCTCGGCGGGCGCCTTGATGGTCACCCGTTCCGGTGGCACACCGGTCACCGAGACGGAACCCAGCATCGGACGAACCGGCGTGGGTACGGGCTCGCTGGGGGTCGCTGCAGCAGACTGGGCCAGTTCGGCGAGAGCGAGCTCGTCGCTCACTTCCCGCATGAGCTCGGACATCCGTACGTCCAGCGCGTCGCAGATGGCGGAGAGCAGCTCGGAGGAAGCCTCCTTCTGCCCCCGCTCCACCTCGGAGAGATAGCCGAGTGAGACTCGGGCGGACGAGGAGACTTCGCGCAGAGTACGGCCCTGGCGTTGGCGCTGCCGACGCAGCACGTCACCCAGCAGGCGACGGAGCAGAATCATCGGTGGCTCCCTCCTCGGACCGCGTAGCCGCATCCTTCTCGCCCCACCGTACCGCCTCGCGCCGCGGCCGTGCGGGGAGCGATGTCGTGTTCACTCAGGGCTGCAAACATCAAAACCCCCCGTTCCGTTCCGTATCCTGTGCCCGCTCATTTCCGGTCTGTTCGCCCACAAGCTCCGTCAGAAGCAGTGCGAGTACGCTCCGTGCACTCTCCATACGAATTTCCGCGCGGTCGCCGTTCAACCGCAGACGCTCCACTTTTCCGCCGCCGGCGGAACGCCGCCCCGGCCCGGCCGGGCCGTCCACGGCCACGAAAACCGTGCCGACGTCCTGCCCGTCCTGGGCGTCCGGACCGGCGACGCCGGTGGTGGCGATACCCCAGTCGGCACCCAGCGCCTTGCGTACGCCGGCCGCCATCTGGGCCGCCACCTGCGGATCCACCGCGCCGCGCTCCGCGAGCAGGGTGGCGTCCACGTCGAGCAGTTCCCGCTTGAGTGCGGTGGCGTACGCCGTCACCGAGCCCCGGAACACCTTGGACGCCCCCGGCACCGAAGTGATCTCGGCCGCCACGAGGCCACCGGTCAGCGACTCCGCGACGGCCAGCGTCGCACCGTTCACGGTGAGTAGTCGCACCACCTCGGCGGCTCCGGAACTCACGCTTCCGTCTCCTCCAACGCCGCCTTGCGGTCGGCGATTCCCTGCCTGCGCAGCACAATGGCCTGTTTCACATAGTCGAGCCCGGTCGCCACGGTCAGCACAACCGCCGCGGCCATGACCCACCACCGCAGCGTGGCCAGCCACCCCGTCAGCGCCAGTACGTACATACCGACGGCGATGCCCTGGGTGAGGGTCTTGAGCTTGCCCCCTCGGCTGGCCGGGATCACGCCGTAGCGAATGACCAGGAAACGCAGAAGGGTGATGCCGAGTTCCCGGCCGAGGATGATTCCCGTGACCCACCACGGCAGATCGCCCAGCGAGGAGAGACAGATCAACGCCGCGCCCATGATCGCCTTGTCGGCGATGGGGTCGGCGATCTTCCCGAAGTCGGTGACGAGGTCGTAGGTGCGCGCCAGATGACCGTCGAACAGGTCGGTGATCATGGCGATGGCGAAGGCCGCCCAGGCGAACGACCGCCACGCCGGGTCGTAGCCGCCGTCGGCGAGCATCAGCATCACGAACGCGGGAACCAGCAGCAGCCGCAGCATGGTCAGCAGGTTGGCGATGTTCCAGACGCTGGCCTGGTTGACGGCCGCCGCCACGACCTTCGCACCGCGTGCGGGCCTGGTGCCGTCCTCGGTGTCGAGGCCGTCCCGGGGCGCGGTCGCCGGGGCCGTCTCGTCGCCGTGCGCCGGGGCGCCGCCCGGGCCGTGCGCGGTGCGCCGGGCCGGTCCGCCGCCGGATGCTCCCGGGGCCGTGCCCCGGGCCTCGCGCGCGACCGTACGGCCGGACGCCGACAGACCTCCGGGGGCGGTACCCGCCGCCCTCCTCGCGGAGGGGCCACCCGCCGCCGATGCCGGGACACCCGTCATCTGCCCGCCTCCTCGCTCCACGCGGGCGCACCCTGGAACAGCGGCTCCGCCACCAGGTCGACACCTTCCGTGCCGACCACCTTCGCCTCGACCATACGGCCGACGGTCAGCCCCTCGCCGCTCGTGAGCAGCACCTGGCCGTCCGTCTCGGGCGCCTGGTGCGCCCCCCGGCCGTACACGCCCTCCGTCTCGTCGACGGACTCCACCAGCACGTGCACGGTCTCGCCGAGCCGCTCCTCGGCGCGCTGCGAGACCAGTTCCTCGGCCAGCCGGGAGACCTGGGCCAGCCGCTCGGCGACGACCTCCTCGTCCAGCTTGCGGTCGTACGTCGCGGCCTCGGTGCCCTCCTCGTCGGAGTAGCCGAAGACGCCGATGGCGTCCAGCCGCGCGTGGTTCAGGAAGCGCTCCAGCTCGGCGAAGTCGGCCTCGGACTCGCCGGGGAAGCCGACGATGAAGTTGGAGCGCACACCGGCCTGGGGGGCCTTGCTCCGGATGGTGTCGAGCAGCTCCAGGAACCGGTCGGTGTCGCCGAAGCGGCGCATCGAGCGCAGCACGTCCGGCGCGGAGTGCTGGAAGGACAGGTCGAAGTACGGGGCGACCTTCGGGGTGGAGGTCAGCACGTCGATCAGGCCGGGCCGCATCTCGGCCGGCTGGAGGTAGCTGACCCGCACCCGCTCCAGGCCGTCGACCTCGGCGAGCTCGGGCAGCAGGGACTCCAGCAGGCGGATGTCGCCCAGGTCCTTGCCGTAGGAGGTGTTGTTCTCGGAGACCAGCATGATCTCCTTGACGCCCTGTTCGGCCAGCCAGCGCGTCTCGTTCAGCACGTCGCTGGGGCGGCGCGAGATGAAGGAGCCCCGGAAGGACGGGATGGCGCAGAAGGAGCAGCGCCGGTCGCAGCCGGAGGCGAGCTTCACCGAGGCGACCGGGGAGCCGTCCAGCCGGCGGCGCAGCGGCGCGCGGGGGCCGGAGGCGGGGGCGAGGCCCTCGGGGAGGTCCACCGGGCCGTGGCCCGGAAGGGCGACGGAGGCGGCGGACTCCTGCCGCTCGGCCGGGCTGATCGGCAGCAGCTTGCGCCGGTCGCGCGGGGTGTGGGAGGCGTGGATGCCGCCGTTCAGAATGGTCTGGAGGCGGTCGGAGATGTCGGTGTAGTCGTCGAAGCCGAGCACGCCGTCGGCCTCGGGAAGCGCCTCGGCGAGTTCCTTGCCGTACCGCTCGGCCATGCAGCCCACGGCCACGACGGCCTGGGTTCTCCCGTGGCCCTTGAGGTCGTTGGCCTCCAGGAGGGCGTCGACCGAGTCCTTCTTGGCGGCCTCGACGAAGCCACAGGTGTTGACGACGGCGACGTCAGCGTCCTCGGCGTCCTCCACGAGCTGCCAGCCGTCCGCCTCCAAACGGCCTGCGAGCTCCTCCGAGTCCACCTCGTTACGGGCGCAGCCAAGGGTGACGAGTGCGACGGTACGGCGTTCAGGCATGGGCTCAAGACTACTTCGTCCCGCTGACACCCCACGTCGACGGGGTTGGCCGATCATGGCCAACCCCGCCGCGGACGCGCCCTTTGGGCCGGATCATCCCGCCTGCGGGTCGCCCTTGGTGTAGGTCAGGCGCTCGACGGCGCCCGGCTGCCAGTCGTCCTCGATCTTCTTGCCGTTCACGAACAGGTCGATCGCGCCGGCGTCACCGAGGACCAGATTGATCTTGGTGCTGTCCTGGAAGGTCTTGGAATCGCCCTGCTTGAGCAGTCCGTCGAACAGCAGTCGGCCGCTGTGGTCCTTGGCGGAGATCCAGCTGCGTCCGTCGGCGGCGCTGACCTTGACCGTCACCTTGTCCTGCGGGGCGGCGGCGATGGCGCTGTCCGACGGCTCCGGCTCGGGTGCGACGGTCTTCTCGGACTTGGGAGTGGGGGTGGCCGACTTGGAGGGCTGGGTGCCCTCGGCGACGTTCTCCTTGGCTCCGTCGTCGTCACCGCCCTTGACCATCGTGAAGCCGACGAAGCCGATCACGACGACGATCGCGGCGACCATGGCCGCGGTCCAGTTGGGTCCGCGCCGCTCGGGACGGATGCGTTCCGCCTCGAACAGCGGGGCGGCAGGGGTCGGGGCCGGACGGCCGCCGCCGTGGTCGGCCTCGAACCGTTCGATGAGCGGGTCCGGGTCGAGGCGCACGGCCTTGGCCAGGGTCCGGATGTGCCCGCGCGCGTAGACGTCGCCGCCGCAGGGCGCGAAGTCGTCGGCCTCGATGGCACGCACGATGCCGATACGGACGCGGGTGGCGGTACTGACGTCGTCGACGGTGAGCCCCGCGGCGATGCGCGCCTGCTGCAGTGCTCGGCCGACGGAGGGGCGGGCTTCCTCGGAAACGTCTTCGAAGGGACGCTCGTCTTCAGGGGAGTTGCCGATGGACACGGGGGCGCCTTTCGAGCGTGTAGCCGCCTGTGCTGGAGGTTCAGTCTAGGAGGGGTACGAGAGGGTGGGGCAACCGGGCGGTCGGACTTTGTACGCCATTGGAATGGCCCGACATCCCGATGATGGGACTGCGGTGTGCAGTTTCCCTCAACTTGACGTACGCCGACGGGAAACGGTTGCTCAATGATCGCTTACGAGGAGGTCACGATCGGCCGACCGGGATCCCGGCGGCGACGGCCGCCCCCGATTCGCCTACCCTTCAGACTCCCCCCGGATCAGCGCGAGCACGCCATCCAGGTCGTCAGGCTTCACAAGAACGTCACGAGCCTTCGAACCCTCGCTCGGTCCGACGATGTTCCGGGACTCCATGAGGTCCATCAGCCGGCCGGCCTTGGCGAAGCCGACGCGCAGCTTGCGCTGGAGCATGGACGTCGACCCGAACTGGGTGGAGACGACCAGCTCGGCCGCCTGGCACAGCAGGTCCAGGTCGTCGCCGATGTCCTCGTCGATCTCCTTCTTCTGCTTGGTCCCGACGGTGACGTCGTCCCGGAAGACGGGCGCCATCTGCTCCTTGCAGTGGCGTACGACCGCCGAGACCTCCTCCTCGGTCACGAACGCGCCCTGCATACGCGTGGGCTTGTTCGCGCCCATCGGCAGGAACAGCCCGTCGCCCTTGCCGATCAGCTTCTCGGCGCCGGCCTGGTCGAGGATGACCCGTGAGTCCGCGAGCGAGGAGGTGGCGAACGCCAGCCGGGACGGCACGTTCGCCTTGATCAGACCGGTGACCACGTCGACCGACGGCCGCTGCGTGGCGAGCACCAGATGGATACCGGCCGCCCGCGCGAGCTGGGTGATCCGCACGATGGAGTCCTCGACGTCGCGCGGGGCGACCATCATGAGGTCGGCCAGCTCGTCGACGATCACCAGCAGATACGGATACGGCTGCAGCACCCGCTCGCTGCCCTCGGGCGCCTTGGCCTTGCCCTCGCGCACCGCGCGGTTGAAGTCGTCGATGTGCCGGTAGCCGTAGGCGGCCAGGTCGTCGTAGCGCAGGTCCATCTCGCGCACGACCCACTGCAGCGCCTCGGCGGCCCGCTTGGGGTTGGTGATGATCGGCGTGATCAGGTGCGGGATGCCCTCGTACGCGGTGAGCTCCACGCGCTTGGGGTCGACCAGGATCATCCGGACGTCCTCCGGGGTCGCCCGCATCATGACCGAGGTGATCAGGCAGTTGATGCAGGACGACTTTCCCGACCCGGTGGCACCGGCGACCAGCATGTGCGGCATCTTCGCCAGCGAGTCCATGACGTAGCCGCCCTCGACGTCCTTGCCGAAGGCGACCAGCATCGGGTCGTCGTCCTCGGCGGACTCCGCGAGCCGCAGTACGTCACCGAGGTTGACCATCTCCCGGTCCGTGTTCGGGATCTCGATGCCGACCGCGGACTTGCCGGGGATCGGGCTGATGATCCGCACGTCCGGGCTGGCGACGGCGTACGCGATGTTCTTGGTGAGGGCGGTCACCCGCTCGACCTTCACGGCGGGGCCGAGTTCCACCACGTAGCGGGTGACCGTCGGGCCGCGGGTGAAGCCGGTGACGGCGGCGTCCACCTTGAACTCCGTGAAGACCTTCCGCAGCGCGTCGACGATGAGGTCGTTGGCGGCGCTGCGCGCCTTGCCGGGACCGCCGCGGGTGAGCAGGTCGAGGGAGGGCAGGGAATAGGTGATGTCGCCGGAGAGCTGGAGCTGCTCCGCGCGGGGCGGCAGGTCGCGGGGTTCCCGGGGCGGCGCCTTGGTCATGTCCAGGACGCCCGCGGGCGGCTTCTCCCGCTTCGGCTCCTCCTGCCGCGGGCGGGCGGCCGGGACCGGCGTGGGGGTCGTCGGCTCGCGGTCGCCGACGCTGACGCCCTGGGTCAGGTCGGCGACGATCGGCGAGGGCGGCATGCCGTGCAGTACGGCGCCGTCGAGCGCGGCGGCCGCGGCGGCTGCCACGTCCACGGCGTCCATCTGCCGGTCCATGGCCGGCTGCGGCACCGCGGAACTGCGGGGGCGGCCCCGGCGCCCGGACAGTGCCTCCTGCTCCGCGCCGTCCGGGTCGTACTCCTCGGGCACCGGGCGGCGCCTGCCGCGGCTCGCGGGCAGCGAGTCGCGCCACTGCCGCTCGTAGCGCTCGTCGTCCTCGCCGAACTCCTCGGGGCCGGCTTCGCGGACGATTCCGAGCCGCACTCCGAGCTGCCGCAGACGCTGCGGAATCGCGTTGACGGGGGTGGCGGTGACGACCAGCAGCCCGAAGACCGTGAGCAGCACCAGCAGCGGTACGGCGAGGACGTCGGTCATGGTGGACGACAGCGGCGTGGCCGCGCCCCAGCCGATGAGCCCGCCGGCGTCCCGTATGGCCTGCATGCCATGACTGCGCGCGGGTGAGCCGCAGGCGATGTGGATCTGCCCGAGGACGCCGATGACGAGCGCGGACAGGCCGATGACGATCCGTCCGTTGGCCTCCGGCTTCTCAGGGTGCCGGATGAACCGTACGGCGATGACGGCGACCAGGATCGGCACCAGCAGGTCGAGCCGGCCGAAGGCCCCGGTGACCAGGATCTCCACGAGGTCGCCGACGGGGCCCTTCAGGTCGGCCCAGGTGCCCGCGGCGACGATCAGGGCGACGGCGAGCAGCAGCAGCGCCAGGCCGTCCTTGCGGTGCGCGGGGTCCAGGTTCTTGGCGCCCTGTCCCAGGCCGCGGAAGACGGCGCCCACGGCGTGCGCGAGGCCCAGCCAGAGGGCGCGGACGAGCCGGTACACACCGCTGGTCGGATTCGGGGCCGGCGCGGGCGCCGGCTTCTTCGCCGCGGCCTTCTTGGCGGGGGCCTTCTTCGCCGGGGCCTTCTTGGCAGCGGCCTTCTTCGCCGGAGCCTTCGCGGAAGCGGCCGCCTTCTTCGCGGGCGGCTTCCTGGCTGCGGAGGGACGTGAGGCCATGGGTGTGAGGTTACCGGTGGAGACGGCAGGTGACACGCGTGGCGGATGCTTCACCCGTTCGTGTCGCACTTGCCGAGGCGCGGAGTTGACGCGCGGTGGGTGCGGCCTCATGCCCACGGTGGATGGGGCGCCCGGTCAACGGCCGTGCACGGGGCTTCAGTTCTGCGACGGCACCGACGACGCGCTGCCCGTACCGGGCTCCAGGGCGTCCAACGCCCGCCGCAACCCCGTGAGCTTGCGCTCCAGATGGGCCGCCGTCGCCACCGCGGCGGCGTCGGTCGACTCGTCGTTGAGCTGCTTGGTGAGAGCCTCGGCCTGCTCCTCGACGGCGGCGAGCCGCGCCGACAGCTCGGCGAGCAGACCCGCCGGCTCCTTGGACTCGACCGCGTCCTTCTCGCCGCCCTCCAACTGGAGCCGCAGCAGCGCCGCCTGCTCCCGCAGCTGACAGTTCTTCATGTACAGCTCGACGAAGACCGACACCTTCGCCCGCAGCACCCACGGGTCGAACGGCTTGGAGATGTAGTCGACCGCACCCGCCGCGTACCCACGGAAGGTGTGGTGCGGGCCGTGGTTGATCGCGGTGAGAAAGATGATCGGGATGTCCCGGGTCCGCTCCCGCCGTTTGATGTGCGCGGCGGTCTCGAAACCGTCCATGCCCGGCATCTGGACGTCCAGCAGAATGACCGCGAAATCGTCCGTGAGCAGTGCCTTGAGTGCTTCTTCCCCGGACGATGCCCGCACCAGCGTCTGATCGAGCGCCGAGAGGATGGCCTCCAGCGCGAGCAGATTCTCCGGCCGGTCATCGACCAGGAGGATCTTGGCCTTCTGCACCATGGCCCGCCCTCCTCGCCCCGGCTTGGGGCCTCCCCTGTCCGCAGGACCTGACGCCGTACCGATGCGTACCGCGCCAGGGGGCGACTCCCTTGCGCCGCCCGTCCTTGTGCCGGTCATCGTAGCCGCACCCCGCCCGCCACCACACCCTGTCACCGGGATGTCACTGTGCACGTAGCGGAAACGCTGCGGAAGACCAGAAGGTTCCCCGTTTCCCGTACTTCTACACGACTTCGCGCGCACCGCGTCGGCGACGGGGCGCCGTCACCGAAGCTGCCCGGCACTTTCGCGTGCCCTCCCGGGGCCGGTCTCACTCCCCTCGCATCCACTGCTCCATCACGGACAGCAGATGGTCGGGGTCGACCGGCTTGGTCACGTAGTCGGAGGCGCCCGACTCGATCGCCTTCTCCCGGTCGCCCTTCATCGCCTTCGCGGTGAGCGCGATGATCGGCAGACCGGCGAACTGCGGCATCCGGCGGATCGCCGTGGTCGTGGCGTACCCGTCCATCTCGGGCATCATGATGTCCATCAGGACGACCGCCACGTCGTCGTGCTGCTCCAGCACCTCAATGCCCTCGCGGCCGTTCTCCGCGTACAGCACGGACAGTCCGTGCTGCTCCAGGACGCTGGTGAGCGCGAAGACGTTGCGGATGTCGTCGTCGACGATCAGCACCTTCTGCCCGCCGAAGCGGATCCCGCGGTGCGGGCGCGGCGCCGGCTCCTGGTGCTCCACACCAGCCCACTGCTCGGTCTCGGGGGCGGGCCGGGCCTCCAGGGTGATCCTGCGGCGCCGCCGGAACAGCGCGGCCGGACCGCTGTGTGTGTCGCGGTACGACGTCACCTCGGCCGGCGCCCCGGACTCCGCCGGGTGCAGCTCGGCCGAGGCCACCAGGTCACCCGCCTCCAGCGCGGGCATGGTCTGCTGGTAGCCGTGCGGCGGCAGCTCGCTCTGGTGCAGCGGCAGATACAACGTGAACGTCGAACCGCGGCCCGGCTCGCTCTGCGCGTGGATCTCGCCGCCCAGAAGCTGCGCGATCTCCCGCGAGATCGACAGCCCCAGTCCCGTACCGCCGTACTTGCGGCTGGTGGTGCCGTCGGCCTGCTTGAACGCCTCGAAGATCACCCGCATCTTGCTGGCCGCGATGCCGATGCCCGTGTCGCTCACCGAGAACGCGATCATGTCCGCGTCCGGGTCGGTCAGCGAACCGGTCTCCAGCAACTGCTCCCTGATCCGCTGCGGGACGTCGTCCCGGGCGGGCCGGATGACCAGCTCCACCGACCCGGAGTCGGTGAACTTCACCGCGTTCGACAGCAGGTTGCGCAGCACCTGGAGCAGCCGCTGCTCGTCCGTGTGCAGCGTGGCCGGCAGCTCCGGCGACACCCGTACGGACAGGTCGAGCCCCTTCTCCGCGGTCAGCGGCCGGAAGGTCGCCTCCACGTAGTCCACCAGCTGGACCAGCGCGATACGCGTCGGGGAGACGTCCATCTTGCCCGCGTCGACCTTCGACAGGTCGAGGATGTCGTTGATGAGCTGCAGCAGGTCGGACCCGGCCCCGTGGATGGTCTCGGCGAACTCGACCTGCTTCGGCGAGAGGTTCCCCTCCGCGTTGTCGGCGAGCAACTTCGCAAGGATCAGCAGCGAGTTGAGCGGCGTACGCAGCTCGTGCGACATGTTGGCGAGGAACTCGCTCTTGTAGCGCATGGAGACCGCGAGCTGCTCGGCACGCTCCTCCAGGACCTGCCGCGCCTCCTCGATCTCGGTGTTCTTCACCTCGATGTCGCGGTTCTGCCGGGCCAGCAGCTCGGCCTTCTCCTCCAGTTCGGCGTTGGACGCCTGGAGCGCCTTCTGCCGCTGCTCCAACTCCGCCGACCGCTCGCGCAGTTGCTCGGTCAGCTCCTGGGACTGCGAGAGCAGCCGCTCGGTCCTGGTGTTGACCGAGATGGTGTTGACGCTCGTCGCGATCATCTCGGCGATCTGGTTGAGGAAGTCCTTCTGGATGTGCGTGAACGGCGTGAAGGAGGCCAGCTCGATGACTCCGAGCACCTGGCCCTCGAAGAGCACCGGCAGCACGATCACCTGCGCCGGCGGCGCCTCGCCGAGCCCGGAGGAGATCTTCAGATAGCCGCTGGGCGCGTCGTGCACGAGGATCGTGCGCTTCTCCACGGCCGCCGTCCCGATGAGCCCCTCACCGGGCCTGAACGACGTCGGCATGGACCCCATGGAATAGCCGTACGAGCCGAGCATCCGCAGTTCGAACTGGTCGTCGTCCGCGGCGCTCAGGTCCTCGCCGTCGACCAACGGCATCGTCAGGAAGAACGCGCCGTGCTGCGCGGACACCACCGGGGTCAGCTCGCTCATGATCAGCGAGGCCACGTCCTCCAGATCGCGGCGGCCCTGCATCAGCGCCGAGATACGGGCGAGATTGCCCTTGAGCCAGTCCTGCTCCTTGTTGGCGATCGTGGTGTCGCGCAGGTTGGCGATCATCTTGTTGATGTAGTCCTGGAGTTCCTGGATCTCCCCGGACGCGTCCACGTCGATCTTCAGGTTCAGGTCGCCGCGGGTCACCGCGGTCGCCACCCGCGCGATGGCACGCACCTGCCGGGTCAGATTCCCGGCCATCTCGTTCACGGACTCGGTCAGGTCCCGCCAGGTGCCGTCGACGTCCCGCACGCGTGCCTGGCCGCCCAGCTGGCCCTCGGTACCCACCTCGCGGGCCACGCGCGTGACCTCCTCGGCGAAGGAGGACAACTGGTCCACCATCGTGTTGATGGTGGTCTTCAGCTCGAGGATCTCCCCGCGCGCGTCGATGTCGATCTTCTTCGTCAGGTCGCCCTTGGCGATGGCCGTCGTCACCATGGCGATGTTGCGGACCTGACCGGTCAGATTGGACGCCATGCCGTTCACCGACTCGGTGAGGTCCTTCCAGGTGCCCGCCACACCCGGCACCTGGGCCTGCCCGCCCAGGATGCCGTCCGTGCCCACCTCACGGGCCACCTTGGTGACCTGCTCGGCGAACGCGCTCAGCGTCTTCACCATGGTGTTGATGGTGTCGGCGAGCTGCGCCACCTCACCGCGCGCCTCGATGCTGACCTGACGCGTCAGGTCGCCGTTGGCGACGGCGGCGGAGACCTGGGAGATGTTGCGCACCTGCGTGGTCAGGTTCTTGGCCATCAGGTTGACGTTGTCGCTCAGGTCCTTCCAGATGCCCGTGACACCCGGCACGTTCGCCTGACCGCCGAGGATGCCCTCGGTACCCACCTCGCGGGCCACCCGCGTCACCTGCTCGGCGAACGACGACAGCTGGTCCACCATCGTGTTGACGGTGGTCACCAGCTCGAGGATCTCGCCCTTGGCGTCGACGGTGATCTTCTTCGACAGGTCGCCCTTGGCGACCGCAGTGGTGACCTCGGCGATGTTGCGCACCTGGAGGGTCAGGTTGTTCGCCATGCCGTTCACCGACTGCGTGAGGTCCTTCCAGGTGCCGGAGACCCCCTGCACCTCGGCCTGACCGCCGAGGATGCCCTCCGTACCCACCTCACGGGCCACGCGTGTGACCTCTTCGGCGAACGACGACAGCTGGTCCACCATCGTGTTCAGCGTGTTCTTGAGTTCCAGGATCTCCCCGCGCGCGTCCACCGTAATCTTCTGCGACAGGTCACCGCGCGCCACCGCCGTCGCCACCTGGGCGATGTTGCGCACCTGGCCCGTCAGATTCGACGCCATGCCGTTCACGGAGTCCGTCAGGTCCCGCCACACACCGGCGACGCCGGGCACCTGCGCCTGACCGCCGAGACGCCCCTCGGTGCCCACCTCGCGGGCCACCCGCGTCACCTGGTCGGCGAACGACGACAGCTGGTCGACCATCGTGTTGATGGTGTTCTTCAGCTCGAGGATCTCCCCGCGCGCGTCGACGTCGATCTTCTGCGACAGGTCACCGCGCGCGACGGCCGTCGTCACCTGGGCGATGTTGCGCACCTGGCCGGTCAGATTCGACGCCATGGAGTTCACCGAGTCGGTGAGCTCCTTCCAGGTGCCGGACACACCGTCCACGCGCGCCTGACCGCCGAGACGACCCTCGGTGCCCACGTCCCGGGCCATCCGCGTGACCTGGTCGGCGAAGCTCGACAGCTGGTCCACCATGGTGTTCACGGTGTTCTTCAGCTGGAGCATCTCGCCGGAGACGTCCACGGTGACCTTCTGCGACAGGTCGCCATTGGCGACCGCCGTCGTCACCTGGGCGATGTTCCTCACCTGTCCGGTGAGGTTGCGGAACGCCGTGTTGACGGAGTCGGTGAGGTCCTTCCACGTCCCCGCCGCCCCCGGCACCTGCGCCTGGCCGCCCAGCTCGCCCTCGACACCGATCTCACGCGCCACACGCGTGACCTCGGCACCGAAGGAGGACAGCTGGTCCACCATCGTGTTGACGGTGTTCTTCAGCTCCAGCATCTCGCCGGCCACGTCCACGGTGACCTTCTGCGACAGGTCACCGTTGGCGACCGCCGTCGTCACCGCGGCGATGTCCCGCACCTGAGTGGTCAGGTTCCGGAACACCGTGTTGACGGAGTCCGTCAGGTCCTTCCACGTCCCCGCCGCGCCCGGCACGTTCGCCTGGCCGCCCAGCCGTCCCTCGGCCCCGACCTCGTTCGCCACGCGCGTGACCTCGTCCGCGAAGATCCGCAGCGTCTCGGTCATCTGGTTGATCGTCTCGGCGAGCTGCGCGACCTCGCCGCGCGCCGGCACCGTCACCTTCCGCGAGAGGTCACCGTTGGCGACCGCGGTGGTCACCTCGGCGATCCCGCGCACCTGCGCGGTGAGGTTCCCCGCCATGGTGTTGACGGAGTCGGTGAGCTCCTTCCACACACCGTCCACCCCGGGCACCTGCGCCTGACCGCCCAGGGCACCCTCGGTGCCCACCTCACGCGCGACGCGTGTCACCTCCGAGGAGAACGCGGAGAGCTGGTCCACCATCGTGTTGACGGTGTTCTTCAGCTCGAGCATCTCGCCCTCGACGTGCACGGTGACCTTGCGCGACAGATCACCCCGCGCGACGGCCGTCGTCACCAGCGCGATGTCGCGCACCTGTGCCGTCAGCCGCTCCGCCATCGTGTTGACGGAGTCCGTCAGGCCCTTCCACGATCCGGACATGCCGCGCACCTGGGCCTGCCCGCCCAGCTTGCCCTCGGTCCCCACCTCGCTGGCCACACGCGTGACCTCGTCGGTGAACGTCGACAGCTGGTCGACCAGATTGTTCACGGTCCGCGCGACCTTGAGGAACTCGCCCCGCAGCGGATGCCCGGACCCGTCCGGCGCCTGCGTCCGCAGCTCCATACGCGGCGACAGATCACCCTCCGCCACCGCCGACAGCACCCGGCTGACCTCGGACACCGGCCGCACCAGGTCGTCGACCAGCGCGTTCGAGTGGTCGATCGCGGTCGCCCAGGACCCCTCGGAGGCCCCCGTCTCCAACCGCTCCGTGAGCTTTCCCTCACGCCCGACCATGCGGCGCACCCGTGCCAGCTCACCCGTCAGATGCAGATTGCGGTCGGCCACCTCGTTGAAGACCGCCGCGATCTCCGCCATCACGCCGTCGCCGGACACCGTGAGCCGCTTGCGGAAGTTGCCGTCCCGCATCGCCACCAGCGCCGTCATCAGCCGGTTCAGGGCCGCGGTGTCCACCGTCGTGGTGCCACCCCGGGCCCGTCCCGGCTTACTCAGGGACTGTCCGCCTTTCGCGCGCGTCGTCTTCGTGCCCCGCGTCGCTGCGCCAGACTCCACTGTGTCCCTCCCGCAGGGGTCGACCGTTACCGCTGTTCTTGGGTGCTACCACGCTCGGCGGACCGGGTGATGCCGCTTTCCCGTACTGCCACCCCGGCGCGATCCGCGTGCCGGACCGCTTCCCGGGCTGCTGCCCGCTGTGGGCGACGGGCACTCGCCCCGCCCGGACGTTCGCAGGAAGCCTGCCCAGTGTTCCACCATGCCGACCAATGACCGTAACTCACTACGTCGCCCCTCGTTGAGCAGCCGGGCAGGGCTTGTCCTTCGCCGGACGCGGATCCAGCGAGAAGCGGGCCTTCGGGTCAAGCGGAGTCACAACAGTTCGGCAGCTTCTCTCGAGGCCCATCAGCCGGCCTGTGACGCGAGGCGCGTCGCATCGGTGTTCAGGGGGTATCCCCCGGAGGACGCAGGGGGATACCCCCTGAACACCGATCCACTGGCCGACTACCCTGTACCGAGCGAGCCGGGGAATCGGGCATGGAGGGGCAGGGGCCGCCGACCTATGGGGAGTTCTGTGATCACCGCGCGCGCGGCCGCCAGCTTCGAGCCCGTCGGGCGATCGGTCGCGACCGCCCGTTCCTTTGTCCGCGACACCCTCCAGGGCTGGGGCTTCGCCGACATCGTCGACGACGCCGTGGTCCTCACCAGCGAGCTGGTCACCAACGCCGTGGTCCACGCCGGCACCGCCGCCGACCTCCTCTGTCTGCGCAGCGACGAGGGCGTACGTATCGAGGTGGCCGACCGGTATCCGGAGCGGGAGATCCCCCTCCAGGGCTCGCCCGTCAACATGGGCAGCCCCGACCGCGAGGGAGGCCGGGGGCTCCAGTTGTGCGCGGCCCTGTCCGGCCACTGGGGCGTCGACTACACCCCCACCCACAAGACCGTCTGGTTCCAGCTCGACCTTCCCGCGCGCCCGGTCGGCACCCGCACCGCCGGCCCCTCCCTGCCGGCCCATCTCCTGCCCCTCGCCGACACCCGGGTCCGCGTCGCCGTCGTCCAGATCGACCGCGGCGGCTCCGTCACCGCCTGGAACGAGGACGCCGAGGAGCTCTTCGGCTACTCCGCGGAACAGGTCACCGGCAAACCGCTCACCGACCTCGCCGCCTGGCCGCACACCCCGGGCACCGGCACCGGCATCGCCGACGCGCTCCAGCTCTCCCGCTGGGAGGGCAGCTACGGCATCCGGGGCGCCCACGGCCGCGTGATCCCCGTCTACGCCTCCCACCTGCGGGTCCGCGACACCGACGGGGAACCGTCAACGGTCTGCCTCCTCGTGCGCGACCACGAAAGGGCGGTGCTGCAGACTCCGCTGCGCCGCCCCGCGACCGACACCTCCGCCACCTCCGAGGGCCAGAGCACCGACCCGTTCGAGGTCTTCATCGGCTCCCCCGCCCCGGACGACCTCGACGGGCTGCTCCAGCGCACGGTGGAACGCGCCCGTGACATGCTCGACGGCGACTCCGCCTTCCTCCTCCTCGCGACCGACGACGAGACGGAGCTGGAGGTCCGCGCCTCCACCGGCCTGCCCTCGGCCCGCCAGCGCTTCGCCCGCGTCCCCGTGGAGGCCGGCCCCGGACGGTACGGTTCCGCCCGCATGCCGGCCGTCCATGAGGACCTCACCGCCGTTCCCGGCGCGGTCCCGCTCCTCAACAGCACCGGCATGCGCTCGGTCGTCACCGTCCCGCTCAAGGTCGAGGGCCGCCTCACCGGCTCCCTCGGCGTCGCCGCCGAGGCACCCAACAGGTACTCCAACGAGGAGGCGCTGCGCCTGCAGTTCGCGGCGGACCGTATCGCCCTGGCCGTCGAGTCGGCCCGCCTGGGCGAACTGGAGCGGCTGCGCCGCGGCTCGCTCAGCTTCCTCGTCGAGGCCTCCGACCTGCTGGCCGGCACTCTGGACCGGGACCAGACGCTGGCCCTGATGGCCCAGATGACCGTGCCGACCCTCTCCACCTGGTGTGCCGTCTACACGATCGCCGACCAGGCCTCCGAGCCCTATCTGTCGTACGTCCTGCACGAGGACGAGGAGCTGATCGACGGCATCAAGTCCCTGCTGTCGAAGATCACTCCGCCCGACCCGGTCCCGACTCCCGGCGCCCGTGTCTGGACGGCCCCCGCGGAGGTCGCCCACCAGGCGGCCCTGCGCACCTCCATGCGCAGCCTGGGCCTCAGCGGCAGCCCGACGCATCAGATCACCCCGGGCATCGGTCCGACCCTCGCGACGGCTTCCGCGGTCGGCGGCGAGACGGTGGTCCTTCCACTGGTCGCCCGTAACCGGGTCATCGGCATGCTGACGCTGGGCAAGCCGACCGACGAGCACTTCCGCCAGGAGATCCTGGAACTCGCCGAGGACCTCTCCCGACGGGCCGCCCTGGCCCTGGACAACGCCCGCCTGTACTCGGAGCGCACGGCCATCAGCCAGTCACTCCAGCGCAGCCTCCTGCCACCCGAGCTGCCCACGGTGGACGGCGTCGAGGTCGAGGTCATCTATCGCGCGGCCGGCGAGGGCAACGAGGTCGGCGGCGACTTCTACGACCTCTTCCCGATCAGCGACGGCGCCTACGGTTTCGCCATCGGGGACGTCTGCGGCACCGGCCCCAACGCGGCGGCCGTCACGGGTCTGGCCCGGCACGCGCTGCGCCTGCTGGCCCGTGAGGGCCTCAGCGGCCCGGCGGTCCTGGAGCGCCTCAACTCCGCGATCCTCGACGAGGGCGCCCGCAGCCGCTTCCTGACCCTCCTCTACGGCGAGATGCGCCCGCAGGAGGACGGCAGCGCGGAACTGAAGGTGGTCTGCGCGGGACACCCCCTGCCGCTCCGGCTGCGCCAGGACGGCACGGTCGAACCGGCGGCGGAGCCGCAGCCCCTCCTCGGCGTCATCGAGGACCTGGAGCTGTACGAGCAGACGGTCACCCTCGATCCCGGTGATGTCCTCCTGTGTGTCACCGATGGCGTGACCGAACGCCGGGAGGGCCCGCGGATGCTGGGCGACGACGGGCTCACCGACGTTCTGACGACCTGTACGGGTCTGACGGCGGGGGCGGTCGCGGCCCGCATCATGCGTGCCGTGGAACGCTTCGCCTCCGAGCCGCCGTCCGACGACATGGCGATTCTCGCCATGCGCGTACCGGGCCTGCACACGGAATAGCCGGGATGCCCTCCGGAATGTCCTTCCGGAGGGCATGAGAAAGGCCCCGCCCGAATGGGCGGGGCCTTTCTGTCGGAGCCCCCAAACGGAATCGAACCGTTGACCTTCTCCTTACCATGGAGACGCTCTACCGACTGAGCTATAGGGGCCTGTTGCTTTGTGCGGGGTTCCCGCGCGGCAACGGAATAGATCATACCCCGAACAGACCCGTGCTCCCAACCGCCGCTCAGCCTGTCGGCTGGAGCAGTCCGCCCAGTGCGTTGCACACCCCCGCGATCCGCTGCATGTCCCGCTTGGTCAGCGTCGCGTCGACGGGAAGCGCGAGGGTCTCGTCGGCGGCCCGTTCGGTCTCCGGCAGCGACACGCACCGCCGGAACCCGGGCAGCCGGTGCACGGGGGTTTTCACTGGCACCCTGCACTCAATGCCCTTGCCGCGTATGGCCCGTGCGAAGGCGTCCCGGTCGGGCCTGCCGTTGCCCGGCACTCGTACGACGTACTGCTGATAGGTGTGTCCGGCGCCGCCTTCGGGTGTCCGCACGCCTCGCAGCTTCGCGTCGAGGAACGCCGCCCGCTGCCGCCGCTGGGCTATCTCGTCGTACGGCGCCTCGGACTCGCCCTGCTCCAGCACCAGCAGTCCGTGCCGTCGGCCGAGCGCGTGCAACTGCCCGATACCGGCGGGCCGGCCGAAGCGGTGTACGACAACGACGGCTGCCGTCCGGGGAGTTACGGCCGCTTCCACAGCGGCCGGCTCCAGACAGTACGTCAGCGGATCTATGTCGGCGAACACCGGCAGCGCACCTGCCGTCGCCACGGCTTCCGCGACTTCCACATTCCCGAAGGCCGGGACGACGACCTCGTCACCGATTCCGACTCCAGCGGCCCTGAGCAGCGCAGCAGTACCCATGGGGTGGATGCTCGTCGTGCGACATGAACGTCAAGTAACGGCAAACAAAAAAGGGTTGGACCCTGAACCGAAGTTCGGGGTCCAACCCTTTTGAATGATTGTTCGGCGGCGTCCTACTCTCCCACAGGGTCCCCCCTGCAGTACCATCGGCGCTGTAAGGCTTAGCTTCCGGGTTCGAAATGTAACCGGGC
>NZ_JBICWF010000016.1:0-3377 GCF_043199595.1 Streptomyces sp. NPDC048584
ACCCTACGACGACGACCCGCACTGGCAGCAGGCCCCCGACCGCACCCTCCTCGCCGCCACCCCCACGGACATCCTGCTGACCCCGCTCAAGGAGCCCCTCACGTGAGTCCGTTCCATCTCACCCGCACCCTGCCCGAGGACACCACGGACGCCGCCCTGCGCTCCGACGTCCAGGAGGGCCTGACCGGCAGCCCGAAGACGCTGCCTCCGAAGTGGTTCTACGACGCGCGCGGCAGCGAGCTGTTCGAGGAGATCACCGCGCTGCCCGAGTACTACCCGACCCGTGCGGAACGCGAGATCCTGCGCGTCCGCTCGGAGGAGATCGCCGACGCGTCCGGCGCCCGCACCCTGGTCGAACTGGGCTCCGGCTCCTCGGAGAAGACCCGGCATCTCATCGACGCGCTGACCGGGCTGCACACCTATGTCCCGGTCGACGTCAGCGAGAGCGCCCTCACCCTGGCCGGGGAGGCCCTCGTCGCCGAGCGGCCCGGGCTGGAAGTGCACGCGCTGATCGCCGACTTCACCGCCCGGATGACGCTGCCCCGGACGCCGGGACCGCGGCTGGTGGCGTTCCTCGGCGGCACCATCGGCAACCTCCTCCCCGCCGAACGTGCGGCGTTCCTCGGCGCCGTCCGCACCCTGCTCGCCCCGGGCGACGCCCTGCTGCTCGGCACGGACCTGGTGAAGGACGAGGAGGTGCTGGTCCGGGCGTACGACGACGCGGCCGGGGTGACGGCCGCGTTCAACAAGAACGTGCTGACCGTCGTCAACCGGGAGCTGGGCGCCGACTTCGATCCGGACGCGTTCCGTCATGTGGCGGTGTGGGACGCCGAACACGAGTGGATCGAGATGCGGCTGCGCTCGCGTACCGCGCAGACGGTGAAGATCCCCGCCCTGGGACTCGCCGTGGAGTTCGCGGCGGGCGAGGATCTGCGCACCGAGGTGTCGGCGAAGTTCCGCGAGGAGGGAGTGCGCGAGGAACTGTCGGCCGCGGGGCTGGAGCTGACCCGGTGGTGGACGGACGGGGAGGGGCGGTTCGCCCTGTCCCTGAGCGTCGCCCGCTGACGGGAGCGGCGCATCGCCCTAGTCGAAGGCCAGGGCTTCGGTGATGCGCCGTGCGGCGCGTTCGGCCTCGGTGGCCGGGTCGGAGCCGGTGAGCACCTTGGTCATGTACTCCTTGATCGGGTTGTCCGCCTCGACCTCGCTCCACTGGGGTGTGATGGGGGTCGCCCTGCCCTGTGCGGCTCCGGCCGCCATGGCCGCGACCCCCTCCTCCCCCGCCACCGACTCGGCGAGCCCGGCCTTGTTGGGGACGTAGTTCATGGTGCGGGCCAGTTCGGTGTTCCACTCGGCGCCGGTCAGGGCGGCGACGACCTCGAGGGCGCCCTCCCGGGCGTCGGTCTTGGCGGGGATGACGAGGTCGGAGCCTCCGGTGAAGACGGCGCCCGGCTTGTCGGCGGTCCTGCCGGGCACCGGGAAGTAGCCCAACTCGCCCTTCAGTTCCGGGTTCTGCTTGAGGATGGCGCTCGCCAGTCCCGGTACGGCGACGACCTGCGCGACCTTGCCCTCGGCGAACACGCCTGCCTGCGGGGGATGTTCCTCGTCGGCGTCGGCCGGTCCGTCGCCGAGCGCCTGGAGCTGCCGGTAGAAGTCCATACCGCGCAGGGCCGCCGGGCTGTCGAGCGCCCCGCGCCAGACGCCGTCACGCTCCTTGGCGAGTTCACCGCCCTCCTCCCAGATGAAGCCGGCGAGGGTGTACCAGTCCTGGCCCGCGAGGTAGATGCCCTGGTTGCCGCCGGTGTCGAGCTCCTCGGTGAGAGCGAGCCACTCGTCGCGGGTCTTCGGCGGGGCGGTGATGCCGGCCTCGCGGAAGAGGTCCTTGCGGTAGATGACGACCCGGTTGGCCGCGTACCAGGGGATGCCGTACTGCTGGGAGCCCCACTGGCCGGGTTCGGCGAGGCCGGGCAGCCAGTCCTCGCGGCCCCAGTCCCGCATGGACTCCAGGGTGAGGTCGAGCAGTCCGTCGCCCTCCGCGTACGTGGCGACCTGGGTGTTGCCGACCTCGATGACGTCGGGGCCGTTCGCCTCGTTCGATTCCAGGGCCCCCTGCACCTTCTCGCCGATTCCGGTCCACTCCTGGATGCGGAGGTCGAGGTCGAGGTCGGGGTGCTCGCGCTCGAACTCCTCGGTGAAGCGGTCCAGGTACTCCTGCGACGCGCTGTGCTGCATCAGCCACACGGTGACCGTGCTCCGTTCCGCGTCGCCGGGCATCAAGCCACAACCACTGAGCAGCGAGGCGGACACGCAGACGAGGGCAAGCAGGGGGCGTTTCACGAGGGGTCCTGTTTCTGTCTGACGGACAGGGCGGCCCGACGTGGGGGGCGAGCGGGGGCTCGGGCGGGTGCTTCGTATCTTGGTATGGACCAATGGGTAGGTCAAGCGGTCAGGCGAACGGGGCCGACGCCTCGCGCCCGGCCGTGGCGTGGGGCACGGTGGAGTGACATGAGAGGAGCAGTCATATGTCGAATCACACCTATCGGGTCACGGAGATCGTCGGTACCTCGCCGGACGGCGTCGACAACGCCGTGCGCAACGGCATCGAGCGTGCCTCGCAGACGCTGCGCAATCTCGACTGGTTCGAGGTGACCCAGGTGCGCGGGCAGATCGAGAACGGACAGGTCGCGCACTGGCAGGTGGGGCTGAAGGTGGGCTTCCGCCTGGACGAGTCGGACTGATCAGGTCCGGCCTTCGCGCTCCTGCGCGTCCTTCAGGTCGCCGGAGGGGGCGGTCCAACGGGCGTGGACGACGGTGAAGCCCGCCTTTCGGGCGTCCTGGCAGACCAGTTCGTCGTCGTCCACGAGGACCCGGATGTCGCGGGTGCGGGCGAGGCGGCGCAGGACCGCGAGTTTGGTGTGGCGGGCGGGGCGGCGGTCCGCGTTGCCGCGCATGTACAGGTCGCCTGCGGGCAGGTGCCGGGCTGCGAGCCAGTCGAGGGTGTCGCGGCGGCAGCGTTCGGGGCGGCCGGTGAGGTAGACGATCTCGCACTCCTTCGCACTCTCGTGCACGAGTGCGATGCCTTCCGCGAGTGGGGGGTCCTGGGGTGCGGCCGCGAAGAAGCCGTCCCAGTCCCGGGGGCGCCGCTCCAGGAAATGCTGCCGATGCGCGGTACCGGCAAGCGTGTTGTCCACATCGAAAACAGCCAGAGCCAACAAACTCCCACTCCCCATCATCCCCCCGACCCTAACCGCCACCTCCGCGTTCCCGCGGCTGACGCGGGAAGCGCGGCTCCGCGCCGGCTGGAAGCCGGCGCGGAGCCGTGAGCGGGGGTACGGCTACCACCGGCCCCCCGGGGGGCTGTCCCCGCCCGCGGGGGCGGC
>NZ_JBICWF010000016.1:3387-194504 GCF_043199595.1 Streptomyces sp. NPDC048584
GGTTGGGGGGGGGGGCGGGGCGGGGGGCGCCCCCCCCCGCCCCCCCCCGGGGGGCGCGGGGGGGGGGGGGCGCCCGCCCGCCCGGGGGGGGGGGCCCCCCCGCCCCGGAGCCGTGAGCGGGGGAAGGGCTACTCGCGGCCCCGCTTGGGGATGTCGCGGCCGGGGCGGCGGCCGGGCTCCTCGGTCATTTCCGTCTCCGCCTCGATGCGCTCCTTGCGCACCCGCCCCCGCACCGTCTCCTCCGTGACCTTCTCCTCCGTGGTCATCCGCACCCGCTCGACCGGCACCGCCTCCGTCTCGACGACCGGCCGCTCCGCATGCAGCGTGACCTCGTGCTCGTCCTCCTTGAAGGCCGGGCCCGACATCGCGTCACCGCGGTTCGCGTCGGTGATCGGCTCACGCACCACACGTACTTCCTCGTGGCGCACCGGCACGGTCTGCTGGACCTCCTCCGTGACCACGTACTTCCGCAGCCTGGCCCGTCCGGTCTCGTGACGCTCGACGCCGACATGCAGATGCTCCTCGGAGCGCGTCATGGCCTCGCCACCGCGCTTCGCGGCCCTGGCCTCGCTCCGGCGGCCGGCCGTGCCCGCGGAGCCGGCGGCACCGGCGGAGCCCGCGGCGCCCGCCGTCGTCCCCGGCGCCCCCGTCCGGGAGGCGGTGTCGCCGCGACGGCCGGTCATGCCCGCGGCCCCTGCGGCGCCGGCCGCACCGGCCGCGCCCGCGGCCCCGGCGGCGCCCGCCGTACCCGTACCCGTGCCGGTGGTCGTACCCGTGCCCGCCCCGGGGGAGCGGCCATCGTCGCCCGGGTCCTTCAGCACGGAGCCCCAGTCGATGCCGTAGTACTCGTACAGACGATGCTCCTCGTCCATCGACAGATGACCGCCCGCGTCGATGTCGACACTGGGCGCGCCCTTGATCTTTTCCTTGGGATAGGGAACCTCGAGGTGATCCTGTACCAGGGCGGCGTCACGGATGGGAACGAACGACTCGCTCGAGCCGAACATGCCTGTCTTGACGGTCACCCACTCGGGGCGTCCACTGGCGTCGTCGAGGAAGACGTGCTTCGCGTCGCCGACCTTGTTACCGTCCCCGTCGTACACCGGGTGGTCCAGCAGGATCGAGATGTCTTCGCGGGTGATCATCTTCCATCACCCTCCTTTCGAAGGTCGCCTCTGACGGGTTCTCCGGAAACTCGGCAGAAAACGGCATGAAAGCGACAAAAGGTACTTAATTTTCCACAGCGCTCACCCATGGCAACCGTCACGCGTGCCCCGCCGACACCTCCGGCTGCGCCGCGCACGCCAGGGCACGGCGGTCGTCGTGCCGCCCCGCCGGGATGGGCTCCCGCACCTCGACCTCGGCGGTCACACCCCGCGCCGAGGC
Organism: Streptomyces sp. NPDC048584; assembly: GCF_043199595.1. Taxonomy (NCBI): domain Bacteria; kingdom Bacillati; phylum Actinomycetota; class Actinomycetes; order Kitasatosporales; family Streptomycetaceae; genus Streptomyces; species Streptomyces sp. NPDC048584. The sequence continues at coordinate 4,774 of NZ_JBICWF010000016.1, forward strand.
CACGCGCCACACCGAGGCGAGCAGCGTGTCGTCGCCGACGAAGGCCGGCGTGGTGGCCGGCCTGCCGCGCACACCGCGGTAGCGGATCCGGATTGGCTGCACCGGGACCCCGGCATCCAGCGCCGCCTGGAACACCGCCCGGCGGAAGTGTCCCCGGGCCCTGCCGCACCAGGTGCTGCCCTCCGGGAACGCCGCGACCGCCGCGCCGTCCCGCAGGACCGTGGTGAGCGCCGCGACCGTCTCCGGCAGGGCGCGCAGCCGGTCGCGGTCGATGAACAGCACACCGCCGCGCGCGGCCAGCGCCCCCGCGACGGGCCAGCGCCGTACCTCGGCCTTGGCCAGCATCCGGGCCGGTCGGACGGCCGCCAGCAGCGGAACGTCCAGCCAGGAGATGTGGTTGGCGACGAGCAGGAGTCCGCCCGTGGGCGGCGCGGCCCCGGCGATCCGGACCCGGACCCCGGCGGCCCGTACGATCCACCGGCACCACCGGCGCACCATGCCCGCCGGAACGCGCCGCCCGAGCGGGAGCAACGCGATCCCGGCGAGCATCAGCAGACCGACGGCCGTCAGCCGCAGCACCGCCAGCGGTACGGCGGCCGCGCGCTCCGTCGGTTCCACACAGCCGCGCGGGGTGCAGGGCGCGCCCGGCAGCCAGACACTCATCAGGAGGGGACGAGGGAGAGGAAGTGCCGCAGATAGCGGGGGTCGACCCGGTTCATCGGCAGCAGCACATAGAGGTCGGCGACGCCGAAGTCGGCGTCGTGCGCGGGCTCCCCGCACACCCAGGCGCCGAGCCTGAGGTAGCCGCGCAGCAGGGCGGGCAGATCGGCGGGGGCGGCGGCGGGGCCGGAGGCCTTCGGCTGCCAGGGCAGCAACGGCCGTACCCGGTACTCCTCGGGCGCGAGATGCTTCGCCCGTACCCGGTCCCAGGTGGCGGAAGCGAGCGTGCCGCCGTCGGCGAGCGGGATGGAGCAGCAGCCCGCCAGCCAGGCGTGGCCGCGGTCGGTCATGTAGCGGGCGATGCCGGCCCAGATGAGCCCGATGACCGCCCCGTCCCGGTGGTCGGGGTGCACACAGCTGCGGCCGACCTCGACGAGGGAGGGCCGTATCGCGTCCAGCCCGGAGAGGTCGAACTCCCCCTCCGCGTACAGCCGTCCGGCGATCCCGGCGCGCTCGGGCGGCAGCAGCCGGTAGGTTCCGACGACCTGTCCGCTCGTCTCCTCCCGTACGAGCAGGTGGTCGCAGTAGGCGTCGAAGGGGTCGGCGTCGAGCCCCGGCTGCGGGGTGGACAGCAGGGCGCCCATCTCCCCCGCGAAAACGTCGTACCGCAGCCGCTGCGCGGCCCGTACGTCCTCCTCGTCGCGGGCGAGGGTGACGGTGTAGCGGGAGGGTGCGGTGGGCTTCGGGGGGTGGTCTACGGTCAGCACGCCGGTCATGGCTCTCTCCTGATCACGCGCCGGAGCGGGTGGGGACACCCCTGTTCTCCCGACCGGGGTTGGCGTGTACGTGACCGGCGCCGGGAGTACGGATGTGGAGCAGCTGAACCCCGGGAACGCAAGCGAAACGGGGCCGGGGAGCACCACCCCGACCCCGCCCGTCCGCACCTGTCGGCGAACGCTCACTGAAGCGCCCCAAAGGGGCGCGGGACGTGACACCACGCGGCTCTGCCACGTGGGCGCGATCGGCCGCAAGGCGGCCGCACCCGTACACCTGGCGAACCGAAGCGGTGCTACCGCTTGCCCACCTTGCGGGTGGCCCGCAGCCACTCCTTGTTCATCCCGGTGATGGAGGTCAAGGGAATGCCCTTCGGGCAGGCAGTCGCACACTCGCCGGCGAGTGTGCACCCCCCGAACCCCTCCTCATCCATCTGCGCCACCATGTCCAGCACCCTGGTCTCGCGCTCGGGCGCGCCCTGGGGCAGCACATTGAGATGGTTGACCTTCGCGGAGGTGAACAGCATCGCCGCCCCGTTGGGGCACGCCGCCACACACGCCCCGCACCCGATGCACTCCGCGTGCTCGAACGCGAGATCCGCGTCCGGCTTCGGCACCGGCGTCGCGTGCGCCTCCGGCGCGGAGCCGGTCGGCGCCGTGATGTAGCCGCCGGCCTGGATGATGCGGTCGAAGGCGGACCGGTCGACCACCAGGTCCTTCACCACCGGGAAGGCGGACGCCCGCCACGGCTCGACGTCGATGGTGTCGCCGTCCTTGAAGGACCGCATGTGCAGTTGGCAGGTGGTGGTGCGCTCGGGGCCGTGGGCGTCGCCGTTGATGACGAGCGAGCAGGCGCCGCAGATGCCCTCGCGGCAGTCGTGGTCGAAGGCGACCGGGTCCTCGCCCTTGAGGATGAGTTCCTCGTTGAGGGTGTCGAGCATCTCCAGGAAGGACATGTCGGGCGAGATGCCGTCCACCTGGTACGTGGACATGGCGCCGTCGGCGCCGGCGTTCTTCTGCCGCCAGACGCGCAGGTTGAGCTTCATGCGTAGCTCCGCTGGGTGGGGTGGACGTACTCGAAGACCAGGTCTTCCCTGTGCAGGGACGGCGCCTCGCCGGTGCCGGTGAACTCCCAGGCGGCGGCGTAGGAGAACTCCTCGTCGCGTCGCTCGGCCTCGCCGTCGGGGGTCTGGGACTCCTCGCGGAAGTGGCCGCCGCAGGACTCGGCGCGGTGCAGTGCGTCGAGGCACATCAGCTCGGCGAGTTCCAGGTAGTCGACGACGCGGTTGGCCTTCTCCAGGGACTGGTTGAACTCCTCGCCGGTGCCGGGAACCTTGATGCGCCGCCAGAACTCCTCGCGGATCTGCGGGATGCGTTCGAGGGCCTTGCGCAGTCCGGTGTCGGTGCGGGCCATGCCGCAGAACTCCCACATCAGTTCGCCGACTTCGCGGTGGAAGGAGTCGGGGGTGCGGTCGCCGTCGACGGCCAGCAGCAGATTGAGCCGGTCCTGGGTCTCGGCCAGCACCTCCTGCACCACCGGGTGTTCGTCGGTGATCTCCTCCCGGTGCGGGTTGCGGGCCAGGTAGTCGTTGACGGTAGCCGGGACGACGAAGTAGCCGTCGGCGAGGCCCTGCATCAGGGCGGAGGCGCCGAGCCGGTTGGCTCCGTGGTCGGAGAAGTTGGCCTCGCCGATGGCGAACAGGCCGGGGATCGTGGACTGGAGGTCGTAGTCGACCCACAGTCCGCCCATCGTGTAGTGCACGGCGGGATAGATCCGCATCGGCACCTGGTACGGATCCTCGTCGGTGATCCGCTGGTACATGTCGAAGAGGTTGCCGTACCTGGCCTCGACGGCCTTGCGCCCCATGCGCGTGATGGCGTCGGCGAAGTCGAGGTAGACACCCTGTCCCCCGGGGCCCACGCCCCTGCCCTCGTCGCAGACGTTCTTGGCGGCACGGGAGGCGATGTCGCGGGGCACCAGGTTGCCGAAGGAGGGGTAGATGCGCTCCAGGTAGTAGTCGCGCTCGTCCTCCGGGATCCTCCCGGCCGGCCGGTCGTCGCCCTTGGCCTTCGGGACCCAGATCCGCCCGTCGTTGCGGAGCGACTCGCTCATCAGCGTCAGCTTGGACTGGTGGTCGCCGGTGCGCGGGATGCAGGTGGGGTGGATCTGGGTGAAGCACGGGTTGGCGAAGTAGGCGCCGCGCCGGTGTGCCCGCCAGATCGCGGTGGCGTTGCTGTTCATGGCGTTCGTCGACAGATAGAAGACGTTGCCGTAGCCGCCGCTGGCGAGGACGACGGCGTCCGCGAAGTAGGTGTCGATCTTCCCGGTGATCAGGTCCCGGGCGACGATGCCGCGGGCCCGCCCGTCGACGACGATCAGGTCGAGCATCTCGGTGCGCGCGTGCATCTCGATGTTGCCGGCCGCGATCTGCCGGCTGAGCGCCTGATAGGCGCCGAGCAGGAGTTGCTGGCCCGTCTGGCCGCGCGCGTAGAAGGTGCGGGAGACCTGGACGCCGCCGAAGGAGCGGGTGTCGAGCAGTCCGCCGTACTCGCGGGCGAAGGGCACGCCCTGTGCCACGCACTGGTCGATGATCTCGACGGAGATCTGTGCGAGGCGGTGCACATTGGACTCGCGCGAGCGGAAGTCGCCGCCCTTGACGGTGTCGTAGAACAGCCGGTGGATGGAGTCGCCGTCGTTGCGGTAGTTCTTCGCCGCGTTGATGCCGCCCTGCGCGGCGATGGAGTGGGCGCGGCGCGGGGAGTCCTGGTAGCAGAACTGGACGACGCGGTAGCCCTGTTCGGCGAGCGTGGCGCCGGCGGAGCCGCCCGCCAGGCCGGTGCCGACGACGATGACGGTCTTGCCGCGCCGGTTGGCGGGGTTGACCAGCTTGGCCTCGAAACGGCGCGTGTCCCAGCGCTCGTTGACGGGGCCGGCGGGGGCCTTGGTGTCGGCGACCGGTTCGCCGGCCGTGTACTCGGTGTAGGAAGTCATGGTCAGCTCACCACTCCGGTCATGACGCCCACGGGTACGGCGAGGAAGCCGGCCGTGAGCAGCAGCGCGAGGGCATTGGCGGTGGTCTTGAGGGCGCGGTCGCGGGTGCGGCTGCCGACGCCGAGGGTCTGGGCGGCGCTCCAGAAGCCGTGCCGGACGTGCAGTCCGACGGCGAGCATCGCGACGATGTAGATGGTGTTGCCGTACCAGGTGGAGAAGGTGTCCACGACGTTCTGGTAGGGCTTGCCGCTCTCGAAGCCGCCGGAGTGCACGGTGCCGGTGGTCAGGTCGAGGAGGTGCCACACGATGAACAGGGCGAGGATGATGCCGCCCCAGCGCATGGTGCGCGTGGCGTAGCTCGCCCGCGCCTTCCTGTGCACGTACTTGCTCGGGCGCGCCCTGATGTCGCGGCGGCTGAGCTGGTACGCGGAGACGGCGTGGGCGATCACGGCGGCGACCAGGACGACCCGGATGATCCACAGCGTCCACTCGTAGTGCATGAACGGCTCGCCGACGGTGCGCAGCCAGTGCGCGTAGTGGTTGAACTCGCCGGCCCCGAAGAAGATCTTCAGGTTTCCGATCATGTGGACGACCAGGTACAGCAGCATGACGATGCCGCTGACCGCCATCACCGTCTTCTTGCCGACGGTCGAGTCCCACACGGTGCGTGCCAGGGACGGCCGTCGGTCCGTCCGCGTTGCCAGAGCCATGTCACCAGACGCTAGGGCCGAAGGGCCCCATCGGTCCAAGACATGGTGCGGCTCGATTCGATAGGGCGTGCCTATGATGGGTTGGTGCAGTTCCAGCAGCTCCAGTACTTCGTGGCGGTCGCCGAGACCCGGCACTTCACCCACGCCGCGGAACTCGTCCATGTCGCCCAGCCGTCGCTGTCGCAGCAGATCAAGGCGCTGGAGCGGGACCTGGGAGCCGATCTGTTCCGGCGGGCGCGCGGGAACATCACGCTGACCGACGCGGGCGAGGCGCTGCTGCCGCTGGCCCGACGGATCCTGGCCGACGCGGACACCGCGCGGCACGAGGTGCAGGAGGTCGTCCAGCTGCGCGGCGGGCGGGTGCGGCTGGGCGCCACGCCGAGCCTGTGCACCGGTCTGCTGCCGGATGTGCTGCGCGCCTTCCACGACCGGTATCCGGGTGTCCGGCTGCTGATCGAGGAGGGCGGCTCGCACGATCTGGTGCGGGAGCTGGCGCGCGGGGCGCTGGATCTGGCGCTGGTGGTGCTGCCGCTGCCGACGCCGTCCCCCGCGCTCACCACGGTGGAGCTGCTGCGCGAGGACCTGGTGGTGGTGTCCTCCCCGGACGCCCCGACGCCCGGGCGGGGCCGGCGCACCGTGCGCATCGCCGACCTGGAGGGCGAACGCCTGGTGATGTTCCGGCACGGCTACGACCTGCGCGAGCTGACGGTGGCGGCGTGCCGGGCGGAGGGTTTCGAGCCCGAATTCGCGGTGGAGGGCGGCGAGATGGACGCGGTGCTGGGTTTCGTACGGGCCGGGCTCGGGGTGGCGGTGGTGCCGCGGATGGTGGCCGCCCGCTCCGCCCACGGACTGCGCGTCACCCCGCTGTCCCGTCCGGGTCTGCACCGCGCCATCGCCCTGGCCCACCGCAGCGACGTGGCCCCGCCCCGCGCGGCCCGCGAACTGCAGCGGATGCTGCTGGAGCGGTGAGCCGCCGGACGCCGGGCCGGCGGTCCGGCCCTAAGCCCTCCCTGTGCCCCGCCCCCACCACGCGGACGCCCAAGGGCACTGGCCCGGCAGCAGACTCCGCCTCTTCGCTTCTCGCCCCGCGCGGCGGCCCCGGACCCGCCGGGCTTCGCGGGCGCTCATGACGTCCCCGGCACCCCCGACGCGCGGGTACGAGCCTCTCCCCCGATCCCCTGGACCCTCGACCGCCGTCGGTGCGGTGGATCCGCCCGTCCCGGCCACCGCTCGGCCGAGCCGGCGAGGCTCGGCCGGACAGGCCTACGGCACCACCGTGACCGGCCAGCGGCCCGCCTTCACCAGGCGGACCGCCACCGAGCCGATGAAGCGGTGGCCCGCCTGCTCGGAGACGCCCACGACGACCGCGTCCGCCTTGAGGTCGTCGGCCGCCTTCACCAGGCCGTTGTACGGGTCACCACGGAAGGTGTGGAACTCCCAGCGGACGTCGAAGACGCCCTTGATCCGCTCCATCGCGTCCCTGACCTGCGCCACCAGGTCCTCGGCTATCTCCTCGGTGGTATCGGCGACCGGCGCGCCGAGCGCCGCTCCCGCGGCCAGCACCGGCTGCACGTACACGAGGGCGAGCAGCGCCCCCTGGCGGCGGGCCAGGCCTGCGGCGTACGCGGCCGCGCGCATCGAGGAGTCGGAGCCGTCCACGCCGGCCACGATCACCTTCGGGCCGTCCGTGCCCCGTTCGAACCGGTGGGACTGCTGTTCCGTCACGGCAGTGAGGTTATCGGAGTACGGGGCTCCGGCTTTCACCACCCGCGGCGGTCCCGCGCCCGCACTGCGCCGACCGAATGAAATCGTGCCGCCGCACCGGTGCCGCTGAGGTGCGTCGGCCCTTCGTCGGGCGACTGATGAGTCATGCAGAAGGATCACTTCCTCACCCGGCGCCGGGCGCTCCTCGCCGGTGCCGTCTCCCTGGGCGCGGCCGGTGTGGCCGCGGCGTTCGCGCCGGGCGCCGGGAACCGTGCCGCGCCGGCCCCGCCCCCGCCGGCCGCCGGCGCCCGGGCGGCCCGCCGCCCGCTCAGGCCCTCCGAGTACCGCCTGCGGCCCCTGACCGGCTACGGCCCGCCGCCGCACGCCCCGCGCGGCGGGACACCCGTACGGCACGAACCGCTGCTGCGGGTCCCGGCGCACGGCCGCACCATGGTGCTGACCTTCGACGACGGCCCCGACCCGCGCTACACCCCGCAGATCCTCGACACCCTGGCCCGCTACGAGGTGCGGGCGATGTTCTTCGTGTGCGGGGAGATGGCGGCCTACAACCGGGACCTGCTGGCCCGGATGGCCGACGAGGGGCATGTGGTCGGCAACCACACCTGGAGCCACCCCCTGCTCACCCGGCTGCGGCGCTCCCGGATCCGCTCCGAGATGGAACGCACCAGCGACGTCGTCGAGCGGGCCTACGGCGAACGCCCCGAATGGTTCCGCGCACCCTACGGTGCCTGGAACCGCGCGGCCTTCCAGCTCGGCGCCGAACTGGGCATGGAGCCCATGGCCTGGACGGTCGACACCCTCGACTGGACCACCCCCGGCACCCGCACGATCGTCGACCGGGTGGCGGAGGGCGCCGCCCCCGGCGTGGTGGTGCTCTCCCACGACGCCGGGGGCAACCGCTCACAGAGCGTGCGGGCCCTGCGCTCCTATCTGCCCGAACTGCTGGACTCCGGCTACCACGTCACCGTGCCCCGCCGGCAGTACGTGTGAGCTGTCCTCCCGCCCGCCCGGGCGCGGGTCCGCTCAGCGGACCTCGGCCAGGCGGGCGAAAGCGACCACGTTGCCGTCGTAGCCGTTCTGCTGGGAGAAGCCGCCGCCGCAGGTGATGACCCGCAGTTCCGCGGTCCCCTTGGAGGCGTAGACCCGGTCGCCGGGGAAGTCGTTCTTCGCGAAGACCTCGATGCCGTAGACCTCGAACACGGCGGTCCTGCCGTCCTTGCGGAGGATCTCGACGCGGTTGCCCTTCTTGAGCGCCCCGAGCCCGTAGAACACGGCCGGTCCCTGCGCGTTGTCGACATGACCGACGACGACCGACGTGCCCTTCTCGCCCGGTGAGACGGCGCCGGTGAACCAGCCGGCCAGGTTGGGGTCCTGCGGCGGCGGCGCGGCGACCCAGCCGTCCGCGTCCAGGCCCACCGGGATGACGGGCGCGTCCACCTGGATCGCCGGGATCGTCACCCGGTCCGGGACCGCGTACGGCAGCGGCCGCACCGCGTCGGCCGTGACACCGCCACCGGGCACCCGGGTGTCGGCGGCGGCCGCGCCGGCCGGCTGCGGCGGGCCCTCGTCGAATTCGCCCGAGCCGTTGCGGATGAGCGCGAGGCCGGTGAGCATGACCAGCGCTATCACGCCCCAGGGGGCGCGCTTCTTCCGCCGTGCCTCCCATTCGGCTTCGTCCGGCTCGAAAGCAGACATTCGCCTTCCCCTCTCGACACGGCCGTCGCCGTACCACTCGCGCATGACGAAAACGCTAAAGGCCCCTCGCGCAACCGGCGACGGGGCGGCGGCGAACGGGTGGCCCCCGGCCCGCGGGTGCGCCATCCGGGGCGCCACCGGACGAAGATTTTCTGACGGTCCGTGACCTGCGGCGATATCCCTTCGTACGGTTTTCCGCCCGGCGTGCCGCTCACCGGTACGGACCATTGCCGAAATGCGGGTCGGGGCACGGCATCTGAGGGTCTTTCCGGGAGGCGCTTTCTCGCCGATCTACCGGGAACGGGACCCGGGGCGCCTTCCGCGGAGGATCACATGCGCAAGTCACGTGCCCTGGCGGCCGCCGGCGCCGCGGTCGCCGTCCTCGGGATCGCCGCCCCGGTGGCGGTCGCGGACGGCGGCCGGGTTCCCAACCCGTCCAACATCGTCGCCCTGCCCAGCGTCATCGCCCGCGGCGGCCAGCTGACCATCACGGTCGACGGCTGCCCCAACGGTGGCACCGCCACCTCCAACGCCTTCCCCCGGACGAACCTGACGCCGATCAGCGGCGCCAACGACACCTCGAGGGGCACCGCGACGGTCGACGCGGAGGCCCGTCCCGGTCCCTACGACATCACGGTCCACTGCTCCGGCCGGAGCCTGACCCGGCCGGCCGCCTTCACCGTCATCGGCGGTGTGCGCGGCGGTATCGGCGGCAGCAGCACCAGCGGGGCGACCCCGACCGACATGGCCATCGGCGGGGCGCTGGTGACCGCCGCGGTCGTCGGCAGCGGTGTCTTCTGGATGCGCCGCCGCGCCGAGAAGAGGATCTGAACCGCTGTCCCCTCCGGGCCGCCGTTCCGCACCCGTTCGTGAGCCGCTCGCCCCGGATCCCCCGGGATCCGGGGCGCGGCTCTGCCCGTCGCGGACGGCGCTCAGCCCCCGATGTGCGGGAAGAGCCGCAGGAACGGGTCCGCGGAGGCGGCGAGACCCCGGCTGTAGGGGGCGTCGAAGTCCCAGATGAGGAAGAGCAGGAAGGCGATCAGCGCGGAGAACATCCCGGCGAGGACCATCTCCCGGGTGGTGCGCCGGATCTGCAGCGCGAAGATCATCCCGATGGTGATGACGGCCCCTGAGAGCAGCCCGAACCACACCACGCCCGGCATCGTCTCCCCGGTCGACTCGGCGCGGGCGCTGCGCGCCTGGTCGGCGGCGGCCACCTGGTCCACGAGCGGCTGGTAGGCCTGCGCCTCGAAGTCCGTGCGCGGCTCGTAGTCGGTGACGTCCCGGCGGACGCGGTCGAGGAGTTCGGTGCCGCGTTCGGTGACCTGCCCGTCGTCGGCCATGGCCCGCCACTCGGTGGTGACGACGTGTCCGACATAGGCGTTGACATCGTCCCGGATACGGTCACGGACCTCGACGGGGTACACACGGACCCGTTCCGAGACCTCGTGCAGTGCCACCGCCTCCGCCTGGACGGTCTCCTGGGCGGCGCTGCGTCCCTCCCAGACGCCCGCGATGGCGAGGCCCAGGACGATGGCGTACACCACGCCGATCCACATCGTCATGTACTCGATGACGTCCGGGGTCTCGCTGGGATCCTCGTCGTCGGCCGCCCTGCGGTGCCGTACGAGGGTGATGACCACCACCACGACACAGGCGGCGAGCATCGCGAGGGTGAGAACAAGCCATTCCGGCAAGAGGTGCCTCCAGAGAGGTCGGGTCGGTACGGGCGTCAGCGCGGCCGCAGAGCGGCGATCGCGACCACCGCGGGCATCGTGATGAGCAGGACGAAGGTGAGCGGTTTCGTGGCGCCGCCGGAAGGGTGCCGGACCGGAGCCGCGCGGTAGCGCGGGTAGCGCACCGGCGTCACGGACGGACGCGGCTTCGGGGTGGCCGACGGTTTCGGGGCCTGCGGCGGGGGCGGCACGGGTCGGGGGCGCGGCGGCGGCGGGGTGGGCGTCGGCGCGGGCGGGGCGGGCGGCGCCGGACGGGCGGCCGGCGGGGGTGGGGGCGGTGGTGGCGGCTCGGGTGTCGGGGTGGGCCGGGGTGCGGGCGTCGGGGGCGGAGGCGTCGGGGTCGGTGTGGGCTCGGGCGGAGGCGTCGGAGTGGGGGTGGGGACGGGCGTCGGGGTCGGTGGGGGTGAGCAGAACGGGGGGTCCGTCCAGGTGACATGGCCCGCGATCGCCACCGCCTCCGTGCCGTCCGGCCCCGTCGAGGCGTACGCGCAGGCGTCGGCCGTGGCCGTGCCGGGTGCGCCGACGAGCGCCCAGATCAGCGCCGTCACCGCCAACGCACGTGCGGTGACGCGGGATTGGCTCGATACGAGTGCTTGCACGAAGAGGATCATGAGTCGCGAACCACCGGGTCACTCCCGGGAGCGGCGGGATTGCCCCGAAGGAGTTAAGAAAAGAAATCCGGGCCCCCGTTGAACACAACCCGTGCCTTCATGCGTACTCCTCGTCGAGCGGCGGCACAGCAGGGCGCTGCAACACCCGTGCGATGATCTGGAGTTGACGATGAAGACCTCCTGGCGAACCGCCTCGCTGGTGGCGAGCGCCGCGGCGGTGCTCTCCCTGACCACGGCGTGCGGGCAGGAGACCCCGCCGGCCGCCTCCAGTCAGAACGTGGGTGCGACGGCCGCGGCAGGGGACTACGGCAACGTCGGCACCGGTCAGGCGGGTACCGGCGCGAAGGAGTCCCCGGCTCCCTCGGACACGGCCGGTGAGCTGAACGTCTCCACCAACGGCGAGCTGGGCAAGGTGGTGACCGACAGCCTCGGTCTGACCCTGTACCGGTTCGACCAGGACACCGCCGAGCCGCCCGCGTCCAACTGTGAGGACGACTGCGCCAAGACCTGGCCTCCGGTGCCCGCGGACGACGCCTCGGCCGGCGAGGGCATCGACAAGGCGCTGCTCGGATCGGTCACCCGGGCCGACGGCACCAAGCAGCTCACCGTGGCCGGCTGGCCTGCCTACCGCTACGTCAAGGACGTCAACGCCGGTGACGTCAAGGGCCAGGGCGTGGGCGGCAAGTGGTTCGCGCTGAACCCTCAGGGCAAGAAGGCGCAGTCGGCCGCGCTGCCCGGTCTGTCCACGCGCCAGGACCCGAAGCTGGGCGAGATCGTCGTCGACAAGAACGGCATGACGGTCTACCGCTTCACCAAGGACGAGGCGTGGCCGAAGCCGGTCTCCGCCTGCACCGGTGCCTGCCTGGAGAAGTGGCCGGTGGTCGCGCCGGTCGACATCAACGACACCAAGGGCATCCAGAAGAAGAACTACATGACCTTCACGCGCCCGGACGGCGCGGCGCAGCAGACGATCAACTGCTGGCCCATCTACACCTTCGCCGGTGACAAGGCTCCCGGCGACACCAACGGTCAGGGCGTCGGCGGTACGTGGTACGCCGTACGGCCCGACGGAAAGCCGGTCGGCGCTCCGGAGAAATAACAACCTCCCAGGGTGTCGTCCGCTCCGGACGCCGCCGGCCCCGTGTCCGCCCCTCCGCGACTCGTGGAGGGGCGGACCGTTTTGCCGTGATACACCGGCATTCAGGGAACAATCGTCGGCATTCGCCCCGTAGTTCGCTGCGTGTCGGAAATCTCCGGAATGCCGTGGACGCATTTCGTCACGCGTTCACGGGACGCAAATAGGGCATGTGCCACTGGCAGTGACCGGGAACGGATGGTCAATTTCCGTTTGGGGTCGCTCCTTTGGCGGACGATCAGTAGCCTTCGGGTCGAACACCGGATCGCCTACGCCTTGGAGAGTGAGATGGAGCGTCCCGCCTGGGCCCCGCGCAGCATCGACATCTCGGTGCCCAGCGTCTCCCGGATGTACGACTACTACCTGGGCGGTTCGCACAACTTCGAGGTCGACCGGGAAGCCGCCCGCAGGGCCATGGAGTTCATGCCGGGACTGCCCAAGGTCATGCAGGCGAACCGTGCCTTCATGCGCCGGGCGGTGCGGTTCGCGGCCGGGGAGGGCATCACCCAGTTCCTGGACATCGGGTCCGGCATCCCCACGTTCGGCAGCGTCCACGAGGTGGCGCAGGCCGCCGTACCGGACGCACGCGTGATGTACGTGGACCACGACCCGGTGGCGGTGGCGCACAGCCAGGCCGTGCTGGAGGGCAACGAGGGCGCGGACGTCCTCGCCGCGGACCTGCGCAAGCCGCGGGAGATCCTCGAGAGCCCCGAGGTACGGCGGCTGATCGACCTGAATCGGCCAGTGGGGCTGCTTCTCGTTGCCATACTGCACTTCGTGGAAGACGCGGACGACCCGTACGCGGCGGTGGCGGAACTGCGCCAGGCCCTCGCGCCCGGCAGCATGCTCGTACTCACCCATGCCGCGTACGAGGGAATCCCGCTGCCGGCGGAGCGGGCCGAGGGGGCGGTGGACGTGTACCGGAAGATTCGCAACCCGCTGATCATGCGCACGCGCGACGAGATCGCGCGGTTCTTCGAGGGGTACGACATGGTGGAACCCGGACTGGTGCCGATGCCGCGGTGGCGGCCGGACACCGCACCGGAGGACGAGGATCCGTACGCGTCCTCCGGTTTCGCGGGCGTGGGGCGTACCGCGTGAGCGCGGAGCCGGACGGGCCGGAGGACAGACTCCGCCGGTTCGCGACGATCTGGAGCCGGGCGGTCTTCCCGGTGACCTCGACGTCGTCGACCCGCCCGGAGTTCGAGAAGCTGCTGCTGCCGCTGGCCCGGCGGCTGAGCGGGGCGCTGCGCGCCCGGTCGTTCGACGCGGACGCGGGCCGGACGGTCGGGGCGGCGCTGGTGGAGGCGCACTGCACCGATCCGGAGGCGCTCAGCCGGACCCTGGACTGCGTGGACGCCTATCTCGTCCTGTACTGCGGTGAGGACGGCGACCGGGAGGATCTGCGGGCGCGCTCCGGCAGGCTCCAGCACGCCATGGCCGCCGGGTTCGCGCAGGCACTGCGGGAGCGGACGCTGGCCGAGCAGGAGACCGTCGCACGGGCCGCGCTGGAGGCCCAGGGCGTGGTGGCGCAGGCGCTGCACGCCACCGAGGCCCGGTTCCGGGCGGTGTTCGAGGGCGCGGCGATAGGGATCGGCATCGCCGACCTGGAGGGCAACGTCCTCCAGGTCAACGGCGCGCTGCACCGGATGTTCGGGCTGTCCGAGCAGAGCATGCGCGGCCGTAACGTCAAGGAGTGGGTGCACCCCGACGACGCCCCGCAGACCTGGCGGCTCTACGACGAGCTGGTGCGGGGCGAGCGCGAGCATTACCACGTCGAAAAGGCGTTCTACCGTCCGGACGGGACCGTTCTGTGGACCAATCTGACGGTGTCCCTGCTGCGTGACGCCGACGGCGACCCGCAGTACCAGCTCGCGCTCATGGAGGACACCACCGAGCGGCGGCTGCTCAATCTGCGGCTGCGCTACGAGGCCACCCACGACGCACTCACCGGGCTGCCCAACCGGACGTTCTTCTTCGAGCGGCTGGAGAAGGCGCTCGGCGCCGGGGAGGGCCAGCGGTTCGGGCTGTGCTACCTGGACCTGGACGGCTTCAAGACCGTCAACGACAGTCTCGGGCACGCGGCCGGCGACCGGCTGCTGGTCGAGGTCGCCGACCGGCTGCAGGCCTGCGCCACCGCCTCCGGAGAGATGGTGGCCCGGCTCGGCGGTGACGAGTTCGTGGCGCTGACCACCGGCCCCGAGACGGAGCGGACGGTCGACGAGCTCGCCGCCCGCATCATGAACGCGCTGCTCGCGCCGATCAGCGTGGACGGCCGGGAGCTGACCGTGCGCGGCAGCATCGGCATCGTCGAGGGCCCGGCCGGGGAGCGCAGCGCGGCGGAGGTGCTGCGCAGCGCCGACATCACCATGTACCGGGCCAAGTCGGCGGGCGGCAACCGGTTCGAGCTCGCCGACCCGGAGTCCGACGCCCGCGCCATCACCCGGCACGGGCTCACCACGGCGCTGCCGACGGCCCTGGACCGGGGCGAGTTCTTCATCGAGTACCAGCCGCTGGTGCACCTCGGCGACGGCAGTGTGCGGGGCGCGGAGGCGCTGGTGCGCTGGCTGCACCCGCAGCACGGGGTGCTGTCCCCGGACCGGTTCATCCCGCTCGCCGAGCACACGGGGCTGATCGTTCCGCTGGGCCGCTGGGTGCTGGAGCAGTCGGTGCTGCAGGCGCGCGCGTGGCGGGATCTGCACGGGGGCGCGCTGGGTCCGCTGCGCATCAACGTGAACCTGTCGCCGTGCCAGCTCACGCACCCCGGGCTGGTCCAGGACACGGTGGAGATCCTGGAGCGGACGGGGATGTCGCCGGACGCGCTGTGCCTGGAGGTCACCGAGTCGGCGCTCATCGGCGCGGACGACGATCTGCTGAAGCCGCTGCGCCGGCTGGCGGAGATGGGCGTCGACATCGCGCTGGACGACTTCGGCACGGGCTACTCCAACCTGGCCAACCTGCGCCGGCTGCCGGTGAGCGTACTGAAGCTGGACCGCTCGTTCACCCAGAGCATGCAGCGGTTCCCGGCCGACCCCGTCGATCTGAAGATCGTCGAGGGGATCGTCTCCCTGGCCCACAGCCTGGACCTCGCGGTCACGGTGGAGGGCGTCGAGACGGGCGCCCAGGCCGAACAGCTCCGCGTCCTCGGCTGCGACACGGCGCAGGGCTGGTACTACGCCCGCCCGGGTCCCCCGGACCGCCTCCACGACCTGGCCCTGGTGGACGCGACGGGTTAGCCCCTTCCAGGGGCGACCGCGCCCGGGTGGTGCGGGCAGTCGGACGGCTGCGGGCCCGCTGTGGCCTGTCGCGCGGTTCCCCGCGCCCTACGGGCGCGGGGCCGTGCCGATGTGCGGCTCCGCCGCGTGGGCGCGAACGGGGTCCGGGGGAGCGCCCCCTGCACCGGGGTGGTCGCCGGCGTACCGGAGCGTGAGCATCTGCTGCTGCCTCACTCCCCCATCACGAGCCCGTCCTGCGCGGCGCCCCGGCTCAGCACCACGTCCCGGATCCGGTCGCGCACGGACTGCACCTCGGCGCCCCTGGCGAGCGCCCGGTCGAGGTTGACGACCCGTCCGGCGTCCACGTCGAAGAGCTGCGGGACGAACTCCGCGCGGGTCACCTCCCAGCGTCCGCCGGGACGCCCCGGCGGGGCGAAGGTGAAGCGGCCCAGGGTGGACTGATTGCCGCGCGGGTCGCGCACGCCCTCGTGGTTGGTCATCTCGCCGGCGATCTGGTCGCCCATGCCGTAGATCACCCAGGTGCCGTTGACCTTCTCGTAGGCCTGGGGGACATGAGCGTGGGTGCCGAGGATCAGGTCGATGTCGGGGCGGCCGCCGGTGGCGGAGGCGGTGAGCGAGCGGGCGAGGGCGAGCTGCCGTTCGTCGGGGGCGTCCTGCCATTCGGTGCCCCAGTGCAGGGAGACCACGACGACATCGGCCCCGGCCTTCCGGGCGGCCCGCGCGTCCTCGGCGATCCGCGCCTCGTCGATCAGGCCGACGGCCCAGGGCTGGTCCGGCGGCAGCGGAAGGCCGTTGGTGTCGTAGGTGTAGGCGAGGTGGGCGATCCGCGCCGCGCCGGCGCGCAGCACGGTCGCGGTGCGGGCCTCCCGTTCGGTGCGCGCGGTGCCCGCATGGCGTACGCCCGCCCGGTCGAGGGCGTCCAGGGTGCGGCGGATGCCCTCGACGCCGTCGTCCATGGAGTGGTTGGAGGCGGTGGAGCAGCCGTCGTAGCCGGTGGCGGCGAGACCGCCGGCCACCTCGGGCGGGGACCGGAAGAGCGGGTAGCCGGTGTAGTCGGGGCCCGCTCCGTACACGGTTTCCATGTGGCACAGCGCCACATCGGCGGGGTCGGTGACGGAACGGATGCCGGCGAGCATCGGCCGGAAGTCGTATCCCGTGCCGCCCGCGTCGAAGCGGGCACGCTCGATGACCGAGTCGTGGGGCAGTACGTCGCCGGAGGCGACCAGGGTGAAACCGCGGGACCCCGTCGCGGTGGGGGCCGGATGCCCCGGTTCCGGCGGCCGGTGGTCACGGGCCTGGCAGGCGGCGCCCGCGGCGAGGACGACGGTCAGGATGAGGGCCACCTTCCGACTGCGTGTGATCATCACTTCATCCTGCCGTAGTCGTATTTATGGATAAACAGGTAAGAAGCCGCATCTCTCCCGGTGTCGTACCGACACGCGCTTTAGGCCGTCCGGCGTGCGCGAACGGCCGTCCCGACCGTTCGTCGAACCGTTCGTCGACGCGATCGACCGTCCGCCGCACGCCCCTGCGCACGCCCTGTCCCCGAGTGGCGCCGTGCGCTGCCATACGGCCATGACGGCCGGAATCACACTCACGAACGAGACGACCGCCGAGCACGAGCTCGCCGCACTGCAGCGCGAGCACGGCCGGCCTCTCTTCGGGCTGCTGCTCCGGCTCTGCGACGGGGACCGGCAGCGCGCCGAGGACCTGGTCCAGGAGACGCTGGTACGCGCCTGGCAGCACCCCGAGGCCCTGCGCGCCGAGAACTTCGACTCCGTACGGCCCTGGCTGCTCACCGTGGGACGGCGGCTCGCCATCGACGCGCGACGGGCCCGGCAGGCCCGCCCGGCCGAGGTCGGGGACGCCGTACTGGAGAACGCCCGGGTGATCTCCGACCACGCCGAGCGGGCCGCGGCGGCGCTCGACGTCCGTGAGGCTGTGAAGACTCTCACTCCCGAGCACCGTGAAGTCCTGGTGCTCGTGTACTTCCAGGGGGCGAGTGTGGCGGAAGCCGCGACGGCCCTCGGGATTCCGCCCGGTACCGTGAAGTCCCGCGCGTACTACGCGCTGCGCGCCCTGCGCCGGGTGCTTCCCGGATACGCCTCCGACATGCGGTGAAACCGAAGGCAGAGTCAAGCCTTCGTAAAGCGCCTTGCCGTCGACCCCTGTTGAGTAATCGGCTGTCCTCATCCGTGTTCCGGACCGGGAGCCCGGGTTCGGGCGACGCGCACGCACCGGAGGAAGGCAGGAAGGGATGCTGCACAGAGGTCGAGAGAACACGGACGGCACCGGCGACGGTGAACTGACCGTCCCCATGGCGTGGTTGTACGCCGAGTACATCGCCGACGAACTGCTGCGCAGCGGCGATCTGATGCCGCCGACGTCCTTCGAGTTCCGCGCGGGCCGGGACGCGCTGGCGCTCACCGTCTTCCTGTCCGACACCGACGGCGAGCTGTCCGGCATCCGGGTGGTCACCCAGCTGGAGACCTGGCTGTCGCTGACCGCGTACGACCAGCCGTGGCAGGAGTGGGTGCAGGGGCGGCTGCGGGACCTGGCCGGGGACGGCCGGGACGCGCGGGATCCGGATCTGGAACTGGCCGGGGAAGCGTGGCGCTGGCTGCGGGAGACGGAACTGCTGGCGCCCGATCTCAACGCGGTGCCGGGCGGTGGCGCGGTGGCCGGTGAGGACGAGGGACCCAAGGTGTGGACGCCGGCGTGGCAGCTCGGGTTGCCCCTCGGACACCTCGCCATCCATCTCTTCTAGGTTTCTCGCCGGTTTCCGAGGTTTCTCGCCGGCCGACCAATCCGCGGGCCGGTCGGCTCCGAATCCTCTGGTCACGATTCGGCACGTGTCTGAGTGATTCGGCTGCCTGGTGCGTACCGGTGGGAGCAAGGAGTAACCCCACCCGCACCCAACGGCACGAGGATTCGGCATGAGGTCCCTGGAGAGGCATCGCGACGTCGGCGCCTACGCGCTCGGTGTGCTGGACGAGGCGGAGGCCTTCCGCTTCGAGGACCACCTCATGGAGTGCCCCCAGTGCGCTCTTCAGGTGACCGAATTCGGGCCTGCGGCACGCCAGTTGATGCTGTACCGGAGCTCCACCCCGCGGCTGGTGCATCCGCTGGCCAAGCCCGGCCCGCGGATGCTGGACCAGCTGCTGTCGCAGGTCGCCACCCGCAACCGGGCGGGGCGGCGCCGGCTGCTGCTGGCGCTGGCCGCGTCGGTGGTGTTCGCGGTGTCCGCGCCGGCGCTCACCCTGCTGGCGCGGGACGACGGCGGCTCCGGATCCGAGAGCGTCGCGGCCACCGACGAACGCTCCGGGGTGTGGGCGGAGGTGACCACCGAGGACATGGCCTGGGGCAGTCTGCTGGAGCTGAGGGTCAAGGACGGTGCGGGCCCGCGCGCCTGCCGTCTGGTGGTGGTCGGCCGGGACGGCTCCGAGGAGACGGTGACCAGCTGGAGCGTGCCCCGTCACGACGCCCGGCCCAACACGGTGCCGGGTGGCTCCGCGATGCACCCCGAGGAGATCGCCCGCTACGAGGTGCGTTCGGCGGACGGCGAGCACCTGGTGACGCTGGAGCCGAGCTGACTCATTTCAGCAGCCGGGAGAGCCTCCGGTCGGCCAGTGGTTTGCCGCCGGTCTGGCAGGTGGGGCAGTACTGGAGCGAGGAGTCGCTGAAGGAGACCTCGCGGACGGTGTCCCCGCACACCGGACAGGCCTCGCCGGTACGGCCGTGGACCCGGAGCCCGCTCTTCTTCTCCGCCTTCAGCCGTCCGGCCGCGACCCCGCGGGAACGTTCCACCGCCTCGGTGAGCGTGCTGCGCAAAGCCTCGTGGAGCCGGGTGGTCTCCTCCGGGGTGAGGGAGCCGGCGATCTTGAAGGGGGACATGCGGGCCGCATGCAGGATCTCGTCGCTGTAGGCGTTGCCGACGCCCGCGATCAGGCTCTGGTCCCGCAGCGCGCCCTTGAGCCGGCGGCGCTCGCCGGAGAGCAGTCCGGCCAGGCGCCGCTCGTCGAAGTCGTCGGCGAGCGGATCCGGCCCGAGCCGGGCGATCCCCGGCACGTCCGCCGGACCGCCCACGGTGTACACGGCGAGGCGCTTCTGCGTCCCGGCCTCGGTCAGATCGAACCCCGCCCCGTTCTCCAGCGCCACCCGCAGGGCGAGCGGCCCCTTCCCCGGCCGGGGCACCCCGCTGGGCAGCGTGTCCCTCCACTGGACCCACCCCGCACGAGCCAGATGGGTGACGAGAAAGGGCCCGCCCTCCATCTCGAGCCCCAGGAACTTCCCGTACCGCCGCACCCCCACGACGACCCGGCCCTCCACAGCCGACAGGGGCGGCTCGAACGTCTTCAGCACACTGACCGCCACGGGCAGCACCCGCACGACCTCGAGCCCCACGACCTGCTCCGAGAGAAACCCCCGCAGAGCCTCGACCTCAGGAAGTTCCGGCATGCCACCAGGGTCCCCCAAAAGAGGCGCGGGGAACTGCGCAAAACGGGGGTCTGGGGGCGCGGCCCCCAGGGACGGGAGGGGAAGGGGCCGCGGGGGCGAGAAAAGACAGGCCCCGCTCACGCGGCGCCTCCCACCACGAACTCGCTCCACACACACTTCCCCCCGCCCCGGGCCTCCACCCCCCACACATCCGTAAGCGTCTCGATCAGCAACAGTCCCCGCCCGGAGACCCCCGACTCCCCCGCCTCCCGCCGCCTCGGCAACGCACTGGACGAGTCCTCCACCTCCACCCGCACCCGCCGCCCCCCGCCCCCGTCCAGCACCCGCACATTCACCACCGCCGCCCCCTCCGTATGCATCAGCACATTCGTGATCATCTCGTCGGCGACCAGCTCGATCTCGTCGGCCAGCTCCCCCGCCCCCCACCCCTCCACCGCCGTACGGATCATGCGCCGGACCTCGGCGAGCGCCCCGGGATCCCCGGGCATCACCCGCCGCTTCAGCCGCCCCCCGGTCCGCGCCCCGTCCGGGACCCGCCGCCGCAGCAGAAGCAGCGCGACGTCGTCGTCGCCCCGCCGTTCCTCCGCCACGTCGATGAGCCGGTCGGCGAGCTCGCGTACGTCGTCGGGGCCGGTGGCGATCAGCGCGCAGAGGGTGTCCATCCCGTCGTCCAGGTCGGCACCGGGCTGCTCGACCAGCCCGTCGGTGCACAGCAACAGGGTGTCGCCGGGGTCGATCTCCACCGTCCCCACCGGGTAGTCGAGCCGCCCGAACTCCGCGGACAGGCCGAGCGGCAGCCCGCCGGGCACGCCGACCCGGCGGCAGGTGCCGTCGGGGCCGCGCACCAGCGGGTCGAGGTGACCCGCCCGGACCACCTGGATGACACCGGTCGACAGGTCCACTTCGGCGTAGAGGCAGGTCGCGGAGCGGTCGGTGTCCAGCTCGTCGAGGAAGACGGAGGCGCGGGCCATCACGGTGGCCGGCGGATGCCCCTCGGCGGCGTACGCGCGCAGCACGATGCGCAGCTGGCCCATGACGGCGGCCGCGTGTGTGTCATGGCCCTGGACGTCGCCGATGACGGCTCCGACCCGGCCCCCGGGCAGCGGGATCAGGTCGTACCAGTCGCCGCCGATGTCGCGGCCCAGGGAGCCGCCGAGGGTGGCCGCGCGGTAGCGCACGGCGAGGTCGGCGCCTGGCACGCTGGGGATGGTGCGCGGCAGCATGGCCTGCTGCAGCCCCTGGGCGAGGTCCATCTCCTGCTCGTAGAACATGGCACGCTGCAGGCTCTGGGCGATGCTGCTGCCCAGGGCGACGAGGATGTTGCGCTCGTCGGTGGAGAAGCCGCGCCGGTCGCTGTAGAGCAGGCCCATCGCGCCGATGGGGCGGGCCTGGACGATCAGCGGAAGGTAGGCCGCCGAGGTGATCCTCAGGCCGGTGATGCCCTGCCACAGCCCGGGGAAGCGGGTGGCGAACTCCTCCGGGGACTCGATGAAGCACGGGCTGAGCGTGCGCACCGCCTCGCTCATCGGGTACGGCTCGTCGATCCGGGTGACCTCGGTCCCCGGTACGAAGCTGCCGACGGGGCCCTCCGCGATGAGCCGGATGCGGCCCGCCTCGAGCTGGCCCATGACGAGGCTGGTCGCGCCCAGATGGGTGAGGCCGTGGGTGTCCTTGAGGACGTCGATGACGTCCTGCACGGTGCGGGCGTGGGCGAGGGCGGCGGTGGTGAGCTGGACGACGTTGGTCTGCCGACGGCGGAGGTCCTCCTCTTCGGCCTGCTCACGCCGGGCCTCGCCGTCGCGGAGTTCCTGGGTGGCGTCCCGGACGATCCCGATGACGCGGCGGGGCCGGCCGGTCTCGTCCCGGCGGATGCAGCCCTGGGTGTGGGTCCAGCGCAGGGAGCCGTCGCGGCGGTGGACGCGGAAGTAGGCGCCGTAGTTCTCGCTGCCGTCCTTCAGCGCCTCCGACACCATCGTGTCCAGGCGCCGGGCCTCACCGGGCGGCAGGCGGGTGCCCAGGGTTCTTGGGCGGTCGTCGTACTCGTCGGGGCGCACGTCGAAGATCTCGTGCGCCTGGGCGTCCATCTGCATCACCCCGGCGTCCAGGTCCCAGTCGAAACCGCCCATGTGGTTGAGCGCGAGGAACGGATCCGGGTGGTCCGGCCAGTCGTCCGGGAGAGACAGGGGGCTCGCTCCCCGATCAGCCATGGGGCCACCTTGTCAGGATTCGGGCGATTCTTCGACCGCTGGGTGGCGTCCGCGCACGGGTCGCGGGGCCCGCCCGGTGGTATACGGAGAGTCACAGAGGTTCGGGCGGGAGGGAGCATACGGCCGTGGAGTGGTTCAGCGCGTCCGGCTACTGGCTGAGCCGGCTGGTGTTCCAGCGCGGACTGGCGGCGCTGTATCTGGTCGCGTTCCTGACGGCGGCGCTGCAGTTCCGTGCGCTGATCGGGGAGCGCGGCATGCTGCCGGTGCCGGAGTTCGTGCGGCGGGTGCCGTTTCGCCGGTCGCCGAGCCTGTTCCACCGGTACTACTCGGACCGGTTCTTCGCGGTGTGCGCCTGGTCGGGCTGCGCGGTCGCGGTGGCGCTGCTGGCGGGGGCGGACTCACTGCTGCCGCTGTGGGGCGGGATGCTGCTGTGGCTGGTGCCGTGGGCGCTGTATCTGTCGATCGTCAACGTGGGGCAGACCTGGTACGCGTTCGGCTGGGAGTCGCTGCTCCTCGAGGCCGGTTTCCTGGCCGTGTTCCTCGGCAACGACGAGGTGGCGCCGCCGGTGGTGGTGCTGTTCCTGCTGCGCTGGATCCTGTTCCGGGTGGAGTTCGGCGCGGGGCTGATCAAGATGCGCGGAGACGAGTGCTGGCGCAGGCTCACCTGTCTGGACCACCATCACGAGACGCAGCCGATGCCGGGGCCGCTGAGCTGGTTCTTCCACCGTCTGCCGAAGCCGCTGCACCGGGCGGAGGTGGCGGCGAACCATGTCACCCAGCTCGTCGTGCCGTTCCTGCTGTTCGCCCCGCAGCCGGTCGCCACGGCCGCGGCCTCGCTGATGATCGTCACCCAGCTGTGGCTGGTGCTGTCCGGCAACTTCGCCTGGCTGAACTGGATCACGATCGTACTGGCCCTGTCGGCGGTGGCGTTCCCCGCCGATCCGCCGGCGGTGCCGGGTCCGCCGCTGTGGTACGTGGTGGTCGTGCTCGCGGTGTCCGCACTGCTGCTCGCGCTGAGTCACCGGCCGGTGCGCAACATGCTCTCCCGCCGTCAGGTGATGAACCGCTCCTTCGACCCGTTGCATCTGGTCAACACCTACGGCGCGTTCGGCAGCGTCAGCCGGATCCGGTACGAGGTGGTCGTGGAGGGGACGGCCGACGAGGTGCCCCGGAGGGAATCCGGCTGGCGGGAGTACGAGTTCAAGGGCAAACCGGGCGATCCGCGGCGCTGGCCCCGGCAGTTCGCTCCGTACCATCTGCGGCTCGACTGGATGATGTGGTTCGCCGCGCTGTCGCCGGGCTACGCGGGGCCGTGGTTCGGGGCGCTGGTGGAGCGGCTGCTGGAGGGCGACCGGGACACCCTGGGACTGCTGCGCGGTTCCCCGTTCCCGGCGGACGCGCCGCCCCGGTACATCCGCGCCCGTCTCTTCCGCTACCGCTACACGACGTGGCGGGAGCTGCGCGAGACGGGCGCCTGCTGGGAGCGGACGTACGTACGGGAGTTCCTGCCGCCGACCCGGAAGCCGTAGGCCCGGCGGCGTGGTGCCGGTCGACGGTCATGGCCGGTTCTCGTCGGGTGGCAGCAGTCCGGTGGTACGTAGTTCCCGCCAGAGGGAGTCGGGGACGTCTGCCGTGAACTGGTCGGCGCAGTCGTGGACTTCGGTTGCCGAGCGGGCGCCGATCAGGACGCTCGCGACCGCCGGGTGGGCGGCGCAGTGGGCCAGGGCGGCGGCGCGCAGGGTGGTGCCGTGGCGCTCGGCGGCCTCCTTCAGCCGCAGGGCACGCTCCAGCAACGCGGCAGGGGCGTGAACGTAGTTGTACGTCGATCCGGGTCTCGGGTCGGCGAGCAGACCGGAGTTGAAGGCGCCGCCGACGACGACGGACGTGCCGTGGTCGAGGGCGGCGGGCAGCAGCTCGGTGCGGGCGCTCCCGTCGAGGAGGGTGTGGCGGCCCGCGCACAGGACGACGTCCACATCCGTGTCGCGGATGAAGCGGGTGAGCATCGCGGTCTGGTTCATGCCGGCGCCGATCGCCCCGACGACGCCCTCCGCGCGCAGCCGCTCCAGGGCCGGATAGCCCTCGCGGAAGGCCTGTTCGGCGTGGTCGTCGGGATCGTGGAGGTAGACGACGTCGACACGGTCCAGGCCGAGGCGGTCCAGGCTCGCCTCCAGGGTGCGGCGTACGCCGTCGGCGCTGAAGTCCCAGACGCGGCGGTGGGTGGCGGGGACGGCGAAGCCGTTGGCGAGGTCGTCGCCGCCGCTGCCGTCCGGTTCGAGGCGGCGGCCCACCTTGGTGGACACCGTGTACCGGTCGCGCGGGTGCTCGCGCAGGGCTGCGCCGAGGCGGCGTTCGGCGAGGCCGAGGCCGTAGTGCGGTGCGGTGTCGAAGGTACGGATGCCGCGCTGCCAGGCGGCCCGCACCGCGTCGTACGCCGTCTCCTCGTCGACCTCGGTGTAGAGGTTGCCGATGCCGGAGGTGCCGAAGGCCAGGGCGGTGACCTCCACGCGGCTGCGGCCGAGCCGGCGCCGGTTCACCGGTTGGCGGGGCGCGGTCGCAGCCCCTGCATGCCGCCGTCGACGGCGAGGGCGGTGCCGGTGGTGGCGCCGGACAGCGGACTCGCCAAGTGGGCGATCGCGGCCGCGACTTCGGTGGCCGAGACCAGCCGGCCCACGGGCTGGCGGGCCTCCAGCGCGGTGCGTTCGGCGGCGGGGTCGTCGGCGGCGGCCAGCAGCCGGCCGATCCAGGGGGTGTCGACGGTGCCGGGATTGACGCAGTTGACGCGGATGCCCTCGCGGACGTGGTCGGCGGCCATGGCGAGGGTGAGGGAGTACACGGCGCCCTTGGTGGCGCTGTAGAGGGCACGCTGCGGCAGGCCGGCGGTGGCGGCGATCGAGCAGGTGTTGACGATCGCGGCGTGCGCGGAGGCCCGCAGATGGGGCAGGCAGGCGCGGGCGGTGCGGACCATGCCGAGGACGTTGACGTCGAAGACGTGGCGCCATTCCTCGTCGGAGTTGGTCTCCACGGTGCCCCGGGCCCCGATGCCGGCGTTGTTGACCAGGATGTCGAGGCCGCCCAGGTCGTGGACGGCCGCGGTCACCGCCGCGCGCACGGAGGCGTCGTCGGTGACGTCGGCGCGGTGTCCGGTGAGCGGCTTGTCGACCGTCGACGGGTCGAGGTCGAGGACGGCCACCATGGCGCCACGGTCCGCGAGCAGGTCGGCGGTGGCCCGGCCGATGCCGGAGGCGCCGCCGGTCACCAGGGCCGTCAGGCCCTCGAATTCGCTCATGCGGTCTGCTCCTTGTCCTTCTGGGTCTCCGGGTCGGCGGCCCAGAAGCCGCCGTCGGGATAGGTGTAGCGCGCCAGGGACTCCGGCCGCAGCGCGGCGGAGAAACCCGGTGCGATCGGTGCCGTGTAGTGGCCGTCGCGGATCACCACCGGGTCGGTGAAGTGGTCGTGCAGATGGTCGACGTACTCGATGACGCGGTCCTCGGTGGTGCCGGTCAGAGCCACGTAGTCGAACATCGACAGGTGCTGGACGAGTTCGCACAGGCCGACCCCGCCGGCGTGCGGGCAGACGGGGACGCCGTACTTGGCGGCGAGCAGCAGCACCGCCAGGTTCTCGGGGACGCCGCCGACCCGGGCGGCGTCGATCTGGACGATGTCGAGGGCGCCGGCCTGGAGGAGCTGCTTGAAGACGACCCTGTTCTGCACATGTTCGCCGGTGGCCACCTTGACCGGGGCGACGGCCCGGCGGACGGCGGCGTGGCCGAGGATGTCGTCGGGGCTGGTGGGCTCCTCGATCCAGTACGGGTCGAAGCCGGCGAGGGCCTTGGTCCAGCGGATCGCCTCGTCCACGTCCCAGCGCTGGTTGGCGTCGACGGCGATGCGTACGTCAGGTCCGACGGCCGCGCGGGCGACGCGGCAGCGCCGCAGGTCGTCGTCGAGGTCGGCGCCGACCTTCAGTTTGATCTGGCGGAAGCCGTCGGCGACCGCTTGCGCGGCGAGCCGGGTGAGTTTGCCGTCGTCGTAGCCGAGCCAGCCGGGCGAGGTGGTGTAGGCGGGGTAGCCGCGGGCAAGGAGCAGGGCGGTGCGTTCCTCGGCGCCCTCCCGGCCGCGCCGCAGGAGGGTCAGGGCCTCCTCGGGGGTGAGGGCGTCGGTGAGGTAGCGGAAGTCGATCTGGCGGACCAGCCAGTCCGGGTCGGCCTCGGTGAGCAGCCGCCACAGCGGTTTGCCGGCGCGTCTGGCGGCCAGGTCCCACAGGGCGTTGACGACGGCGCCGATGGCCATGTGCATCACGCCCTTCTCGGGTCCGAGCCAGCGCAGCTGGCTGTCGCCGATCAGGTCGCGGTTCAGGAGGGAGGGGTCGGCGCAGAGCTCGTCGGCGGACCGGCCGAGGAGATGGCCGCGCAGCGCCCGGATCGCGGCGACCTGCACGTCGTTGCCCCGACCGATGGTGAACGCGAACCCGTGCCCCTGGTGTCCGTCGGCGGCGTCGGTGCGCAGGACGACATAGGCAGCCGAGTAGTCGGGGTCGGGGTTCATCGCGTCGGAGCCGTCGAGTTCGCGTGAGGTGGGGAACCGGACGTCGTAGGTGTCGACGGCGGTGATGCGGGCGGGCTGCGGGGGCACGGACGGCCTTTCGGTGGGCGGCGGACACGGTACGGCGGCAGTCCCCGGATACTTATCAGACCACTTGGGCGGCGGAACAGCCCCGAGCACACATGAAGTGACTTCTGGTCCGTAGTGGTCGGACCACTCCCGTGGCTAGACTGCGGCGGACCTGGCGAGGGGAGAAGTGGCGTGAAGGAGACGGCGGCCCCGCAGAAGGGCACGGTGACACAGCGCGCCATCGAGCGGATCACGGCGATGATCCGGGAGGGCGAGCTGGAGCCCGGCGAGCGGCTGCCCACCGAACGGGATCTCGCCGCCCGGCTGGGCATCTCCCGCAGTTCGATGCGGGAGGCCATCCGCGCGCTCACGGTGCTGGGCGTGGTGGAGGCCCGGCACGGTTCGGGCATCTATGTGACCCGGCTGGAGGCCGGGGACCTGCTGGAGACGTTCGGGGTGGTGGCGGATCTGTCCCGGGGACGGAGCCTGGTCGAACTCCTCGAGGTGCGCCGCGTCCTGGAGTCGACGGCGACCGCGCTGGCCGCGGCCCGGATCACCCCGGAGCGGCTGGCCGAGGTCGAGCGGCATCTCGCGGCGATGAACGCCACCGACGACCCGGAGCACATCCTCGCCCACGATCTGGCCTTCCACCGCGAGATCGCGGCGGCCGCCGGCAACGACACGATGGCCGCGATCCTGGAGGGCCTGTCCTCGCGCACCTTCCGCGCCCGGGTCTGGCGCGGCTACCAGGAGGAGGGCGCGTTCGCCCGCACCCGGCGCGAGCACGCCGAGATCCACCGTGCCCTGGCCGCCCGCGACCCGGAGGCGGCGCGGGCGGCGGCGGCCGCGCATGTGGGCGCGGTGGAGGAGTGGCTGCGCACGCAGCTCTAGGACCTGTCTCGAACTCCCGTCTGCAGCGCGACGACAGGACCCGGGACCGAGCGGTCAGGCCCGCTTCAGCCGCAGCGTCATCAGCTGGAAGGGACGCAGCCGTAGGGTGATCCGGTCACCGTCGAGCGGCGGTGCCTCCGTGTCCGCGAGCGGGCGTTCCAGCAGGTCGGTCACCTCCACGCCGGTGGCGGGGAAACCGGTGGTGAGGGTGGCGCGGACCCGGCCGCCGTGGGCCTCGTGGAAGCGGACGACGACGTCACCGCTGCCGTCGTCGGCCAGTTTGACCGCCGTGACGACGACGGCGTCCCGGTCGGCCGTCACCAGCGGGGCGACCTCGGCGGCGCCGGTGAGCCGCCGCTCGGGCAGATTGATCCGCCACCCCTCGCGCACCGCGTCGGCGATGGACGCGCCGGGCACCAGCGCGTGCCGGAAGCGGTGCACGCCCTGATCGGTCTCCGGGTCGGGGAAGCGCGGGGCGCGCAGCAGGGAGGCCCGGACCGTGGTGGTCGTACCGCCGTCGCCGTCGGTGCGGACCGTACGGCTCACATCGTGGCCGTACGTCGAGTCGTTGACGACGGCGACGCCCCAGTCGGGTTCCTGAAGGTGGACGAAGCGGTGGTTGCACGCCTCGAACTTGGCTGCCTCCCACGAGGTGTTGGTGTGGGTGGGCCGGAAGAAGTGCCCGAACTGCGTTTCGGAGGCGTACCGTTCGGCGTGCAGGTCGAGCGGGAAGGCGAGCTTGAGGAACTTCTCCGTCTCGTGCCAGTCGACCTCGGTGTCCACCACCAGCCGCCGCTCCCCCGGGGGCAGTGTCAGCAGCTGGGTGACCCGGGAACCGCCGAAGGAGCGCACGACCCGCACCGAGGCGCCGTCGTGGCCGGGCGTCACCTCGTCCGTGTCGGTGAGGTCGGTGACCGTGTTGCGGTAGAACTCGTCGACGTCCCAGGCGTCCCACATGTTCGGCAGGTCCGGGTGGAGTTGCAGCAGGTTGCCGGCCCGGCCGGGGGCGAGGGTCTCGCGGCCGGCCTCGAGGTCGAGGGCGGAGACGAGCAGGCCCCGGGCATCGATCTCGATCCGGAGCAGGCCGTTGTCGAGGACGTGACCGCCGCCGGGGCGCGCGGTGAGGGTCGTTCGTCCCTCGGGGGACGCCGGTCCCGCGCCGCCCGCCGCGACGCCCGCGCGGGTGTGCGGGGCGGCGTTGAAGACCAGCGGGAGCGTGCCCTCACCGGCCAGGGCGCGCTGGGCGGAGTCGATGACGCCGGTCAGTTCCCCGGCGATCCGCGCGTAGGTGGCGCGTGCCTCGCGGTGCACCCAGGCGATGGAGGAGCCGGGCAGGATGTCGTGGAACTGGTGCAGCAGCACCGTCTTCCAGATCCGGTCCAACTCCTCGTAGGGGTAGGGGTATCCAGTGCGTACGGCGGCCGTGGCCGCCCACAGTTCGGCCTCGCGCAGCAGGTGTTCGCTGCGCCGGTTGCCCTGTTTGGTGCCGGCCTGGCTGGTGAGGGTCGCTCGGTGCAGTTCGAGGTAGAGCTCGCCGACCCAGACGGGCGGTTCGGGGTAGTCGGCCTCGGCCTTCGCGAAGAAGGCGGACGGCGTCTCCCAGGTCACCGTCGCCGAACCCTCCAGGTCCCGCAGCCGGGCCGCCTTGGCGACCATCTCGCGGGTGGTGCCACCGCCGCCGTCACCCCAGCCGGTGGGCGCGAGGGAGTGCCGGGCCGCCCCCTTGTCCTTGAAGTTGCGGACCGCGTGGGCGATCTCGGCGCCCTTCATCGAGCAGTTGTAGGTGTCGACGGGCGGGAAGTGGGTGAAGATCCGAGTGCCGTCGACGCCCTCCCAGCGGAAGGTATGGTGGGGGAACTTGTTCGTCCGTGACCAGGAGATCTTCTGCGTCAGCAGGTACCTGGCGCCGGCGGCCTTGATGATCTGGGGCAGTCCGGCGGCGAAGCCGAAGGTGTCCGGCAGCCACGCCTCGTCGTTCTCGATGCCGAACTCGTCGAGGAAGAACCGCCTGCCGTGCACGAACTGCCGTGCCATCGCCTCCGATCCGGGCATGTTGGTGTCCGACTCCACCCACATGCCGCCGGCCGGCACGAACCGTCCGTCGGCCACCGCCTTCCTCACCCGTGCCCACACCTCGGGCCGGTGCTCCTTCACCCACGCCCACTGCTGGGCCTGCGACATGGCGAAGACGAACTCGGGTTCGTCGTCCAGCAGGGCCGTCATATTGGCCGCCGTACGGGCGACCTTGCGCACGGTCTCGCGCAGCGGCCACAGCCATGCCGAGTCGATGTGCGCGTGGCCGACGGCGCTGACGCGGTGGGCGGAGGGGACGGCGGGAGCGGACAGCACCCCGGTGAGGTGTGAACGGGCCTGCTCCGCCGTGCCGCCCACGTCCTGGAGATCGAGGGCGTCCAGCGCCCGCTCCACCGCCCGCAGGATGTCCCAGCGGCGGGGCGCGTCAGTGGGGAGTTCGGCCATCAGCTCCCCGAGCACCTCGAGGTCGATCACCAGCTCCCACACCGTCTCGTCGAGGACGGCGAGGTCCATGCGGGCGAGGGTGTACTGCGGTGCGCTGCCCGCGGTCTCTTTGTCGCCGAGCCGTGTCGGCCGGAACGGGCGGTAGTCCAGGATGACCGGATTGGAGGCGGCCTCGATGTGCAGGCGCACCTCCTCCCCGCCCTCGGCGGGCGCGCCGACACGGACCCACTGGTTGCGCGGGTTGAGGCCTTTCACGGGGGTGCCGTCGGGCCGGTAGACCAGTCCTTCGCACTGGAAGCCGGGCATGTTCTCGTCGAAGCCGAGGTCGAGGATCGCCTCCACGGTCCGTCCGGCCCACTCCTCGGGGACGGTCCCGGTGACCCGGAACCAGCTGGTGCCCCAGGGGGCGCCCCAGCGCGCGCCGACCCGGACGGGTTCGGGTTCGGCCGCGAGGCCCTCGGCGACGGGGACGGGCTCTCCGGGAGCGTGCCACACCGCGACGTCGAGCGGTACGGACTCGGGGTACACGGCGGGACGGACGCGCTCGTCGAGGACGCGCCTGAGGCGGGCTTCGACCAGGGTGCGGTCGTCATGCATGCGGGGCGCTCCAGGGTCGAGGGCGGGTGGTCACCAGGGGTACAACTCCCCCACCGCGGACCCCTTCGAACCCGGCCCCGGTTCAGTGGCCGGTGCCGTGCCCTTCCGGGGTGCCGGTCCGGGTCCGGTCCTCGAGACGGCGCTCGGCGTCGTCCCGGTCGAGCGGCAGTGCCTCGACGGGCACCTCCCAGAAGGTGAACGTCGAGTCGCGCGTCGTCTCGCGCAGGCCGGTCACGACGCTCTTGTGGGGGTCGGTCCGGCGGGACGAAGGCTGCGCCCGATCCGCGCGCTGACGGGGGTGCGGGGCCTGTCCGTCGCCTCGGCCAAGCACGTCCTGGACGCCATCGACGCGCACCGGTCCGACACGCACCGGCTGCTCGGCATCGCCTTCGGCATCTGGCCGCACGAAACCGGCCGGGCGGAAGCGGTCGAGGAGAGTCCCGAGGCCGCCGCCCTGGTCGACGCGATGGGCTGGTCGGTCTCCGAACAGAACCCGGCCCGGCAGATGATCGACCAGACCCTGCGGACCCTGCGTTCGCTGGACATCGAGTACGACGGGGAGGCGCTCCTGCCCTACGCGGAACTCGCGCAGCGGACGGCCCGGCACGATCTCGACCGCCTGGCGAGGGTCACCGGCCCCCTGGAGAAGGCCGAGCACGCGGTGTTCCTGACCTTCCTCCCGGAGCCGGCGCTGATGACCCTGCGCCGGCTCGCGCAGGAGAACGAGTCGACCGCCCGCCACGTCGGGGAGGACGACGCCCCCGCCCGGCCGGAGACCGGCACATTGCCATGATCGGCCGGAGCCCCTAGGGTCGGTCGGGTGACTGCCGGGTCGGCCGTGGGCCATTCATGTGAGGCGCTTCCGGCCTCCGCTTGAGCGCGGGGCGGGCGCGTGCCCCGCCGTTCCTCTCCGAGTTGTCCGTGTCCCTTCGTGGAAACCAGACACCGGAGTTGATTCCAGCCATGTCCGCAGCACAGCACGTCCAGTTGAACCACACCGCCGTCTACGCGAGCGACCGCCGGTTCTCGGCCGAGTTCCTCGCCGGGATCCTCGGACTGCGGGTCGGTGCCCCGTTCGGCCCGTTCCTGCCGGTCGACCTGGGCAACGGCGTGACCCTCGACTACTACGAGAAGCGGGACGAACCGGTCCAGGGCCAGCACTACGCGTTCCTCGTGCCCGAGGAGCGGTTCGACGACATGATCGCGCGCCTGGAGGCGGCCGGGATCACCTATTACGCGGACCCGAGCCATCGGGAGCCGGGCAGGGTCAACGACCTGTTCGGCGGCCGCGGGGCGTACTTCGACGACCCCGACGGCCACAACATGGAGATCATGACCCGGCCGTACGCGCGGCCGTAGTCACGGGGCGCACGGCCGGTCCGGCCGGGCATCTCCTTCCCGTCCCCGCCCCGTACCGGTCAATGGTGCGGGTGCGGGACGGGGGCACTTCCCCGGCGTACGACGATCAGCGTGACCCGTGTCAGTCGACGCTGGGCAGGATGTGGGGCTCGGCGAGGTCGTCCTCGTAGCCGGCGAGCCGGATCGGGGCCGAACGGGCCCACACATCGAGGCTGCCGAGTTCCCCCGGCCGGCGGCCGGCCCGCTCCGGACGTTCCTTGGGGCCCTCATCGCTTTTCGTCTGCTCCGGTGTCACCGCGCACTCCTTATGTGTCGGTCACCCTCGGGACGTACTGCGTCGGCCGTGCGCCTGGCGTCCGACGTCCGCTCGGGTCTGTGGGAAAAACCGTTCGGACGCGGTGGCGCCTGCAACTCGCGGGAGAGCAGGCCGTGGTGAACCGGCTGGTCCCATGACGGACTGTGGGTGCGGATGGAACCCTTCGTGCTGTCCGTCCGGATCAGAGTAACCAAATGAGCGGGCCACCGCTCGATGGGGCTCGAAACAGACGGTAACAATCACACGTCGGGCGGTATGCAATCAACGTGAATATGGGCTTATCTCAGCCTCCGCGCCACCTGCTCGCATCACTCGTTCGGACTACCTGGGTGTCGACGCTTTCGACGGCGCGGTGTGGTCATGGCCCCGTTCAGGTCCCGTTGGCCGGCCCGCAAGCTCGTCATGGTCTGCTGCCGCACGGCAACAGCCGTCTCCCGGGAGGACCGGCGCATGGAACTGCGCACCGTCGAGGAGCTGATGGACCTGCTGTACGCGTGCCGGGGCACGCGGGACGTCCGGGGCCGTGGCGGCGTCCCGGTCGACGCGCACGACCACGCCCTGCGCACCGCCGCGCTGCTGCGCCGCGGACGGCCCGCGGACAAGGAGCTTCAGGTGGCGGGCCTGGTACGGCCCGTCGGCCGGCTGCTGTGGCCGGGCGAACCCGCGCTGCGCGCCGACCGCGCGGCGGACGCGATACGGGTACTGCTCGGCGAGCGGGTGGCCGGCCTGGTCCGCTGCCACCCCGGGCCCGGCGCACCGTCCGACGACGGCCTCCTCGCCCTGCGCGCGGCGGACGAGGAGGCGTGCGCCGCCTGGTTCGACGCCGGTGTCCTGGAGGACTGGCGGACGGTCCTGGAACTGCTGGCGGCACGCAACTCCCGGCTGGGCATGGTCGACTGAGCCCCGGTCACCAGCGTCCGGGCGCGTAGTCCTTCATGAAGAGGCCGTACAGGTCCTCGCCCGCCTCGCCGCGCACGATGGGGTCGTAGACACGGGCCGCGCCGTCGACCAGGTCGAGCGGGGCGTGGAAACCGGCGTCGGCGAGGCGCAGCTTGTCGAAGTGCGGCCGCTCGTCGGTGATCCAGCCGGTGTCGACCGAGGTCATCAGGATGCGGTCGGCGTCGAACATCTCCTGCGCGCTGGTCCGCGTCACCATGTTCATCGCCGCCTTGGCCGCGTTGGTGTTGGGGTGCCCGGCGCCCTTGTAGCCGCGGTCGAACACCCCTTCCATCGCGGAGACGTTGACGACGTAGGCGCGCCCGGCCGTCGCCCGGCGCGCGGCCTCGGCCATCGCCGGACGCAGCTTGCTGATCAGGATGAACGGCGCCGTGTAGTTGCACAGCTGGGTCTCCAGCAGCTCCACCGGGGAGATCTGCTCGATGGTCTGGACCCAGGTGTTGGAGTCGACGACGTCGGGCAGCAGACCGCCCGCGTCGATGGCGGTGCCCTCACGGTGCCGGACCACGCTGGCGTTGCCCGCGACCAGGGCGAGGTCGGCCACCTTCTGTGCCTCGAGTCCGCTGACGCCGACGGGCAGCGCGGCCAGTGCGTCGACCGCGCCGGAGTTGAAGGCGCCGATGATGTGGTGGGCGGGCAGCTCACCGGCCGGCAGGGGCGCGCCCTCGCCGTCCACGAGGGCCGCGTACGCGGACGGCAGCCGGCGTACGGTCTGCGTGGCGTTGTTGATCAGGATGTCGAGCGGGCCCTGCTCGGCGACCCGGTCGGCCAGCGCGACGGCCTGGGCGGGGTCGCGCAGGTCGATACCGACGACCTCCAGGTGGTGCATCCACTCCGCGGAGTCGTCCATGGCCTTGAAGCGGCGGATGGCGTCCTTGGGGAAGCGGGTGGTGATCGTGGTGTGGGCGCCGTCGCGCAGCAGCCGCAGCGCGATGTACATGCCGATCTTGGCGCGTCCGCCGGTCAGCAGCGCGCGCTTGCCGGTGAGGTCCGCGCGGGCGTCGCGCCGGGCGTGGTTCTCGGCGGCGCAGTTCTGGCAGAGCTGGTGGTAGAAGTAGTCGACCTCGGTGTAGCGGGTCTTGCAGGTGTAGCAGGAGCGGGGGCGCTGGAGTATCCCCGCGATCTTTCCGGTCTCGACCTGGGAGGAGGGCAGGATGCCCTCGGTCTCGTCGTCGATGCGCTCGGCGGAGCCGGTGGCGGTGGCCTCGGTGACGGCCTTGTCGTGGGCGGTCTTGGCGGCCCGCCGCTCCTGGCGGCGGCGCTGCTTGACCGTGCGGTAGATGTGCGAGGTGGCCCGGCGGACCAGGATCGCGTCGGGGTGGTCGACGTCGAGTTCGTCGAGTTCCCGCAGCACGTCCAGGCAGACGGCGAGCCGCTCCGGGTCGATGCCGGGCCCGTACGCCACCGCGTCCATGGCCCCGGGGCCGTCCTGTGTCACCGTCATCGCCGCTGCCGTTCCCGCTCTGCTTCTCGCGGCGCTCCGTTCGCGCACGCTGTTCGAACGGCGGATTTTACTTGAGCGTGGGGCCCCGGCACCAAACCGGATAGGTCAGTGATCGCAGGCGGCGGTGAGTGTCGTCACCTCCTCGGTCACCGCGCGGGCCAGCAGGTCGAGGTCGGGGACGGCCGCGCCGTCGGCGACAAGCCCGTAGTGGACGCTCCCCCGGTAGGTGGAGACCGCGACCGCGAGGGAGTGCCCGGGGGCGAGCGGCGCGAGCGGGAAGACGGCGCCGAGCGGGTCACCGCCGAGCCGCAGCCCGAAGCCGGGCAGCGGGACGCTGGTGACCAGGACGTCGAACCAGAGCCGGGCCGCCTGGCCGAGCAGCGGTCCGCCGAGCCGGTGGCCGAGCGGCGGCACATGGTCGGCGAGCAGCGCGACGGCGCCCGCGCCCCGGTGCGGACCGGCGTCCTTGTTGCGGTCCATGGCGGTACGCACCTGGGCGAGGCGGGCCAGCGGGTCCCGCTCGTCGACGGGGAGCTGTATCAGGTACCCGGAGAGCCGGTTGCCCTGTGGGTGGGCGGTGCGCGGGCGGCGCCGGGAGACGGGGACGAGGGCGCGGGGCGCGACGCCCTCGCTGCCGTCGCCGCGCTCGTCGAGCCAGCGGCGCAGCGCGCCGGCGACGACCGCGATGAGTACGTCGTTCACGGTGCCGCCGGCGCTCTTGCGGATGCGGTGCACGTCGTCGAGGTCGACGACCACGCCCGCGGTGCGGCGGGTGCCGCTGGGGGCGCAGGCCAGCGCGGGCGAGGAGCGCATGTCGAGGGTGGAGCGGGCGACGGCGGCGCCGATGTCCAGCGCCCGGCCGGCGTCGGACAGGGCGTCGCGCACCAGGCCGGGCACCGCGCGCATGTCGGGCAACAGCCCGCGCGGGGGCTCGGCGGGACGGGGCCGGGGCGTGGGGAGGTCCATCGGGTCCATCAGGGCGGCGGCGAGGGTGAGGGCGCGCAGCCCGTCGGCGAGGGCGTGGTGGAACTTGAACAGGACGGCGAAGGAGGTACCGTCCTCCCCCGGCAGCACATGGGCCTCCCAGGGCGGCCGGGTGCGCCGCAGCGGACGTCCCATCAGCCGTCCGGCGGCGATGTGGAAGTCGGCGGCCGGAGGGTGCAGCCGTACGTGGTCGAGGGGGTCGAAGCCGGGGTCGGGCTCGCGGGTGGCGCCGCCGAAGGCGAGCGATCCGCGCACGGCCGCGGCGAGCGGCCTCCGCAGCACGGCCGTCAGCGGGGCGCCGGGGGCCGGCCAGGTGCGGCGCAGTGCCGAGAGCGGCTGCCAGGTGTCGCGGATCCGCATGCGCAGTCCCGGTACGGCGGCGGCGCGCGCGGAGAGCAGATCGGCCGCGTGGGCCGCCGCGGAGGGCGACCCTGCGGAGAAGACGCCGAGGGCCGCGAGGTGCATGGGATGACCGGCGGACTCGATGTTCCAGAACGCCAGGTCGAGAGGGGCGAGCGGGTCTGCGGTCATGGGCGGGGCCTCGCGTCGACGACGGGAACGGATCAGCAGTCAATCGCTCCCGACCGATTACGGTCAAGTACGATCCAGCTACACCCAGTTAACATCATGTGACGTCTCTGCCCCTTCCGCCGTACCGGCGGAAGGGGCAGAGACGTCAGTGATCCGCCGGGCTAGCGCGCCGGACACCACCCGGACGGGCGCGGCCCGCCGGAGGAACGGTTCATCGCGTGGCGCCCTCCCCCTCGGGGCAGCCGGCCGGCTGCGGCCGGGAGGCGTCCCGGATCAGGGCCTCGTGGGCGGCCTTCACCTGGGCCACGTCCGGCTTCAGCACCCGCCGGTCGTAGGTGAGCAGACCGTTGAGCTCGCCCTCGACGTCCGTGATCTGGGTGTAGACGGCACCGTTGCTCCCCCGGCACACCAGTGCGCGCACCTCGTCGAGCTTGGTGAGGTAGTCGTCGGTGTACGTCGCCGGGTCGACGTCGACGTACGACTGCTGCACCGGCCAGGCGTGGCCGGGCACCGCGAGGCCGAGGCCGCCGTACTCGCCGCTGACCAGGGCACGTTTCCCGTCCGGGCGGGGCGGGAGCGCGGGGCTGGGGTAGCCGTGCTCGTCCATGAGGTCGCCGGCGTTGCCGTCGGCGCCCAGGTTGAGCCCGGACTGGTTGTTGACCAGCCGGCTGGGGTCCCAGGCCTTGGCCTGTTCGGCGATACGGCCGATGTCGTACTGGCCCCATCCCTCGTTGAAGGTGACCCACATCACGATCGACGGGCTGCTGATGTGCTCGTCGATCATCTGCTTCATCTCGCGCTCGTAGCGGGCGCGGGCCTCGGTGCCCGGGTTCTTCCCGGCCGTCATGGCGGGCATGTCCTGCCACACCAGCAGTCCGAGCCGGTCGGCCCAGTAGAACCAGCGGTCCGGTTCGACCTTGATGTGCTTGCGCACCGAGTTGAAGCCGAGCTGCTTGTGCGCCTTCAGGTCGTAGGCGAGGGCCTCGTCGGTGGGCGCGGTGTGCAGGCCGTCGGGCCAGAAGCCCTGGTCGAGGGTGGCCATCAGGAAGACGGGTTCCCCGTTGAGGACCGTGCGCGGCACCCCGTCGACGTTCTCGACCGCGATGGAGCGCATGCCGAAGTAGCTGCCGACGCGGTCGGCGCCGACCGTGAGCTCCAGCCGGTACAGGAAGGGGTCGTCCGGCGACCACAGACGCGGGTCGTGGATCCTCAGGGTGAGCGGCCCGCCGGTGCGGCCGCTCGCCGTGGCGACCTTGCGCCGTCCCTCGTACGCGGTCGCCCTGACCGGTACGCCGTCGCGGACACCCTTCGCCTCCACGGTGAGCCGCTCGCCGGGCACGTCCGGGATCAGCTTGAGCGAGTCGACGTGGTCGCGGGCGACCGGCTCCATCCAGACGGTCTGCCAGATACCCGAGCTGGGCGTGTACCAGATGCCGCTGGGGTCCAGCCGCTGCTTGCCGAGCGGCGGGTTCTCCCCGTCGGCGGCGTCGGTCGGGTCGTACACGCCGACGATCAGTTCCTGGGTGCGGCCGGGCTTCAGCGCGTCGGTGACGTCGGCGGCGAACTTGTCGTAGCCGCCCTCGTGGTCGGCGACCTTGACGCCGTTGACGTACACCTCGGAGCGCCAGTCGACGGCGCCGAAGTTGAGCCGCAGCCGCTTGGCGGTGCCGATGTGCCAGTCGCGGGGCACGGTGAAGGTGCGGCGGTACCACATGCGGTCCTCGTGCCGCTGGAGGCCGGAGAGCTGGGACTCCACCGGGTACGGGACGAGGATGCGCTCCCCCAGCGTCTTCCCGACGGGCGGCCGCTCGCCCTCCTCGGCGGCGGCGAACTGCCAGCGGCCGTTGAGATTGCGCCACTGCTCACGGGTGAGCTGCGGGCGCGGGTACTCGGGCAGGGCGTTGTCCGGGCCCACCTCGTCGGCCCACCGGGTGCTCAGTTCGTGGGTGGAGTGGTTGGGGCCGCTGCTGAGGAAGGCGTCCACGGGGTCACCGTCGGCGGCGGTGAGTCCGCCCTGGCCGTCGTAGCGGATGTCGGCGCTGCCGCGGGCGGTGCCGGTCCTGTTGCCGACGACCGGCTCGGCGAGCGTGACGAGCAGCGCCCTGGGGTCGGCCGGGTCGGGGTCCGCCGACTTCACGGGCCAGTCGGCGCCTCCGATCACCGCGTCGAAGTGGTCGGTGAAGCCGGCCGGGGGCGCGGCGAGCGGCTGGGGGAAGTCCAGCTTGAGGGTGCGGCCGGAGGCGAGGACGGTGGCGGCGAGGGCGCCGTCGTAGTCGAAGCCGTCGGGGAGGCGGAAGGCGGACTGCGGTACGGGCTCCTTGGCGCCGCCGGGCTCGGTCCAGCGGAGGTGGAAGTTGGAGCCGCCGTAGTGCTCGAAGTACTCGACCTTGATGTCGTGGGCCCGGCCGGCGGTCAGTTCGACGGGCTGGGCGGTCTGTTCGCGGTCCCAGTCGTCGATCCAGTGGTCGATGGCGATCTCGCCGTCGATCCACAGGCGGAAGCCGTTGTCGGCGCTGACCGAGAAGGTGTGGGCGCCGGTCCGCTCCGGCACGATCTTGCCGGTC
Source organism: Streptomyces sp. NPDC048584 (assembly GCF_043199595.1). Classification (NCBI taxonomy): domain Bacteria; kingdom Bacillati; phylum Actinomycetota; class Actinomycetes; order Kitasatosporales; family Streptomycetaceae; genus Streptomyces; species Streptomyces sp. NPDC048584. The sequence continues at coordinate 43,441 of NZ_JBICWF010000016.1, forward strand.
CAGCGGACGCTGACGTCGTCCGACCGGCCGGTGGTGAGGCTCAGCCTCGGCTCCAGGTTGTCGAAGTCGAGGTCGGCGTCGAAGGCGGTGGCCTTGAGCTCGTGGAAGTCGAAGGCACCGGGGGCGGACTGGGTGTAGTACTCGCCCTTGAGGCCGTGGATCTCCGCCGGGTCGTCCTCCGCGGCGGTCGCGGCCGGGCCGATGGCGGTGAGTCCGGTGACTCCCAGCGCGGCGGCCAGCAGAAGCGCGAATCGGTTTCTGAGTCGTCTGGTGCGCACGGAACCTCCGTCGGTGAGGAAAGGTGACGGCTCGCTGCTCAGCACGTTGTTCTGGCTCTGCGTGTTCTGTTCTGTGCGCCGCACTTGTCAGTACAACGTTGTCAAAGAACAGTACTTGGCATAACAGCACGGATTCCCTTCATCCGTCCAGGGACATGACAAAGGCCCCGGTGGTCACTCCGACCGGGGCCCGTCCCTCGTGTCACTACGGCACGAGCTGTCCCTTGCCGAGCGCGATCACCCCGTTCTTGGACACCGTGTACAGCTCGGTGTCCCGCTCGGGGTTGACGCCGATGGTGGCCCCCGGCGGCACCTCCACGTTCTTGTCGAGCACGGCGCCGCGCACCACCGCGCCCCGCCCGATGTGCACGTTGTCGTGCAGCACCGACCCCTGCACGACCGCGCCCGGGTCGACCACCACGCCCGGCGACAGCACGGACCGGGTGACCTGGCCGCGGATCAGACAGCCGGCGCTGATGATCGACTCGCTCGCCATGCCGCCCGCGTTGAAACGGGCCGGGGAGAGCTGGCCGGAGTGGGTGTAGACCGGCCACTGCCGGTTGTACAGGTTGAACGCGGGGCGCTCGGCGATCAGGTCCATGTGCGCGTCGTAGTACGCGTCCAGGGTGCCCACGTCCCGCCAGTAGCCCTGGTCGCGGCTGGTCTCGCCGGGCACGTGGTTGGTGCTGAAGTCGTACAGCGCGGCCTCGCCCCGCTCGGTGAGCTGGGGCAGGATCGAGCCGCCCATGTCGTGCACCGAGTTCTCGTCCTCGGCGTCCCGGTGCAGGGCCTCGATGAGCGCCTTGGTGGTGAAGACGTAGTTGCCCATCGAGGCGAAGACCCGCTCGGGGTCGTCCGCGAGGCCGGGCGGATCGGCGGGCTTCTCCAGGAAGCCCGTCACGGACTGTCCGTCCGAGCCCGGCGTGATCACACCGAAGGAGGCGGACTCCGAGCGCGGCACCCGTATCCCCGCGACCGTGACCCCGGCGCCGCTGTCGATGTGCTGGGCGAGCATCTGGCGCGGGTCCATGCGGTACACGTGGTCGGCGCCGAACACCGCCACGTACTCGGGCCGTTCGTCGTAGATCAGGTTCAGCGACTGCAGGATGGCGTCGGCGCTGCCCAGGTACCAGCGCGGGCCGAGGCGCTGCTGGGCGGGGACCGGGGTGACGTAGTTGCCGAGCAGGCTGGACATCCGCCAGGTGGTGGTGATGTGCCGGTCCAGCGAGTGCGACTTGTACTGGGTGAGCACACAGATGCGCAGGATGTCGCCGTTCACCAGGTTGGACAGCACGAAGTCGACCAGGCGGTACGTCCCGCCGAAGGTGACCGCCGGTTTGGCGCGGTCCGCCGTGAGGGGCATCAGGCGCTTGCCCTCACCGCCCGCGAGCACGATTCCCAGGACCGAAGGACCACCACGACGCATGGCCGCTCCCCTCACGCCGAATTTTCCCAAGACTGCCCCGGAGGGACCGGACTAAGCCTGTTCGAGGATCTCCGTGTAGAGCGCGGCCGTACGGCGGGCCACCGCGCCCCAGCCGAACTCCGAGACCGCGCGCTCACGGCCCGCCTCGCCCATCCGCCGTGCCGCCGCCGGATCGCCGAGGACGGAGTCGAGTGCCCGCGCGAGACCCGCCTCGAAGCCGTCGTCCGCCTCCACGAGTACCCCGGTCGAGCCGTCCGCCACGACCTCGGGGATCCCGCCGACCCGGGAGGCGACCACGGCGGTGCCGCACGCCATGGCCTCCAGGTTGACGATGCCGAGCGGCTCGTACACCGAGGGGCAGACGAACGCGGCGGCGTGCGTCAGCAGCTGGATCACCTCGGGCCGCGGCAGCATCCGGGGAATCCAGTGCACTCCCTCCCGGGCCCGGCTCAGCTCCTCGTACAGCTCACGGAACTCCCGGTCGATCTCGGGCGTGTCCGGGGCGCCCGCGCACAGCACGACCTGGGCGGCGGGGTCGATGCCGCGCACCGCGCGCAGCAGCTGGGGCACACCCTTCTGCCGGGTGATCCGGCCGACGAACAGGACGTACGGGCGGGAGCGGTCGAGGCCGATCCGGTCCAGGGCGTCGGTGCCGGGGTCGGGGCGGTAGAGGTTCGTGTCGATGCCGTTGCGCACGACGTGCACCCGGGCGGGGTCGAGGGCCGGGTAGGCGGCGAGGATGTCGTCGCGCATGGCGGCGGAGACCGCGATCACACCGTCGGCGGCCTCGACGGCGGTGCGCTCGGCCCAGCCGGACAGGGCGTAGCCGCCGCCGAGCTGCTCGGCCTTCCAGGGGCGCAGGGGCTCCAGGGAGTGGGCGGTCATCACGTGCGGGATGCCGTGCAGCGTCTTGGCGAGGTGGCCGCCGAGGTTGGTGTACCAGGTGTGGGAGTGGACCAGTTCGCGGCCCTGGAGGGCGGCGGCCATGGCGAGGTCCACGGAGAAGGTGCGCAGCGCGTCGTTGGCACCGTCGAGCGCGGACCAGGGGCGGTGGCGCAGCACGCCGTCCGTGCCGCCCTCGCCCCAGCAGTGGACCTCCAGGTCCACCAGGGGCCGCAGCTCCCGGGCGAGGAACTCCACATGGACTCCGGCGCCGCCGTACACGTCCGGGGGGTACTCCCGGGTCAGCAGTCCCACTCGCACCCGTGAACCCCCTGTCTGAGCGGACGTTGTTCTCATGGTCACCCAGACGGGGCGCGTGGGGAAGAGCGGGGCGGCCGGCCGAAGCAGCAGTCGCCGCAGACTCCTCCGCCGGGGACACGGTAGTAGAGGCAGCAGCTGCGCCGCCGGAAGGCGGTCCCCCCGAGGGTTCCGGTTCCGGCGAGGAGGGGGTGTGAGAGGAGTTCGGCCGCGAGGGACGAGGCTCGGGCACAGACGTCCGTACGGCCGTGGCGGCGCCCCCAGCGGTCCAGTTCCCGGGCGGCGCCGGCGAGCGCCGAGGCGGCGTTGCCGCGCAGCAGGCCGGGGGCGAGACGGTGGCGGGCGCGCAGGGCCCCGGCGAGGGGTTCGAGGTGGCCGTGCAGCACCAGCCGGGCGATCGTCCCGGCGTCACCGGGCAGCGGTCGCACCTCGGTCAGCCAGAGGTCGTCGGGGGCACTGCCCTCGGGGTCCCAGCGCAGCAGCGGTGGGGCGAGGTCGGGGACGGCGCCGTGGAGGGCGGCGCTGCCGAGGGCGACGGACCACAGGCGGGCGGCGAGCCCCTGCTGGGCCACCGACGCGGCGACCCGCTCCTCCGGGGTGCCCAGCGCCCCGGCGACCCGGCGGACCCGGGTGGTCAGGGGATCTCCGTGAACATCCGGGCGCCCGGGCCCGTATGTCCGGGCGAGCGTGGGCAGGCAACGGTCGGCGCCTGCCGCCGTACGCAGTACGAAGAATCCACCGAGACGGTGAAGGGCGGTGAGCGACGGGTCGAGGTCCACGAGGTGCAGTAGTACCAGGGCCCCTAGGGGGTGGTCATCGGGGAGTCTCGCCAGGGGACACCCACCCTGGGGATGACGGGGTCGTCGTCGTACTCCATCGGCAGTAGGACTCATTGAGTGCTCAGGGACGACGACGGGAACACTTCGGCAAGGCATCGTGTTGGTTATGAGAGCCGACCGTTCGCCGCGCCGAGGACACCGCCCCGGCCTTACGCAGAGGAGCAGCCGATGAGCGCCCTCGCGTTGTCCGTGCTGCTGTCGTTCGTCTCTGCCGTGGCGTACGCCGGCGGGGCGATCGTGCAGGAGCAGGTGGCGGTGTCCTCACCCGGCGCACAGCAGTACGCGCCGCTGCGCCGTCCTGGCTGGTGGGCGGCGGTCGCGCTCAACGGCCTCGGCGGTCTGCTGCATGTGGTGGCGCTGGCGTACGGTCCGCTGAGCCTGGTGCAGCCCCTCGGCGCGCTCACCATCGTCTTCGCGCTGCCGATGGCGGCGCTGTTCGTCGGCCGCAGGGCCGGGGCCACCGCGTGGCGCGGCGCCATCATGGCGACGGTGGGCCTCGCGGGTCTGCTCTCCCTGGTCGGCGCGTCCGACGCGCAGTCGCTGGACACCACGCAGCGGGTGGCGGCGGCGCTGGGGACGGCCGGTGCGGTCGTGGCGCTGATGGTCGCGGCGCGGGCCGTGCACCGGCATCCGGCGGTGCGCAGCATCCTGCTGGCGATCGCGTCCGGTGTCGCGTTCGGTATGTCCTCCGTGTTCACGAAGACCGTCGCGGTCGACTGGACCGGCGGGGTCACGGCGGCGGACCTGCCGTCCCTCGCGGTGATCGGCGTCCTGGCCACGGCCGGCATGCTGCTCTCCCAGGCCTCCTACCGCGGCGCCGGACTCGCGGCCCCGCTGGCGACGCTGACGGTGGTGAACCCGGTGGTGGCGGCGGCGGTCGGCATCACGATGTTCGGCGAGACCTTCCGCTACGGCACGACGGGCACGGCGCTCGCGCTGAGCTGTGGTGTGGTGGCCGCCGGCGGTCTGATCCTGCTCACGACGGAGCGGCTCGCCCGCGAGCACCAGGAGGCCGGGGCGGCGGAGGTCTCCGTGCCGGAGCCCGCGTCCGAGACGGTCCCGGCCGCGCGGTCCGCCGTGGAGTCCGCCGTAGGGGACGAGGCGCCGGCGGTCGACCCGGCGGAGCGGCTGCTGGCCGGGCTCACGGTGCCCGAGGACGTACGGCTGCCCTCGGCGCCCGCGCCGTCACCGGACGGCCCGGCCGAGGAGACGGATCCCCTCGCCGTGCCGCTGGTGTCGTACGTGCCCTTCTACGGTCCGTACGTCCCGGTGGCGGTGGTGAACCGGCACCGGACGCGGGTCACATCCTGACGCCGCCCGCCCTCAGGTAGGCGACCGGGTCGACGTCCGATCCGAAACCGGGCCCCGTCCGCACCTCGAAGTGCAGATGCGGGCCCGAGCTGTTGCCGGTGGACCCGGAACGGCCGATGCGCTGGCCGGTGCCGACCGACTGTCCGCTCTTCACGGAGATGGCGGACAGATGGGCGTACTGGCTGTAGCGGCCGTCGGCGTGCCGGACCACCACCTGGTAGCCGAACGAGCCTTCCCAGCCCGCGCTGACGACGGTGCCGGCCCCGACCGACTTCACGGAGGTGCCGGTGGGCACGGGGAAGTCGACGCCCGTGTGGTAGCCCTTCGACCAGGAGGACCCCGCCTTGTGGTACGGCGTGCCGAGCGCGGCGCTGACCGGGGCGACGAGGCCGCCGGCCTTGGTGGAACGGTCGGCGCGGTCCTGGGTCTTCTTCTCCTCGGCGGCCTTCTTCTCGGTCTTCTTCCCGGCCTGTTCGCTGCCCGCCTTGTCGGCCTTCTCGGGCTTTGTGGCCTTCTCGGCCTTTCCGGTCTTCGTCGTCCCGCCGGACAGGCTGAGGCGCTGGCCCGGCAGGATCAGGTCGGGATCGCCGCCGATGGTGGCGCGGTTGGAGTCGTACAGCTTCTGCCAGCCGCCGCGCACCCGTTCGTCCGACGCGATACCGGAGAGGGTGTCGCCGTGCACGACGGTGTACATCTCGGCGCGGCCCGCGCGGGACTGGGGTGTCGTCTGCGGCTTGACGTCCTCGACGGAGGTCTTCTTGTCCCCGCCGGATCTGTCGGCGGCCGGCCGGATATCGGGGGTGTCGCCGCCCCGGGTCAGTCCGGCCCGTACCGAGCACACCGGCCAGGCGCCGGGGCCCTGTCCGTCGAGTACCTTCTCGGCCACGGCGATCTGCTGGTCCTTGGTGGCCAGATCCGCGCGTGGCGCGTACCGGGCGCCGCCGTACGCCTCCCACGTCGACTGGGTGAACTGGAGCCCGCCGTAGAAGCCGTTGCCGGTGTTGATGTCCCAGTCGTTCGTCGACTCGCAGGCGGCGACCTTGTCCCAGGTGCCCACGTCGGCCGCCTGGGCGACACCGGTGCCCAGCAGCGGGAGCGCCATGCCGGCCCCGCCCGCCGTGACGGTCAGCGAGGCACGGTTGATCCTGTTCGGCTGATACCGGCGGTGCCGGCCGCGTACGGCCATGGAAATCCCCCTCGACAACGCGTCAGGAGGGGCAAAAGTAAGCGTTGCGAACTGGCCGTGACAAGACGGCTATCGGCCGCACGGATGCGCCAACTGGCCGGGACTTTTCGCCCGTTGCGCCCCCATAGGCGCACCGGGCGCCGCGTGCGCGGGCGGGTGTGCCCGGGCGCCGGGGCACGCTCGTGTGCGCGCCCGGTGAGTGGAGTGGAGGTGTCCGCGCGTATGTGCCTGCGCGGGGTCGTGATGACCCGCGCGTGCGCGCGCAAGTGCGGCACGTCAGGATGGTCGATGGCAGGACCGTCGGGTGTCGACCGGCAGAACCGGCACCCGGCGGTACCGATACCAAGGTCACTAGGAGCCACCTCAATGAGCAGTTCAGCGCAGATCGGCGTCACGGGGCTCGCGGTCATGGGCCGCAACCTCGCCCGTAACTTCGCCCGCAACGGCTACACGGTCGCGGTGCACAACCGGACCGCGGCCCGCACGCACGCGCTGGTGGAGGAGTTCGGCGGCGAGGGCAGCTTCGTGCCGGCCGAGACGGCCAAGGAGTTCGTCGCGGCGCTGGAGCGGCCGCGGCGGCTGGTCGTCATGGTGAAGGCGGGCGAGCCCACGGACGCCGTGATCGAGGAGTTCGCGCCGTTGCTCGAGCCCGGCGACATGATCATCGACGGTGGCAACGCGCACTTCGCGGACACCCGGCGCCGGGAGAAGGCGCTGCGCGAGCAGGGCATCCACTTCGTGGGCATGGGCGTCTCCGGCGGCGAGGAGGGCGCGCTGAACGGGCCGAGCATCATGCCGGGCGGCCCGAAGGAGTCGTACGACTCGCTGGGTCCGATGCTGGAGAAGATCTCCGCGAAGGCGAAGGACGGCTCCCCGTGCGTCACGCACGTGGGTCCGGACGGCGCCGGTCACTTCGTGAAGATGGTGCACAACGGCATCGAGTACGCCGACATGCAGCTGATCGGTGAGGCGTACCAGCTGCTGCGCGATGTCGCCGGGTACTCCCCCGCGCAGATCGCGGAGATCTTCCGCACCTGGAACACGGGCCGGCTGGACTCGTATCTGATCGAGATCACGGCCGAGGTGCTGTCGCACGTGGACGCGGCCACGGGCAAGCCGTTCGTGGACGTGGTGGTGGACCAGGCGGAGCAGAAGGGCACGGGCCGCTGGACCGTGCAGATCGCGCTCGACCTGGGTGTGCCGGTGTCCGGGATCGCCGAGGCCGTCTTCGCCCGCTCCCTGTCGGGTCACGCGGCGCTGCGGGAGGCGTCGCGCGGGCTGGCCGGTCCGAAGGCGGCCCCGATGGGCGAGGCGGAGGCGGCCGCGTTCGCCGACCGGGTGGAGCAGGCGCTGTACGCGTCGAAGATCGTGTCGTACACACAGGGCTTCCACGAGGTCGCGGCCGGCAGCGAGGAGTACGGCTGGGACATCGACCTCGGTGCGGTCTCCGCGATCTGGCGGGGCGGCTGCATCATCCGCGCGGCCTTCCTGGACCGGATCCGCGCCGCGTACGACGCCCGCGCCGATCTGCCGAGCCTGCTGTCGGACGACACGTTCGCGCAGGAGATCGCCGACGCCCAGGACGACTGGCGCGAGGTGCTGATCGCGGCGACCCGCCAGGGTGTGCCGACTCCCGGCTTCGCCGCGGCCCTCGCCTACTACGACGCCCTGCGCGCGGAGCGTCTGCCGGCCGCGCTCACCCAGGGACAGCGGGACTTCTTCGGCGCGCACACGTACCGCCGTACGGACCGCGAGGGCTCGTTCCACACGCTGTGGGGCGGGGACCGCTCGGAGGTGACGGCGTAGCGGCCGCATGAGGGAAGGGGCGGTGGACGGGCCTGACGGTCCTCCACCGCCCCTTTCTCTCTGCGCTCGGGTCTGCCTCGGGTCTGCCTCGGGGTCAGCTGAGGGGCGGGCCGGGTTCCGGGTTGGGCACCGGGTCGGGGCCGGGCGGGATCGGGGAGGGTGACGGGTCGGGCGGTCCTGGCTGGGGTGGCCGCGGTCCCGGCCCCGGGGGCTGCGGGGTGGGCTCGGGGCCGGGCCCCGGCGGCGGAGGGGCGGGCTCCGGGTCGGGGTGGGTGGGGTCCGGGCCCGGCGTGGGTCCCGGGGTGGGGCCCGGCGGGACGGGGTCCGGGTACGGGTTCGTCATGCGCGTGTCCTCCGGCCTGTCGGTCGACGTCGGCTCTGGACTTCTCCCCCGCCTACCCGACGGCCGCCTCTCCAGTCACCCGGCCGGTGGATCAGGGGCCCGGGTGAGGGTGTCGGGGCGGCCCGCCCCGGTGCGCGACCACCGGGCAATGGGGCGTCCGCCGTTCCGCGGCCGCACCTGGTGCCCGGCCTGGTGGGCGTCTTCACGAGCACGGATCACGTCGTCGCACACAACCCGGGCACACTCGAACGCCCTCGCCAACGCGTTCCCCACCTCACTCGCTGGTGCCAGCGCTGCCCGGCTTGATGCCGAGGAGACGTCCCGGCCGCCCTACTCCTCGCCGAGAGCCTCCCCGCACAGGCGGGCCGCCGCCAGGAGTCCCGGGCGGGGACTGGACAGGACGGGTACGCGGGCGGTGGTGAGCCGCTCGGCCGGGGCCATGGATGCCTGGGCGAGGACGATCACATCGGCGCCGGTGACCGCGTCGGCGGCGTCCGCGACCCGGCGTACGTACCCCGCCGGGTCGTCCGCCTCGAAGCGGGCCCACGCGCCCTCGACCAGCACGGTCCGCACATCGACGGGCCGTCCGGCACGATCCGCCTCCTCCTCGAGCAAGGCCACCGTGGGTGCGAGCGTGCTCTCCAGGGCGGCGAGGACGACGACCCGCGACCCGGCCGCCACCGCCTCGGCGGCCATCGGCCGGTCGACACGCAGCACCGGAACACCGGACCGGGCGGCCGCGGCCTCCGCCACCCCGCCGATGGTCGAGCAGGTGCACAGCACGGCGCCGGCACCTCCGCCGACGGCCTCGGTCACTCTCGCCCCTACGTCGTCGGCCACCGCCGCGGGCCCGTCGGCGCGGGCGCGCTCCAGCAACTCCGCGTCGACGAAGTGCCGCAGCTCCAGTCCGGGACGGAGCTCGTCGCGCAGCGCGTCGAAGACGGGCACGTGCACGGGCGAGGTGTGCAGCAGTGCGAGCACGGGACGTCAGAACCGCTCGGGGTGGGCCGCCAGCCACTCCTCGGCCGCCCGGATCAGCTCCGGCCCGGCCGCCGGAGCCTCGTCGGGGTGGCGCTCGGCCCACCTGACGACGTACGGGCAGAGCGGGGCTACGACACTGTCCTCGCGGGCGGCGACGGCGTACAGCTCGCGGGCCAGGGAGCCGGCGATGCCCTTGCCCTCGTGCGCGGGCTCCACGATGGTGTGCACCGGCACGAGCGCGCGCCCGGGGGTGTCGAGCGGGAAGTACTCGATCCGCCCGACGACCTCGCCGTCCGCCACCGCCTCGAGCCGTCCGGCCGCCCGGTCGTCACGGATCTCGATGTCACCCATGGCCACGTCACGCTCCTGCCTCGGTAGGTACCGGTCAGGCCGTGACGACGGCCCCCGGGCTGCGCTCCTGGTCCGACCCCGGCACCGGCTCGGACGGGTCGGCCCCCAGCGCCACGATGCGGTTGTCGCCGTCCACATGCACGACCCGGGGTTCCAGCGCCCGCGCCTCGGCGTCGGTCACCTGAGCGTAACTGATGATGATCACCAGATCACCGGGCTGGACGAGATGCGCGGCGGCCCCGTTGATCCCGATCACTCCGGACCCGCGCTCCCCCTCGATGACGTACGTCTCGAGCCGCGCCCCGTTGGTGATGTCGACGATGTGCACGAGCTCCCCGGGCAGCAGATCGGCGGCGTCGAGCAGCTCGGCGTCGATCGTCACGGATCCCACGTAGTGCAGGTCGGCCTGGGTGACGGTGGCACGGTGGATCTTGGACTTGAACATGGTGCGCAGCATGTCGGACTCCTGAAGAACGGCTCCCTGCCCGCTTTGTGCAGGTCAAGGGCGTCGTCCACTGTACACGGGCACGCCTCCCGGTCGAAGACCTCGCAGAACTTCGTGCACCGTACCGAGCAGGCTTCCCGCCTGGGCTGTTGTGCGCGGCAGGCTGTGGTGACACCCGCCGACAACACTCAGCGAACGGACACCAGGTACCGATCGCCTACGAACAGGTGTCCACTCCCCGGGGGCAAGGCCCGATCACCTCTCAGGGACCCTGGCTCGGCGGGCAGCCGGAGATGCCCCTGCGGCACGGCTTGGCCGAGGTCATCTCGTCGTTCAGGGACCTGCGGTCGACTGCGGACCGCCGTGCGCGGCCACTGATCCACGGCGCTCCGGAGACCGGCATGCGCGTTAGCGTGATCCTCTGCCGCATGGAGTGCCCATGGGCCGGGTCGGCCCGCACGAGGGTCTGCGACGGAGAGTGACGGAACTGCGATGAGTGAACTGACGAAGCCCGAGGTCGACGTCCCGGAGGGTGCTGCGCCTGCCGAACTGACCGTCCGGGACCTGGTCGTCGGGGACGGGGCCGAGGTGAAGCCGGGCACGGTGGTCAGGGTCCACTACGTCGGGGTGACCTTCGAGACCGGGAAGGAGTTCGACTCCTCCTGGGACCGTGACCAGCCCTTCAAGTTCGCCCTGGGCGGCGGCAGGGTCATCAAGGGCTGGGACCGGGGGTTGAGGGGGATGAGGGTCGGCGGTCGGCGTGAGATCGTCGTTCCCCCGCGTCTCGGCTACGGCAACCAGTCGCCCTCGCCGTTGATCCCGGCGGGCTCGACCCTGGTCTTCGTGGTGGACCTGCTCGACTCGTACTCCGCCAGCGCAGGCGGCTGGAGCAACTCCCGCTGACCCGGACCGTTCCTGTTTCCGCGCCCTCGCCCCAGGCGTTGGAGGCGGGATGCGGGATGCGGGATGCGGGATGCGGCCTGGACGTCGATGAGGTCGCGAACGGTGCCGCGGTCGGCGAGGGCACGGAGACCCTGGTGCCGGTCACGTCGTCGAGGAACGGGGCCGTAGGAGGGCTGAGCGGGCGGAGCCCTGAACGCCACCTTGAGGACGTCGGCCTCGCACTCCTCGCCGGTGTCCGGATCGGTGACGAGGAAACGGCCGCTGAGCGGATCGGCCCGGACGTGCGTGGTCCGCCCTCCGCGCACGCTGGAGCCTGGGGTGAGTGAGGCGACGGCCTCCCGCACCGGAGCGGGGTTCTCGGTGGCGAGGTCGAGCTCACGGCTGAAGTGTTCGACCGGCCCGTAGGCGCCGACCGTACCGACCGCTTTCCGGCCGTCGTTTCCGAACGGTCCTCGGCCGACGGCCCCTCACTCGCGCCTGGAACAATGGCGATCAGTCACAGCGGGGCGGCGCGATCGGTTGCGCACCGTTCCTGCCGCGGCTGGGGAGGACGGTGCTCGACAACGGCGTGGCTGAGGGCGGCGATGCCGTCGGAAGACGGGCTGAGGATACGGAGTGCTGCTGTCCATGCGGTTTCGAAAGAGCGCTGTCATCGTGGTCGTGTGTGCCTTTGTCGCTGGTGTCTCGGGGGACCGTGCCGGCACCTCCACGCCCGCGGGGGGACCTGTGGAGGACCTCCTGAACGGCAGGGACTGGGCTCACTTCGCCGGCGGGAAGCCCACGCACGCAGGGGTGCGGGTCACACCCCTCGACCGGCGCATCACACACCAGGACGGTACCGGCGGACAGCCGAACCCCCCGGTGAACCTGCGCGGTCCCCACATGGTGTTCCGAGGGGATGTCCGGATCGAAGCCGGCCTGCGGCGCACGGATGACGCTGATGCCTACCTGCATCTGTACGGTGAGACACCGGTCATCTACGACGAGTGGCGCTACGAACGGCGCGGCGTGCGCATCGGCGTGGTCGGCGGGAGGCTCCGGATCGACCGCTGGGACGGGGACTCCGACAGACCTGCGATGACCCGGACCTTCGGGAGCGGCCTGGGGCTCGAAGTCCGCCTCGCCGTCGAAGTCCGCGCGAACAGGCTTGTGCTGGAGGCCGACGGCAGGGTCGTGGGAACCGTGCCCGCGCGGGACGTCTTCGGCAGTGGCCGCATCTGGTTCGGCGCGGATGCGGGAGTCCGCGGGAAGGGCTGGACCCTCAGCGATCTCCACGCGCGTTCACTGGGACGGGGCCGGATGTCCGTCGTGGACGCGCCCGGCCTGCGAGTGCCCCGGTCCAGCGATGCAATGCGTGATCTGGCGGCGGTTCTCCCACGCCCGATCCGTATGGGAACCGCCCTGGCCGCGGGCCCCTTGCTGACTGACAGCGCCTACCGCCGGACGGCGGGTGAGGAGTTCTCCATGCTTACGCCGGAGAACGACTTCAAGCCGCAGTTCGTCCAGCCTCGACGCGGCGTGTTCGCGTTCGCGGAAGGCGACGTCCTGGTGGACTTCGCCGAGGCCAACAGGATGAAGGTGCACGCCCACACCCTCGTCTGGTTCGAAGCCCTGCCCGCATGGATGCGCGCCGAGATGACGCACGGGCAACGCAGGCGCGTCATGGTGGAGCACATACGCGCGGTAGCGGGCCACTTCCGGGGGAAGGTGGCGGAGTGGGACGTGGTGAACGAGCCCATGTCCGACGAGGACGAGGACTACTCCAACGGCAACCGGGGCGTGCGGCCGCAGTTGTGGTTCGAAGCGATGGGTGAGCAGTACATCGACATCGCCTTCCATGCTGCCCGCGAGGCCGACCCGCACGCGGTGCTGTACCTCAACGAGTACGGGGTGGAGGAGGACGGTCCTCGCTGGGATGCCCTCTACGCGCTGCTGATCCGGTTGAAGGAGCGGGGCGTTCCGATCGATGGCGTCGGTTTCCAGGACCACGAATACGCCGTCGGCGACCGTACCGACCCCGAGGTCTTCCGACGCAAGGTCCGGGCTTTGGCCGGGCTCGGCCTGAAGGCCCGGGTCTCGGAGGCGGACGTCCTGGTCGACGAGGACGAAGAGGACATCCAGGCCCGCCAGTTGGCGGGGAAGCTCGCAGTCTGCGGCGAAGAACCCAACTGCACCTCGTTCTCGACCTGGGGTTTCACCGACAAGTACGGCTCCACGGCTGACCTGCGCGACTATCCCCCGAGTCCGGGAAACGCTCTTCCCTGGGACGCGACGTACGAGGCGAAACCCGCCTACTGGGCACTGCGTGACGTCCTGGACGACGCTCGCCGCTCAGGTACTGGATAGGTGGGCGAACACCGCGAACGACCTGAGGCCGATCCGGCCCATCACCACGCCGTATCGGCCGGCACCACGTCACGAACTGGATCGGCATCCCCATACGGAGGGCCCGCGGGCCCAGTGACGGGCGGCGTACCGCGACTCTTATGTCACAGGCGGCAGTTGACCGCCCATAGCACCCCGGACCGACCAGGCCGTCCCGGCGCGATCCGAAGCCGCCGGGTCCGCAGTCCACCAACCGCCCGGCAGCCGTCCGCCGGCAGGACCACTCAGCCGAGCTGCGTCTTCAGCCACCGCAGGACATCGGGTGTGACCGGGTCCGTGATGTCCGCGAACTCATCGTGCGCCAGCCCCTGGCCGGCGAAGGCGTCGTCGATCTCCGTATGGAAGAAGACTCGCTGCACGCCCAGGTCACGGTAGGCGGTCAGACCGGCGCGCCGGCCGTCGACCAGGATCTCGTACCGGCTACCGGCGTCCGTACGCTCGACGACCGTGGTGGTGGAGGGCGCTCGCTCATGGTGTGCTTTTCGCAAGGAGGGGCAACGGGTCGGTGGGTTCCGGCGCGGTGCGATGACGGCGTTCGGCAGGGCCGGTGCGGGCAGGGGGCCGCCGGGAAAGTCCCTGATGACGCCGAAACGGCCGGAGGATGCCTCCCGGTCCTCGCGGGCTTTCACCATGTCCTCGTGGCTGCGGCCGACCAGGGCGGGGCACCCCACGGGGCCGTCAGCCCTGCGAGCGCGGCAGGAGCGTACTGGCGTGCGTGGCCGTCGGCTCGCTCAGGGGCCCTGCCCGGAACGCGGGGTGGCGGCATGCCTCCCCCGCGCGCTCACGCGTCCGGGGGTGCGGCGGGGTCCGTGAGGAAGCCGCCGGACTGGTGGTGCCAGAGTTTGGCGTAGGCGCCGTTCGCTTCGAGGAGTTCGGTGTGGGTGCCCTGCTCGACGATGCTGCCGCGGTCGAGGACGACGAGGCGGTCCATGCCGGCGACGGTGCTCAGACGGTGGGCGACGACCACGGCGGTGCGGCCGTCCATCAGCCGCCACAGGGCGTCCTGGACGAGGATCTCGCTCTCGGAGTCGAGTGCGCTGGTCGCCTCGTCGAGGAGCAGGATCGGGGCGTCGCGCAGGACCGCGCGGGCCAGGGCGACGCGTTGGCGCTGGCCGCCGGAGAGTTTCACGCCCCGCTCCCCCACCAGGGTGTCGAAGCCTTCGGGGAGCTGGTCGGCGAACTCCGTGACATGGGCTGCCGCGGCCGCCGCGTGGATCTCCGCATCGGTGGCGCCGGGGCGGGCGAAGGCGATGTTGTCCCGCAGGCTGCGGTGGAACATCGCCGGGTCCTGGGGCACGTAGGCGATCAGTGAGCGCAGATCGGTCTGGCGCAGCCGGCGGATGTCCTGGCCGCCGATCAGCAGGCGGCCGTCGTCGATGTCGGACATCCGCAGCAGGAGCCGGGTGAGGGTGGTCTTGCCGCCGCCGGACCTGCCGACCAGGCCGATCCGGGCGCCGCCGGGGACGTCCAGGTCGAGGCCCTCGAAGATCGGTTTCGCGCCCTCGTGGGCGAAGGTGACGGCCTCGAAGCGGATGCCGGTGTCGCGCGGAGCGAGCGGTTCGGGTTCGGCCGGGTCCAGGACGGTGGGCGGGTCCCGCAGCAGTTCGGTGAACTGTGCGGCCTCGGTCGTCGAGCTCTCCAGACGCCGGTAGATCTGGTTGAACTCGAACATGATCTGAGTGGCGTTGGAGTAGTAGGTGAAGGCGACGACGATCTCCTCCACTCCCTGGCCGGGCCCGCCGAAGGCGATGGCGACCAACAGGCCCAGTACGTTGGTCAGTACGGACATGGGGGCGACCAGGGTGTCGACGCGCAGATTGCCGTAGTCCCACGATTTCAGCGTCAGGCGGCGGGACTCGGCGACCCGGCTGCGGTGTTCGCCGGCCTCCCGCCGCTCGGCCGCGAACGCCCGGATGGTCTCCATGTTCACGAGGCTGTCGGCGACATGGCCGGAGACCCGGGCGACCGCGGCCTCCCGGGCGTGGACGAGCGCCTGACGGCGGCGGATCAGGGGCGTGGCCCCCGCCGCCGTCAGTACGATCATCAGCAGGAGGCCGGCGACGAGCAGGGGTTCGTAGTGCCAGAGCACGACGGCACCGAACACCAGTGGCACGAGGCTGCCCACGATCCGGTACGTCACCGTGTCGACGAAGTCCTCGAAGCGCCGGCCGAAGCTGAGCACCCGTTTGGTGAGGGAGCCGGCGAAGTTGTCGTGGAAGAACGAGGCGTCCTTGGCGAGGAGTTCGTCCATGCCGAGCACGTACAGGTGCTCGGTTCCGAGGGCGCCCACCCGGTTCAGACAGTGCTGTCCGATCCGCCAGACGACCTCGGCGAGCAGCAGCACCGCGCCGAAGCCGAGGACGTACGGCAGTGCGGGGGCGAGGGTGAGGCCGCCGTCGGCGGCGGCCTGCCCTGCCAGTTTGGCGACGAGCAGCGGGGCGACGTAGCGGATGCCGATGTTGCCCACGGCCGGGAGCAGCAGCGCGGGCAGGGCCAGCAGCCGTAAGCGGATCAGTTCACGGCCGTAGAGCCGCAGCGCGAGGGCGACCGCGCCCCCGCCGGGCACCGGCCGCTGTTCATCTGTGGTCGCCATCGCACTCCCCGAGGTCGGAACTCGGAAGTGTCCCGTCGGACAAGGGTGCCGGTCCACACATTTAACGTGTAAGGGCGAGAACCGGACATCGTGCGCCGGCCCTCGGCGCCCGTACGCGTTGATTCCGGACGACCGGACGGCCCACCTGGGCCGAACTCGGTGCTGCGCGGGTCGGATCCGAGGTGGACCGCGTGGGCCACGCGCTTGACCTGAACCGGACTTGAGCTTCTACGTTCGCTCGCAGCCGCGGGAACCGGCCTGCGGCGTTCTTCGAGGAGGTTCGTCATGGCCGAGCGCACATCCGGCACGGACGGCGTGGAGATCCCCGACCGTTACCGCTACGCCGTCGTCCCGCACATCATGGTCGACGACGCCGCCGCGGCGATCGACTTCTACCGTCGGGCCTTCGGCGCCCGTGAGGACTTCAGGGTCGACGCCCCGAACGGCGGGATCCTGCACGCCGAGATCACCGTCGGGCGGTCGGTGCTGATGCTGGGCGACGCGAGCACGGACGAGGCGGAGACCGGCTCCTTCGCCGCCCCGGCCACGCTCGGCGGGGGCACCTCCGTCACCCTGCACGTCTTCGTGCCGGACGTCGACGGCCTGGCGCAGCGCGCGGAGGCGGCCGGCGCCGAGATCCTCCAGCCGCCGACCGACATGTTCCACGGCGACCGCACCGTCGTCCTCAAGGATCCCTCGGGCCACATATGGGTCTTTCTGACCCACCTGGAGGACGTCTCGGAGGAGGAGCTGCGGCGGCGCCTGGCCGCCGCCTGGTGACCGCTCCCCCGGCTCAGGCGTGCCGCCGATGCCCTCCGTCACCTCGTGGCCGCGGTCCCGCAGGGCGTCCGCCGCCTTCCTGGCCGTGCGAACGCGCACACCGTCGAACCACAGACCGCCAGCGAGGACATGAGCGAGATCCCCCGGGCCTTCGGGGCGGCGTTCACCTACTGGGCGATCGGCGGCACCGACCCGGAGCGCTACGCCGAGGCCGTGAGGAACGGGACCGTCTCCGAGGACATCCCGGTCAACCACAGCGCCGGCTTCGCGCCCGTCGTCCAGCCGACCCTGGACACCGGAATCGCCGCGCTGACGGTGGCCGCCCTGGCCTGGCCCGGCGGCTGAGCCGCGCTCCGTCCCCGCACGGGCCGCGTCCGGTCCCCCGTGAGCCGAACGGCGCAACAGCCGGTCACTCCGGATGCCTGGCGGCCGTCGGAACGCGACGATCGGGTGAGGAGAGACGGGAAGGGCATCCATGCACCGCACACCGCGCGGGTCCCTGACCGCCGTGATCTCCCCGGCCCCCGGCGCGTCGCTCCCCGGCGGGACCGCGCGACCCGCCTCCGGCGCGTTCTCCCGCTGAGAAGCCCCGGCCCGGGCGGAACAGGCGGCCAGGAAGGGGGACACCCGTGACACGCGCGGAGAGCGCCCCGCCCTCCCAGACCCGGGCCCGGCGGCGTTCGCTGGCGGCTCAGCTCGCCGATCCGGTACGCACCTATCTGACCACCGAAGCGGGCAGCGCCGGGCTGCTCCTGGCGGCTGTCGTGGTGGCCCTGGGGTGGGCGAACTCACCCTGGTCCGGGGGGTACGAGTCACTCTGGGCGACCGAGGCGTCCGTGTCGCTCGGCGACGCGGGACTCTCCATGGACCTGGGGCACTGGGTGAGCGACGGCCTGATGGCCCTCTTCTTCTTCGTTGTCGGCCTGGAGGTCCGCTACGAGTCCTCGGTCGGCTCGCTGGCCGGCCGCCGCCGCGTGCTGCTCCCGGCCGCGGCCGGTATCGGCGGCATGGTCGTTCCGGTGCTGCTCTACCTGGCAATCGCTCCCTGGGGCGAGGCGGGCGGCGGCTGGGGCACGGTCATCGGCACCGACACGGCCTTCATGCTCGGGGCGCTCGCCGTGGTGGGGCCCCGGTTCGTCACCCAGCTGCGGGTCTTCCTGCTGGCCGTGACCGTCATCGACGACATCGTGGCGGTCAGCGTGATCGGCCTGGTCTACTCGGACACGGTCCGCCTGCCGCCCCTGCTGATGGCACTCGCCCTCGGTGCGGTCCTCGCCGGGCTGAGCCCGCTGGGTGCCTGGCGCGCGGCACCGTACCTCCTCGTCGTTCTCGCGCTGTGGCTCGCCACCCTCGCGTCCGGTGCCCACGCCTCCATCGCCGGCATGCTCGGCGGTCTCCTCATCCCCGCCCATCCCCCCGCGCCCGAGGCGGTGGACCGCGCCACCCGGCTCGCCCGCGCCTTCCGCCAGTCGCCCCGCGCCGATGTGGGGCTGTCGGCACGCGTGGGGCTGCAACGGGCGGTCTCGGTCAACGAGCGGCTGCAGCTGATGCTGCACCCCTGGGCGAGCTATGTGGTCGTTCCGCTGTTCGCTCTGGCCAACGCCGGTATCGACCTGCGCGGGGGCATCCTGGGAAACGCCCTGTCCTCCCGGCTCACCTGGGCCGTCGTCGCCGGGCTCGTGGCCGGAAAACTCCTGGGCGTGTGGGGCGGAGCCCTGCTCGGTACCCGCCTCCGCCTCGGAAAGCTCCCCCAGGGGGTGGGCCCGGGACACGTGGTGGGCGGTGCCGTGCTGTCCGGCATCGGCTTCACCGTCTCCCTGCTGATCGCCGGTCTCGCCTTCGACGACCCGGTCCTGCGCGACCAGGCGGTCGTCGGTGTCCTGCTGGCCGCCGTGCTCGCCACCGCCCTGGGGTGGCTCGCGTTCCACCTCGCCGCCGTCCTGCGCGGCGAGACGGACGCCGATCTGCCCCGTACCCTCGCCCGTCCGGTCGACCCGGCCACGGACCACATCGCCGGCCCCGTGGACGCGCCCCTCACCCTGGTCGAGTACGGCGACTTCGAATGCCCCTACTGCGCCCGCGCCACCGGGGTCACCAAGGAACTGCGGGAGCGCTTCGGCGACCGGTTCCGTTACGTCTTCCGGCATCTGCCGCTCCCCGATGTCCACCCGCATGCCGTGCTCACCGCACGGGCGGCCGTGGCCGCCGGCGCGCAGGGGCGCTTCTGGCAGATGCACGACCTGCTGTACGAGCACCAGGACCGGCTGGAGTTCGAGGACATCGCCGCGTACGCCATCGAGATCGGACTCGACGTGGAGCGCTTCCTCGAGGACATCGACGCCGAGGAGACCGCCGAGCGGGTACGGGCCGACGCGGCCGGCGCCGAGGCCAGTGGCGCCCGCGGCACACCGACCTTCTTCGTCGGCGACCGGCGGCACACCGGGCCGTACGACGCGGAGACGCTCGCCGGCGAGCTCGAGAGATCCGCCCCTCACGGCTCGTCCTGAACGGGGCTCGCCCGGAACACGGCCGCCCGTCCCGGCGTCCGGCCGTGTTCCGGGCGGGACGCCGGGACGGGAGCCGGCCGGGGTCCCGGCCGGCGGGCTGTCAGCAGCCGATGGGACCGGAGCCCACGGCCACGTCGTCGAACCACAGGGTGTCGTCGCCGGTGCCGTAGCTCTCCCAGCCGAAGCGCAGGGCGGTGGGGCGGGGCGGGGTGGTGCGGACGAGCCACTGCTGGTCGACGTCCTGCGTCGGCACACCGTCGGCGTGCAGCCCCGGTATCAACTCGTCGTCGAGCCAGGTGTCGAGCCCGGGGGCCGTCGTGTCGATCGCGAACCGCAGGCACTGCCAGCTGTCCGTCGGCAGCGGTCTGCTGAGCGCCACGCCGGCCGGGCTCTGCGCCGGCAGGGTGGCGTCGTCGCTCTCCCTGTTCCACTGCAGCGCGCCGTTCTGGCCGCCCACGCGCAGGCTCCGCCCGCTCTGCGAGGAGTCGGGGAAGGACACGAAGGTGACGTGAGCGGCGGGGAGTCCCGTGGTGTGCCGTACCCACATACGTACGTACATCACCGGGCCGACCGAGGAGAGGTCGGCGGTGGCGGCGACGAAGGCGTGGTTGCAGTAGCCGGCCCGGCCGTCGACGCGCAGCGACCGGCTGCCGCTGTGCGCCACGACGGTGTCCACGGCGGCCGTGCCGGTGCCCTGGCAGTCGGGCGCGGTGAAACTCCAGTCGCCGGACGGGGTGGTACCGGTCTGGTCCTCGAAGTCCGAGCAGAGGGCGGCGCTGCCGCAGTCCGCGCCGGGTGGCGGGGTGGTGGGCGGCGGGGTGGTCGGGGGTGTGGTGCCGTCACCCCCGCAGGACACGCCGTTGACGGCGAAGTCGCTCGGGTCGGGGTCGGCCGAACGCCAGGTCCCCTGCAGACCGAACTCGGCCGAACCTCCCGTGGCCAGCGCTCCGTTCCAGCCGAGACCGGCGGCGACGACGGACCGGCCGGTCTGGGTGACGGTCGCGTTCCACGCCGAAGTCACCTGCTGGTCACCGGCGTACGTCCAGGCCAGCCGCCAACTGTCGAGTGCGGGACCGAGATTGGTGACCTTGATCTGCGCGGTGTAGCCGCCGGACCACTTGTTCACGGTGTAGTCGACCCGGCAGCCGGCCTCCGCACCGCCGGCGGGGAGGGCGAAGAGAGCGGACGCGGACAGCACGGCCGCCGTGAGGGCCGCCGTCCAGGGGCGACGCGGTAATCGTGCGAGGAGAGCGCGCACTTGTGCCTCCGGGGTAGGGGGAGCGCTCCGGCGTACGGGGTTGGGAGCGCTCCCAGTCGAGACGGGACGAGGGTCAGCTCGTGGGGAAGTTGTCGGACGTGCTGATCCGGCTCTTGAGCAGCGCGCCGGACTCGGTCAGCACACCGCTGCCGCTGTAGTCGGAGCCCTCGCAGGTGCCGGGCCGGAACGCGGCGCTGCCCTCGTCGGCGTCGGAGAAGGTCCAGTTGGCGTAGCTGATCTTCAACTGGTCCAGCAGATCCAGCCAGGCGATGCTGCTCGCCCGGTCCACCGCTCCCCCGCCGGTGGCGCTCACCGTGCCGAACTCGGAGACGAACAGCGGAAGTCGGGAGGCGGCCCGGCTGAGCGTGGCGCGGTAGGTGTCCTTGTGGCTCGCCGCGTAGAAGTGGAAGGCGTACATGATGTTGGAGGCGTTGACGGGGTTGTCGACGACCTCGTTCTCGTTGGAGCCGTCCGAGACTCCGAGCGAGGACCAGCCTCGGGTGCCGACGATGACGACGGCGTCCGGGTCGGCGGCCCGGATCACCGGGATGACCTGCTCGGCGTAGCTCTTGATGCCCGCCCAGCTCACCCCGTTGGGCTCGTTGGCGATCTCGTAGATCACGTTGTTCCTGCCGGCGTTGCGGGCGGCGACGGACGCGAAGAAGGTCTTCGCGCGGGCGAGGTTGAAGTTGGGGTCGCCCGGCGTGAGGGTGTGGAAGTCGATCACGGCGTACATGCCGCGGGCCTCGGCCATGTCGACGAGGCCGTTCACGCGGCTGGTGAAGCCCGCGGGATCGGTCTCGTAGCCGTCCTCCTGCACGTACATGGAGATGCGCAGCAGATCCGACCGCCAGTCGTTCGCGAGCGCGTCCAGGGAGGCGGTGTTGTAGCACTGGCTGAACCACTGGATGCCGTGGGTGCTCATACCGCGCAGCTGGATGGGACGGTCGTGCTGGTTGCAGAGGTTGACGCCGCAGACGTGCAGCTGTCCGTTGATGTCGACGGGGGTGTCGTCGTCCGAGGTGGGCGGGGGTTCCTCGGTGGACCCGGTACAGGCGACGCCGTTGAGCGTGAACGCGGCGGGCTGCGGGTTGGCGCCGGTGAAGGTGCCGGTGAAGCCCAGGTCGACGGTCGCGCCGGTGGCCAGCGTGCGGTTCCAGCCGGCGTCGGCGGCGGTGACCGTGGACCCGGACTGCGACCAGGTGGCGTTCCAGCCCTGGACGATCCGCTGTCCGGCGTCCGGGAGGGCGAACTCGAGCGTCCACCCGGTGACGGGGGCACCCAGGTTGGTGACCTTGACCCCGCCCTGGAAGCCGCCCTGCCATTGGCTGGTGACCGTGTAGTCGACTCTGCAGCCGACTGCCGCCACCGCCTGGGGAGCGGTCAGTGCGGTGAGGCCCAGGACCGTCGCGCAGGTCGCCAGTAGGGCCAAGAGGCGTTTCAAAGCGTTCCTCCTCGTGCGATGCGGACATGTTCGGTGCGAACTGGTGCGAGGCGGGTGGAACGGTGCGACGGGAGCACGGTGGGGAGGGGTCCGTGCGCGGTGGGAGCCGTACCCGAGTCGCGATGGGAGCGCTCCCAAAGCCCGTCGGCCCGAGACCGTACACCGGTGCGTCGATGTGCGGTAGGTGTGCGACGGTCAAGTGATACGGCGTCGCGGATGACCGCAGTTGAGACGGGTGCGCCGATACGCCGCGGAGCGGGAGCGCTCAGCGCCGCAGCGCGGTCTCGTCCGCCATGTGGGACAGCTTCTCGGGGTTGCGGACGGCGTACAGGCCGCTGATGAGGCCGTCGTCGAAGCGCACCGCGAGGACGGTGTCGAGCGCTCCGTCGAGCCGGATGATCAGCGCGGGGTGGCCGTTGACCTCCGCCGGCCGCAGCGACACCTCGGCGGTGAGCTTGCCCAGGCCTCCGTACATCAGGCGGGCCACCTTGTCGGCCCCGACGACGGGGTTCAGGACGGCCTGCTTGATGCCGCCGCCGTCGCCGAGGAGGACGACATCCGGTGCGAGGACGTCGAGCAGGCCCTGGACATCACCCGTCTCGACCGCCCGCCGGAAGGCGTCGAGGGCGTCCCGTGTCTCGGCGGACGAGACGGCCCCGCGCGGCCTGCGCGCGGCGACATGGGCCCGCGCCCGGTGGGCTATCTGGCGGACCGCGGCCGGGCTCTTGTCGACGGCCTCGGCGATCTCGTCGTACCCGACGTCGAACACCTCGCGCAGGACGAACACGGCCCGTTCGGTGGGGGCGAGCGTCTCCATCACCAGCAGCATCGCCATCGAGACGCTGTCGGCCAGCTCGACGTCCTCGGCGACGTCGGGTGCGGTGAGCAGCGGCTCGGGGAGCCAGGAGCCGACGTAGGACTCCTTGCGGCGGCCGAGCGTACGCAGCCGGGTCAGCGCCTGCCGCGTGGTGATCCGCACGAGGTAGGCGCGCCGGTCGCGCACCGCGTCGAGGTCGACGCCGGCCCACCGCAGCCAGGTCTCCTGGAGGACGTCCTCGGCGTCGGCGGCCGAGCCGAGCATCTCGTAGGCGACGGTGAACAGCAGGTTCCGGTGGGTGACGAACACCTCGGTCGCCGTGTCCGTCCGCTCTGCGCGCTCGCTGTTCACCGGCTGCTCCCGTCGCTCGTACGTCGGTCGGTCCCCCGCGCACAAGACGCCGGGCCGCCCGCAGCTGTGACACCCGTGAACGGTGGCACACGTCACATTCCTCCCCCGTCACAGGCGGCGGGCCGCCGGCATCTCATGGCCGACCCCACGCACCGACACGAGCGAGGACACAGCGATGGACATCCGATTCGACCTGTTCGAGAACGAGCTCGCCACCCGGTTCGCCAAGCGGTTCGCCGGAGCGGCCCTGGTGATCCAGGACTCGCCGCTGCCGAAGGCGACCCAGGAGCTGGTCTCACTGCGCGCCAGCCAGATCAACGGCTGCGGCCACTGCATCGACATGCACGTCAAGGAGGCCGCGGCGGCCGGTGAGAGCGCGGTCCGGCTGCACCTGGTCGCCGCGTGGCGCGAGTCGACCGTGTTCACGGAGGCCGAGCAGGCGGCCCTGGCCCTCACCGAGGAGGGCACCCGCCTCGCCGACGCCTCGCACGGTGTCTCCGACGAGACCTGGGCCCTGGTCCGCAAGCACTACGACGACGACCAGACCGCGGCACTGGTCACCCTGGTCGCCCTCATCAACGCGGCGAACCGCCTCGCGGTGATCACCCGGCGCAAGGGCGGCTCGTACGAGGCGGGCATGTTCGCGACGGCGCTCAAGAGCTGACCGCAGGCCGCGTGCGGGCCGGTCCGGACCCGCCCGCACGCGGCTATCCGCGGGCTATCGCCAGATCCGACCGCGCCGCCTCGTGCAGGACGTTCAGCGTCTCCACCAGAGGGACGGCGCGGAGGGCGTCGACGCCACTCGACTCGTCACGCGCCGCCCTGAGCAGGTCCCAGGTGCGCTGGTTGACGGCGTGCGCGGCGGTGGCCGCCCGTTCGTCGCTCAGCAGGACGAACGCCTCGAAGAGGATCGACCTCCGGTTCTCGCTGCTCTCCATCTCCGCGAGCGCGCCGGAAGCGGCTTTGTCCTGGTCCCGTGCCCGCCCGGCCTCCATGGCGGCCCGCTGGATCTCCTTGATGCAGGACACGTACTCGATGTACGTGTCGAGCTTCCGCTCGTCCCAGCGCGTGGTCATCTCCCGCCGGAACTTGGCCCGTTCGGCGGCCGCCGTGGCGAGGAAGGAGGTCAGGGCACCGACGAGAACGCCGATCAGCGTGATGATCTGAGTGGCCATGTCGATCAAGTTACCTGTGGGGCGCGCCGATCGGACCGCGGCGACCGGCGGTGACTGCCGCGCCCTGAACGCGACTGCCAGCCGACCGGAGTTAACTCAGCATTGCCGTCACGGCACTTCGTAGCGAACGAGCGCCCTGGCGAAGGGCTCGCCGGTACGACGGGCGTACGCCATCCGCTCTCGCACCTCCCTCAGCGTGCGCGGCCGGTGTCCGGGCCCGCCGCAACAGCTCTTGTGGAAGCGGACGCCCGCGTGCAGCAGCACGGACAGCACCCTCCACCCCTCGGTGTCCCGCCGCGAAGGCGGTGCGAACGCCGACCCCACGTGGATCAGCGGTTCCGCGCAACGCGGACACACCCTGTGCGGCCGGTCCCTGTCGTAGGGCTGCTTGTACGAAGCCCGACAGGGCAGGCAGACGAAGGAGGTCTTGGCGTGGCCCATGCGGCAAGGGTAGGCGTCACGTGTTCGAAGCTCGACGCATTTGTTGGTGCCGAACGAGCGTGCCATGCCGCACGCTCTCCGGGTGATCGTGTCGCGGCCCGTCCTCGAGGTCGCGGGGCGCGTCACGAAACGACTCGGCCCGGCTTCCACGGCCGGGTGCCCGCCGTCAGATCGGGAAGCGGGCGTGTCCCCTGGCCTGGGCCGTGACCCAGCGGATGTCGGTGAAGGCCTCGGCGCCGGACTGTCCGCCGAAGCGGCCGTAGCCGGAGCTCTTCACGCCGCCGAAGGGGGCTTGGGGTTCGTCGGCGATGGACTGGTCGTTGACATGGACGATGCCGGTGCGCAGCCGGCCGGCGGCCTCCAGGCCGTGGGCCAGGTTCTCGGTGATGACGCCCGCGGTGAGCCCGTACGGGGTGTCGTTGGCGAGCGCGACGGCCTCGTCGGTGCTGTCGACGACGTGGACGACGGTGGCGGGGCCGAAGACCTCGTCGTAATAGATCTTCATGTCCTTGGTGACCCCGGTGAGGACGACCGGGCGGATCAGGGTGCCCGGTTCCTCGATCTCGCCGGTGCCCGCGACGAGTTCTGCGCCCTGGGCGACCGCGTCCGTGATGAGGGCGGCGACCCTGCGGGCGGCGGCCTCGTTCACGACCGGGCCCATCGCCGTGCCCGGGTCGCTCGGGTCCCCGCAGGGCAGTGCGCGCACGCGGGCGGCGAACTTGGCGGTGAACTCGTCGGCGAGCGACCGGTGGACGACGACCCGGTCCACGCACATGCAGATCTGGCCCGCGTTCATAAAGGAGCCGAAGACCGCGGCGTCCACCGCGTAGTCGACGTCCGCGTCCTCGAGTACCAGCAGGGGGTTCTTGCCGCCGAGTTCGAGAACGGCGGGCTTGAGGTGCTGGGCCGCCTGGACGCCGATGGTGCGGCCGGTCTCCGTGGAGCCGGTGAAGTTGACCATCCGCACCCGGGGGTCGGCGATCAGCGCGGAGACCACGTCGGCCGCGTCGGCGCGGTCGTTGGTGACGACGTTGAGCACGCCCGCGGGCAGTCCGGCCTCGTGCAGGACGTCCGAGATGAGCAGACCGCAGGCGATCGGCGCGTCCTCGCTGGGCTTCATGACCACGGTGTTGCCCATGGCGATCGGCAGGGCCACCGCGCGGACGCCGAGGATGACGGGCGCGTTCCACGGCGAGATCGCGGCGATCACCCCCTTGGGCACGCGCACCTGCGTGGAGTGGACGCCGTCGGCGTCGGTGGCGAGGACCTGGCCGGTCGGGCGGCTGACCTCGGCCGCCGCCTCCAGCAGGATGTCGGCGGCCAGGTGGGCGTTGAATCCGGCCCAGGGGGCGACGCCGCCCACCTCCGCGGCCATCAACCGTACGACCTCGTCGGCGCGGTCGGCCATCAGCCGCGCGGCGCGCAGGAAGATCCGGCGGCGCTCGGCCGGCCTGGTCGCGGCCCACGTCTCGAACGCGGCGTCGGCGGCGTCCACGGCACGGCGTACGTCGTCGGGGGTGCCCGCGGCGACCTCCGCGCAGACGGCGCCGGTCCAGGGGTTGATGTCGGTCGCGGTGCGGCCCGAGGAGGCGGGGACCTCCTGGCCGTTGATGATCAGTCCTCGGGAGAGGGACACGGGGTGCTCCTGGAGAGAGGGGTGCGGGTGCGGGCTCAGGCCTCGGCGGGCAGGGGCGTGGGGCTGGCCGGGTCGGTGCTCGCCCCGGTCACGGTGCCCAGGATCGCGATGACCGCGCCCACGCCGATGGCCACCGGGCTCAGCGCGCCGAGCGCGGGCCAGGTCGTCACCGGGGCGACCGCGACGAGCACCACCGCGAGCGCGACGCCCTCGATGAGGAACAGTTTCGACCGTACCGGTGCCGGGAGCCGGGTGCACGGCACCGTGAGATCCCAGCGGCTCTGGGCGGAACTGCTCATACGAGTCCTCATCGGAAGGGACGGCCGGCGGGAGGCGTCCCGTACCGCACCGGGCTACCATTTTTCGCTGAGTGAACTTACTTTCATTGACCGAGTGCGCCGAGTGTGTGCGATCGCCGGGACGCTGTCAATGGCCGGTAGCGTTCTTCCGGAGACGGGTACGGCCGTATGCGCCGGGGAGCCGACACACAGGAGGAAGCGCGATGGCGCCGGGCGATTCGGGGGCGTCGACGGAAGCCGCGGGTCCGCTCGAGCGCGGGCTCGCCGTGCTGCGGCTCGTGTCCGAGGCGCCCCACCCCGTACGCCCGGGCGACCTTGCCCGCGCGACCGGTCTGGCGCGTTCGACCGTCGACCGGATCACCGCGACCCTGACCCACCTCGGCCATCTGCGCGCCGCGGGACGCGACCTCGTACCGGCACCGCGCCTGATGGAGTTCGGCAACGCCTATCTGCACGCGAGCGGCATGTCGCGCGCGCTGCGGCCGAGCCTCGACCGGCTGGCCCGCACCCTGGACGAATCGGTCTCGGCGATCGTCCTCGACGGCTGCGACGCGCGCATCGTGGGCAAGGCCGTTCCGCCCGGCCGGGTGATCCCGCTGGGGTTCCGGGTGGGCGACCTGCTGCCCGCCGAACGCTGCGCGGCCGGCGCCGTACTCGCCGCCGGCTGGAGTCCGGACACGTACGACGCCTGGCGGGCCCGCCGCGCCGCCGACCCCCTGGACGAGACCTTCCCGGCCGTCCCCGCGCGCCGCACCCCTCCCCTCGCCGAGCGGACGGAGGCCGCATTCGCCGCCTGGACGTCGGCGGCCGGCGCGGACGGCTGGGCGCTGGACGACCAGCTGGTCGCCCCCGGCCTGGTCGCGGTGGCGGTCCCGGTACGCGACCCCGACGGCCGCCCCGTCTGCGCGATCAGCGTGCTCGCGCACACCAGCCGCCACAGCGGCGAGGAACTGCGCGCCCACGTGCTGGCCACGATGACGGAGGAGGCGGCCCGCGTCGCGGACGCTCTGCACGACACCTCGACGGCGGCGACCGCATCCCCCACCACCCCCGCCTACGCCGACGCCAAACCGGAACTGGGCCCGTCCTTCCTCCAGGCTCTGGCCCGGGGCCTCGCCGTCCTGACCGCACTCGGCCGCCGGCGCGGCGGACTCACCCTCGCGGAGGCGGCCGAGGCCGCCGGACTCTCGTACCCGAGCACCCGCCGCAACCTCCTGACCCTCCGCGAACTGGGTTACGTGGACCAGCTGGACCGCCGTTTCCTGCCGTCCCCGCACGTCCTGGAACTCGGCTACACACGGCTCTCCACCCTCACCCTCGCCGACATCGCCCAGCCCCATCTGACCGAACTGGCCGGACGGGTGAGGGAGTCGGCGTCCCTGGCGGTCCTCGACGGCACCGAGGTCCACTACGTGGCCCGGGCGGCCGCCCAGCAGATCACCAGCGCCCGCATCACACCCGGCACCCGCCTGCCCGCGTACGCCACCTCCATGGGCCGGGTCCTCCTGGCCGACCTCCCGGAGCCGGACCGCCGGACCCGCATCGCGGCCTCGCACCCGCGGGCCCTGACCCCGCGCACACTCACCTCACCCGCCGCACTCCACGCCGAGCTGAACCGGATCGCCCGCGAGGAACACGCCCTGGTCGAGCAGGAGTTGGAAGCGGGCCTACGCTCCCTCGCGGTACCGGTCAGGGACCGCACCGGCCGGGCCGTCGGCGCCGTGAACATCGCCCTGCACGCGGGCCCCGAACCGCCCGAACACACCAGGACCACCCTTCTCCCGGCGCTCCGCGCGTGCGCGGCCGGCATCGAGTCGGACCTGGCGGTGGCGTTCGCGGACGGTGCCGTACAGACGGGCGGACCGGATATATTGACTCAGTTCACATCATGAACATGGGCTGCTTCGTCGCTCCGGGCTCCGGAAGTCTCTAGGCTGGTCCCGACCTCCGCCCGCCCGTCACCGAGGACGCCGATGCCCCGACTCGCTCTCTCCGACGACTTCGTCGGGGACCTCATCTCGCTGCAGCGGCCGGTCCAGAAGGAGGTCGGCGACGCGATCCAGATGTTCCGCGGCATGACCGTCCCCCAGCTTCACGCGAGCAAGGGCATGCACCTGGAGAAGCTCGAGCGGGCACGCGATCCCCGGATCCGCACGATACGCATCACCAAGTTCTACCGGGGTGTCCTGCTCGCCCCCGACGACGGCAGCGAACTGTTCATGCTGCTGCGGGTCGCCCCGCACGACGAGGCGATCAACTGGGCCTGCAAGCGCGCCTACTCGGTCAACAGCGCGACCCTCGGCGTGGAGGTGCGCAACGTCGAGGCCCTCGAGCAGATGGAGACGTACTTCGAGACCAAGGCGGACACCACTCCCACCCGTCTCTTCGAGGGGCACTCCGACACCGTTCTGCGTGACCTCGGCATCGACGACCAGGTGCTGAGGCTGGCCCGCGTCTGTGTCACGGCCGACGACCTGACGGTCATGGCGCCGCCGATGATGCCCGCCGACCAGTACGAGGTGCTGTGGTTCCTGGCGCAGGGCGAATCCGCCGAGGACGTCTGGGAGCAGTTGATCGCCCCGCGGGGCCAGACGGTGCGCACGGCGGAGGAACGGCCGGCGGTCACGCTCGCCGAGGCGATCCTCAACACGCCCGACCGCATCGTGGAGGTGACGGGCCCCGGCGAACTGGAACGCATCCTCAGCGAGGATTTCGCCCGCTGGCGGATCTTCCTTCACCCCGCCCAGCGCCGCCACGCCTACCACCCGGGTTTCAACGGCCCCGCCCAGGTCACCGGCGGCCCCGGCACCGGCAAGACGGTGGTCGCCCTGCACCGCGTACGGCACCTGCTGCGCACCGGCCGCGAGGGCGAGCGGATCCTGCTCACCACCTTCACCAACGCCATGGCGGCCACCCTGCGGGACAGTCTGGCGCTCCTGCTCGGGGACGCCGACGCCCGCCTGCTGGACCGCGTCGACGTCACGACGGTCGACTCCCTCGCCGCCCGGGTCGTCCGGGAGGCGCGGGGCAGTTCGCCGAAGCCCCTGTCGGCCGCCGCCGAGAAGAGCGCCTGGACCCGCGCCGCCGCACGTGAGGAACTGCCCTGGACGGAGCAGTTCCTGTCCCAGGAGTTCCGCAACGTCGTCCTGGCACAGGGGCTGCGCACGCCGGAGGAGTACCTGCGCTGCGTACGGCGCGGACGCGGCACCCAGGTCGGCCGGGTGCAACGGGCCAGACTGTGGAGGGTGATGGAGCGGTTCACGGCGGACCTCGCCTCACGCGACTCGGCGACGTACACGCAGCTCTGCGACCAGGCGGCGCGCGTCCTCGCCGACAGTCCGCCGCGCTACCGCCATGTCGTCGTGGACGAGGCACAGGACCTCCATCCTGCCCAGTGGCGGGTGCTGCGCGCCTGCGTCGCCGACCGGGCCGACGACATGTTCCTGGTCGGCGACCCGCATCAGCGCATCTACGACTCCCGCGTCTCCTTGCGCTCGCTGGGCGTCAACGTCCGGGGACGCACCTCCCGGCTCCGCCTCAACTACCGCAGCACGGAGGAGATTCTGCGCTGGTCGGCGTCCCTGCTCGACGGCCGGCCGGTGGGACGGCTCGGCGAGGACGACGACGAGGACGGCGGCATGGACTCCCTGCGCGGCTACCGTTCGCAACTGCACGGCCGTATCCCGGCGGCACGCGGATACGGCAGCCAGGACGAGGAACTCCGCGCGCTGGTCGAGCAGGTGCGCACCTGGATCGGACAGGACGGGGTGAAGCCGTCGGAGGTGGCGGTGTGCGCCCGGTTCAACACCCTGGTCGACGCCGTCATCACCCGTCTGCGGCGGGAGGGCGTCCCGGCGGTGGCCATCAAGGACAATCCGGGGCCGGACGTCTCCGGTGTCCGCGTGGCCACCATGCACGCGATGAAGGGCCTGGAGTTCCGGTGCGTGGCCGTGGTGGGCGTGACGTCGAGCGTGCTGCCCTTCACCCCGCAGGTGACACCCGCCGAGGTCGACCCCGTCCAGCACCAGTCGGATCTACTGGCGGAGCACTGCCTGTTGTTCGTGGCGTCCACGCGGGCACGAGACGCGCTGACGATCTCGTGGAACGGTGACCGCAGCCGCCTGCTGGACCCGGTGACCGGCTGAGTCGGCCGGGGCCCTGGTGTCCCGGCCCCTGAGTGGGGTCCGGGACACCAGGGCCCCCGGCCGCGGGAGCTCCGGCTCCCCCTCGTCAGACTCTGATCTCCCGGACGACGACCGTGTGGCTCCTGCCCGCTGAGGCGTCGTACGAGAGCTTCCGTCCCGTCGGCTGCCACATCAGCGCGTGGCCCAGCGGCGACGAAGGGGAGATGATCTCCGCGTCGTCGGTGGGCAGTTCGGCGACGGTGTACAGAGCCGTGTCGTCGACCTGTCCGTCGAACTCGAGGACGAGCAGCGCGCCGGGGTGCACCGCCGTCGCTGTCCCCCGCTCCTCACCGACCCGTACGGCGTCGAGGAAGGACCGCAGGAAGCCGAGGCGCATCGTGCGGCGCTCCCGCTGATCGGCCTGCGTCTTCCTGAGGAAGGCGAGATTCGCCGGGTCCACGTCCACGGGTGTCTCGTCAGGAGCGTCGATGGCGGCCTGCAGCCCCTGCATCTCGCGCAACAGCCGGTGGAAGGTGGCGGCGGGGATCTCCCGAACGGGGAGGGAACCCTGGGGGACGGAGCCCACCGGACCGGGCGCGGGTTCCGTGACCGCTTCCGCCGCGGGCACGGACTCCGGGGCCGGCCGGGGCGCGCTCGGCTCCTCAGCGGTGAACGTCGCCTCTGCTTCCGTCACCACGTCGGGCTTCGGGCTCCGGCCGTGCGCGTGATCACCCTCCCGCGGCTCCCCCGCTCCGTCGTCGTCCGGCCCTTCGGCGGGCAGGCCCCGGGCGTCTTCCGCCCCGACGGGAGAAAGGGGTTCCTCCGGCTCTGCGCGAAGCGGTTCGATCCCCAGCCGTTCCAGCTCCGCCCAGAGCGGGGCGAGCGCCTGCTCGCGGTCGAGGTGGAAACGGCTGCCCCGGATCCGGACGAAGGTCCAGTCGACGCGTTCCAGGTCCCGCTGGCGGGCGGCGGCGGTGGACGCGTCCTCGCCGTCGGCGAAGGCGTCGCCGTCGCAGGCGACCGCGAGCCTGCGGGTGCCGCCCTCGACGACCAGGTCGATGGTGTGGCGGCCCACCCGGTAACCGGGCCGCACACGGTGGCCGCGGGCCGTCAGCTCCAGGTACACCTGCTGCTGGAAGAGGCTGTCGAACGCCTCATGGCGTACGTCGGGCAGCACTTCGCCCTCGACCGCGACGGAGTCCTCCTCCGCCGGCCGGGTGAGGTGGTCGAGCCAGCGTCGGCGCAGGTCGTTCTCGTGGAACTGCTCGGGCCGGGCGCTGTGGAACACCCACACCTGGTCCTTGGCGCGGGAGGCGGCCACGTTGAGCCGCTGCTCGTACGTCTTGCCGTTGAAGCCGCCCGGCACGGTCCCGGCGGCGGTGGTGGCCGAGTTGACGCAGGAGACGAACATGACGTGCCGCTCGTCGCCCTGGAAGTCCTCGGCGTCGCCGACCCGGATCCGCCGCTCCTCGCGCTGCTCGTAGTCGAGGCGTTCGGCGAGCAGGTTCTCCAGCTCCGTCAGATGTCCCTTGGCGCCACGGAGGCTGACCACGCCCATGGTCTTCCCGTCGTACGCGGGGTCGGCGCAGCAGCGCACGACCGCGTCGACGAGGGCTTCGGCCTCGGCGCTGTTGACCAGCCGGTCGTTGCCGCCCACGGCCTCCCCGTCCTCCACATGCACGGTCCGTACAGGGGGCAGCCGGTCGGCGCCGTACTGCCGCAGCGGCTGGAGCCTGCCGTTGTAACAGAGGTCGTTGGAGAAGGAGATGATCTCCGGCATGCACCGGAAGTGCTCCTTGAGCATGAGTGTGCCGCGGCCGGCGGAGAGCGCCTCGGTGAGGTCGAAGAAGCTGGAGTCCGGGCCGAAGAGACTGCGCACGTCCGGTTCCAGCGCGGTCAGCAGCCGGTCCCGCAGATGGAAGTACTCGTCCTGCTTGAGGCCGACGTTGGACGGGCTGACCTGCTTGCTGTCGCCGACGACCACCATCCGGTCGGCGAGCCAGCTCAGCAGCATGGCCTCGAGGCCGGACTGGCTGGCCTCGTCGACGATGACGACGTCGAACAGGCCGGGCCGGTCCATCGGCACGGTCTCCGCCACCTGGTGCAGCGGCATGATCCAGGCGGGCACCGCCGTCTGCGCCTTGCGCAGCGCGGCCTGGGCGTCGCGCCGGTAGCGGTGCTGGTACTTGCCCTTGATCCGGCGGGCTGCCTGCTGGTACGCGCTGAGGGCCCGGGACTGGTCTCCGGTGAGCAGCCCGAGGCAGCGGTGCCAGGCGCGGGCTGCGGCGAGCCGCTTGAGCATGATCCGTGCCTCGTCGTCGGCCTCCGTCAGCCGACGCCGCAGGGTGCGTTCGGCCTCGGGGTCGGTGAGCCGCTCCATCCGCTCGTACCACGCCGACCAGGCCCAGGCGTCGGCGAGTCGGGGCAGCCGGTCGTCCCAGGCGGTGTCGTCCGGGGAGCCGGTGATCCGCTCGGCGAGCGAGGGGAACGCCTCCCGCACGCGGGTGAGCGCGGCGTGCTGCTCGGCCCGCAGCCGGGCGGCCTCCCGCACTTCGGCCATCTCGTCGCTGAACTCCCGGTATCCCTGTGGGTCCTGGGCGCGTACGGCGTCGAGCGCGCGGGCGACGGCGGGTGCCACGGCGGGCCTGTCGTTCCAGGAGCGCAGCAGTTCCTCGGTGTCCGTGACGGTCCTGCGCGACCGCTCGGCTGCGCGCAGCGTGGTCGCCGCGCGCAGCAGGGCGCGTACGGCGTTCTCGACCGAGGTGTCGTGCCAGGTGGCGACGGAGAGTTCGGGTGAGGTGGCGGCTCCGGTGAGCACGTCGGTGCGGGCGGCGGCGACGGCGAGCATGGTTTCGAGCACGGCGGCGTCCTGCCGCAGGCGGGCCAGGCGAGGACCGTGCCCCTGCCAGGCTCCGGCAGGGACACCCCACTCCGTCTCCACCTGCGCCAGGCGGAGTTCGAGCTGGACACGCGCGACGACCACGGCCGCCGTGGCGGCGTCCTCGGGGGTCCGACCGTCGACGCGGACGGTCTGCACGAACGCGCCGACGGCCTTGGCCAGCTTCGTGCGGGTGCCGAGCGGTCCGCGCAGCTTCTGTCCTTGCGTCAGCCCGTCGTACAGGGCGGTGGCCTGGCCGAGCGCGATGGCCGGGTCGTACTGTTCCAGGCCGCTGACCATCGTGGTGCCCAGCGTGGCGAGCGACGCGTCGAGCGCCGCGAGGGCGTCGTGGACGGCGGCGTGCCGGCTGCGGGCCTGCCAGTCCTGGCCGGCGGTCACCTCCTCCAGGAGGGTCACGGCCCACCCGCCGGCTGCGGCGGCGAGGGATGCGGCCCGGGCCCGAACGGCGGAGAACGCGTCCAGGGCCTCGGTCAGACGCCGTTGTTCGGCCTCGTGAAGGCCTCGCACGGCGGAGTCGTACCTCAGGCACAGGGGGTCCTGCCGTGCCGCCTCGTGCGCCTCCTCGGCGGAGTGCACGACCCGCACGGCTTCCTCGAAGTCGCCGGGTGCGGGCAGTTCGGAGGGGCCGGGCACCTCGGCCGCCAGGGCCTGGTGGTGCGGGGTGTAGGCGCGTGTGGTGTGCAGCAGCCTCAGCGCGTCGTCGGCGGTGACGGAGGACTGCTCGCCGGGGACATGCCCGAGCCAGTCGTGGAGTTCCGTCTCGGCGGTGAGGCGCTCGGCGATCTCCTGGAGGCTGCCGGTGTAGTCGCCGATCTCCGCCTCGAAGCGGTGGGTCTCCTGCTCGCGCAGTACGGCGAGGTCGCGCAGCATGGCCTGCTGGGCCGCCCGGGCCGCGGCGAGCCGTGCCTGGAGCGTACGGATGTCCTTCTCCGAGGCCTTGGGGTCGTAGCCGGCGTACTCGCCGAGGATCCGCTGGACGGACGCCTCGAGCTCCCGCTGCGCTGCGGCGCCGTCCTCGGTGCGGCTCACGCACAGATCGCGGATGCTCTCGGGCAGCTTGTCCCGCAGGACGCGCAGGGCGCGCGGGGTGTGGCTGGTGATAAGGACCCGCTTGCCCTGGGCGAGCAGGTCCGTGACCAGGTTGGCGATGGTGTGCGTCTTGCCGGTGCCGGGCGGGCCCTGGACCACGACGAGCCGGTTGGCGCGCAGGCGTTCGGCGATGGTGCGCTGCTCCTCGTTGGCGGGCAGCGCGAAGTACATCTCGCCGGTGCCGGCCTGCGTACCGTCGTCTTCGGTCGCCGCCAGGTCGGCGGCGGTCAGCGCGCCGTCGCGGCCGGCGATGTAGCCGAGCAGTTCGGTGGGGGGTGTGCCGGCGTCGATCTGGCGGGCGATGGCCTTGAGGGCGTCCATCGTCGAACGGCGGTTGCGCTCCCGCAGGACGAGCGCGGGGGTGAGTCCCACCTGGGGCACGTCGAGCGTGCGCGGCCGGGCGCGTTCCACGGTCGGTGAGTAACTTCCGGCGCTGTGCGCCGCGTTGGTCCAGCTGCGCAGGGCGGTGTGTACGGCGTCCAGGTGGGTGGGGTCGGTGACGTCGGCGGCGCCGTCCAACGTGTCGACGACCTGCTCGCGTACCGCGCCGGGCACGTGCTGGGCGCCCTCCAGCATGCCCTCTTCCAGTTCCAGCCCCGTTCCGGTCGGGTCGGGGGCGGCGGTGAGGGTGCCGGTGGCCGGGTCGAGGTGGAGGGTGGCGCGGTGGGTGACGAGGTGGCGTTCCACGCGCTGTCCGCCGGTCGTCTGCCAGGTGAGCCGGCCGAGCCCGAGGACGAGCTCGTAGGCCTCACCAAGGTTGGCGGCGTCCTCGTGCATCTTGTGCAGGCGGTCGTACAGCCGCACGACGGGGTCGATGGCCCGCCGCCGCTCGGCCCAGGCCAGCCACTTCTGTTCCCAGGCGGCGTACAGCTTCTCGATCTTCTCCCGCTTCGGGTGGTCGTCGAGCTCGTGGTACGTCTTGTCGAGGGGGATGCCCCGGGACCAGTCCGGGAACTCCGGCTCGATCCGGCGGCGCAGATGCGGGGCACGGGTCTGCTTGAAGTCGCGTATACGGGTCTCGTCGATCCAGGGTGTGAGCGGGGGCTTCGGGTACGGGACGTCCTCGCGCTCGGGGCGAGCGAGGGTCAGCCAGGCCGGCTCGTCGGTGTCGAGTGCGGCGTCGAGCATCACGGCGACCTCGGGGGCGTCCGGCAGTTCCTCGAACCAGACGGTGCCGGCGGCGCCGTCGAGGGTGCGGACGGGGCGGGTCTTCGACTCCTCCGCCTCGGCGAGGAACCGGAAGATCTGACGGACGCGGGTGGCGTCGAGCTCGTGGGAGGACGGGTCCTGGGCGCGGGGGACGGACCCGGTCGGCGGCGTCACGAGGGGCGTGGTCAGGCGCGGGTCCGGCGCTGTGGGCTGTGACGGTACGGCTCCGAGCACGGTACGTGCGGCTCCCCGGCCTTCGTCATCGGCGTCGACGGACAGGGCCGGCCGCCGTTCGCCGAACAAGGGTGCCGGGTCCGGGAGTTGTCCCGCCTGTACGGGCGTCATGTCCTTCGCCGTGGTGAAGGTGACGCTCTCGCGCCTGTGGTCGTACGGGAACCGCACCTCGATGTCCAGCTCCGTGGCGGTTCCCGCCGGGATGCTGTAGGCCCAGGTCGCGGACGCGCGGCGGCCCTTGCGGAGGGTTCCGTCCAGCCCGTCGTCGAGCAGCTCGGTCCGGTAGTCCCGCACCTGGCGTCCCGTCTTGCCGTACGGCCCGCTCCGCACCAGCAGGGTGATGCCGTCCATGTCCACGGGGCGGTCCGTGCCGTTGCTGAGATACAACGTGCACCGGACGAGGTCGTCGCCCTGACGGTACCCGTCGGAGTCCTCGGGGTCGACGAGCTCGTACGGCAGCACGTCGTCCACACGTACGTGCAGCCCGTCGCCGTACTGGTAGTCGAATCCGACCGGCTGCATCTCGTCGCCCGGACCGTACTCACGCCGGCTCATGCGCCACCCCCACTGCTGTTCCGAGCCACCCACGTGGCCGCTTGATGCGATCCCGGCCCGACCCACCCGAACACGCTTACGCCTCCAGCGCGCCGCCCTCAAGTGTGAACTGAGCACACGCTGCGAGCGTAGCAGCAGACCGCCGAGCCTCACTTTGAGTCATGGAAGAGCACTCCAGACATCGAAGCAACCCTGTGCACGCGTTGACTCTGTTCACAGTCGTGCGTCACTATGGCCCGGCATCACTCGCACAGCTCCAGGCCGACGCCGCGGAAGGGCCACGCGCCATGCGTATGGAAGTGCTCCACGTCAGTCCAGAGCTCGCGGCGGATCGGAGGGCATCACCTTCGACGCGGAGGACGTACTCGACCCACCTGGCGGCGGCCCTGCGCGCCCTGCGCCTCTGACTGAGCGCGCCCCAACTCGTGATGGAGCAACGGGTTGCCGGTGAAGGAGAGAATCGTGACAGGCGCACGTCTGGAGCCGGGTGACCCCCGCCTGACCTTGCGCAACACCCAACGAGACGATGCCCCGGATCTCCGAGCAGACGGCCACCATTCCGGCTCACAAGGGTGCTGCTCAACCGCGGATGGCCTGAAACTCCTCGCTGTTGACTGAGTACACCCTAGGTTGAGTGACCGCCGCGGGCCTGGGCCTGTTGGATGAGCGTCAGGCGTGCCTGCCTGGCCGGGAAAGGAAGCGTATGCGCGCGCAGGAAATCACCTTCCTCAAACTGATCCAGGGGGAGAAGCAGTTCCAAGTCCCCCTCTACCAGCGGACGTACAGCTGGGGACGGGAGCAGCTGACGCGCCTCTGGGAAGATGTCAGCGAACTCGTCGACCAGCAGATGTCGGGCGAAACCGCCGCTCCGCACTTCCTCGGCTCTGTGGTCCTCGCGCCCGGCCAGTTCCAGGCCGGCGGCGTACAGCGATGGCTGGTCGTGGACGGCCAGCAGCGGTTGACCACCCTGATGCTGGCGTTCGCCGCGCTGCGCGACCACCTCAAGAAGGCGGGTGATGCACGCGATGTCACCAGGATCCACCATCAGCTCCTGGTGAACGAATACCACGAGGGCCTCGACCACTACCGGTTGCTGCCGACGCAGGCCGACCGCGAGGCGTACACGGCCTGCGTCCAGTCCCGGGCGGAGGCCGGCGGAAGCGACAACATCGGCGCCGCCTACCGCTTCTTCCTCGGCGCGCTCGCCGAGGGGCAGGAAGCCGCCGGACACGATCGGTGGGTCGCGACGGTCGGGACCGTCCTCAAGGATCTGCTGTCGATCGTGGAGATCACCGCGGAGTCCGGTGACAACGTGTACCGGATCTTCGAGTCGATCAACAACACGGGCGTCGGGCTCAGCCAGAGCGACCTGCTGCGCAACTACGTGTTCATGCTCCTGCCCAAAAAGGGCGAGCGTGTCTACCACGAGCTGTGGCTGCCCATGCAACAGAGCCTCGGTCCCAAGAACCTCGAACTCCTCGTCTGGCTGGACCTGGTCGTACGGGGCCACCACAAGACCAAGCAGAGCGAGATCTACCGGGAGCAGCAGAAGCGGCTTCAGCCGCTGGCCGGCGACGAGGACTCGCTGCAGCGTGAGATCGCGCAACTGGCCGAGCGGGGAGAACGGTTCCTCCGCATCATCGAACCCCGGCGTGAGCAGTCCCCCGCCCTGCGCACCGTGCTGGAGCGTCTGGCCGCCTGGGGTGGCCAGACCCACTACCCGCTGGCCCTCCACTTGCTGGACCTCGTCGACGGCGGAACCACCACATCCGAGGACGCGGCGGAGGCCCTGAGATACGTCGAGGCCTATCTGGTGCGGCGACTCATCTGCCAGACACCGACCACCAATCTCAACCGCATCTTCATGGAGGCTCCGAAGGAACTGGAGACCGACCGTCCCGCCGCCGAGGCGGTCCGGCGGTTCCTGTCCGGGCGACGCCGCCGGTGGCCGAGCGACGAGGAACTGCACCAGGCGATCCGCGGCAAGCCGTTCTACTGGAGCGGCCGGCCCCCGCAACGGAGTTACATCCTGCGCAGGCTTGAGGAGAGCTACGGTTCCAGCGAGCCCGTCGACTTCGTCAAAGCGGCCCTCAGCGTCGAGCACGTGCTTCCACAGCGCCCGGCCCCCGCCTGGTTCGACCTGCTCGCCGACGATACCGAGCCGGACCAGACCCCCCAGGAGCTGCACGACCTGCTGGTGCACACCCTGGGCAATCTGACCCTCACCGGGGACAACGCGAAGTTGTCCAACAGCCCGTTCGAGCGCAAGCAGCAGATCCTCGACTCGAGCGCCCTGCGCATGAATCAGGAGATCGCCGCGGAGCGACGCTGGGGCAGGAACGAGATCCTGGCCCGTGCCGACCGTCTGACAGAACGGGCGGTGGAGCTGTGGCCCGGCCCCATCGGCGGCGTCAAACCGACCGGCGAGGAATGGCCCGGATGGGCGGAACTGCGGGCGGTCCTGGTGGCGATGCCGAGCGGAACGTGGACGACATACGGTGATGTCGCCGAGCTGATCGGCAGCCACCCGGTGCCGGTCGGCACCTACCTGGGCTCCAACCCCACCGTGATCGGGGCCTACCGTGTCCTGACCGCGGACGGGAAGGTCTCCCCTGCGTTCCGCTGGACGGATGGCATTGACCGGCAGCCACCGCAGGAACTGCTGATGAGCGAAGGCGTGAGGTTCGACCCGTCGGCCCGTGCCCACGGCTCGCAGCGCCTGACCGCGGCCGAGCTGGCCACCCTGCTCGGCAAGGACGTCGTACAACCCGCCTCGCACGACCCGCTTCCGGACGGAGAAGACACCACGGCAGCCGAGCGCTTCCGCGCACAGTTGCGGGAACACTGGCCGGACGCGTCCGCCGGCGTCCTGAGCACACTCGACTTCTGGCGCCTCCAGGGTGGTTACGTCGACTACGGCCGCCACGAGGAGACCAGCTGCTTCCCGATTCTCGACGCCGGCACCACTCGCCGCCCCCATCTGATCTGGCCCATGGCGATCTACCCGGTGAGCGGAACGGTCGAAGTCGTCTTCCAGTACCTCAAGGACCGCAGTCCCTTCGACGACACGGAACAGCGCCGTGAGCTGCTGAACCGCCTCAACAAGATCGAGGGAGTCGACCTGTCCGAGGCGAAGCTGGAACTGCGTCCGTCCTTCCCTGTGCGGGTGTTCGCGGAGCACGCGGAGGAGATCTGCGGGGTGCTGGACTGGTTCGTGCACACGGCGGCGCTGGATCTGGCGCGGAGGGTGTGAGGTGAGGATGTCCGACATCTGCTGGTCGACACCCCGGTCTGGGGCACCGCGAGTGCTTCGGCACGCGTGGGGCGAGTGAAGTCCCTTCGTTCTCCCAGGACTTCGCCTCACGGAGGCGTACGCTCGCGCTCTTCTCGTGGGCCGTCTTCGTAACGTTCGCAACCGGGTAGGCCCACCGGATCCTCGGGCGGGCCTACCCGAGCCGGTGGCTCATGCCTCGATGCACAGCCACGTATCGCCCGCGCGGAGCCAGAGGACTCCGTCGCGGCCCTGGCCGCACCGCCCGACGACCCGGCCGGGTACGTGGAGCGTGCGGCGGTCGGTCGCCGTCCAGGTGGTGCCGTCGAACTCGGCGCGGGTGAGTTCGACGGTCCGCCGGTTGTGGTCGCGGCGGGTCGGCACGGCCCGGTTGCCGCGGACGGCGAAGCCGTCCGGTTGGTGAACGGGGCTGGGGTGGCTGGTCACTTCGCCGGTGGACGGGGTGACGCGGGTCAGGAAGGTGCCCGACCGGCTGTGGGTGTACCAGACCAGCCCCACCGCGTGCCGCGATGTCGGAGTGCGCGCTCAGCCGCTGACGTCTCATCAGGAACGGTCACCTCTGGGACTCCGGGGGCCTACGCCGCCCGAAGAGCCACACCCTGCCGGCGCCGCCGACCGGTCTCCACTTGACCTCAACTTCGGTCGAGGTTCTAGCGTGCGGCAGACGTGATCACCGAGCGACGGCAGGAAGTGGACGACGATGATCCTCGTGACGGGTGCCACCGGAAACATCGGAAGCGCTCTGGTACGGCAGTTGCACGGCTCCGACGCCTCGCCCGTGCGGGGCCTGACCCGTGACGCCGCCCGCGCCCCGCTACCCGCCGGAGTCGAGGCCTTCGAGGGCGACCTCGCCCGGCCCGCCTCGCTGAAGCCGGCGCTGGACGGCGTGCGTTCCCTGTTCCTCGTGCCGGGCATGGGCGCGGACGCGGCGGTCCTCACGGCCGCCCGGCGGGCGGGTGTGGAACACGTGGTGCTGGTGTCCTCCATCACGGTGCGGACCCATCCGCATCTGCCCGCCGCCGCCGGGAACGCGGCCGTCGAGCGGCTGCTGCAGGACAGCGGGATGAGCTGGACGATTCTGCGGCCGACGCAGTTCGCGTCCAACACCCTGTGGTGGGCGCAGTCGATCCGTGAGCACCGGTCGATCCGGGTGCCCTATGCGGACATCGGGCTTCCCTCCGTCCACCCCGCCGACATCGCGGCGGTGGCGCGGGTGGCACTGACCGAGTCGGATCACCGCGGGCGGACGTACCCGCTGACCGGGCCGGCACGGATCACACCCCGACAACAGGCGCGAGCGATCGGGGCGGTCCTGGCCGACGACGTGTCCGTCGTGGAGATCGACAGGGAAGAGGCGCACCGGCAACTGGCCCCCTCCATGGGAGAGCAGACCGCTCACGCGGTGCTCGATCTGATGGGTGGGGACGTCAATGCGGAATTGCTCACGGTGCACGACACGGTTGCGCGGGTCACC
The DNA here is from genome assembly GCF_043199595.1 of Streptomyces sp. NPDC048584. NCBI lineage: Bacteria > Bacillati > Actinomycetota > Actinomycetes > Kitasatosporales > Streptomycetaceae > Streptomyces > Streptomyces sp. NPDC048584. Next base: position 85,012 of record NZ_JBICWF010000016.1, read on the forward strand.
GGCTCCCCTGCCAGGCCCTTCCCGCGGTGGGCCGCGGAGAACGTCGCCGCGTTCCGCTGACTGCCCTCGGAACGAGGCGAGGGGCGGCGGCCCCACATCCGTCCCTCATTGGTCGACAGTGACAGGAAAGACGGCTGTCACGCGCGTATCTCGTCCCTCAGAATCCCTGTGTGGACGCGGGCATCGCAGGAATCGTGGGCGCAGCCGTGGGTGTTGTGGGTACGACACTTGCGGCCGCGGTCGCCGGTATGTCGGCGCAACGGCACGTCAGGGCAGAACACCGGCACTGGCGCAGACAGCTCCGTCGTGACGCCTATTCGGCGTTCACCGCCAAGGCGGACGAGGTGTCCAGACTCCTGAAGGAGACCCACACCGAGCTGATCAAATCAACTGTGGACTTCGACCTGGTGCGCGACCGTGTCGCCCAAGCGCGCGCGGCGCTCCGCAGCGAGCTCGCCGACGCTCAGGCGACGGTGGAGATCGAAGGCCCCGAGAAACTGGCGCGCATGGCGGGAGAGCTTTCCCGATCACTCGCGGCCTGTGCCACCACCGTCCATGTGATCACCCTCGGCCAGGGCCCCGGCGCACACGCCGCCGTGCCGGAGGCCGAGGCCCGACGGGTCAACCGTTTCCTGAACCATGCGGTCGCGAAGCGACGCCAGTTCGTCGAGCACGCTCGGAACACCATCGACGTGTGAACCACCCGGACCCCGACGGCGGCGACGCTCCGCGGAAGGTCCCCACCACTGGCACACGACGCGGCGATCGCTCTTCGGCTGCGATCCGTCCGAGGACCGAGGTGAGCTGGTGACGGTCCAGGAACACCGTTCCCCGCGTGAATTCCCGCATTCCTCCCGCCCTCCACACTTCCCGCACAGCGAACCGGACATATGCACTGTGAACAAAGTCAATGAGCGTAGTAGCCTCTCGTAGAGAGCCATCCGGAGACCCGTCCGCCGCCGGTCCGCACACCAGCGCCCCAGCACCTCGGAGACCGACGATGAGTACAACCGACTCCGTGCCCGTCAGCCTCGCCGAGATCGCCCGGATCGCCGGCGTGGGGCGCGCCGCGGTGAGCAACTGGCGGCGGCGCCACGACTCCTTCCCCACCCGCATCGGTGGTACGGACGTCAGCCCCCAGTTCTCCCTGGCCGAGGTCGAGCAGTGGCTGAGGGACAACGGGAAGCTCGACTCCATCGGGGGGCGCGAGCTGCTGTGGCCCCGATTCGAGGCGCTGGGCAGCAGGGACGAGTCGGGTCTGGCCATCGCCGAGGCGGCCCGCCGTACACACTCCCCCCGGTCACGTACTTCGCACGCGGAACTCACCTCGGAGGCCGAGGAGTTGGTGGCCGAGGCGGCGAAGCTGGGGCGGAAGGAGGGCGCACGCGAGACGTTCGAGTTCCTGCTGCAGCGGTGGCTCGAGACGCATGTACGTCAGCTGAGCACGACACCTCCGCCGCTCGCCGCACTGATGGCACGGATCGCGCTCGACGTCCGCGTCGACGGGAGCGGCCAAGAGGCCGGCGAGAAGCTCACCGTCCTCGATCCGGCGTGCGGTACGGGGCACTTGGCGGCCGCGGCCGTGCAGGAGGGCGCGGGTTCGAGTCTGTCGGTGCTGGCGTGTGAGCGGGATCCCGCCCTCGCCGCGCTGGCGTCCGCACGGCTGGCGTTCCTCACGGACGACCATGACATCCGTACGGAGATCGCCACGGCGGACGCCCTGCGCGAGGATCCGTTCAACCGGGCCCGGGTGGACATCGCGCTCTGCAACCCGCCGTTCAACGAACGCGATTGGGGCTACGCGGAACTCGCCACCGATCAACGCTGGACGCACGGCCTGCCACCGCGGACCGAGCCGGAACTGGCCTGGGTGCAGCATCTGCTCGCCCACCTCAAGCCGGGCGGAGCGGCCGTCGTCGTCCTGCCTCCGGCGGTCGCCTCGCGCAAGGCGGGCCGACGCATCCGGGGCTCCCTGCTGCGGACCGGCGTGCTCCGTGCCGTGGTGGCCCTCCCGCCGGGCAGTGCCCAGCCGCACAGCGTCTCGCTCCAGCTGTGGGTTCTCAGAGCGGCGCCTGACAGCACCGCCGCGGTCCCGCCTGGGCAGGACGTGCTCCTGATCGACGCGACACGCTTCGTCAGAACCGGCACACGTGAATCCGGTCCCCACTGGGGGCAGTTGCGGGCCTTCACACTCTCCGCGCTGGAAACCCTCGACCGGCCGGAGGCCGGCCTGCCGGACGGAGCCGTCCGCGTTCCCCTCATCGAACTCCTGGACGACGAGGTGGACGTCACCCCGGGACGCTACGCGTCGGTCACCGCCGAACCGTCCGGCCTCGAACTCGCGACGGCCTGGCGGGAGGCGGGGACGGTACTGACCGACCTGGCCCGTCAGGCCGAACGGCTGTCCGAACTCAGGTTGTCGACCGGTCTGCCGCAGACCACGACCAGCGTGGGCGACCTCGTCAAAGCCGGTGCGCTGTCGCTGCGTTCCGGACAGCAGCCGTCCGACGGCACGACGGCGACCGGCAGGGACTCCATGCCTCTGCTCACTGTCGCCGACCTGCTGGCGGGCGGCACTCCCGGCGGGCTCGTCGCCGCCGGATCGGCGCCCGTGGTCGTCGAGGAGGGCGACGTCGTGGTCGCCGGTGTCGTCCGCGCGTACCGGGCGTGGGTGCACGAAGGACCTCCGACGGCTCTGGGGTCGCAGCTGTACGCCCTTCGGGTGGACTCGGCCAAACTGAACGCGCATTTCCTCGCCGGCTGTCTGCGCGCGCCCTCCAACGGACGTCAGGCGGGCACCCACGCCTCCAGTTCGTCACGGGTCGACATACGGCGCCTGCAGGTCCTCCACCTTCCCCTGCCGGAGCAGGAGGCGTATGCCGAGGTCTTCCGAAGCCTCCGGGGCTTCGAGGCAGGAATCGCTACCGCCGAGGGCCTGAGCAGGAGACTGGTCAGTGATGTCTCGGACCTGCTCGCGGCGGGCGGACTCGGCGTCTGACCCCGGCCGAGGTTCCCCGGCGGCAGGTTCAAACGCCGCCTCCCTTCTTGATGGGCCCGGTTCCTGGTGATGCGCCTGGTTCCCGTGGCGTCCGGCGCCGTCAAAAGGGTGGTCGTCGCGATGAGTTTCCCGCGCGGTTCCGGTCTCCCCACGTGCACCCGTCGTGGGTGCCCGACCCCTGACAGGAGACCTCCCGTATGAATGATCCCGCAGTGGCAACGGCCTGTGGCCGTGGGACCGGGGTCTGGCCCCTGGTCCACGCCGAGCGGGCCGCGTTGGCGGCCGATCTGGCGGACATGACCGACGAGCAGTGGCAGACGTCCTCGTTGTGCGATGGCCTGACGGTGCGTGAGGTGCTGGCGCATCTCACGGCGGGCGCGAGTCTCGACACCGTGCGCTGGCTGGCGGGGGTGATCCGTTGCCGGTTCGACTTCGACAAGCAGGTGGCCATGCGGCTGGCCGAGCAGTTGGGCACGACACCGGTCGAGACTCTGGAGCGGTTCCGGAGCGTCGTCCCGAGCACCACCAAGCCGCCCTTGCCCGTCATCGCCATGCTGGGCGAGACGATCGTGCACGGCGAGGACATCCGCCGTCCGCTGGGCTTTCGCCGCGACTACCCGAACGAGGTCGTCACCCAGGTGGCCGAGTACTACCGGGGCACGGACCTCGTGGTCGTCGCCAAGGGGCGCATCGGCGGGCTGAAGCTCGTCGCGGACGACGGTCCTTTCACGACCGGTACGGGGCCACTCGTGTCCGGTCCCACCTTGGCACTGATCATGGCGATGACCGGGCGAGCGGCGTTCTGTGACGAGCTCGACGGGGCGGGGGCGGAGGTGCTCCGCAGTCGCTGCGGGGTGGGATGATCTCAGGGCTTGCCCAAGTACCTCGTCGCCTCCACCTCGTTGAGGTGGATCAGGATGTCGTGGGCCTTGCCGAGGGCGATCCGGTACTCCGTGGGGTCCGGCCAGCCCGCGCCGATGTTCCAGGTGGAGCGGGGGTCGGACAGCCATGCGCGTACCGCCCGGGGAGCCGTGCGCAGGTCCAGGATGTAGTCGCGTCGGCGGGGCTGGTCCAGGGTGTGCTCGTTGGAGTCCGGGGGTGCGGCGCCGACACGGTAGGTGCGCATCACGTTGTCGTCGGTGCCGAACGCCTTGAAGGCGCCGCTGTGGAAGCTGAAGCCGATGCTGACGTAGTCGTCGCCCAGCGTGTCGTGCAGGAAGGCTCCTTGCGTCTTCGGGTAGCGGACGTCGAAGGAGTCGTAGGAGACGTGGGTGTTGTGCGCCGAGAGAAGGATCCGGTCGGCGGTGTGCTGGTGCCACCAGGCGACGTTCTCGGCCATCACCTGGTCGCGGTGTCTCATCATCTCCGTGACCTGGGCGTCGTCGGTAATGTCGTACGCGTAGCCCTGGGCCATCTGGTGGATGGCCTTCGCGTGCTGGACCGTCCAGGGGTGTTCCCGGCCGCTCGCGTCGCGTAGGAGTTCGTACGCCTCTCGGGTGCGCTGCGCGCGCTCCTTGCGTTCCGCCAGTGGGAGTTCGAGGTACCGCTCCATGTACGTGGCGGCGTCGGTGGCCGGGGCCAGGCCGGCGTAGAGGGCGGTGATGCGGGACATGAGGTGCGGGTGGGTGCGGGCGACGTCGTCCGTCACCCGTCGGTACAGCTCCGGTCCGGCGTAGCCCATGTCGTTGCCCGCGAAGTGCACCGGGTCGGCGGGGTGGTGGCGGTTGTACGTGCGCATCCACCGGATGAGGTTCAGGTAGTCCGCGTTGTTCCAGATGCGGTACGAGCCCTGGAATTCCTCGCGTGCGATGCGGTCGAGGTCGCCCCTGCCGTACAGCACGTACTCGTTGACGCGGAGGCCGCTGCTCCAGGGCAGTTCCAGGGAGAAGGTGCGAAAGCCCTTCTCCTCGACCAGGTAGCGGAAGACCCGGTGCTTCATACGGAAGAAGTCCCGGGAGCCGTGGGTGGCCTCGCCCAGGCCCACGATGTCGGCGTCCCCCACCATGCGGCCGAGTGCGCGCAAGTCCCGCAGGCTGCCCTCGGGTTCGGTGCTTCTCAGGGTGTGGGCGCTGTGCTCGATCGCGTCGATCACGTCCGACGTCCGATGCCCGGTGGAGTACCTGGGCGTGTCGGCGGTGGCCGGGGCGGCCTGCGCGCCCGCCCCCAGGGAGAGCAGGAGGGCCGAGGCGAGTACCGCTGCCTTGCGTCGTGTCATGTCTTCAGGTTTTCGCGTGCGCGGAGGGTCGCACCAACCCCCACGCTGCCCGGTTTCCGGTAGCACAGGCACTACCGGGGGCGTGCAAGTTCTTTCGCAACTCTTGCAACGGTGTTACGTTCAGGCCTGCTTCCGGCCCGGCGGGCCGGAGGGCGGGACACCTCCCCACTCTCACGCGCTCGGCCTGCCGGGCCGGTTGTCCGTTACCGACGCCGAACCCTTTACGAGGGTGTCATGCACAGGTAATCTCCCAGCGCCTGCAAAGGTTTTCTGGAACTTCCAGAAAGTCCGGCAGCGGATTGCATCGGGATCCCGAGGCGCGTCGGATCCGCGGTGTGCGTCCACGAGGAGTCGTCAGGCTCCCCTCACCCCACTGGAGACGCACATGAGACGACCTCATCGACGGCCTCCCGGCCGCGGCTGGACCGCGGGAGCCCTCTTGGCCGGGCTCGTCGCCGTCGCCGCCGTCACCGGGCCCCCGGCCCCCGAGACGGAACCGGCAGCGGCGACGGCGGCAGCGGCGAACGAAGCGACCGTCTTCTACTACACCAAGACCCGCAACTGGTCCTCCACGTACCTCCATTACGCCCCGGACGGCGGCTCCTGGACGACCGTGCCCGGCACCCGTATGGAGTCGGCCTGCACGGACTGGGTGAAGGCCACCGTCGATCTGGGTTCCGCCGCGGGGCTGCAGGCCACCTTCAACAACGGCTCGGGCACCTGGGACAACAACGCGGGCAGCGACTACGACCTGGGCACGGGCAGCATCACCGTCAAGGACGGTGTCGTGGCCCACAGCGATCCCTGTGCCGGGTCCGAGCCGGAGACCCCGCACTCCGCCACCGTCTACTACTCGGCCCGGTCGCTCGGCTGGACCACCGTGAACCTCCACTACCAGCCGGCCGGCGGCTCCTGGACCACGGTCCCCGGGGTCGGCATGGCCGAGGCCTGCGCCGGCTGGTGGAGCCGGACCGTCGACCTCGGATCCGCCACCTCCCTCAAGGCCGCCTTCAACAACGGCAACGGCGTCTGGGACAACAACAACGGCGCCGACTACACGATCCCGGCCGGTACCAGCACGGTGGAGAACAACACCGTGACCGCGGACGCCGACGACCCCTGCGCCGCGCAGGATCCCGACACACAGGCGCCCAGCAGTCCCGAGGGTGTGCGGGCCGCCGTCAGCGGCACCTCCGTCGTGCTGTCGTGGGAACCCGCCTCCGACGACACCGGTGTGACGGGCTACCAGGTCACCCGGACCGGTGGCACCAAGGGGGCGATGGTCACCGACGTCTCCTCCACCGTGTTCTCCGACACCGGGCTGGAGGAGGAGACCCAGTACACCTACACGGTGCGCGCCGTGGACGCCGCCGGGAACCTCTCCACCGCCTCGGCACAGGCGAAGGCCACCACCGGCAGTGCGCCGGGCGGTCCCGCCACCGGCACTCCCCTGGGCACCGACCCGCGCAAGGACCCCATCTACTTCGTGCTCACCGCCCGCTTCAACGACGGCGACAGCTCGAACAACCGCGGCGGCAGCCAGCACGTCAAGTCCGGCAACGCGGCCAACGACGACCCCATGTTCCAGGGCGACTTCAAGGGACTGGTCGACAAGCTCGACTACATCAAGGGCCTGGGCTTCTCCGCCGTCTGGATCACCCCGGTCGTGCTCAACCGCTCCGACTACGACTACCACGGGTACCACGGCTACGACTTCTACACGGTCGACCCACGGCTCGAATCGGCCGGCGCCTCCTACCAGGACCTCATCGACGCCGCCCACGCCAAGGGCATGAAGATCTACCAGGACGTCGTCTACAACCACTCCTCCCGCTGGGGCGCCAAGGGCCTGTTCACCCCGACCGTGTACGGGGTACGCGACTCCCAGTGGAGCTGGTACTACGACGAGAGGCAGCCCGGTTTCGAGTACGACGGCCTGACCGTCGAACCGAAGAGCGGCAAGTCCTTCTACAACGGCGACCTCTGGTCCACCGCCGAACCGTCCGGCAACACCTGTGTCAACTGGGGGGCGCCCACCGGCGCCAGGAGCCCCGAGGGCTACACCATCTACAACTGCCAGTGGCCGAACCCGACGTCCGGCATGTTCCCCAAGGCGCTCTACCACAACTGCTGGATCGGTAACTGGGAGGGCGAGGACTCCCGTTCCTGCTGGCTGCACGAGGACCTCGCCGACTTCAACACCGAGAACGCGCAGGTGCAGAACTATCTGATCGGCGCCTACGACAAGTACATCGACATGGGCGTCGACGGCTTCCGTGTCGACACGGCCGTCCACATCCCGCGCACCACCTGGAACCGCCGCTTCCTGCCCGCGATCCAGGAGCGCGTCACCCAGCGGCACGGTGCCGGGGCGGCGAAGAACTTCTTCGTCTTCGGCGAGGTCGCCGCCTTCGTCAACGACAAGTGGAACCGGGGATCCGTCAACCACTCCGCGCAGTTCTACACCTGGAAGGAGCGCAGGGAGTACAGCGCCGACGACGCGACGGCGGCCCTGGAGATGTACGACTACGAGCAGCAGCAGGGCACCGGCAGCCAGCCGGTCGCCACCAACGCGTTCCTCGACGGCAACGCCTACCACGTCCCGGATCACAGCCGCTTCTCCGGCATGAACGTCATCGACATGCGGATGCACATGAACTTCGGTGACGCGAGCAACGCCTTCCACAACGGCAAGGACAGCGACGACAGTTACAACGACGCCACCTACAACGTCGTCTACGTCGACAGTCACGACTACGGGCCCAACAAGAGCAGTGAGCGCTACACGGGCGGCACCGACGCCTGGGCCGAGAACATGTCCCTGATGTGGACGTTCCGCGGCATCCCCACCCTCTACTACGGCTCGGAGATCGAGTTCCAGAAGGGCAAGAAGATCGACTGCGGCCCGAGTTGTCCGCTGGCCACGACCGGGCGCGCGTACTACGGCGACCATCTCGCCGGAAGTCTCAGCGTGTCGGACTTCTCCCGGGTCGACTCCGCCTCCGGTGCGGTGGCGACGACGTTGGGCAAGCCCCTGGTCAAGCACGTCCAGCGGCTCAATCAGATCCGGCGGGCGGTCCCCGCGCTGCAGCTGGGGCAGTACTCGACCGCCGGGATCTCCGGTGACATGGCCTTCAAACGGCGCTACACCGGCGGGGGTACGGACAGCTTCGCCCTGGTGACCGTCTCGGGCGGTGCCACCTTCACCGGCGTACCCGACGGCACGTACCGGGACGCGGTCACCGGGGACGTACGGACGGTGTCCGGCGGGACGCTGGCCGTCGCCGCGCCGGGCAAGGGCAATCTCCGGGTGTACGTCCTCGACGGACCCGGGAAGATCGGGACGGACGGCCCCTATCTCAAGTAGCCCCGCCCACGAGGCAGCCCCCGGCCGGTGCGTACCGGCCGGGGGCTGCCTCGTGGGTCCGGCTCAGTCCCGCGTGGCGGGCTCCTGGGTGAAGTCCGCGTGCAGGCGGCGGGTGTGGTCGACATGGCGCTCGGGGCCGGTCAGGGTGACCGTCGCCGTCAGTCGGGCGTCGGTGCTGGACGCGGCGAGGCGGAGTTCCAGTTCACCGGGTTCGACGACCCGGCGGCCGTCGCGGCCGGTGAAGGAGGCCACGTCGGCCGGGACGGTGACCCGGACGCGGCGGGACTCGCCCGGCTCCAGCTCCACCCGGGTGTAGCCGACGAGCCGCTGCACCGGCTGGACGACGGAGGCGACCGGGTCGTGGAGGTACAGCTGGACGACTTCGGCGCCGGACCGTTCTCCGGTGTTGCGGACGGTCAGGGCGAGCGTGAACTCGCCGTCCGTGCCCGCTTCCTGGGCGTCCACCGCGAGGTCGCTCCACGCGAAGCTCGTGTACGTCAGGCCGTGGCCGAAGCCGAACGCCGGGGTGGGGTCGATGTTGGACACGTCGCTGAGCTGGGCGAGGCGGGCGCCGAGGTAGGTGGTCGGCTGGGAGCCCGGAGCGCGCGGCACGCTGACCGGGAGCCGTCCGGAGGGGTTCGTGCGACCGCTGAGGACGCCCGCGATGGCGTGGGTGCCCTCGGTGCCGGGGAAGAAGGACTGCACGATCGCGGCCGACTCGGAGACGGCGCGGCCGAGCGCGTACGGCCGTCCGGCGAGCAGGACGGTGACCACGGGTGTCCCGGAGTCGAGCAGCGCGTCGAGGAGCTGCTGCTGGGCACCGGGCAGGGCCAGGGAGTCGGCGTCGCAGCCCTCGCCGCTGGTGCCGCGACCGAACAGGCCCGCGCGGTCGCCGAGTACGGCGATAACGATGTCCGACTCGCGGGCGGCGTCGACGGCCTCGCCGAGGCCGGTGAGGTCGCCGTCGTCGACGCCGGTCCCGCGGGCGACCGTGATGTCCGCGTCGGGGAACTCGGCGGTCAGGGTGTCGCGCAGGGTGGGCAGGTCGATACCGACCGGGACCTCCGGGTGCTGCACGCCGACGTGCAGCGGGAAGGAGTAGCAGCCCAGTACGGCCGTCGCCTCGGCGGCGTTGGGGCCGACCAGGGCGATGCGGCGCGGCGCGGCGAGCGGCAGGGTGCCGTCGTTGGTGAGCAGGACGACCGCCTTCTCGGCGATCTCGCGGGCGAGTGCACGGTTCTCGGGCCGGTCCAGGTCGACGCGGCCGCGCAGTGCCTCGGGGTCGTCGAGGTCGACGCCGTCGAGTGCGGGCGGGACCGGGCTCCAGTCCGGGTCGAGGAGGCCGAGCTGCGCCTTCTGGCCGAGGACGCGGCGCAGAGCGCGGTCGATGAGCCCTTCCGCCACCCGGCCGTCGGTGACGGCGTCGACGAGGGGTGCGCCGAAGGTCTTGACGGTGGGCAGTTCGACGTCGACGCCCGCCCGGAGCGCCGCGCCGGCGGCGTCGGCCCAGTCGGCGGCGACGCCGTGCAGCGTCTTGAGGAAGGCGATGCCGAAGTAGTCGGCGACGACGGTGCCGTCGAAGTCCCAGGTGTCCCGCAGGAGTTCGGTGAGCAGGGTCTCGTCGGCCGCGGAGGGCATGCCGTCGGTGTCGGTGTAGGCGTGCATCACCGAGCGGGCGCCGCCCTCGCGGATCGCCATCTCGAAGGGGGGCAGCAGGACGTCGGCGCGCTCGCGGGGCCCCATGGAGGAGGGGGCGAGGTTGCGTCCTGCCCGGGAGGCGGAGTAGCCGGCGAAGTGCTTGAGCGTGGCGACGATCCCGGCGGACTCCAGGCCCTGGACGTAGGCGGTGCCGATGGTGCCGACGAGGTACGGGTCCTCGCCGATGGTCTCCTCGACCCGGCCCCAGCGGGCGTCGCGGACCACGTCGAGGACGGGTGCGAGGCCCTGGTGGACGCCGACGGAGCGCATGTCGCGGCCGATGGCGGCGGCCATGCGCCGCACCGTGTCGGGATCGAAGGTGGCGCCCCAGGACAGCGGGACGGGATAGGCGGTGGCGCCCCAGGCGGCGAAGCCGGCCAGGCACTCCTCGTGGGCGACGGCGGGGATGCCGAAGCGGTTCGCGGAGGTGATGCGGGCCTGGGTGCGCATGAGGGAGAGCGCGCCGAGGGCGGGGTCGACGGGAACGGTGCCGAAGGGGCGGGTGAGTTGGCCCAGTCCGCTGGGCAGCAGCGCGTCGAGGTCGACGGCCTCCTCCATGTCGTGCTGGTGCGGGGCGACTTCGCCGCCCTTGTCGGAGGCGCCGACCCATACGCCGTACAGCTGGGCGATCTTCTCCTGGAGGGTCATCGCGCCGATGAGCGCGTCGACCCGGGCGGAGACGGGGTGGGCGGGATCGTTCCAGAGGGGGATTTCGGGGGTGGTCTCTACGGCCACGTCGGCAGTCACTTTCCTCCGACGCCCATCAGACCCTGGACCAGGGCGCGACGGGCGAACAGGTAGACGAGCAGGATGGGCACCATGGACAGCACCACGGCTCCCAGCAGACCGGGAATGTCGATGCCGTGCGCGGTCTGGAAGTTGTACAGACCCAGGGTGACCACCTTGGTGGAGTCGGACTGGGTCAGGACCAGCGGGAACAGGAAGCCGTTCCACGCCTGGAGCGCGGAGAAGACCACGATGGTGGACACTCCGCCGCGGGACAGCGGCAGTACGAGCTGGAAGAACATCCGGCGCGGGGACGCGCCGTCCATGGCCATGGCCTCGTACAGCTCCGGGGAGATGTCGCGCATGGCGCCGCTGAGGATCAGCGCCGACATGGGCAGGCAGAACGCGGCCGTGGGCAGGATGACGCCCAGCAGGTTGTCGTACAGGCCGGCCTCGCTGATCAGGTAGAACATCGGCACGATGACGGCCTGGGCGGGGATGGCGAGTCCGAGCAGGAACAGCCGGAAGATCGCCGAGGTGGTGCGGCCGCGGCTGCGGACGATCGCGTAGGCGAGCGGCGGGACCAGCAGCAGCACGATGCCGATCACGCAGGCGGTGACGACGAGGGTGTTGAAGAAGTACTGGCCGAAGCCGGAGTCGAAGGCGCGGCTGTAGTTGTCCAGGGTGAAGGTGTCCGGTAGGGAGACCGGGCCGTTCTCGGCGTAGTCCTGGCGGGTGCGCAGCGTCGCGGCGAGCATCACGTACAGCGGCAGGCCGACGAGGAAGAGCCAGACGAGCGAGCCGGCGCCGGCCACGTAGTTCGGTCGGCGCCTCATGACACACCCTCCATGGAGCTGCGCATCTTGTCGTAGCCGGAGACCCGGACGACGATCAGCGAGATGATCGTGGACGCGACCACCAGGGCCAGGGCGATCGCGGAGCCGGTGCCGTAGTCGAAGCCCTTGAACGCCTTGTCGTACATGTAGTAGGCGCTGATGGTGGTGTCGGTGCCGGGGCCGCCCTGGGTCAGGATGAGGACCGTCTCGAAGGTGGTCAGACCGCCGACGATCATCAGGATCATCGAGGTGATCATCGCGTTGCGCAGCTGCGGCAGGGTGATGTGGAAGAACTGGCGGTAGCGGCCCGCCCCGTCGATCTCCGCGGCTTGGTAGAGCACTTGGGGGACCGCGCGGGCGGCGCCCTGGTAGATCAGGGTGTGGAACGGGGTGAACTGCCAGGTGCTGACGAACGCCAGGACGCCGATGGCGGTGGCCTGTTCGCCGAACAGGTTGCCGTCACCGAAGAGCCAGGTGGCCTCGGCCGGGATGCCGAAGTTCGGGTCGAGCAGCGCCCGCCAGAGCACGGAGACGGCCGTGGCGGACAGCAGCAGCGGGATGAAGTAGATGACGGAGAGGACGGCCCGGTTGCGCTGGTGGCCGGCCGCCCAGACGCCGAGCAGGATGCTCAGCGGGGTCTGGATGACCACGCCGAGCACGGTCAGGAGCAGGGTCAGCCAGATGCTCTTGAGCATCACCGGGTCGTCCGCCAGGCGCGACCAGTTGTCCATGCCGACGAACTGCGGCGAGCTGAGCCCGTCCCAGGTCATGAAGGACAGCACCGCCACCATGATCAGCGGCACGATCGCGAACAGGGCGAAGAACACTGCGGCGGGCAGCGCCCAGGCGAAGCCGGGGCGGCCGACCGTCGTTGCGGACGGGGCGGCCGGCCGCCGCCGGGACCCCTTGCGGGGGCCGGCGGCGGGCCGGGCGCTCGTGATCTGTGTGGTCATGAGCCGTTCGTCACTCGGTGGGGAGGGCCTGCATGGCCTTGATGAAGCCGTCCGTGTCGAGCTGTCCGTTGAAGAACTGCTGGATGGCCTTGTGCATGTCCGAGCTCGCCTTCTGCGGGTACGCCTGGTCCCACGACAGCTGGAACGAGGGGGCGTCGGCGACGAGGTCGTACTGGAAGCGCGAGTACTCGGGGGTGGCCGAGCCGTCGATGAACTGGTCGGTGTTGGTCGTGGTCGTCAGGTTGCCGATGTCCAGCTGCGACTTGACGAAGTCGTCCGAGTACATGAGCTTCAGGAACTCGGCGACGGCCTCGGGGTGCTTGGTCTTCTTCATCACCGAGTAGTAGTTGTTGGTGTTGCCCGCGACGTTCGCCGCGTCCCCCTTGCCGCCCTCGACGGCGGGGAAGGCGGTGTAGCCGAGGCCCGTCTCGGCGAACTCCGGGTGGTCCGTGAGCTGCTGGGAGTAGTACCAGGAGCCCATCAGCTCGAAGCCGGCCTTGCCCGCGGCCACCAGCTGGACCGAGCCGCCGTTGGTGTACTTGACGGAGTCGTAGTTCTTGCCGAAGGCACCGCTGTCGACGAGGTCCCTGATCATGCCGAGGGCCTTCTTGCTGTCGGCGCTCTCCCAGGCGCTCTTGTCGCCGCCGACGGCCTTCTCGAACAGGCCCGGTCCCGCGATACGGTCGTAGAGGTACTGGAACCACATCTGCGTCGGCCAGACGTCGCCGCCGCCGAGCGCGATCGGCGTGACACCCTTGTCCTTCAGCTTGCCGACCGCGTCGAGCAGTTCGTCCCAGGTCTTCGGCGGCTGCACGCCGGCGTCCTTGAGGACCTTCTTGTTGTGGAAGAGCAGGACCGGCTGGGTGCCGCGCATCGGTATGCCGTACGGCTTGCCGTCGACCACGGCGTTGTTGAAGACGGACGGCAGGAACTTGTTCTCCAGCTCCGGGTTCTTCTTGATGAGGTCGTCGAGCGGCAGCAGCAGGTCGGCCTTGACGAACGGCTTGATGCTGCCGCCGCCCCAGTTGAAGAAGACGTCCGGGGCCTGCGGGGTGTTGATGATCGTCTGCAGCTTCTGCTGGTAGTCGGCACCGGGAATGGTGTCGAGGACGACCTTGACGTCGGACGTCTTGTTGAACGTGTCGACGATCTTCTTCTCCACCTTGTTGGTGGCGTCCCCGTAGACCAGGACATGGATCTTGCCGTCGTCCCCCGACGCCCCGCCGTTTCCGTCACCGCAGGCCGAGAGGCTCAGTGCCAGGGCGAGCGTCGCACCGGTGGCGACCAGTCTGGGCAAGCGCGCACGTGTCTTCATCGTTCGCCTTTCGAAAGTTTCGGCATCATCACCGAAAGTCCATGCCGTGGGACAGTAGGTCAGACCCGTGTTTCGGTCAACGGTCGGAGCGGTACTCGCCCAAACTGTTATCGATGCGCGGTGCCCTATCCTGCGGGTATGCACGAAGACAACGAGGCGAGCGGCAGAGTGACCCTGGCCGCGGTCGCGAAAGAGGCCGGTGTTTCGATGCCGACAGTTTCGAAGGTCCTCAACGGCCGTTCGGATGTCTCCCGCGCGACCCGGGCCAAGGTGGAGCGGCTCCTTGAGGTCCACGGCTATCGCCGGCGCAGCCAGCCGGCGTCCCGCTCCCCGCTCATCGAGCTCGTGTTCCACGAACTGGAGAGCATCTGGGCGATGGAGCTGATCAGGGGCGTGGAGAACGTCGCGAAGGAGAACCGTGCGACGGTGGTGCTCACCGAGAGCGGCACCCGGCACGCGCCCGCGGCGGACTGGCTCCCGGGCGTGCTGCAGCGCCGCCCGCTGGGTGTCGTGCTGGTCTTCTCCACGCTGCCGGAGGACGTCAAGCGCCGACTGCGGGCGGCGGCCATCCCGTTCGTCGTCATCGACCCGGCGGGGGACCCCGACCCGGACGTCCCCTCGGTCGGCTCCGCGAACTGGGCCGGCGGTCTGGCCGCCACCCGCCATCTCACCGACCAGGGGCACGAGCGGGTCGCCATCATCACCGGGCCCGAGGACATGCTGTGCTCGCTGGCGCGCCTCGACGGCTACCGCTCGGCCATGGCGATGGCGGGGCTGGAGGCCGACCCGCGGCTGACACGCTACGGCGACTTCCATGTACAGGGCGGCTTCGAGCACGCCATGGACCTGCTGGACGGGCCGGACCGGCCCACCGCGGTCTTCGCCGGCAGCGACCTCCAGGCGCTCGGCGTACTGGAGGCGGCCCGCGTCAAGGGGCTGCGGGTGCCGGAGGACCTGTCGGTGGTGGGCTACGACGACGTACCGCTGGCGCAGTGGTCGAGTCCGCCGCTCACCACGGTCCACCAGCCGCTGCGCAGCATGGCCGAGGAGGCCGCCCGGATGCTGCTGCGCCCGGACGATCCCGGTACTGCGGCCCAGCGCATCGAACTGGCGACCCGACTGGTGGTACGGCAGAGCACGGCCGCTCCCCGGAATACGTGAACGCCGGGCCGGCCGCGCGAGTGCGGCCGGCCCGGCGTACGGCACCGCGTCGGCGGGGAGGCCGGGCGCGCGCGGTACCCGAATGTTTCGGGCGACCACGACATCGCGTCGCGTCGCCGTATCGGCCGTGCTTCATGCCGTCCTGTGCGCGGTGGCTCACCCGGGGTGCGTCACCGCGCGCGTCCCGTCAGGCGCCGGGAAGGATTCCGGTGCGGGCCACCTCGGAGTACCAGCGGGCACTGGCCTTGGGGATGCGGGTGCCGGTCGGGTAGTCCACGTAGACGGCGCCGAAGCGCTTGCCGTAGCCGTGGGCCCACTCGAAGTTGTCCAGCAGCGACCACAGGAAGTAGCCGCGCACGTCCGAGCCGTCGACGATGGCCCGGTGCACGGCGGCCAGGTGACCGCGCACATAGGCGATCCGGGCGGTGTCGTTGACGTTCCCCGACGGGTCGGCGTAGTCGTCGAAGGCCGCGCCGTTCTCGGTGATGACCAGCGGCAGCTTCGGGAAGTCCGACGACAGCCGGCGCAGCAGGTCGTACAGGCCGGTGGGGTCGACGGCCCAGCCCATGGCGGTGGTCTCGCCGGGCGGCTGGTGGAAGGCGACCTTGTCGGCGCCCGGCCAGGGGCTGTGGGTGCTGTTGCCGTGGCCGTCCGAGTTGTGCGTGCCGCTGCCGTCGGCCTCGGAGACGACGGTGGGCGAGTAGTAGTTGACGCCGAGGAAGTCCAGCGGCTGGTGGATCCGCGCGAGGTCGCCGTCGCGCACGAAGGACCAGTCGGTCAGCCCGGCGGTGTCCTTGAACAGGTCCTCCGGATAGGCGCCCTGCAGCATCGGGCCGGTGTAGACCCGGTTGGCGAGCGCGTCGATCCGGCGGACCGCGTCGGCGTCGGCGTCGCTGCCGGTGAGCGGGCGGACATGGTGGATGTTGAGCGTCACCGAGCACTGGGCGTCGGCGCGGATACGGTCCCGCAGCGCCTGGACCGCGAGGCCGTGACCCAGGTTGAGGTGGTGGGCGGCACGCAGCGCGGCGACCGGGTCGGTACGGCCGGGGGCGTGCACACCGGAGCCGTACCCGAGGAAGGCGCTGCACCAGGGCTCGTTCAGGGTGGTCCAGGTCTTCACCCGGTCACCGAGGGCGTCCGCGGCGAGGGCGGCGTACTCGGCGAACCGCTCGGCCGTGGCGCGCTCGGGCCAGCCGCCGGCGTCCTCCAGTTCCTGCGGCAGGTCCCAGTGGTAGAGGGTGGCGACGGGCTGGATGCCCTTCTCCAGCAGGTCGTCGACGAGACGGCGGTAGAAGTCCAGGCCCTTCTGCACGGCGGGGCCGCGGCCGGTGGGCTGGATCCGGGGCCAGGCGAGGGAGAACCGGTAGGCGCCCAGGCCGAGTTCGGCCATCAGGGCGACGTCCTCGCGCCAGCGGTGGTAGTGGTCGGTGGCGATGTCGCCCGTGTCGCCGTTGCGTACGCGGCCCGGCGTGCGGGCGTAGGTGTCCCAGATGGACGGTGTACGGCCGTCCTCGGCGGCGGCCCCCTCGATCTGGTAGGAGGCGGTCGCGGAGCCCCAGAGGAAGCCCTTGGGGAAGGGGCGGGCGGCGTCCGGGGCGGACGCGGTCTGCTGTGCGGTGACCACGTAGATCCTTTCGGGGTGAGGGGAGTTCGCAGGCGGCGGGGCCTGGCGGAGGGGGTGCGGGTCAGCCCTTGACGGCGCCCGCCATGATGCCGCTGACGATCTGGCGGCCGAAGACGATGAACATCGCCAGCAGCGGCAGCGTGCCGAGCAGCGCGCCCGCCATGATCAGCGACTGGTCGCGGACATAGCCCGCGCTGAGCTGGGTGAGGGCGACGGGGACCGTCGGGTTGGTCATGTCGAGCACCACGAACGGCCAGAAGAAGTCGTTCCACGCGTGCACGAACGTGATCATGAACAGCACGGCCATCGCGGGCCGTGCGATGGGCAGCACGATGCTCCAGAAGATCCGCAGCGAGTGCGCCCCGTCCACGCGGCCGGCCTCGACCAGTTCGTCGGGCAGCGCCTCGGACAGGTACTGCCGCATGAAGAACACGCCGACGGCGCTCACCAGGGTGGGGAAGATGACGGCCGGCAACTGCTGCGACCAGCCGAGCTCGGACATCATCATGAACAGCGGTACGACGCCGAGCTGCGGCGGCACCATCATGGTGCCGATCACCAGCATCAGCAGGACGTTGCGTCCCTTGAACCGCAGTTTGGCGAAGGCGAAACCGGCCAGCGTCGCGAACATCACCGTGGACAGGGCGATCACGCCGGCCACGATCAGGCTGTTGACCATGGCCTTGCCCATCGCGGCCTCGTCCCAGGCGCGGGCGAGGTTGCTGAACAGGTTCGGTCCCGGCAGGAACGGCGGCGGGGTCTGGCTGACCCGGGTGTTGTCGGTGGAGGCGGCGACCATCGTCCAGTACAGCGGGAAGATCGACAGCACCGCCATGACGACGAGCAGGACGTAGGCGAGCGGGCCGGCGTGGTGCTGACGGCCGGCGCCCTGGCGCAGCAGCCGCCGGCCGCCGCGGGCCGGCTTCTCGACAGGGGTCCGGGCCGGTGTCTCCGTCCGGACCGGGAGGCTGTGAGTGGTCATGATGGCTCCAGGTCAGGACGTACGGGAACGCAGGCGCTTGATCAGGTGATGCGCCGCGAAGGCGACGACGAGCAGCATGAACATCGCCCAGGCGACGGTGGCCGAGCGGCCCATCTGGTAGTTCTTCCAGCCCTCCTCGTACAGCAGCAGGCCCAGCGTCTGGTACTGGTTGTCGGCGCCGCCGGTGACACCGTTGGGGCCCTGGCCGAAGATCAGCGGCTCGCCGAACAGCTGGGTGGCGCCGATCGTGGAGAGCACGATGGTGAAGACGATGGTGGAGCGGATACCGGGCACGGTGACGTGGGTGAACTGCTTCCACCGGGACGCCCCGTCGAGGGAGGCGGCCTCGTACCGCTCGGCGGGAATGGCCTGCATGGCGGCCAGGTAGAGCAGCGCGTTGTAGCCGGTCCAGCGCCAGATGACGATGGTGGAGATGGCCGCCTGGGCGGGCCACTTGTCGGCCTCCCAGTCCACCGGGTCGATGCCGACCGAGCCGAGCGCCCAGTTGATCATGCCGAAGTCACGCTCGAAGATCATGGTGAAGACGAGCGCGGCGGCGGCGACCGAGGTGGCGTAGGGGACCAGCGAGGCCACGCGGAAGAACAGCGAGGCGCGCATGCGGTAGTTGAGCAGGTGTGCCAGACCGAGCGCCATCATCAGCTGCGGCACCGTGGAGATGACGCCGATGGTGATGGTGTTCTGCAGCGCGTTCCAGAACTGTGAATCGCCCCAGAGTTCGACGTAGTTGTCGAACGCCACCCACTCCATGACGTCGAGGGTGGCCAGTTCCACGTCGTGCAGGGAGATCCACGACGTGTAGACGAGGGGGTAGAAGCTGAACGCGGCGAAGACGACGAAGAATGGCGCGACGAACGCGTACGGGGCGCCCTTGACGTCCAGCCGGTGCAGCAGGGCGCCGCGCCGGCGGGGGGTGTTCCCGTCGCCCGTGGTGCCCGGCGGCTCCTCGCCGGTCAGGGCCTTGGTGGTGGAGGTGGCCACCGGACTTTTCCTTCCTGGATACGGATGTGTGAGCCGGGCCCCGGGGCCCGTCGGCGTGCTGCCCCGTCACCGGACTCACGTGGCAGGCGGGAGTCCGGTGACAGGGCCCGGCGGGCCGGGGTGGCCGCGGGAGAGGCGTCGGGTCAGCCGACGGCCTTCTCGATGCGCTCCGTGGTGGTCTTCCACGCCTTGTCACGCGCGGTGCCCTGCTCGACCAGGGCCAGGCCCTGGGAGAAGGTGTCCTTGATCGTGCCGTCCTTGCGGCCGAGGACCTGCTTGTCCGGGATCTCCTGCGCGGCGGCACCGAAGATCTGGCCGATCGGGGCGTTGTCGAAGTACTCCGACTTGGCGTTCTTCACATCCGGGTTCTCCAACGCCTCCTTGGAGGACGGGATGTTGCCGATCTCCTTGAAGATGTGGGCCTGCTGCTCCGGCGCGGTCAGCCAGGCGACGAGCTTCTTGGCCTCCTCCTTCACCGGGCTCTGCTCGACGACACCGAGGAAGGAGCCGCCCCAGTTGGCGCCCTTGGGGGCCCGGGCCACGTCCCACTTGCCCTTGTTGGCGTCACCGGCCTTCTCGCTGATGTGGCTGAGCATCCAGGCCGGGCAGACGGCGGTCGCGAACGTGCCGTTGGCCAGACCGGGGTCCCAACCCGGCTGGAACTGGCGGAGCTTGGCGGTCAGCCCGTCCTCGGCGGCGTCCGAGGCAAGGCCCCAGGCCTCCTTCACGGCCGGGTTCTTGTCGTAGATCAGCTCCCCCTTCTCGTCGTAGTACTGCTCGGGGTAGCCGTAGACCATGGCGTTGAACAGACCGCTGGCCGAGTCGGTGAACGCGACCTTGTCGCCCTTGAAGTCCTTCTTGAAGGTGCGGCCGACCTCGACGTACTTGCTCCAGTCGCCCTCCCAGAGCTTGCCCACCTCCTCACGGTCGGTGGGCAGGCCTGCCTGCTCGAAGTAGTCCTTGCGGTAACAGACCGCCATGGGGCCGATGTCGGTGCCCAGGCCGAGCACCTTGCCGTCGGCGGTGCTGATCTGGGACTCCTTCCAGGGCAGGAAGTGGTCGGTGCCGGCCATGCCGGAGAAGTCGGCGAACTTGTCCGCCTGGGTCTCGGTGATCTCCTTGGCCCGGCCGATCTCTATGCCCTGGATGTCCTTCAGACCGTTGCCGGCGGCGAGGTGGGTCTGCAGCGCGGTGTAGTACGTCTGCTCGTCACCGGCGATGTCGGCCTTGATCTCGACATTCGGGTTCTCCTTCTCGTACTGCTCCAGAAGGCCCGTCTCCTTGAGGCCCATGACGCCGTACAGGCCCATGGTGATGGTGACCTTGCCGTCCTTCTTGCCACCGCCGGTGGCCGAGTCGTCACCGCCACTACAACCGACGACCAGTGCCAGCGCGCCGGCGGTCGCGACTGTCGCGACCGCCTTCCTGCGCAACGAACCGTAAGTGCCCATGGATCTCCTCCTAGCGACGGCGCTGACACACCGGAGTGACGAGTTCTGCGATGACTACAGCGGCTCTGATAGGGATGGGAACGTGCCCAATTTGGGGTGGGCACGTTCCCACCGCGCAACGAAGACTCATGGCTAGCGGATAGGTCTGTCAATAACTTGAAACCAACTCGTCGCCTCGAATCCGGCTCCGTGTGCCTCGTCCCGCCCCCGGGGGGTGCTGTGCCCGCGGCCGCGTCTGCAAGAATTGCCGCAGGTCAACTCCGCGGTGGACATCGTCGCCGCGGCCGCACAGGGGGGAGCACATGAGCGGCAACCGCCGTCCGACCATCAAAACGGTCGCCGCCCGCGCCGGCGTGGGCCGCACCACGGTCTCCCGCGTCGTCAACGGCTCGGATCTCGTCAGCGACGACGCCCGTGAGCGGGTGCTGGCCGCGATCAAGGAGTTGAACTACGTTCCCAACTCGGTCGCCCGCGGTCTGGTGACCAACCGCACCAACGCGGTGGCCCTGGTGATCCCGGAGTCGGAGAGCCGGCTCGGTTCTGAACCGTTCTTCGCCGCGCTGATCCGCGGTGTCTCCGGCGCGCTCGCGGAGAGCCGGACCCAGTTGCAGCTGATGCTCGTCCGTGACCAGGCGGAACGGGACCAGCTCACGGAGACGGTGGCGACGCACCGGGTGGACGGTGTGCTGCTGGTCTCCGTGCACGCCGACGACCGGCTGCCGGGCATGCTGGAGGAGATGGGCCTGCCGACCGTGCTGGCCGGCCGCCGCGACGCGGGCGAGCGGCTGAGCTACGTGAACTCCGACAACGCGGGCGGTGCCACCGCCGCGGTACGGCACCTGCTGCACCGCGGCCGGACCCGGATCGCCACGATCACCGGTCCGCTGGACATGGACGTCGGCCGCAGCCGGCTCGCCGGGTGGCGCACCGCGCACCGGGAAGCGGGGGTGGCGGCGGACGAACTGCTGGTCGAAGAGGGGGACTTCACGGAGGAGGGTGCGTGTCGGGCGATGCGTTCGCTACTTGAACGCGCGCCGGATCTGGACGCGGTGTTCGCCGCGTCCGACCTCATGGCGGTGGGGGCGCTGGCCGAATTGCGTCGGCGGCGGTTGCGGGTGCCGGAGGATGTCGCCGTCGTGGGGTACGAGGATTCCATCCTCGCGCGGCATACGGCGCCGCCGCTGACGACCGTGCGGCAGCCGGTGGAGGAGATCGGGCGGACCATGGCCCGGATCCTCACCGGGATCACCCAGGAAGGTGGGCCGCGGCAGCAGCGGACGTTGCCTACGGAGTTGGTGGTGCGGGAGTCCTCGTAGCGGGAGGTGGGACGGTCGGGTCGTCCGCTGTGGGCGGTGCCGGTACGTCGGGGGCACTGTCGGTTTTCGCCCCCGCCGCCCCTTCCCGTTCCCGTCCTCGGGGGCTCCGCCCCCGAACCCCCGCCGACCCGCCCCGTCCCGGGGCTGTACCGCCGGGCCCCTCTCGGCCCGCGGCGCCCCAGGGGCTTCCCCTCCGGCCCCTGTCCGCCCTTCGGGCCTCGGACTGGAGCGGTGGGTGGGCTGAAGGTGGGTTCGGTGGGGTACTCGGTGGGGACGTGATCGCATCGTGAGGGAGGACGGGGCCTCATGCATCATGACGAGTTCATCGGGAAAGTGCAGGCTCTTACGCGGCTTCCGGATCGCGGGACGTCCGAGCAGGCGACCCGGGCGGTGCTGAGCACGCTGGCCGAGCGGCTGCCGGGCGGACTGGCGGAGCATGTGGCGGCCCAGTTGCCGCCCACGCTGGCCGCGCCCATGCGGGAGGCCAAGGACTCCTCCTCGGGCGAGCGCTTCGGCCTGACCACGTTCGCAGGACGGATCGCCGGGCGCGCGCGGACGGACGAGGATGGTGCCGTACGCGAGGCCGCCGCCGTACTGGAGGTGCTCGACGCGGCGCTCGCTCCGGAGCTGACGGAGAAGGTGGTGGCGGCGCTTCCCAAGGACATCGGCGGTCTGCTGCCCGCCGCCCGTGCCGTCGAGGACACCGCGTGGTCTCCGCATCCGTGACGGTCCCCTCGGATGCGGCGGGGCTGTCGGGCGATCTCGTCATCCCGGCCGGGGCGCGCGGAACCGTGCTGTTCGCGCACGGCAGCGGCAGCTCACGGCTCAGCCCCCGTAACCGGGCGGTCGCCGCCGCGTTGCGGGACGCGGGGTTCGGCACGCTGCTGCTGGATCTGCTGACGGCGGAGGAGGAGCGGGAGGACGACGCGACGGGACGGCATCGCTTCGACATCGGGCTGCTCGCCCGGCGGCTGGCGCATGCCGTCGACTGGCTGGAGCGGCAGCCGGACGGTGTGGGTCTGCCGGTGGGACTGTTCGGGGCCAGTACGGGTGCGGCGGCGGCGCTGGTGGCGGCCACCGAGCGGCCGGAGCGGGTGTCGGCGGTCGTGTCGCGGGGCGGACGCCCCGACCTGGCGGGCGACGCGCTCGCCCTGGTGTCCTGTCCGGTGCTGCTCGTCGTGGGCGGTGCCGACGAGACGGTGCTCGGCCTCAACCGGGAGGCCGCCGGCCGGCTGTCCACGGCGCACGAGGTCCGTGTGGTGCCCGGCGCGACCCATCTCTTCTCCGAGCCCGGTGCGCTGGAGCAGGTCGCCGAGCTCGCCGCCGACTGGTTCCGCGAGCATCTGTGAACGGGCCGCGGCGCACAACGCGCCGCGGCCCGCCACGGGTTCAGCCGGTACCGCAGGAGACGGTCGGCCAGTTCCAGTTGCCGTTGGCCATGATCGTCACCCCCCAGTTGTCGCCGCTGCCGTTGGGCTTGGCGACGAGGGTCTGGCTGTTGGGGTACGAGGTGCTGACGTTCCAGGTCGAGGAGACCTTCGCCGGGGACGGCACGTTCATGGTCACCGTCCAGTCGGCGTCCCCGCTGACGGAGACGTTGAGGTTGTAACGGTCGCCCCAGCGGTTGCCGGCGGACAGCGTCGCGGTGCAGCTTCCGGTGTCGCCGCCCCCGCCCCCTCCCCCGCCGCCGGAGCCGTCGGGGGCGACGGCGCGGCCGGTCTGCGGGGAGATCATGCCCGCGCACAGGCCCCGGGAGGCCAGGTTCTGCGCGATGCGCGGGATCGCGGCGATGGTGTTGGCCGGCCAGTCGTGCATCAGGATCACCTGGCCGCTTGTGAGCCGGGAGGCGGCCTGCACGATGGCGTCGGTGCTCGCGTTGTTCCAGTCCTGCGAGTCGACGTCCCAGATGATCTCGGTCAGGCCGTACTTCGCCTCGACCGCGCGCAGCGTCGAGTTGGTCTCGCCGTACGGCGGACGGAACAACTTCGGTGTGCCGCCGCCGGCGTTGGCGATCGCCTGCTGGGTGCGGGCGATCTCGGAGTCCATCTGGGACTGGCTCAGCTGGGTCATGTGGGGGTGGGTGTAGCTGTGGTTGGCGACCCACATGCCCGCGTCGACCTGGGCCCTGACCAGGGAGGGGTTGGCGGCGGCGTACTGGCCCTGGTTGAACATCGTGGCCCGCAGCCCGTTCTGCTTCAGCGCGTTGAGCAGGCTCATGGTGGTGCCGGTGGACGGGCCGTCGTCGAAGGTGAGTCCGACGTAGCCGTTGCAGGCGGCCGCCTGTGCCGGTGCGGCGTCCAGGGTGGCGGTGGCCGTACCGGCCAGGGTCAGCGCGGCGACGGCCAGTCCCGACAGCAGGGACCGGGGGACTCTTCCGGTGCTCATCTGCGGTGGTCCTCCTCGTGGGGGGTCAGCCTGCGCTGCAGGAGACCGTCGGCCAGTTCCAGTTGCCGTTCGCCATGATCGTCGCGCCGAAGTTGTTGCCGTTGCCGTTGGACTTGGCGACGAGGGTCTGGCTGTCGGGGTAGGACGTGCTGACGTTCCAGGTCGAGGAGACCTTCGCCGGGGACGGCACGTTCATGGTCACCGTCCAGTTGCTGGAGCCGCTCACCGAGACGTTGAGGTTGTAGCGGTCGCCCCACTTCTCGCCGGCGGACAGGGTCGCGTTGCAGCCGCCGTTGCCGCCACCGCCACCGCCGCCACCACCGCCGCCACCGGAACTTCCTTCGCTCACCGTGATGTTGGAGCTGCCGCTGCTCTGGTAGCCCTCGGTGGCCATGATCATGTAGTTGTGGCTGCCCAGGTTCATACCCTTGCTCGCCCAGGCGTCGAAGTGGTTGCCGCTGGTGATGGTGCCGCCCGTGCGCTTGGACTGCCGGACGCTCCAGTACTGGTCGAAGGTCCTGGTGCCCTCGATGGAGGGGGCGTTGTACCGGGTCGTCTTGTAGATGTCGTATGTGCCGCCGTCACTGGTGACGGTGCCCTTGTACTCGCCGGTGGGCCGGAAGGTGCCCCAGTTGTCGACGATGTAGTACTCGATGAGCGGGCCGGTGGTCCAGCCGTAGAGCGTCAGGTACGCGTTGCCGGACGGGTTGAAGCTGCCCGAGTAGCTGACGGTCTTGCGCCCGCCGGTGCTCCAGCCCTTGCCGGCCACGAAGTTGCCCGTGTTGCTCCAACGGGTGGAGTAGTTGCCGCCGGAGCCCAGGTCCATGGAGACGGTGCCCTGGGAGTCGGTCCAGAACGAGTACCACCAGCCGTTGTTGGTGCCGGTCTGGTTGGTGGTGACGGCGGCCGTGGCGGTGGTGGCGGTCAGGAGCAGCGCGCTGACGGCGGCCAGTGCGATGGTCCAGACGCTTCTGACACTCGGCAGCAGGCGGCCGCGTCTGCGGTCCTTCGGTCGCGCGAGCACATGCATGGGTGTGCCTCCTGTGACGGCTCGGTGGGGGGTTCGATGCGGGACAGTGTTGGCCTGCACGCGTCAACCGTCAACAGTTTCGGTGAATGTTTCGAAATCTTCGCTCGATCGAAGGAGTGGGTGGAAGTGGAGTCTTCGCAGTTCAAAGTGAGTACTGAACCGGTTGAGCTGCAGAAGACTCCACCGATGTGCTGGCAGTTGCCGAAGTCCAATGAGAGGTCTCCGAAACTTTCGGATGCCCTATCGGATCAGGTTGGTGTCGTCCAGCGCGGAGCCGTCCTCGCCCAGGCCGTGTCCCAGTCGTCGAGGTTGCGGCGGCGCACGGCGAGGCCGGTCGCGGCGTGGGCGGCGGCGCCGGCGAGGGCGACGCCCATGGCCGCGAGGAGCGCCCAGCCCATGGTGCGGCTGCGGATCTCCTTCGGAGTCAGCGGCGGATCCGTCGTCTCGCCCTCGGCCGTGATCCAGATACGGACGGTGCTGCCGGCGGCCAGTCCGGGCTCCACCTCCGCGCGGGTACGGCGTTCCAGCCCGTCCCGGGTGACGACGCGGACCTCGGCCGGATAGCGGGTGTGCTTCTCCTCGTCCGAGCCCGGCTCCGGGTGGCGGGGCGCGTCGTGGGTGAGGGTCGCGGTCGTCACATGCCGGGTCAGCTTCTGGTGACGGGCGGTGTCCTCGTAGTGGGCGCGGGCGGTCTTGGCCGCGACGAGTGCGGCCACGGGTGCCAGGGCAAGTACGGCGATCAGCACCCCGAGACCCAGCCAGGCGTGGAAGCTGTCGGTGCGCCGGCGCAGGGGGTTGTGCCGCCAGCGCCACAGCAGGGGGCGCGCGGGCGGGCCGGGGGGTGGCTGTGCCGGAGGTATTTCGCCGGCCACGTCAAAGCTCCTTCCGGGTACATGACTTCTGGGTACGTGAAACGGGCTGGTGGGAGGGTGCCGGTGGCCGCGGACCCGCGGCGCCGGTCAGAGGGTGCCGCTGTCCGACGGGTGGTGGTGGGCCGACGCGAGCAGGCCGGCGGCCCCCCGCACGGCGGCGGTGTGCGGCGACGGGACCTGCGTGACCGGGCAGCCGAGGCTGCCGGGCAGGTCGCGGGTGATGTCGGGGCGCAGCGCGCCCCCGCCGGCCAGGAGGATTCCCCGGCGCAGGGCGGTACGGGTGAGCGAGGTGCGGTCCTGCCGCAGCATCGCGGTCACCATGTCGGTCACCGCCGCGGTGATGTCGCCGGGCGGTGTGCCGTCGGTCAGGTCGGCGGTGCCGAGCGCGGTGCGGCGGGCGTCGGTGACCGCGCCGTCCACGAGCAGCACCACCTCGGTGAGGTGGGCCCCTATGTCCACCACCAGCAGCGGCCGGATGTGGTCGGCGCCCGCCGCCAGGGCCACCGCGCGGGCGCCCGGGACGGTCATGACGGCGCGCGGGCGGAGGATCTCGACGGCGGTGCGGGCCTCGGTCCGGAAGGCGAGGCCGTCCAGGACCGGCGCAGTGACGACGACGAGCGGGCGGCCGATCCTGGGCAGCCGGTGCCCGAGCAGCCGTTCCAGCATCCGGGCCGTACCCGGGGTGTCGACGATGGTGCCGCGCTGGATGGGGTGGATGGCGCCCGTGCCCGGGAAGGTGACGGTGGGCACGTCGAGGACCATGCCCCGTCCGGCGATCCACGCGCGCGTGCGGGCGCTGCCCAGGTCGAGAGCGATACCTGAGCAGCGCCGGCACAGCGGCCAGTGCCGGTGCCGTACCGGAGCCGGAAGGACGCGCCGGATCACGGTCACCGGCCGGCCTCCCTCACCTGCTGGCAGCGCCCGCAGTAGCGGGCCTGGGGGACGATCAGCAGGCGGTGGCGTTCGACGGCGCGACGGCACAGATGGCACGTGCCGTACTGCCCGGAGTCCATCCGGGCGAGCGCCGCCTCGACGTCGGCGAGCACCATGCGCGCGGACGCCGCGAGCCGGACGCCGACCTCTACCTGGGCGGCGTCCGACTGACGGCGTTCCTCGGCACGGTTCGAGGAGTGGGTCGCGAACTGCCGGAGCTGCTCCTGCCGGAACAGCCGCTGCTCGTGCAGGTTCTCGCGCAGCGCGGCGAGGTCCTCGGCGTCGAGGACCGTGTCGCGCTCGCCGATGGTCTGGTGGGTCACCACTGCACCCCTTGGGCAGAGCGGGAGAGAAGGACGGACGGGGCCCGGTCGCGCCTAGGCGCCGCGCTGGCAGGCGACGCAGTACCGGGTGTGGGGGAGGATCTCCAGGCGCTCCGGCGGTACGGCCTTGGAGCAGCCCAGGCAGGTGCCGTAGGTGCCGTCCTCGACGCGTGCGAAGGCCTCGTCGATCTCCGTGAGGACGCGCTGGATGGCCTCCCGCTGGTTGGACATCAGGTGGTCGCCGGGACTCTGCCCCGTTTCGTCGAGCGCCTTGAGCTGTGCCAGGCGGGTCGAGCGGGCGTGCTCGAGGCGCTGCCGGACCTCGTCGGGGGCGGGATGGGCGGTACGGGGTTCGGTGCGGGGCAGGTCGAGCGACATGGACGGTCCTCCTCATGACGTACGGGTGATGACTCAACCCTGGCCCGTTTCCGGGCCGGCGCCCATTGGGCGCGGTACCCATCTGTGCGGGGTCCGAGGACCCACCCCGTCCGGGATGGGCCCGGTGGACGGGCGGAAATGGGTCGCGGGGCCCATCGACCGGGGCCGGTCCCTGGTGCATGCTGGCCGGTGTTGTCCGCCGGGACCATGAGGCCGCTGCCGCGTTCGCGGGCGCGGTGACCGACAGTAGAGGCAGACGAGAAAGAGGAAGGCGTGACCTCCGTGTCCCTGTACTGGCGGATCTTCGGGCTGAACGCGGTGGTGCTGGGCAGCGCCACCGCGCTGCTGCTGTGGGCTCCGGTGACCGTGTCCGTCCCGGTGCTGCTCACCGAGGCGGTGATCCTCGTCGGCGGCCTCGCCGTCATGCTCGTCGCCAACGCGGCGCTGTTGCGCATCGGTCTCGCCCCGCTGGACCGGGTGACCCGGCTGATGACCACGGTCGACCTGCTGCGCCCCGGCCAGCGTCTGCCCGTACGCGGCGGCGGTGAGGTGTCCGAGCTGGTCAGCACGTTCAATTCGATGCTGGAGCGGCTGGAGGGGGAACGCGTCGCGAGCAGCGCCCGCGCGATCCTCGCCCAGGAGGGCGAGCGCCGCCGTATCGCCCAGGAGCTGCACGACGAGGTCGGGCAGAGCATGACGGCCGTGCTGCTGGCGCTGAAGCGGGCGGCCGACGAGGCGGAGGAGCCGCTGCGCGGGGAGCTCCAGCAGGCACAGGAGATCACCCGGGAGAGCCTGGACGAGGTGCGCAGGCTGGTGCGCCGGCTGCGTCCGGGCGTGCTGGACGATCTCGGTCTGGTCAGCGCCGTCACCTCGTTGGCCACCGAGTTCGCCACGCACACCGGGCTGCGTGTGCTGCGCCGGTTCGACTCCGATCTGCCCGCTCTCGACCACGAGCAGGAGCTGGTCATCTACCGTGTGGCGCAGGAGGGTCTGACCAACGCCGCCCGGCACGCCGAGGCGCGGAGTGTGGAGGTGAGCCTGCGCACCGTCGACGGCTGCGTCGTCCTCGAGGTGAGCGACGACGGCCGGGGCATCGGTGCCGCACGCGAGGGCGCCGGGCTCCGCGGAATGCGGGAACGGGCCCTGCTGATCGGGGCCGACCTGGGCATCTCCAGCCTCGACGACCATCCCGTCGCCCCCTCCGCTCCGCCCGCCGGTACCCGGATCCGGCTCACCGTGCCCGTTGTCAGGAAGCAGTCATGAACCACGAGGACACCCACGAGGTCCCCCGGACGGACGCCCCGATCCGGATCCTGCTCGCCGACGACCACGCGCTGGTGCGGCGCGGTGTCCGGCTCATCCTCGACCGGGAGCCGGATCTGCGGGTGGTCGCCGAGGCCGGTGACGGCGCGGAGGCCATCGCCATGGCCCGTACCCACGACGTCGACCTGGCCGTCCTGGACATCGCCATGCCGCGGCTGACCGGCCTGCAGGCCGCCCGTGAGCTGACGGCGCTCAAGCCGGGGCTGCGCATCCTGATGCTGACGATGCACGACAACGAGCAGTACCTGTTCCAGGCGTTGAAGGCCGGCGCCGGGGGTTACGTCCTGAAGTCCGTCGCGGACCGCGATCTGGTCGCGGCCTGCCGGGCGGCGATGCGGGACGAGCCGTTCCTGTACCCGGGGGCGGTGACCGCCCTGATCCGTAATTACCTCGACCGGGTGCGGCACGGCGAGGAGGCGCCCGAGCAGCTGCTGACCCCGCGCGAGGAGGAGGTGCTGAAGCTCGTCGCCGAGGGGCACTCGTCGAAGGAGATCGCCGAGATGCTGTTCATCAGCATCAAGACGGTGCAGCGGCACCGCGAGAACCTGCTGCACAAGCTGGGTCTGCGGGACCGCCTCGAACTGACCCGTTACGCCATCCGCGCCGGGCTCGTCGAACCTTGACCGCCGCCCCGCGGGGACAGCGCACCCGCCTTCCGTTCCGGGCCGCCGCGGCGGTCCTCGCCGCGTTCGCGGCCGTACTGCTGACCCTCGGGTTCAGCGGCGGCGGCACGGAACTCGTCCCGGCACCGTACGGCCCCTCGGCCCACGAGTCGGACACCCGTCCGTACGGCGACGACGCCTATGTCGGCTCCCGCACCCCGCACACCAGGCCGGAGCGGGACGCCGGTGAGCGGGCGGTGCCCGCCGGTCATCCGCTCTTCACCGCGGCGGACACGCCGCGGATCCCGCCCCGCCCGGCCCGGCCCGCGCCGGCGGCCGGTCACGCGGCGCCCGCCGCCGCGCACATGCCCTCCGACCTCGGGCGCGCGCCGCCCGCCGCCTCCAGCACCTGAGACTTCCTCCTTCCCTTTTCCGCGTGCCTGCTGGAGGCATCTGTGAAACGTCCCGCCCGCGTCAGGGCGTTGTTCGCGCTCGCCGTGATCGCCGTATCCGTGTTCATCGCCGTCACCGTCCCGGTCCGTCTGGGCCTGGATCTGCGGGGCGGCACCCAGATCGTGCTGGAGACCCGTTCCACCGAGACCGTGAAGGCCGACGGGGCGGCCACCGACCGCACCCTGGAGGTGCTGCGCGGCCGGGTCGACGCGCTCGGCGTCGCCGAACCGAGCATCGTCCGCTCCGGGGACAACCGCATCATCGTCGAGCTGCCCGGCGTCCAGGATCCGCGCAAGGCCGCGGACGTCCTCGGACGCACCGCGCAGCTGTCCGTGCACTCGGTGCTCGGCGCCGCCGCCGCGACCGACAAGGCGAAGGAGGGCGAGCGTCTCCTGCCCGACGAGCAGACCGGTGAACAGCTCCGGCTGGCCGACGCGGCGCTGACCGGCCAGGACGTGAAGGACGCCGAGGCCCTCTTCGACCAGCAGAGCGGCGCCGGCTGGCATGTCACCGTGGACTTCGAGGACGACAAGGGCTGGGCGAAGCTGACCGGCGAGGCCGCCTGCCACCCGGCGGGCGATCCACAGCGCAGGGTCGCGATCGTCCTCGACAACAAGATCATCTCCTCGCCCCAGGTCGACCCGTCCGTCGCCTGCGGCGCGGGCATCACCGGCGGGTCCACCCAGATCACCGGTTCGTTCACCAGCGACGAGGCCAAGGAGCTCGCCCTGCTGGTCAAGGGCGGCGCGCTGCCGGTGCCGGTCGAGACGGTGGAGCAGCGGACGGTCGGCCCGACGCTGGGCGCCGAGGCCATCGAGGCCAGCGCCTGGGCGGCCGTCGTCGGCACCGCGCTGACCGCGCTCTTCATCATCGTCGTCTACCGCCTCATGGGTGTCCTCGCCACCCTGGCGCTGCTCTGCTACGGCCTGATCTCCTACGCCGGTCTGGCGGCCCTCGGCGCGACCCTGACGCTGCCCGGTCTGGCCGGTTTCGTGCTGGCCATCGGCATGGCCGTGGACGCCAACGTGCTGGTCTTCGAACGGGCCCGGGAGGAGTACGGCGCCCGTAACCGGCCGAGCAGCCGCTCGGCTCTGACCGCCGGCTTCAAGGGCGCGTTCAGCGCCATCGCGGACTCCAACGTCACCACCCTGATCGCGGCCGCGCTGCTGTTCGTGCTCGCCTCCGGGCCGGTGAAGGGCTTCGGTGTGACGCTGGGGATCGGTGTCCTCGCGTCCATGATCAGCGCCCTGGTGATCACCCGGGTGCTGGCCGAGTTCGCCGTGGCCCGCCGCTGGGTGCACCGCCGTCCGAAGATGACCGGTCTGGCGTCCATCGGCCGGGTCCGTACCTACCTCACTCGGCGCGACCCCCAGCTGATGCGGCACCCGCGCCGCTGGCTGGCGGTCTCCGCCGTGGTGCTGGTCGTCGCCGGCTCGGGCATCGCGGTGCGCGGGCTGAACTTCGGTGTGGAGTTCACCGGCGGCCGGCTGATCGAGTACTCCACCACGAACACCGTCGACCCGGACCACGCCCGTGAGGCGCTCTCCGACGCCGGTTTCCCGCAGGCCGTCGTGCAGTCCTCCGGCGACAACCGGCTGACGGTGCGCACCGAGGAGCTGACCAACGCGCAGGCCGTCGCGGTGGCCGAGGCGATCGACGGGGCCGGCGGCGGGGCGGAGAAGGTCCGCGACGAGCTGATCGGCCCGAGCCTCGGTGACGAGCTGCGCCGCAACGCGCTGATCGCGCTCGGGCTGGCCCTCGGCGCCCAGCTGCTGTACCTCGCCTTCCGGTTCCGCTGGATGTTCGGCACCGGCGCGGTCAGCGCGCTCGCCCACGACGTGGTCATCCTGACCGGAATCTTCGCGTGGCTGGGCAAGCCGATCGACGGGGTGTTCCTGGCGGCGCTGCTCACCGTCATCGGTTACTCGGTGAACGACTCCGTCGTGGTCTTCGACCGCATCCGCGAGCTGTGGCGGAAGGACAGCAAGGCACCGTTGGCGCAGGTCACCAACCGGGCGATCCTGCAGACGGTGCCGCGTACCGTCAACACCGGTATCGGCGTGATCTTCATCCTGGCCGCGCTGGCCCTGCTGGGCGGCGACTCGCTGACCGACTTCGCGCTCGCCCTGCTGATCGGCATGCTGGTGGGCACGTACTCGTCGGTCCTGACCGCGTCGCCGCTCGCCATCCGGCTCGACGCGTACGGCAGTGGCCGCAAGGGCGGCCGCGGCCGGGGCCGGGGCGGCTCCGGGCGGGTGAAGTCCGGCGCCGAGGACCGCCCGGAGCGGACGAGGACCGCCGCGCGGACCCGGTAGCGGCAGCCGGAACACCATGCGGAAGGGGAGGGACGCCCACAGGTGTCCCTCCCCTTCCGCATGTCCGGCCTAGACCACCACCGTCTCCCCCGGCTGCCGTTCGAACTGGGTGCGGTACAGCTCGGCGTAGCGTCCGCCGGCGGCCAGCAGTTCCTCGTGCGTGCCGCGTTCCACGATCCGGCCGGCCTCGACCACCAGGATCAGGTCGGCGGCCCGGACGGTGGACAGCCGGTGGGCGATGACGACCGCCGTCCTGCCCTCCAGTGCCTCCGTGAGCGCCTCCTGCACGGCCGCCTCGGAGGTGTTGTCCAGGTGTGCGGTGGCCTCGTCGAGGATGACGACCCGCTGACGGGCCAGCAGCAGCCGGGCGATGGTCATGCGCTGGCGTTCACCGCC
Source organism: Streptomyces sp. NPDC048584 (assembly GCF_043199595.1). NCBI lineage: Bacteria > Bacillati > Actinomycetota > Actinomycetes > Kitasatosporales > Streptomycetaceae > Streptomyces > Streptomyces sp. NPDC048584. The sequence continues at coordinate 117,663 of NZ_JBICWF010000016.1, forward strand.
CGAGAGCCGGTAGCCCCGCTCCCCCACGACCGTGTCCAGACCGTCGGGCAGGGCGCGTACGAGGGTGTCGAGGCGGGCGCGGCGAAGGGCGTCCCACAGTTCGGACTCGGCCGCCTCCGGACGGGCCAGGAGCAGGTTGGCGCGCACGGTGTCGTGGAAGAGATGACCGTCCTGGGTAACCATCCCGAGAGTGGCACGCAGCGAGGCGGCGGTCAGCTCGCGGACGTCGACGCCGCCTACGCGTACGGCGCCCGAGTCGACGTCGTACAGCCGCGGCAGGAGCCCGGCGATGGTCGACTTGCCCGCGCCGGAGGAGCCGACCAGGGCGACGGTCTGCCCGGGTTCGGCGCGGAAGGAGATGCCGTGCAGAACCACGTCACCGCCGCGTGTGTCGAGGGTGGCCACCTCCTCCAGGGAGGCCAGGGAGACCTTGTCGGCGGACGGGTAGCCGAAGCGGACGTCGTCGAACTCGACGGAGACCGGGCCCTCGGGCAGTTCGCGGGCGTCCGGCTTCTCCTGGATGAGGGGCTCCAGGTCGAGGACCTCGAAGACCCGCTCGAAGCTGACCAGCGCGCTCATCACCTCGACCCGTGCCCCGGCGAGGGAGGTGAGCGGGGCGTAGAGCCGGGTGAGCAGCAGGGCAAGGGCCACCACGGCGCCGGGTTCCAGGGTGCCGTCGAGGGCGAGCCGGCCGCCGACGCCGTAGACGAGGGCGAGCGCGAGGGCGGAGACGAGGGTCAGGGCGGTGATGAACACCGTCTGCGCCGTGGCCGTACGGACGCCGATGTCCCGTACGCGGCGGGCGCGGACGGCGAACTGCTCCGACTCCTCCTCGGGGCGTCCGAACAGTTTGACCAGGGTGGCGCCGGGGGCGGAGAACCGCTCGGTCATCCGGGTGCCCATGGCGGCGTTCAGGGCGGCGGCCTCACGCTGCATCCCGGCCATCCGCCGGCCCATGCGGCGGGCCGGGATCACGAACACCGGCAGCAGGGCCAGCGCGAGCAGGGTGATCTGCCAGGAGAGGGTGAGCATGACGGCGAGGGTGAGCACGAGGGTGACGAGGTTGCCGACCACGGTCGACAGGGTGTTGCTGAAGGCGCGTTGCGCGCCGATGACGTCGTTGTTGAGACGGGAGACCAGCGCTCCCGTACGAGTGCGTGTGAAGAACGCGACCGGCATCCGCTGTACATGGTCGAAGACCGCCGTCCTCAGGTCGAGGATGAGTTCCTCGCCGAGAGCCGCCGACAGCCGGCGCCCGAGGACGCCGAGGGCCGCCTCCGCGACGGCGATCAGCGCGATGAGCAGCGCCAGGCGTACGACCGTGGCCTCGGCGCCGCCGGAGACGATGGCGTCCATGACCCGCCCGGCGAGTACGGGGGTGGCGACGGCGAGCGCGGCCGTCGCCGTGCCGAGGAGCACGAACAGGATCAGCCGGCGGCGGTGCGGGCGGGCGAAGGCGCCGATGCGGCGCAGTGTCGCCCTTGTCAGGGGTCGGTGCTCGTCCTCGGCGGTCATGACGCTGCGCAGCTGTGTCCACGCTGTGGTCTCCATGCTCATGCGGACGACAGTAGAACCTCGAGCATGATTGAGGTCAAGGACGGCCCCGCCCCGCTGCCCGGCCGTCAGCGGGCGTCCGGGCCGCCGCAACCCGCCGTTGTCGCGCGCCGGACATCCTCGGGGGCTGTGACGGGGACGATCCGCCGGATCCTGTGTGTGCTGCCGCTGCTGCTGGTGACCGTGGTCGCGGTGCGGCACCGGTCGGTGCTGGCCGAGGGGTTCGCCCAGTTGGCGACGGCCCGCTGGCCCTGGCTGCTGGCGGCGGCCGGCGCGACCTGTCTGACCTGGGTGGCGGCCGCGTGCACCCGGCAGGGCGCGGTGCTGGAACGGCTGCCCCGACGGCGGCTGCTGGCCACGCAGTTCGCGGCGGGCGCGGCGAACCATCTGCTGCCCACGGGGCTGGGCGCGAGCGCGGTCAATCTGCGGTTCATGACGGTGTGCGGGCTCCCGCCGGCCCGTTCCTCGGCGGCACTGGCGCTGTATCTGCTGGCGGAGTCGGCCGGCCGGGTGGGGCTGCTGGCGGCTCTGCTGGTGGCGTTCCCCGGCGCGCTGCGGTTCGGTTCGCTGCTGCCCGAGGGGACGTTCGGTCCGCTGCTGCTCGCGGTCGGCGGGCTGCTGGCCGTCGTCGTGGTGGCGCTGACGGCCGTACGGCGGCTGCGGCGCATGGTCGTGGGGTTCCTGCGGACGGCGCTGGGCGAGGCGCGGTCGGTGCACGCCCTGCCGTCGCGGGCGCTGGCGCTGTGGGGCGGGGCGCTGGCCTTCCCCGCGCTGCAGGCGGCGGCGCTGGTACTGGTGGGGCTGGCGTTCGGGCTCGCGGTGCCGCCCGCGCACATGGCGGTGGCGTATCTGGCGGCGACGGTCGCGGTGGCGCTGGTGCCGACTCCCGGCGGGATCGGCTCCGTCGAGGCGGCGCTCGTGGTGGCGCTGGTGGCGGTGGGCGGCGCGGCGGCGGTGGCCACGGCGGTGGTGCTGGTCTTCCGGATCATCACGATGTGGCTGCCGCTGCTGCCGGGGGCGCTGACGCTGGGCGTGCTGGTACGGCTGAAGGTCATCTGACCGCCGGGCCGGGCCCGTTGGTGCGAGCCGCCCGGTGGGATACGGCAGGATGAGCGATCGCGCCGACCGCAGGTCAGGGACGGTCGGCGCGCCTACTTCCCGTAGAACTCGAACAGGTGACGACACGTGACACGAATGCACATACGCCCGTCGGCCCGGGTGTCCGCCGGAGGTGAGCGGTGACCCGAGCCCTCACCGGACACGATCTGGCGTACGCCGGTATCGCTGTCGTGGCCGGCCTGCTGGCGGCGTTCCTGCTGCGGATGCTGCTGCGCTGGCTGGGCAGGCACGCCGATCGCACCCGCTGGCGCGGGGACGACGTCCTCGTGGACGCGCTGCGCATGATCGCGCCCTGGGCGGCGATCGCGGCGGGTGCGGCCTCCGCGGCGGCGGCGCTGCCGCTGACCCGCGCCGTGCAGCACAGCGTCAACCAGACGCTGACGCTGCTGGTCATCTTCGCCGCGACGATCTCGGCGGCACGGGTGGTGGCGGGGCTGGTGCGTTCCGTCACCCAGTCCCGCTCCGGGGTCGCCGGGTCGGCGACCATCTTCATGAACATCACCAGGATCCTGGTCCTCGCGATCGGCTTCCTGGTGGCGCTGCAGACGCTGGGCATCTCGATCGCCCCGCTGCTCACCGCCCTCGGCGTCGGCGGTCTGGCGGTCGCGCTGGCGCTGCAGGACACGCTCGCCAACCTGTTCGCGGGCATCCACATCCTCGCCTCCAAGACCGTGCAGCCGGGTGACTACATCCGGCTCAGCAGCGGTGAGGAGGGCTATGTCGAGGACATCAACTGGCGCCAGACGACCGTGCGTCAGCTGTCCAACAACCTGGTGGTCATCCCGAACGGGCAGCTCGCCAAGACGAACATGACCAACTTCATGCGTCCCGAGCAGCAGCTGACCATCCTGGTCCAGGCCGGGGTGTCGTACGACAGTGACCTCGAGCAGGTGGAGCGGGTGACGAAGGACGTGGTCGCCGACGTGATGACGGAGATCACCGGGGCGGTGCCGGAGCACGAGCCGGCGGTGCGGTTCCACACCTTCGGGGACTCCCGGATCGGCTTCACCGTGATTCTGGGCGTCGGCGAGTTCAGCGACCAGTACCGGATCAAGCACGAGTTCATCAAGCGTCTGCACCGCCGCTACCGCGAGGAGGGCATCCGCATCCCGTCACCGGCCCGGACGGTGGCACTCCAGCAGGGCTCGGTGGTGTTCCCGCAGCAGCGCGACACGGACGCCGCGGAGGACGACATGACGGCCACCCGGCCCATCTGAGCGCACCGGCCGGGTGATCTCCCGCCGCCCGGGAAGGCCCGCGGCGGGAGATCGACCGGAAGTGGGCGCGGACCCCTGTCGAGCCCCGGCCGGTCACGAGATATCTTGATGTCGAGCAATGTTGCAGACGTGGAGCGGAGCACCCGGTGACTGACTCGACCATCATCTATACGCACACTGACGAGGCCCCGGCCCTGGCGACGTATTCCTTCCTGCCGGTGGTCCGGGCGTACGCCTCTCAGGCGGGTGTCACCGTGGAGACGCGTGACATCTCGCTGGCCGGGCGCATCATCGCCCTGTTCCCGGAGTACCTGGCCGAGGACCAGCGTGTCCCGGACGCCCTCTCGGAGCTCGGTGAGCTGGCGAAGACGCCGGCGGCCAACATCATCAAGCTGCCGAACATCTCGGCGTCGATCCCCCAGCTCAAGGCCGCGATCGCCGAGCTGCAGGGTCAGGGCTACGCGCTGCCGGCGTACCCGGACGACCCGAAGACCGACGAGGAGCGCGACATCCGCGCCCGCTACGACAAGGTCAAGGGTTCGGCCGTGAACCCGGTGCTGCGCGAGGGCAACTCCGACCGCCGCGCCCCCGCCTCGGTGAAGAACTACGCCAAGACCCACCCGCACCGCATGGGCGCCTGGTCCGGCGAGTCCAGGACCAATGTGGCGACCATGGGTGAGAACGACTTCCGCTCCACCGAGAAGTCCGCCGTCATCGCCGAGGACGGCGCGCTGCGCATCGAGCTGGTCGGCGACGACGGCACCACCACCGTGCTGCGCGAGTCCGTGCCGGTGAAGAAGGACGAGGTCGTCGACGCCTCCGTGATGCGCGTCGCCGCGCTGCGTGAGTTCCTGACCGCGCAGGTCGCCCGCGCCAAGCAGGAGGGCGTGCTGTTCTCCGTGCACCTGAAGGCCACGATGATGAAGGTCTCCGACCCGATCGTCTTCGGCCATGTGGTGCGCGCCTTCTTCCCGAAGACGTTCGCGCGGTACGGCGACAAGCTCGCCGCGGCCGGCCTGACCCCGAACGACGGTCTGGGCGGCATCTACAAGGGCCTGGAGTCGCTGCCCGAGGGCGCCGAGATCAAGGCGTCCTTCGACGCCGAGCTCGTCGAGGGCCCGGAGCTGGCGATGGTCGACTCCGACAAGGGCATCACCAACCTGCACGTCCCCTCGGACGTCATCGTCGACGCGTCCATGCCGGCCATGATCCGCACGTCGGGTCACATGTGGGGCCCGGACGGCCAGGAGGCCGACACCCTCGCGGTGCTCCCGGACTCCAGCTACGCCGGTGTCTACCAGGCCGTGATCGAGGACTGCCGGGCCAACGGCGCCTACGACCCGTCCACCATGGGCTCGGTGCCGAACGTCGGTCTGATGGCGCAGAAGGCCGAGGAGTACGGCAGCCACGACAAGACCTTCGAGATCCCCACCACGGGCACGGTCCGGCTGGTCGACCAGGCCGGCAACACCGTCCTCGAGCAGACCGTCTCCGCCGGTGACATCTTCCGCGCCTGCCAGACCAAGGACGCGCCGATCCGCGACTGGGTCAAGCTGGCCGTCACCCGCGCCCGCGCCACCGGCGCCCCGGCCGTCTTCTGGCTGGACGCCACCCGCGCCCACGACGCCAACCTGATCGCCAAGGTGGAGCAGTACCTCACGGAGCACGACACCGAGGGCCTGGACATCCGCGTCCTGAACCCGGTGGAGGCCACCAAGCTGTCGGTGGAGCGCATCCGCCGCGGCGAGGACACCATCTCGGTCACCGGCAACGTGCTGCGCGACTACCTCACCGACCTGTTCCCCATCCTGGAGCTGGGCACCAGCGCCAAGATGCTGTCGGTCGTCCCGCTGATGGCGGGCGGCGGCCTGTTCGAGACCGGTGCGGGCGGCTCCGCGCCGAAGCACGTGCAGCAGCTGGTCAAGGAGAACTACCTGCGCTGGGACTCCCTCGGTGAGTTCTTCGCGCTGGTGCCGTCGCTGGAGCAGTACGCCTCGGTCACGGGCAACACGCGGGCCAAGGTGCTCGCCGACGCCCTCGACCGCGCCACGGCGACCTTCCTCAACGAGGACAAGTCCCCGACCCGCCGCGTCGGCGGCATCGACAACCGCGGCAGCCACTTCTACCTGTCCCTGTACTGGGCGCAGGAACTGGCCGCGCAGAGCGACGACGCCGACCTGGCGAAGGCGTTCGCCCAGCTCGCCGAGGTGCTCGCCACGAACGAGGCGACGATCGTCGACGAGCTGAACGCCGTCCAGGGCAAGCCGGCCGAGATCGGCGGCTACTACCAGCCCGACCCGGCCAGGGCCGCCGAGGTCATGCGCCCGTCCACCACGTGGAACGAGGCGCTGGCGTCCCTGAGCTGACGCTCCCCGGGTACTCCGCCCCGGCCGGCCTCGCGCCCGGCCGGGGCGGAGCCGTGTCCGGCGGGTGCCGGCTCACCAGTCCCGCGGGGCGATCAGCTCCTCGATGTCGGCGTCCGCGAAGCCGTAGGCCCGCGCCACGAACCGGAACTCCCCGCCTATCTCGTCCCGGGCCACCGTCTCGATCTCGCTGCCCGCCTCCACGAAGGCGTCCTGAAGGTCGTTGAACTCCTCGGTGGCGGCGTGGGTCAGCGCGTAGAGCGCGGCGAGACCGGCGGGGCGCTCCGCCTCGATGCGCTCGCACAGCGCGAGCAGCACGGCCCGGCCGCGGTCCACCACAGGGTCGGGGTAGTAGGTGCTCCGGTACAGGGCGCTCAGGAACGGGTGGGCGGTCACCTGCTCGTTGCTGATCGGCATGAGGGGCCTCGCTGGTCGGCGTTGTCAGTGGGATGTGGCACCTTGATCATGCCGTGCACCACTGACAATCCCCCTGGAGCAGCCGAATGACCGCTACACCGCCGTCCTGCGAACTTCTGGCCGGTGACCCGGACTCCCCCGTGATCCTGCATGTGCCGCATTCCTCGCGGGAGATACCGGCGGATGCGCGGTCCGGGATCGTACTGGACGACACCGGCCTCGAGCGGGAGCTCGACCACATCACCGACTCGCACACCGCGGCGATCGCCGAGGCCGCGGCCCTGGCCGCCGGTGTCACGCCCTGGCGGTTCGTGAACGGGCTGTCGCGGCTGGTCGTCGACCCCGAGCGGTTCCCGGACGAGCGGGAGGAGATGCTGGCCGTCGGCATGGGCGCGGTCTACACGCGGACCACGCACAAGGATGTGCTGCGGCCCGACGGTTTCGACCCCGGGCCGCTGGTCGAGCGGTACTTCCGGCCGTACGCGCGAGCGATGACGCAGGCCGTCGCCGGCCGGCTCGCGGCGACCGGGCGGGCCGTGATCATCGATGTGCACTCGTATCCGAGCGCCCCGCTGCCGTACGAGCTGCACGGCGACGGGCCCCGCCCCGAAGTCTGCCTGGGGACCGACTCGTTCCACACCCCGGCCGCCCTGCTCGACGCCGCCCGCGAGGCGTTCGCACGGTGCGGGGAGACGGGGCTGGACAGCCCGTTCGCGGGGACGTACGTACCGCTGGAGTTCTACGGCGAGCGGGCGGAGGTGTCGGCGCTGATGGTGGAGATCCGCCGCGACACATACATGACCGAGCCGGGAGGCCCCACAACCCAGGGCCTGCACGACCTGACCTCGGCACTCACGACCCTGATCGACACGCTCTCCAGCAAGAACAGCCCCTCCGGCGTTTGAGGAGCGGGGGCCCGGGGGCAGGGCCCCCGGGGACGGGAACGGGAAGGGGCGGCGGGGGCGAAAACCCGGGCCGGCCGCCGGGAAGACACGACCGCCCCTCGACGATCCACAAAGGCGTCAGGCCCGGAGCCACTCCGTGACGACCACGTCCGCACCCGTGTGCAGACGGAGGGCGAACGGACCGGCGGGCGGATCCGTGGTGGCGAAGCGTCCCAGATCGTCGGCGGTCAGGGAGACCGCCTGCGACGGCCCCCCGAGCACCTCCACACGACCCGGCTGAGGCGGCAGCACCTGCCCCAGCAGCCCCTCCGCCGTCACCTCGACGTCCAGCGTCACCTCCCCGGCGGTGAACGTGAGCATGCGTGGCACGTCCGTCGCTCCCCTGACCGGGATCGCGTCGACCAGTGAGTCGAAGGTCAGTTCGGCCACCCGGGCGTCGAGGTCGTGCAGCGCGTACGCGTCGACCGCGAGCTGCAGCAACGCCGGAGGGAGCGGGTCCAGGACGGCGGCCGCCTGCCGGAGCTCCTCCTCCAGCAGATCGGTGTCGAAGTCGTCGTTCAGGCCGTCGCTCACGTCGCCCCCCGTTCCTCGAGCCGGGCCCTCAGCCGGCGCAGACAGCGCTGGCGCAGCGGTCCGATGCTGCCCACCGCGATGTCGAGCGCGGCGGACACCTCCTGATAGCTGGGCGGCGGCGACGCGATCAGTACGCGCAGCAACTGCCGGCACCGCTCGCCCAGTTCCTCGAACTCCTGCCACAGCCGCCGCACGCGTTCGCTCTGTGCGGCCGCCTCCTCCGCCTCCAGCAGCGACTGCTCCGGCGCACCGTCCTCGCTGACCCGGTCCAGCAGCTGCGGATCGTCCGTCAGCATCAGCCGGCGGGCGTCCCTGTGCACCTTCAGACATTCGTGCCGCGCGGTACTGGCCAGCCAGGAACCGGCCTTGTCGGGTTCCCGGAGCCGCCCGAGATGCTGGGCGAAACGGAACCACACGGTCTGGTAGACCTCGTGCGCGTCGGCGTCGGAGAGCCGGTGCGAGCGCACCACGGACCACACCAGTGGGCCGAGCCCTTCCACGATCGACTTCCAGGCCGCCGCGTCACCGTCGACAGCGGACCGGACCAACGCGCCGACTTCCCTACGCTCCACGGTCACACCCCTCGTGTACGGCCAGTCATCGTACGCCGTGGAGGGGAACGCTCCGGTCGTCATGTCCGTGCGGAGGGTGGTGAGACGGACACGGGGCGCCAGGTGGGCGGAAGGAGCGCGGGGACGTGCGCCCCGCGCACTTGTGCGTACTCGGTGTTCGCGTCGAGGAGTTGGCGCCGGGCCTTGCGCGGGTCGGTCTCCGCCTGGGCGGTCATGTGGGCGGCGACCATGCCGACGGCGACGGGGGTGGCGAACGAGGTCCCGCTCCACTGGGCGAGCCCTTCGAACATCACCTGGTCCGGCTTGCCGGTCGTGCCGTCCTCGCTCAACACGCCGCTGTGGCGCGGGTGGTGACAGGTGCAGGCGTAGGTGAAGCCATAGCGGCAGGCGTCGTACGTGGAGTGCTGGTACACGTACGGGACGGGTGTCTCGAAGCCGGTGAGGGCGCCGGTGAGCCGCTCGCCGGGCGCGTACGCCTTCACCCAGCCGCCGTGGTTGCTGAAGCAGGCGCCGAACTCGCCGTCCCCGCGCAGCGCGCCGACGGACAGGACGGCGTTCTCGTAGCCGGGCAGCGCGGCGTAGGCGGCGGGCCAGAAGGGGGTGGCGCTGCCGTTGTTGCCCGCGGCGGCGACCAGCAGCGTGGGGTGGTCGAGCAGTTCACGCATGAAGGCGTCGACGCCGAGGAGTCCGTCGGTGCGGCCGTTGGACGTGCCGGCGGAGAGGCTGATGACGTCGGGCCAGCCGTCGCGGTCCACGGCCTCGAAGAGTTTCTCGCCGAACTCGGACTCCAGGACGGCCCCGGCGTCGTTGAGCGTGCCGCGGACGGTGATGTCGGTGTTGGGTGCGACGGCGGCGACGAGTCCGGCGATGAACGTGCCGTGCCCGCAGTACTCCCGCAGGATCCCGTCGCCGTCGCACTCCTCCACCTGCGCGTCGCCGCGGGTGTGGGCGAGCAGCGGGTAGGAGCCGTGGTCGTGCATGAGGCCGGTGTCGATCACGAGCACGCCGACGGCGGTCTCGGGGTCGTGAGCGCCGTCCACGGCGGCCGGGTTGGGCCGTGCGCCGCGTCCCACGGGCACGGGCTCGTCGCCGGGGCAGGCGTTGACGGCGATGGACACCACGTGGTTGCGGCTGACGAGGCGGCGGCCGGTGCGGTCCTCTGCCGCCGAGAGGGCGCGCAGGGCTCCCGCGACCGCCGGGTCGCCGCTGCCGTCGCCCTGGCCGGGGTCGGCGACCCGGATGCGGGTGATGCCGGAGCGGTTGGTCTGCGGGCTCGTCCGGCGCACCTGGTCCGGGGTGAGGCCGGCGAAGGTGGTGAAGTGCTGCCGCACGGTGTCCTCGACGACGCGGGCCTCCTCGCCGTCACGGGCGAGGACGACACCCTTCTCGTAGAGGAACTCGCCCGCGTCGTCCGGCCCCATCGCCAGCGGGACGTCGGGCATGGAGCGCTGGATCTGGGTGAACTGCTCGCGGAATCGCTGTGGTGCCATGGAGTTCCTCCACTGGTGCGACGGCGGCCGGTGCCGCGGAGCTGTCGTGTAAGGAGAGCCGTGAAGCGGGGGTTTGATACAGCGTCACACCTGTGAGGCGTGATGACCGAGAACTACCATCGTGGGGTGACAGCGGGAAGCGACACGGTGCTGGAACTGCTGCCGATGGTGTTCGCCGACCCCGGTGAGGCGCGGGCGAGGGCGGAACAGGTGCTGGGCGACCGTCCCCCGGCCCTGCACGCCTCCGTGGCCCATCAGGTGATCGGCATCTGGCAGCGCGACTTCGGCGATCTGCGGCTGGCCCTGACCCATCTGCGGCGGGCCCGTACCTGGGCGGCCCGCGCGGACTCGGCGGAGCGGGAGGCGGACGTCCTCGCCACGCTCGGGGTCGCGCTGGTGCACGCGGGGCGCACCCGGCAGGGCATGGACGCGCTGGGGCGCGGTGTGGAGCGCGGCAGCGGGCACACCCGCGCGCGGGTGCTGTTCCGCCGGGCGTACTCGTGGTGGGTGCTGGGACATCACAAGGAGGCGCTGGAGGACGTACGGCGGGCCATTCCCGTGCTGCGGCAGGCCGAGGACGTGATCTGGACGGCGCGGGCGCTGACACTGCGGGCGACGGTGCATCTGGCGCTGGGTTCGGTGGAGCGGGCGGTCGCCGATTTCACGGCGGCGGAGGCGTTGTGGGACACGACGGGCCAGGAGCACGACAAGGCGGACGCGGTGGAGAGCCGGGGGCTGGCCGCGTTCCGCGCGGGTGACATGCCGGCGGCGCTGCGGCTGCTCGACGAGGCGGAGGAGCGGTACGCCAAGCTGGGCACGCCGACGTTCATGCTGAACATCCGGCGCTGCGAGGTGCTGATGGCCGCCGGGCTGGCCGCGGAGGCGCTGGCCGAGGCGGACGCGGCGGTCGGAGCGCTGGACGACATCGGCGGGCAGTCCACGCGCAAGGCGGAGCTGCTGCTGGCCGCCGCGCGGGCGGCCCGCCTCGCGGGGGAGCCGCAGACGGCGATCGCTCGTGCGGCGCTCGCGGTGCGGCTGTTCGCCGGTCAGCGGCGCACCTGGTGGGAGACGCACGCGCGGCTGGTGCTCATCGGGGCCCGGCACGCGGCCGGGCACGCCTCGGCCCGGCTGGTCGCGGACGCGGCGGCGGTGGCCGGGCGGCTGGCCGCACTCGGGGCGCCGGCCGCCCCCGAGGCGTCCCTGCTGGCCGGGCGGATCGCCCTGGACCTGGGGCGGACGGCGGAGGCGGAGCGGCATCTCGCGCTCGCCGCGCGGAGCAGGCACGGCGGGCCGCCGCTCGCGCGGCTGACGGGCTGGGCCGCGCAGGCGCTGCGCGCGCGGGCCGCCGGTTCCCCGCGCGGGGTGCTGGAGGCGTGCCGGCGCGGCCTGGACGTGCTCGACGACCACCGGATGACGCTGGGCGCCTCCGAGTTGCGGGCCCGCGCCACCGCGCAGGGCGCGGAGCTGGCCGCGCTCGCCCAGCGGGCCAGCCTGGTCTCGGGCGGGCCGCGGCGGCTGCTGGTGTGGAGCGAACGCTGGCGGGCCACCGCGCTGTCCGCACCGCCCACCCGGCCGCCCGCCGACCGCGCACTGCTCAGCGGTATGACCGCCTACCGGGAGATCGCCGCCCGCGCGGAGGAGGCCCGTATGGAGGGCAGGCCCGTACCGGCGCTGGAGCGGGACCAGCGGCGGCTGGAGCGGGAGATCCGGTCCCGGACGCTGCACATGCGCGGTGAGGCGCCGGACGGCGGGGACCGGTTCGACGTCGGACGGCTGCTCGCGCGGCTGGGTGACGACACGTCCCTGGTCGAACTGGCCGTGCTCGACGGGCGGGTGCAGGTGCTGCTGTGCGGGCGGGGGCGGGTGCGGCGGTTCGAGGCGGGGCTGCTGGCGGCGGCGGAGACCGAGGCCGAGCACATACAGGCGGGGCTGCGGCGGCTGGCCCATCCGGGGGCGCAGGCGCGGCTTCCGGTGGTGGAGGCGGCGGGCCGGCGGCTGGAGGAGCTGCTGCTCGGCCCTGCCGCGGCGCATCTCGGTGAGGGCCCGGTGGTGATCGTGCCGCCGGGACGGCTGCACCGGGTGCCGTGGGCGCTGCTGCCGTCGCTGCGGGAGCGGGTGGTGAGCGTGTCGCCGTCGGCGAGCAGCTGGCTGCGCGCGAAGGAGACGGCGCCGCCGCCCGGCGGGCGTCAGGTGCTGGTGCGCGGTCCGGGGCTGGCGACGGGCGGTGCGGAGGTGCCGGAGCTGGCCGTCCGCTACGGCGGTGCGACGGTCCTGGAGGACGACGACGCGACGGTGCCGCGGGTGCTGCGCGAGCTGGACGGGGCGGGTCTCGCGCACATCGCCGCGCACGGCGCGTTCCGCGCGGACGGTCCGATGTTCTCGTCGCTGCGGATGGCCGACGGGCCGCTGATCGTGCACGACTTCGAACGGCTGGACCGCAGCCCGTACCGCATCATCCTGTCCTGCTGCGACACGGCGCGGTTCGCGTCGGTGGGGGCGGATGAACTGCTGGGCCTGGTGACGGCGTTGTTGCCGTTGGGGACCGCGGGGGTGGTGGCGTGCAGTTCGCCTGTCAACGATGCGGCGGTCGTCCCCCTGATGGGGGCCCTTCACAAGGGGCTGGGGGCCGGGTTGTCGTTGGCGGAGGCGTTGCGGGACGCGCGGGCCTCTCTGCCGTCGGACGCGGTGCATCGGGCCACGGGGTGGGCGTTCAGCGCCTTCGGGCCGGCGTGAGCTCCGCCCCGGGCGGCCTCGGGTGGGTGGGGGCCGCCCGCGCGGTTCCCCGCGCCCCTTCAGGTGGGCCCACCGCACCGACCTCAAAGGGGCGCGGGGAACTGCGCGAACAACCACAACGCGCCCGCCACCCCGCAACGAAACCGCGCGTCTGCGGCGCGGACCCGCCCCCCAGGGGCGCGGGGAACTGCGCGAGCGGCCACGGCGGGCCCGCGGCCGACGACGAAACCGCGCGTCTGCGACGCCGAAAGCCGTACCGGAAAGCATCCGGTACGGCTTTCGAACCACTCGTCGGGACGACAGGATTTGAACCTGCGACCCCTTGACCCCCAGTCAAGTGCGCTACCAAGCTGCGCCACGTCCCGATCGTGATCACGCAGGTCAAAGCCTACCCCATCGGGACGTGGGCGAGTCGGGCGTCGCCCGCGGCCGGGCTCAGCCGGTGGTGACCAGGTGCCGCGGCGCGGCACCGCGCCGTGCCGTCCGCGAGGTACGCAGCGCCGCGATCCCGATGAACACCATCGACGCCGTGCCGGCCAGCGCGAAAACCGTGAAGCCCCGGTCGCCCTGGCCCGCGGCGAGCAACTGGCCGCCCAGCCACGGTCCGAAGACCGCGCCGAAGCGGCCCATGCCGGAGGTCCAGCCGACCGCGGTCGCGCGGTTGGCGGGGGCGGAGCCGATGGAAACGGTCGCGTAGATCATCGTCTGGGCGCTGTTGAGGAACACGCCGGTGAGGAAGACGACCACGAAGGTCAGCGTCAGCGGCATGTGGACGCTGAGCAGGAACACCCCGGCGGCCGTCAGCGCGAACCAGATCGCCGAGATGCGAGGGGCACCGAACCGGTCGGAGGCCCGCCCGGCGACCAGCATGCCCACGATGCCGCCGAGGTTGAACAGGACGACGAAGGTGAGCGCGGAGCCGAGTTCGTAGCCCTCGCTGCGCATCAGCGTGGGCAGCCAGGTGGCGACGCCGTAGACGAGGAGCAGGCCGCCGAACGAGGCCAGCCAGTACAGCAGGGTCTGCACCCACTCGCCACCGCGGAACAGGTTCAGCAGGTTGGCCCAGGGGGCGCCGCCGGTACGGTCCTTGGCGGCGGGCACCTCGACGTCGTAGCGGCCGGCCAGCGCCGCGGCCTCCTCGGTGCGGCCCCGGGCGACCAGGAAGCTCAGCGACTCGGGCAGGAAGCGGGCGAGCACGGGGACGAAGAGCAGCGGGACCACACACACCCAGAAAGCGGCGCGCCAGCCGAGCGGTTCGACGATCCACAGGGCCACGTAGGCGGAGAGGATGCCGCCGGCGTGGTGGGCGGTCATCAGCAGGCCGATGGTGAGGGCGGCGCGGGTGCGCGGGGCGTAGTCGGAGACCATGCTGATCGCGGTGGGCAGCAGGCCGCCGAGGCCGACACCGGCCAGGGTGCGGCCGAGACCGAAGACGGCGACGCCGTTCGAGACCGCGCAGATGCCCGAGGCCAGCGAGAACAGCGTGACGCAGAAGACCATCAGCTTCTTGCGGCCGATGCGGTCGGCGACCGTCCCCGCGGTCAGCGCGCCGACGAGCATGCCGAAGGTGGCGTAGCTGCCGAGGTCGCCGGCCTGGCCGGAGGTGATGCCGAGGGCCTTCTCCTCGAGCATGTGGGGCAGCACCGAGCCGTAGATGAACATGTCCAGGCCGTCGAAGAGCACGGCGAGCCAGCACAGGCCGACGACCAGCGGGGCCAGTCTGCTGCCGCGTGCGGACAGCGCGGAGGAGGAGGACATCGTTGTTTTCCTCTCGTCCAGGAGGAGTCTCCCTGGAGGGGACGTGTGATGGGGCGACGCTAAGGACCCCGTTCTGAAGTGTCAACGCTTTTGTTGACAATCTCAGGAACAATTTAAGGGGTGGGTCACGCGGCGGTGTGCGCGCGTGACCCACCCCGTGGTGCGGTCGCCGTCAGGCGGTCGGCGGGGTGCCGTGGGTGTGGAAGGACTCGATGGTCTTCAGACCCCAGGCCTGTCCCCTGGCCCGCTCCGCCTCGGTCCAGGTGATCAGCGGCCAGTCGGGCGCCAGCACCAGCCGGGTGAGCGGATTGCACAGCTCGATGCGGTTGCCGCCGGGCTCGTAGACGTAGAGGAAGAACGTCTGCTGGATGGCGTGCTTGTGCGGGCCCGTCTCGATGAACACGCCGGTGTCGATGGCGAGGTCGGCGGCGCGCAGGATGTCCTCGCGGGTGTCCGCCGCGAAGGCGATGTGGTGCAGCCGTCCGGAGGAGCCGGTCCAGTCCTCGGTGTAGACGATGTCGTACGACTTGTCGGTGAAGGTCAGCCAACGGGCGGCGATCCTCCCGGAGTCGAGCCTGATCTGCTCGGTGGGCCGGGCGCCGAGGAGCTGTTCCTGGAACTCGGCGTTGGCGAGGACGTCGGAGGCGAGGAAGTTGACGTGGTCGAGGCGGCGGACGCCCACGCCCCGGTTGGGTTTGGCCTGCGGCTGGTTCTTCAGCGCCGGACGCAGTTCCTCGGGCGCCCGGTAGTGCTCGCTCTCCCAGTACAGGGCGTGCTCGTGGCCGTCGGGGTCGGTGGTGAGGTACAGCTTGCCGATACCGGGCTCGTCCTCGGCCCATGTCCCGGGCCGTCCCGCCGCCTCCAGGGCCGCGACCCGGCGGTGCAGCGCCTCCTCGCCCGAGGTGCGCAGTGCGAGCCGGCCGAGGCCCGGCTGTTCGCGGGCGGTGAGCACCAGACTGTGGTGTTCGTAGTCGTCGTAGGTACGCAGATAGACGGTGTCGCCGTCCCGGCCGTTGACCGTCAGGCCCAGGTAGTCCGTGAAGAAGGCGACGCTGGCGTCCAGGTCGGGTGTGAACAGCTGGGCGTGGCCGATATGGGCGATGTCACCGAGCGGCGGAGTCATGGGTGCCTCCAGGGCGTGGTGCGGGGACCGGCGCCGTGGCGGCGGACCGGGGGAAGACGGTGCCGTCGAGGATCTTGCGCGCGGTGCGGACGACGGCGGTACGGCGGACCACGGCGGCGCCGGGGTCGACGTGGACGTCGACCTCCAGGAACCCGGTGGGGTGTTCGACGCGTACGCGGTCGGACTCGGGGAGTTCCGCGATCCCCTCCCCCACCCCGCCCGGGACGCGCAGTCCGGCGGCCACGCTCGCGGCGCCCAGGACGCCGATGGAGGTGTGGCAGCGCACGGGGATGAAGGTGCGGGTGGTGACCGCGCCGCCGTGCCGGGGCGGGGCGAGCAGGGTCAGTTTGGGCACGGTGGCGCCCTCCACGTCCCCGAGGCCCATCAGATGCCCGGCGGCCAGCCGGATCTCCCGGAGGCGGTCGGCGAGCACGATGTCCTCCTCCAGGTCCTTGGGCGTCTCGTACCCGGTGGCCTTCAGCGCGGCCGCCGGGACGAGCACCACCGGCATGCCGTTGTCGACGCAGGTCACCTCGGTGCCGGCGACGGTGTCGCGGGCGTTGCCGGTGGGCAGCAGCGGGCTGGGGCCCTGCGGGAACTCGATGACGACCGGGGCCGCCGTGCCCGGTACGCCCGATATCTCGGCCGTACCGGTGTAGTCGACGCGCCCGCCCGGGGTGGGGAAGGTGGCGACGGCACGCTCGCCGGTGTTGAGCATGCGGACGCGTACGGACGTCCGGTCGTCCCCGGCCGGCACCAGCCCGCGTTCGACGGCGAACGGGCCCACTCCGGCGAGGATGTTGCCGCAGTTCTGCCGGTCGGTGACCTCACAGGCGTCCACGGAGACCTGGAGGAACAGATAGTCGACGTCGGCGTCCGGGTCGGCCGAACGGGAGACCACGGCGACCTTGCTGGTCAGCGGGTGGGCGCCGCCCAGGCCGTCGATCTGGCGCGGGTCCGGACTGCCCATGATCCGCAGCAGCAGGGCGTCGCGGGCCGCGGGATCGGCGGGCAGGTCGCCGGCCAGGAAGTAGCCGCCCTTCGACGTGCCGCCGCGCATCAGCATGCAGCGCACCTCGTCGGGGGCGGTCACGAGCCTTCCCCGGCCGTGTACTCGTCGTACGACTTGTAGGTCACGCCCAGTTGCTCCAGCTTCTCGCGCAACCCGTAACGGTCCAGACCGAGTTGGCCCTCGATGAAAGCGGCGCGGGAGGCGGCCTCCTTCTTCTCGCGTGCCTCGGACGCCTCCGCGACCTGGCGGGCGCGCTCGCGGGGGACGATCACCACGCCGTCGTCGTCGGCGACGATCACGTCGCCGGGACGGATCACCTGCCCGTCGACGGCGACCGGTACGTTCACCGATCCGCCGGTGGCCTTCACGGTGCCCTGTGCGCAGACCGCCCGGGTCCAGGCGGCGAAGCCCATCTCCCGGAGCTCCTGGGTGTCGCGGATGCCCGCGTTGATGATCAGGCCGCGCACACCGCGCCGTCGCAGGGCGGTGGCGAACAGTTCGCCGAACATGCCGTCGGTGGAAGGGGAGGTGGTGGTGACGACCAGGAGGTCGCCCTCGCCGCACTGCTCCACGGCGGCGTGGATCATCAGGTTGTCGCCGGGCCAGGAGAGCACGGTGACCGCGGTGCCCGCGACCCGTACGCCCTGCTGTACCGGGCGGATTCCGGGGCCGAGCAGACCGGTTCGGCCCATCGCCTCGCTGATCGTGGCCACGCCGTACCCGGCGAGCGCCTCGACGTCCTCGGGCTCGGCCTTCGGGGGGTTGGTGACGACGACGCCGCTCATGCCAGTTCCTTCGCGATCTGCGGGTACGGGCGCATGAACGCCTCGGCCATGGTCTTGTGCGGCAGGCCCAGGTTGGGGCCGGCGTTGCGCTTGAGCTGGACGCCGCGGCGGACGGCCAGGTCGGTGTAGTAGTCCCACAGGTGCCGCTGGGCGGCGAGGCACTCCATGCCCTTGCGCTTGGTCTCCCACACCTCGGTGATGTCGAGCAGGACCTCGGGTCTGAAGCCGCTCATCTCGGGCTGGTGCGGCTCGAAGTAGAAGACGGGCGGGGCGCCGATGATCTCGCCCTCGCCCGGGTAGCCGATGGCCTGCGCGAGGACGCGGGCCTCCAGGGCCATGCGGTTGGCGGCCGGGTGGTCACCGTTGTACGGGTCCTCGACGGGGTGGGTGAGCACCACGTCGGGCTGGGTGGCGCGGTAGACCTCGACGAGCCGGTCGGTCAGTGCGGGAGTCGCGAGCAGCGGATAGTCGCCGGCGTCGAAGAAGCGGACGTCGGCGCCGAGCGTGGCGGCGGCCTTCTCGGCCTCCGCCCGCCGTATCGCCTTGATCTCGTCCAGCTTCCTGCCCTCCCGCCACGCCTTGGCGGACTCGCCGCGTTCGCCGAAGGTCAGGCACACGATGGTGACCTTCTCGCCTCGCGAGGCGGCCAGGGCGATGGCGCCGCCCGCCCGCCACACGAAGTCGCCCGCGTGTGCGGTGACGACGAGCGTCGAACGGGGAACGGCGGCGGGCGCGTTGGCATGCGTCATTGCTCAGAATCTCCTTGGTGACAGGTGACGCCCGCCCCGGTGCGTGGATCAGTCGCGCAGCGCCTCGATCACGCTGGTGAGGTGGGCGCGGACGGCCGCCTCGGCCGCCTGCGGGTCCCTGGCCGCGATTGCCTCGATCATGGCCAGATGCTCGTTCAGGGACTGCTGCGGACGCCCCGGTCGCAGCGCCAGCTGGAAGCGGTGCCGGACCAGTTGGGCGTTGAGCCGCTCCAGGAGCTCCACGGCTGTCAGCTGACCGGAGAACTCGCGGATCCTGGCGTGGAGTTCGTGGTTGAGATCCGAGTAGGTGAGCGGTTCACCGTCGGCCACGGCCTTGCGCATCGACGTACCCAGGTCCTTGAGCTCGGTGACCTGCGCGTCGGTGACGGCGGCCGCCGCCTTCGCCGCGCAGAGACCTTCGAGGACCAGGCGGCATTCGGTGATGGCGACCGCTTCCTCCACGGTCACCACCCGTACCCGTGACCCACGGTTGCGGATCCGCTCCACCAGCCCCTGCGACTCCAGCTCTATCAGCGCGGCCCGGATACTGGCCCGGGTCACGCCGAACTGCTCGGCGAGTTCGTTCTCCACCAGCCGCTGCGCCGGCGCCATGTCGCCGCGCAGGATCGCCTCCCGCAACTGCCCGAGCGCAAGCTGTTTCGCCTGCTCCCCGGTGCCCGGACGGGCTTGGTTCGGCATGGTTGCCCTCCCTGAGTGAGTGCCTGTCGAACGTAAATCTAGCCAAACAAGATTGTCAACAATTTTGTTCGCCAGATGAGGTCCGACGCGATGGGTGCGACATTTGTCCTGTCAAACGGTTGACATGATCCCGGTCGCCGCTCAGGGTGGGCGGGACAGCACGGGGAACGGGCCGGAGAGAGGCTTTTCATGGTGGATGCGCTGGGTGTCGCCGTCGTCGGATTCGGCTGGATGGGGCGGGTGCACACCCAGGCGTACGCGCGCGTACGGCACCACTATCCGCAGCTGGCCCTGCGCCCGGAGCTGATCACGGTCGCCGAGGAGGTGCCGGGCCGGGCCGAGGAGGCCGCCGCGCAGTTCGGGTTCGCCTCGACCACCCGCGACTGGCGGGAGGTGGCCGCCGACCTCCGGGTGGGGGCCGTCAGCATCACCGCGCCGAACTTCCTGCACCGCGAGATCGCTGTCGCGATGGCGGAGGCAGGCAAGCACATCTGGATCGAGAAGCCGGTGGGGCTGGGCCCGGACGACGCCCGCGCGGTCGCGGACGCGGTCACGAAGGCGGGGGTCCAGGGGACGGTCGGCTTCAACTACCGCAACGCGCCCGCGGTGGAGGCGGCTCGTGAGCTGATCGCCTCCGGGGACATCGGGACCGTCACGCATGTCCGTATCCGGCTGTTCAGCGATTACGCCGCCCATCCCGAGGGTGCGCTGACCTGGCGCTACGAGCGCGCTCGCGGGGGCAGCGGGGTGCTCGGCGATCTGGCCTCGCACGGCGTCGACCTGGCCCGATTCCTGCTCGGCGACATCGCCTCGCTGACCGCGGACACGGCGGTCTTCGTGCCCGAGCGGTCCCGCCCGGCGGGGGCGACGGCCGGCCACTCCCGTGCGGCCGGCGGCGAACTCGGGCCGGTGGAGAACGAGGACTACGTCAGCTGTCTGCTGCGGTTCGCCTCCGGGGCGCGCGGGGTACTGGAAGCCTGCCGGGTGTCGGTCGGGGAGCAGAACAACTACGGCTTCGAGGTGCATGGCACCGAGGGGGCGGTGTTCTGGGACTTCCGGCGTCTGAACGAACTGGGCGTCAGCAGGGGGACGGGGTACCAGGACCAGCCCGTCAGTACGGTCTATGTCGGGCCGGGGGACGGGGAGTTCGGCGCGTTCCAGCCGGGGGCGGCGAACGCCATGGGGTACGACGATCTGAAGGTGATCGAGGCGTACCGGTTCCTGCGCTCGGTCGCGGAGGGGGTTCCGTACGGGGCGTCGCTCGCGGACGCGGTGCACAGCGCGGCGGCGCTGGACGCGATGACGCGGTCCGCGGAGAGCGGGTCGTGGGTGACGCTCTGAGCGCTCTCGCCCCCAAGGGGCGCTGCCCCTTCGGCCCCCGGACCTGCGGGCCGGTGGGGGTTGCTCGCGCAGTTCCCCGCGCCCCTTCAGGGCGCGGGGAACTGCGCGAAGGGGGTCTGGGGGCGCAGCCCCCAGGGACGGGACGGGAAGGGGCGGCGGGGGCGAAGGAAATCAGCCGCGTCACGGCGGGGGCATGTTGTACGGGGTCACCACCTGGATCGCCGAGGGGGGCGTGGGCCCCGCCGGCGGCAGGGCGCCGTGGGCGCGCATCACCAGATGACACGCCTCACGCAGGTCGTGCCGCAGATCGTGGTGCAGTACGGCGGACAGCCGGTGCTCGCGCAGCAGCCGCGTGTTGTCGTGGTCGAGATCGTGTGCCACGAACACCGCACACTCCCTCCCCGCGTCCGAGAACGCCCGCAACGTCGCGATGTTGCCACCCCCGATCGAATACACCGCCCGGATCCCCGGATCCCGTTCCAGCGCGGCCCGCACCAGGTCGTACTGGGTGGCGTCCAGCCCCTGCCCCTCCGCGATCTCGACGAGGGCCCGCCCGGGGAACCGGGCGCGCATCGTGGCGCGGAACCCCATCTCCCGTTCCTCCTCGTTGCGAAAGGAGCCGCTGGAGAGACTGGTGAGCACATGGCCCGGCCGGTCCCCCAGCCACTGCCCCACCAGGTACGCGGCAGTCGCCCCCGCCGCCCGGTTGTCGCTCCCCACGTGCCCGATCCGCGCACTCGCCGGCAGATCCGTCACCAGCGTCACCACGGGAACCCCGGCGGCAGCCAGCCGGCCGACGGCAGCCGTGACCTCCAAGACGTCCGGCGCCTTGAGGAACACCCCCTGTGAGCCCCGCCGCCCGATCCGGTCCAGCACCGCGACCAGTTCCCCGACCGGCCCCGTCTCCCGGAAGTGGAAGCGGGAGCGGACCACCGCCGGACGCAGGGACGGAAGTTCGGCCTCCAGCGCCGCCCGGACGGCCGTCGAGAACCGCTCCGGCGACTGCATCACGATGTCCACCATGAACGTCCGCCCCACCAGCCGGACCTGCGTGCGCTGGCGGTCCAGGTCGGCGATCGCCCGGTGCACCTCACGCGCGGTGCTCTCCCGCACTCCTCCCCTGCCGTTCAGGACCCGGTCCACCGTGGCCTCGCTCAACCCGGCCTGACGTGCGATTTCCCGGATCGGGAAGGGGTGCCCCATGGCTCGGCTCCTGAGGGGTTTTTGATGGGTCGCTGCTGGTTGTTCGAAGGGTTTGTACTGACAAGAATGGCATCAGCCGCGTCGCTCCGTGACCCGAAGGGACGACCCCATGTCAGCCTCCACCCACCACCGGACACCCGCCCCGGCCGCCTGGCTGTCCGAGCGGCACTGCGACCTCGACGCCTTCCGCGCCCTGGTGGAGCAGTCGACCGACCTCGACGCCTACCCGCACGCCAGTGCCGTCGAGCGGAACGTGCCGCTGTACGACGCCGACCGGCTCGCCCTCGCCGACCGCCGTGCCGTACAGGCCGAACTGGTGCGCGCGTTCGCGGACGGCCCCGGCATCGTGGTGGTCCGCGGAGCCTTCGCCGATCCGGCGGTGGTGGACCGTACGACCGCCGTGTTCGAGGCCCTGATCGCCGAACAGCGCGCCACGGGCGCCGCCGCCGGCGACCACTTCGCCAAGCCGGGTGCCAACGACCGGGTGTGGAACGCCCTGGAGAAGGCCGCCCTGTACGATCCGGAGGCGTTCGCCGAGTACTACGCGAACGAGGTGATCGCCCTGGTGTCCTCGGCCTGGCTCGGCCCCGGCTACCAGGTCACCTCGCAGGTCAACGTGGTGAACCCGGGCGGTGCGGCGCAGACCGTGCACCGCGACTACCACCTCGGCTTCCTTTCCGACGAGGTCGCCGCCCGCTACCCGGCGCATGTGCACCGCCTCTCCCCCGCGCTCACGCTCCAGGGCGCGGTGGCGCACTGCGACATGCCCGTGGAGTCCGGGCCCACGCTGTATCTGCCGCACTCGCAGAAGTACGAGCCCGGCTATCTCGCCTGGCGGCTCCCGGAGTTCCGGGCGTACTTCGAGGAGCACCACGTACAGCTCCCGCTCGCCAAGGGCGACGCGGTGTTCTTCAACCCGGCGCTGTTCCACGCCGCCGGCGCCAACCACTCGGCGGACATCCGGCGCATGGCCAACCTGCTCCAGGTGTCGTCGGCGTTCGGCCGGGCGATGGAGACGGTGGACCGCGAGGCCGTGGCGGGCGCCGTCTACCCGGTGCTCCTGAGGCGCCAGGGCGAGGGCGCCGGCGAGCAGTGGCTGGAGAACGTGATCGCGGCGAGCGCCGAGGGCTACCCCTTCCCCACCAACCTCGACAACGACCCGCCCGTGGAGGGCCTCGCCCCGCCGTCGCAGGCCGAGGTCGTACGACGGGCCCTGCGCGAGGGGTGGACCCCGCGGACGCTGCGCGGCGAACTGCGGGCCGGCGCCAAGCGGCGCGACAGCTGAAGGGACCCGGAGACCGGTATGGGACTTCTCGACGACAAGGTCGTCCTCGTCAACGGCGGCAGCCAGGGCGTCGGCGCGGCCGTCGCGCGGGCCGCGGTCCGCGAGGGCGCGGTCGTGGCCGTCAGCGGGCGGCGCGCCGAGCCCGGTGAGGCGCTGGTGGCCGAGCTGGCCGCCGCGGGCGGCAAGGCGATGTTCGTACGCGCCGACCTCGCGGACGCAGAACAGGCCAAGGGCTCCGTCGCGCGGACGGTGGAGGCGTACGGGAGAATCGACTGCCTGGTGAACTCCGCCGGCCTCACTTCGCGCGGGACCCTGCTCGACACCACACCCGAGCTGTTCGACGAGCACATCGCGATCAACCTCAAGGCGCCGTTCTTCGCCATGCAGGCCGCCGTCGCCGACATGGTGCGGCGCGCGGCACCCGGCTCGGTCGTCAACGTCATCACCTCCTCGGCGCACGGCGGACAGCCGTTCCTGGCACCGTATGTCGCCGCGAAGGCCGGGCTGATCGGCCTCACCCGGAACGCGGCGCACGCGCACCGCTGGGACCGGATCCGGATCAACGGCCTGAACATCGGCTGGACCGCCACCGAGGGCGAGGACGCCACCCAGCGGGCCTTCCACGGCGCCGGGGACGACTGGAGGGAGCGGGCCGCCGCACGGCTGCCGATGGGCAGGCTGGGCCAACCGGACGAGATCGCGGGCTTCGTGGTCCTGCTGCTCTCCGACCGCTCCGGGGTGGTCACCGGCTCCGTGATCGACTGGGACCAGAACGTCCTCGGCGGCCTCGACTGATCTCCCCGCACCTCTCCGCTCGTACGCACCCGCAAGCAAGGAGCACCGTCCCCATGCGCATCGGAATCCTCGGTCTCGGCCGTATCGGCGCCTTCCACGCCGAGACCCTGTCGGGGCTCGACGCCGTCGAGTCCCTCGTCGTCTCCGACCCGTTCGCGGACGCCGCGAAAGCGGCCGCCGAGCGGTTCGGCGCCGAGGTCGCGGACTCCCCCGAGGCCCTGCTCGCCTCCGGGGTGGACGGGGTGGTCGTCGCCGCCGCGACCGACGCCCACCCGGGGCTGATCCTGGCGTGTGTGGAGGCGGGCGTGCCCGTCTTCTGCGAGAAGCCCGTGGCCCGCACCATCGGCGAGGGCGTGGAGGTACTGAAGGC
Organism: Streptomyces sp. NPDC048584; assembly: GCF_043199595.1. NCBI lineage: Bacteria > Bacillati > Actinomycetota > Actinomycetes > Kitasatosporales > Streptomycetaceae > Streptomyces > Streptomyces sp. NPDC048584. The sequence goes on from NZ_JBICWF010000016.1 coordinate 141,726, forward strand.
CGTCGGGGGCCGTGACGTGCCGGTCCAGATCGGTTTCAACCGCCGCTTCGACGCCGGTTTCGTCGCCGCGCGGGCCGCTGTACGCAGCGGGGAGCTGGGCAAGCTGCACACCGTGCGCTCGACGACACTGGACCCCGCGCCGCCGCCGGCCGCGTACGTCGCCGCGTCCGGAGGCATCTTCCGGGACTGCTCGGTGCACGACTTCGACATCATCCGCTGGGTGACCGGCCGGGAGGTGACCGAGGTGTACGCGGCCGGCGGCAACCGGGGCGCGGACTACATCCGGGAGGCCGGCGACGCCGACACGACCGGCGCGGTCCTCACCCTCGACGACGGCACCCTCGCGGTGGTCTCCAACAGCCGCCACAACGGCCGCGGTCACGACGTCCGCATGGAACTCCACGGCTTCGCCGACTCCATCGCGGTGGGCCTGGAGGACAAGCTGCCGCTGCGGTCGGTGGAGCCCGGCACGACCTTCCCGGCGGGCACCCCGCACGACTTCTTCATGGACCGCTTCACGGACGCCTACCGCGCCGAACTCACCGCGTTCACCGAGGTCGTGGCGGGCTCCCGCCCCTCGCCGTGCACGATCGCGGAGGCCCTCGAGGCGGGCTGGATCGCGGAGGCGTGCACACTGTCCCTGCACGAGCACCGTCCCGTCACCGTCGAGGAGGTACGGCAGGCATGAGCGAGTCCGGCCGGGAACCCCTGCGTATCGGCGTCCTGGGAGCCGCGCGGATCACCGAGCGCTCCCTCGTCGTCCCGGCCCGGACGACCGGCCACCGCCTGGTCGCGGTGGCCGCCCGCGACCGCTCCCGCGCCGAGGCGTTCGCCGCGGCCCACGGCGTGGAGCGGGTTCTCGGCTCGTACGCCGAGCTGCTGGCCGACCCCGAGGTCGACGTCGTCTACAACCCGCTCGCCAACGGCCTGCACGGGCCGTGGAATCTGGCGGCGCTCACCGCGGGCAAGCACGTCCTGAGCGAGAAGCCGTCGGCGAGCAACGCGGCGGAGGCGGAGGAGGTCCGGGAGGCGGCCGCCCGGTCGGGCGCGGTCTTCATGGAGGCGTTCCACTACCTGTTCCATCCGGTCACGCGGCGGCTGCACGAACTGCTGGCCTCCGGTGAGCTCGGCGAACTCCGGCATGCGGAGGCCATGGTGGCGATCCCCGCGCCGGAAGCCGCCGACCCCCGCTGGTCGTTGTCCCTGGCCGGCGGTGCGCTGATGGACCTGGGCTGTTACGGCGTGCACGCGCTGCGGATGCTCGCACCGTGGGCGGGCGGTGCGCCGCGTGTGCTGTCGGCTCGGGCCGGTGAGCGTGCGGGGGCGCCGGGGGTGGACGAGTGGCTGGACGCCGGCCTCGGCTTTCCGTCCGGCGCGACGGGCAGCGCGCGGTGCCATATGGCGTACGACCGGCTGGAGATGAGCATGCGGGTCGTCGGCAGCCGGGGCGAGGCGACGGCCCCGAACTTCGTGCTTCCGCAGCGGGACGACCGTGTCATCGTCCGGACACCGGACGGCGAACGCACGGAACATCTCGGCACGCGGTCGTCGTACGCGTACCAACTGAAGGCGTTCGCGGCCCGGGTACGCGCCGATGCTGCGCTTCCTCTGGACGCGGACGACGCGGTGGCGACGATGCGGCTGATCGACGCGTGCTACGAGTCGGCGGGGCTGGCCCCACGACCCCGCTCATCAGCCTGATACCCCCGGCTGCGGGCAGGCGCAGCCGACACCGCGGAGCGCCGGCCGTCTTGGGGCACACTCACATGTCCGGCGTCACCGGTACAGCGCGGGCTGCTCGACCAGGTCGACCTCGACCCGGCCGCCGGTATCCAGCGCCCGTACCCCCGCCTCGCACACCGCCGCCGCCGCATAGCCGTCCCACGTGCTCGGCCCCACCACCTCACCGCGCCGTGTCGCGTCGACCCACGCCCGGACCTCGTCGTCGTACGCCTGGGCGAACCGTTCCGTCCAGTCCTGGGCGATCGTGCCACCCCATCGGCCGCCCCAGTTGGTGACCAGCGCGTGCCCGTCACCGATCCGCGCCGTCCCCCGCTCGCAGACCATCTCCGCCTGCACCTGGTACCCGAACCCGCAGTTGACGAAGATCTCGACGTCGGACAGCGCGCCCCCGTCCGTCTCCAGCACGACGAACTGCGGATCGAGCAGCCCCTCGGGCGCTCCCGAGGACGGCGCGGGCCGCAGTACCGTCACGGCGGCGATCTCATGCCCGAGCAGCCACCGTGTGGCGTCCACCTCATGGGCCACGGAGTCGGTGATAAGCATCCCGCTCGTGAAGAACGGCGCGCTCGCCACATTGCGATGCCGGTTGTGCAGCATCAGCGACCGTCCCAACTCCCCCGTCTCCAGCAGCGCCTTGAGCCGCATGTACTCGGCGTCGTAGCGGCGCATGAACCCGACCTGCACCCGCCGGTGCCCGAGGGCCGCTTCGGCCTCCATGACCCGCAGCGCGGACGCCGCGTCCGGAGTGAGCGGCTTCTCGCACAGCACCGGCAGATCGCGCTCGAAAGCGGAGAGCAGGGCCGCCTCGTGGGCCGGTCCGGAGGAGGCGATGAGCACGGCGTCGACGTCGGCCGCCGCCATCGCGGCGGCCGGGTCGGTGTAGACACCGCAGCCTTCGATGCCCTCGGCGGCGGCCTCGGCGCGTCGGGCGTCGAGGTCCACGACGGCGGTGACTCGCGCGCCGCCGACCACCCGGTCGATCCGGCGTACATGGTCCGCGCCCATACGGCCGGTGCCGATGACGGCGACACCGAGCGGTTCGCGCCGGCTCATCGTGTCCCTCCGGTTCGTCAGGCGCCGCAGGAGCGGAGGAACTTGCGGGTGCGTACGGCGATGGGGAGCGGCTTGTCCGGTTCGCAGGGGTACATGTCCTGCTCGACGATGGCGAACAGGTCCACGCCCAGCTTCTGCGCGGCCGTGAGGACCGGGCCCAGCTCGGGGACACCGGTGGGCGGTTCGCACATCACCCCGCGCTGCACGGCAGGCCCGAACGGGACCTCGTTCTTGACGACGTCGGCGAGGATCTCCGGGTCGACCTGCTTGAGGTGGAGGTAGCCGATGCGTTCGCCGTAGGTCTCGATCAGCTTGACGCTGTCGCCGCCGCAGTAGGCGTAGTGGCCGGTGTCCAGGCAGAGGCCGACCAGGCCGGAGTCGGTCGAGTCGAGGAAGCGCTCGACGTGCTCCTCGGTGTCGATGTGGGTGTCGGCGTGCGGGTGGACGACGATGTCCAGGCCGTACGTGTCCTTCACCTCACGGCCGAGGCGTTCCATGCCCCGGGTGAGGTGGCCCCACTGCTCGGTGGTGAGTTCGGGCTCCTCGAGGATCTCGGCGGTCTTGTCGTCGCGCCAGAAGGACGGGATGACCACCAGGTGCTTCGCGTCCATGGCCTGGGTGAGGGCGGCGACGCGGCTGACCTGCTCCCAGGTGCCGTCCCATTCGGAGGGACCGCGGTGCAGTCCGCAGAAGATGGTGCCGGCGGAGACCTTGAGGCCGCGCTTCTTCACCTCGTCGCCGAGGCGGGCCGGGTCGGTGGGGAGGTAGCCGTAGGGGCCGAGTTCGATCCAGGAGTAGCCGGCCTCGGCGACCTCGTCGAGGAAGCGCTGCCAGGGCACCTGCTGCGGGTCGTCGGGGAACCAGACCCCCCAGGAGTCGGGGGCGGAACCGACCCGGATGCGGTCGAGCGCGACTGCCATGTCAGGACTTTCCTTCCGGAGTTGCGGCTACGGGGGCCTGGAGGTCGCCCTCCTCGGGGAGTTCCTCGGTGTCGACGCCGCCGACCTGCGCCAGCTCGTGCTTGAGCGCGGCCAGTTCGGCGCCGCCGGCCATGTGGTTCGTCAGCTCCTCGAGGCCGACCTCGCTGCGGGCGGCGCTGAGTTCCAGGGTGCCCAGGCGCAGCACGCTGAAGTGGTCGCCGACCATATAGGCGTGATGCGGATTGTGGGTGATGAAGATGACGCCGAGGCCGCGGTCGCGGGCCATGGCGATGTACTTCAGGACCACACCGGACTGCTTGACACCGAGGGCGGCCGTCGGCTCGTCCAGGATCAGCACGCGTGCGCCGAAGTGGACGGCGCGGGCGATGGCGACGCACTGGCGCTGGCCGCCGGAGAGCGTGCCGATGGGCTGCTCCAGGTCGTCCAGGACGATGCCCATGTTGCGCAGTTCCTCGTCGGCCGTCTTCTTCATACGGTCGATGTCGAGGCGGCGGACCGGCCAGGGGCCCCTGGTCAGCTCGGAGCCCAGGAAGAAGTTCCGCCACACCGGCATCAACGGGACGACGGCGAGGTCCTGGTAGACGGTGGCGATGCCCTTGTCGAGGGCTTCGCGCGGGGTGGAGAAGCGCACCGGCTCGCCGTCGACGAGGAACTCGCCCTCGGTGTGCTGGTGCAGCCCCGAGACGATCTTGATGAGGGTGGACTTGCCGGCGCCGTTGTCGCCGAGGACGCACGTCACCTTGCCGGGGCGGACGGTGAGGTCGACGCCGTGCAGGGCGCGGATGTTGCCGTAGGACTTGCCGGCCGCGCGGAGTTCGACCAGGGGGCGGCCGCCGTCGGACGCGGTGCCGGTGGTCTTGTCGGTCATTGCGGTCACCTCCGGGTCGCCTGGCGCTGGACCCACAGATTGATGAGGACGGCGCCGAGCAGCATCACGCCGAGGAAGGCCTTGAACCAGTCCGGGTTCCAGCCGGCGTAGACGATGCCCTGCTGCACCATGCCGAACATGAAGGCGCCGAAGACCGGGCCGATCGCGCTGCCGGCGCCGCCGGTCAGCAGACAGCCGCCGATCACGGCGGCGGCGATGTAGATGAGCTCCTGGCCCACGCCCTCGCCGGACTGCACGGTGTTGAAGGAGAACAGGTTGTGCATGCCGACGAACCATGCGCCGAAGCCGACCAGCATGAACAGGGAGATCTTGGTGAAGGTGACCGGGACGCCGACCGCGCGGGCGCTCTCCTTGTTGCCGCCGACGGCGAAGATCCAGTTGCCGTACTTGGTGCGCAGCAGCACCCAGGTGGCGAGGGCGGCGAAGACGAGCCACCACACCACGGTGATCTTCACCTGGACGCCGCCGAGGTCGAAGCTGGAGGCGAAGAGGGCCTTGGCCTGGTCGAAGCCCTCCATGTCGGCGATGCTGTCGGTGGCCACGTTGCCGGTGACGAGCTTGGTCACCGCCAGGTTCACGCCCTGGAGGATCAGGAAGGTGCCGAGGGTGACCAGGAAGCTGGGCAGCCCCGTCCTGACCAGCAGCCAGCCGTTGAAGGCGCCGACGGCCAGGGAGACCACCAGGGCGACGATCACGCCCATCCACACGTTCAGGGTGAGCTGGTAGCTGAGCATGCTCGCGGTCAGTGCCGAGGTCACGACCGCGACACCGGCCGAGAGGTCGAACTCGCCGCCGATCATCAGCAGGGCCACGGGCAGCGCCATGATCCCGATGACCGACGACTGGTACAGGATGTTCGCCATGGAGCTGCCGTCGCGCATCGGCGGTGCGGTGATCAGGAAGAACACCATGACGGCCACGGCTCCGAGGAACACGCCCACCTCGGGGCGGGCCAGGAGCCGCAGTGCGAGCGGGCGGCGCCGGGTGCGGCCGTCGCTCTGTTTCGGGCCGGGGGCCGGCGGTGGGGTCACCGCCGGCTCAGCCTGTTGGGCCATGCTCATCACCGAGTGCCCTTCGCGGCGTACTCGGAGACCGCGTCGACGTTGGACTTGTCGACGAACGCCGGGCCGGTCAGCACCGGCTGCTCGCCGCCGCCGCTGTAGTTGCCGTTGTTCTTGTAGAGCCACAGGCCGTCGACGGCGAGGTAGCCCTGCAGGTAGGGCTGCTGGTCCACGGCGAACTCGATGTCGCCGGCCTCGATCGACTTGGTGAGTTCCTTGTTGAGGTCGAAGGTGGCGACCTTCGCCTTGCTGCCCGCGTCGCCCACCGACTGCACCGCGGTCGGCGCGAAGGGCGCGCCGAGGGTGACGACGTAGTCGATGGCGGAGTCCTGCTTCAGCTTGGCGGTGATGGTCGACTTCACCGACGGCATGTCGGTGCCGTTGACGTTGAGGATCTGGGTCTCGCCCTCGAAGGTCTTCTTCACGCCGTCGCAGCGCTGGGTCAGGCCGACGTTGCCCTGCTCGTGGATGACGCAGACGGTGTTCTTCGCGCCGACCTCGTTCAGCTTCTTGCCGAACGCCTCGCCCGCGACGGACTCGTCCTGGCCGAAGAACTCGAGCAGGTCGAGGTCCTTCCAGTCGGTCAGGCCGGAGTTGAGACCGACGACGGGGATGTTCGCCGCGTTGGCCTTGGCTATGACGGCCTTCAGCGCGTCCGGCTTGGCGAGGGTGACCGCGATGCCGTCGACCTTCTGGTCGATCGCGTTCTGCACCAGGGTGGCCTGGCTGCCGGCGTTCGGGTCGGCGGAGTAGACGAGGTCGATGTTGTCCTTGGCGGCGGCGGCCTCGGCGCCCTTGCGCACGATGTCCCAGAAGGTGTCGCCGGGCGCCTGGTGGGTGACGAGGGCGACCTTCATCCGGGGCGTGTTCGCCTTGCCCGCCGACGCGTCGGCTGCACCCTCCTCGGACTTCTTGCCGCCGGAGTCACTGGAGCAGCCGGCGAGGGCCAGGGTGGCTGCCGCCGCGACCGCGATGAACGGCGCGATTCTGCGGGAGCGGGTGTGCGAAGAGCGGTCCATCTGTCCTGCACCTCACTGTGCTACGCGGGGAAAGGGCGGGAGTCCGAGGATCCGGTGCCTCGGAAGTCCGGGTGTGCCATAGAACACGGCGGTCATGCTGGGACGCGATCCAATCCCCAGAAGCCTCCGCTGTCAATACTTTGTTAAGACATCAGTTCACGTACTAGTCCGAATGTAAGTACAAACTATTGACATCGCCGCCCTCGGAGACCTACACCTGTGAGGTGGCAGGTCCCTGGAATCCACGTCCCCACCGTGGCAGGGCGCTTTGGGACCCGCATCCCCAGTAGCTCGAGAGGCGTCGCTCAATGGCCGACTCACCACCATATTTCGACCTGATCACCATGGGACGCATCGGGGTCGATCTTTATCCACTGGAGACCGGGGTTCCGCTGGCACGAGTGGAGACTTTCGGGAAATTCCTGGGCGGATCGGCCGCGAATGTCGCGGTGGCGGCCGCCCGGCTGGGCCGTTCCGTGGCGATCGTCACCCGCACCGGTGACGACCCCTTCGGCATGTTTCTGCACGAGGCGCTGAGGGATTTCGGCGTGGACGACCGCTGGGTCACCCCGGTCGCCGCCTACCCGACCCCGCTCACCTTCTGCGAGATCTTCCCGCCGGACGACTTCCCCCTGTACTTCTACCGCCGCCCCAAGGCCCCGGACCTGGAGATCCACGCCGACGAGCTGGACCTGGCCGCCGTACGCGCGGCCGGGATCTTCTGGATCACCGGCACGGGTCTGAGCGAGGAACCGAGCCGCTCGGCCACCCTCACCGCCCTGGAGGCCCGCGCCCGGGCCGGGACGACCGTCTTCGACCTGGACTGGCGCCCGATGTTCTGGCGCGACCCGGACCAGGCCCGCCCCTACTACCGCGAGGCGCTGCGGCATGCCACGGTCGCGGTCGGCAACCTCGACGAGTGCGAGATCGCCACCGGGGTGCGTGAACCGGAGGCGTGCGCGCGGGCACTGCTGGCGGCCGGTGTGGAACTGGCCGTGGTCAAGCAGGGTCCGCGCGGTGTGCTGGCGGTGCACCGCGACGGCACCCGGGCCGAGGTGCCCCCGGTGCCGGTCGAGGTGGTCAACGGTCTCGGCGCGGGTGACGCCTTCGGCGGCTCGCTCTGCCACGGTCTGCTCTCCGGCTGGGACCTGGAGCGGACCATGCGCCACGCCAACGCCGCCGGCGCCCTCGTCGCCTCGCGCCTCGCCTGTTCGTCCGCCATGCCGACCGGGCGGGAGGTCGCGGACCTTCTCGCGCGGTCCGCCTCGCCGGCCCCGGCGGACCTGCCGAGCCAGTCCTGAACGGAGCCCTTCCTTGAATCTGAGCATCCCCGACCTCACCGCGGTCCGGGCCCGCAATCCGGAGGCCGTCGCCGAGGCGGCCGCCCGCCGGGCGCGCCGCCCGCTGATCGGCGACAGCGGCCGGCTGATGATCGTGGCCGCCGACCACCCCGCGCGGGGCGCGCTCGGCATCGGTGACCGGCGGCTGGCCATGGCCCACCGCGCCGATCTGCTGGAACGTCTCTGCGTCGCGCTGTCCCGGCCGGGCGTCGACGGGGTGCTGGCCACGGCCGACATCCTGGAGGACCTGCTGCTCCTCGGGGTGCTGGAGAACAAGGTCGTCATGGGTTCGATGAACCGGGGCGGTCTGGCCGGCGCGTCCTTCGAGATGGACGACCGTTTCACCGGCCACCGCGCCGAGGACATCGCGCGGATGGGCTTCGACGCGGGCAAGCTGCTGGCCCGTATCGACTACGACGACCCGGGCTCGCTGACCACCCTGGAGTCCTCGGCCCGCGCGGTGGACGCGATGGCCGAGCGCCGGCTGCCGGTGTTCGTGGAGCCGTTCATCTCGCGCCGGGTGGACGGCCGGGTCCGCAACGACCTGACCGCCGAGGCCGTCACCCGCTCCATCGCCATCGCCTCCGGTCTGGGCGGCACCTCCGCCTACACCTGGCTGAAGCTCCCGGTCACCGACGACGTCGAGGCGATGCCGGAGGTGCTGGCGGCCTCGACGCTGCCCGTCGTGCTCCTCGGCGGCGAGGTCGGCGACCAGGAGGCGGCGTACGAGCGGTGGGGCAAGGCGCTGCGGCTGCCGACCGTGATGGGGATGGTCGTCGGCCGCTCGCTGCTCTATCCGGCGGAGGGCAGTGTGGAGACGGCGGTGGACACGGCCGTCGGCCTGTTGTGAGAAGCCCGTTGCGACACGGAGGCATGGCATGACACATCACCTTCCGGCCGGCGAGGCACAGGCCGGCCCGTACGCCGTCGACGTGAGCCCGGAGTCGGCGGGCTGGGGCTACTCCAGTCTGCGTGTGCTGGAGCTGCCGCCCGGCGGCGCGCACACCTTCGACGCGGGTGACAGCGAGTGGATCGTGCTGCCGCTGAGCGGCGGCTGCACGGTCACGGCCGACGACGACTTCGGCCACGACACCTTCGAACTCACCGGCCGCACCAGTGTGTTCGACGGAGTCACCGACTTCGCCTACGTCCCGCGCGATGCCCGCGCGACGGTCGCCTCGGCGGGCGGCGGACGGTTCGCGCTCACGGGCGCCCGCTGCGCCCGCCGGCTGCCCGCCCGCTACGGTCCCGCCTCCGACGTCCCGGTCGAGCTGCGCGGCACCGGGAACTGCTCCCGGCAGGTCAACAACTTCGGTGCGGCGGCCCCCGCCGGAGGCGGTGATGGACAGGGCTTCGAGTGCGACAAGCTGATCGCGGTCGAGGTGCTCACGCCGGGCGGCAACTGGTCGTCCTTCCCGCCGCACAAGCACGACGAACACCGGCCCGGTGAGGAGTCCGTGCTGGAGGAGATCTACTACTTCGAGTTCGCCGCCCACGACAACACCCCGGGCCTCGGCTACCAGCGGGTCTCCCCGTCCGGTCCGGGCCGCGGGACGGATGTGCTGGCCGAGGTGCGCGACGGCGACGTCGTCCTCATCCCGGACGGCTGGCACGGCCCGTCCATGGCCGTGCCGGGGCATCACATGTACTACCTCAACGTCATGGCGGGTCCGGAGGCCGAACGCGCCTGGCTGATCTGCGACCACCCCGACCACGCCTGGATCCGCGACACCTGGCCCGAGCAGCCGGCCGACCCCCGCCTTCCCCTCTACACCGCACCGGAGAGGTCCGTATGAGCGCCGCCACCCGCCGACTGACGACCGCCCAGGCCCTGGTGCGGTTCCTGTCCGCGCAGTACACCGAACGTGACGGCGTGCGCCGCCGGCTGATCGCGGGCACCTGGGGCATCTTCGGCCACGGCAACGTGGCCGGCATCGGGCAGGCACTCGTCGAGTACCGCGATGCGATGCCGTATCACCAGGGCCGGAACGAGCAGGCGATGGTGCACGCCGCCGTCGGCCACGCCCGCCAGCTCAACCGGCTCTCGGCGCAGGCGGTCACGACCTCCATCGGCCCCGGCGCCACCAACCTCGTCACGGGCGCCGCCCTCGCCACCATCAACCGGCTGCCCGTACTCCTGCTCCCCGGCGACTACTTCGCCTCCCGCGTCGCCGATCCGCTGCTGCAGCAGCTCGAACACCCCGTCGAGGCCGATGTGTCGGTCAACGACACGCTCCGCCCGGTGTCGCGCTGGTTCGACCGTGTCACCCGCCCCGAGGCCCTGATCGCCTCCGCGCTGAACGCGATGCGGGTACTCGCCGACCCGGCCGAGACCGGCGCGGTGACGCTGGCCCTCCCGCAGGACGTGCAGGCGGAGGCGTACGACTGGCCGGAGGAGTTCTTCGCCGACCGCGTCTGGTCCGTACGGCGTCCCGTCCCGGACCCGGCGGAACTGGCGGCGGCCGCCCAGGCGGTACGGGCGGCTCGGCGGCCGCTGATCGTCGCGGGCGGCGGGGTCCACCACAGCGAGGCCGAGGAGGCCCTGAGGGCGCTGGTGGAGGCCACCGGCATCCCGGTCGCCTCCACCCAGGCCGGCAAGGGCTCCCTGCGCCACGACCACCCCGCCGACCTCGGCGGCATCGGCCACACCGGCACGGCGGTGAGCGACGAACTCGCCCGCACCGCCGACCTGGTGATCGGCGTCGGCACCCGCTACTCCGACTTCACCACCGCCTCCGGCACCCTCTTCCGGCGCCCGGACGTCCGCTTCCTCAACCTCAACATCACCGGCTTCGACGCGCACAAGCTGGCGGCCCGCACCCTGGTCGGCGACGCGCGGACCTCGCTGGAGCAGCTGGCCGGGGCGCTGGCCGGCCATCGTGTGCGGGAGTCGTACGAGGCGGAGTACCGGACCGGCAAGGAGCGTTGGGAGCGGGTCGTGGAGACCGCCTTCCGCGCGGACGACGACACGGCCGTACCGACGCAGACGCAGGTCCTCGGCGCGCTCGACGCGGTGGTCGGCGACGAGGACGTGGTGATCAACGCGGCCGGTTCGCTCCCCGGCGACCTGCACAAGCTCTGGCGCGCGCGCAGCCCCCGCCAGTACCACCTGGAGTACGGCTACTCCTGCATGGGCTACGAGATCCCGGCCGCCCTCGGTGTGCAGCAGGCCGCGCCCGGCACACCCGTGTGGGCGCTGGTCGGCGACGGCACCTATCTGATGAACCCGACGGAGATCGTCACCGCCGTCCAGGAGAACCTCCCGGTCAACCTGGTCCTGGTGCAGAACCACGGGTACGCCTCCATCGGCGGCCTGTCGGAGTCGGTGGGCGCGGAGCGCTATGGCACCGCCTACCGGCACCGGGCCGCCGACGGCTCCTTCACCGGCGCCCCGCTGCCCGTGGACCTCGCCGCGAACGCGGCCAGCCTCGGCATGGACGTCCTGCGCGCCAAGACCGTACGGGAGCTGCGCGGCGCGCTGGCCGAGGCGCGGGCCTCCGGCCGTCCGACGTGCGTGTACGTCGAGACCGACCCCGCCGCGACCGCTCCCCCGGCCGAGGCCTGGTGGGACGTCCCGGTGGCCGAGGTGTCCGCCCGTGAGGCCGCCGTGGAGGCGCGCACACGGTACGACGCCGAGGTCGCCGGCCGCCGCCGCCACCTCTGAACCCGCCCGCACCCCGCTCCAGAGAGGACCGTCCATGGCGAAGACCGGTGGCCCCGCACGTGCCGCGACCGAACCCGCGCTGAGCACGCTGGACTTCGCCCTGGACCGGGGCAGTCCGGTGCCGCTGTACTACCAGCTCGCGCAGCAGCTGGAGGCGGCGATCGAGCAGGGCGTCCTCGCGCCGGGCAATCTGCTGGGCAACGAGGTCGACCTGTCCGTACGGCTGGGGCTGTCCCGGCCCACCGTCCGCCAGGCCATCCAGTCCCTCGTCGACAAGGGGCTGCTGGTCCGGCGGCGGGGGGTGGGCACCCAGGTGGTGCACAGCCAGGTCAGACGGCCCCTGGAGCTGAGCAGTCTCTACGACGACCTGGAGGCGGCCGGGCAGGGCCCGACCACACGGGTGGTGCGCAACGAGACGGTCCCGGCGCCCGCGGTGGTGGCGGCGGCCCTCGGACTGGCCGAGGGCACCGAGGTCGCCCTCCTGGAACGCCTGCGCCGCACCCATGGCCAGCCGGTCGCGCTGCTGTGCAACTACCTACCGCCGGACCTGCTCGCCCTGGACACGGACCGTCTGGAGGCGACCGGCCTGTACCGGATGATGCGCACGGCCGGCATCACCCTGCACAGCGCCCGCCAGACCGTCGGGGCCCGCGCGGCCACCGCGGCCGAGGCGGCCCGCCTGGACGAGAAGGAGGGCGCCGCCCTGCTCACCATGCAGCGCACGGCCTACGACGACACCGGGCGCGCGGTAGAGTACGGCACCCACATCTACCGCGCGTCCCGGTACTCGTTCGACTTCCAGCTGCTGGTCAGGCCGTGAGGCGTGCTCAGTGCGCCGCGTCGAGCCGGGCCCACTGCTCCGGCGACAGTTCCAGGTCCACCGCGGCCAGGTTCTCCTCCAGCTGGGCCACCGACGACGCCCCGGCCAGCGGGATGATCGGCAGCTCGTGACCGATCTGCCAGGCCAGTACGACCTGGCCCGGCGTCGCCCCGGTCTCCCGGGCAACCTCGTGCAGCACGGCGAGGCGGGCCGGGGCGCCCGGGTGGTCGAAGTCGGCGGGCAGCCGTTCGGGGCGGGCGTAGGCGCCGGTGAGCAGCGGTGAGTAGGCGACCAGGGTGAGGCCGGGTTCGGCGCGCAGATAGCCGGCCATCTCGGGGCCCGCGTGGCCCAGGTTGCCGTCGGGGAACAGGTCGCTCGGCACGTCGGAGCGGGGCCGCAGCAGGCTGTGGTGGTACTGCAGGACCTCGTAGCCGGGCAGCCCGGCCGCCGCCGCGAGGGCGCGGGCCCGCTCCACCCGCCACACGGCCTGGTTGCTCACCCCGAGCAGCCCCACCGTGCCTTCGGCGACCAGTTCCCCGAAGGCCTCGACCGTCTCGCGCTGGGGGACGGTGTGGTCGTCGATGTGCGCGTACAGCAGGTCCAGTCGCTCCATGCCGAGCCGCTCGCGGCTGCGCTCGGAGGATTCCCTGATCACCTTCGCGGACAGACCCTCGGGGTTGTCGGTGTAGCTGGTGCCGGGGGCGAGGGGGCGGGCGCCGAGCTTGGTGGCGACGACGATCTCGTCACCGGCCCCGCGGCTGCGGCGCCAGCGGCCGAGCAGTTCCTCGCTCTGTCCGCCCTGGCCGCCGTCGATCCAGAAGGCGTAGTTGTCGGACGTGTCGATGAAGTTCCCGCCGGCCTCGACGTAGCGGTCGAGTACGGCGAAGGAGGTCTTCTCGTCGGTCCTGGACCCGAACAGCATCGCCCCGAGCGCGAGCACGCTCACCCGGCGGCTGTGCGGACCCGTGCCGATGGTGCGGTACTTCATGGGTGTTCCCTCCCGTTTCGCACCCCGCTGTCGGGGCACGGATCGGGAGTCTTCCGCTTGAAGAGCGCTCCAAGTCAAGCGTGTCGGGTCTGCTGAAACCGATCCACTCCGCGACCGCGTCCTGGGACAGGGAGTCGAGCGGACGGGAAGCAACGTGGGACAGCGCGGATGGTCGTGGGCGCGCGGGCGGGTGCTCGCGGGGGCGGCCGTACTGACGGCGGGGCTGCTGGTGTTCCACCGGCTGGTTCCCAACTCCGTGGGCCGGGCGGGCAGTCTGCTGGAGGTGTTCCTGCCCTGGCTCGGGCTGGTGGTCGTGGTGCTCCTCGTCGCGGCCCTGCTGCGCCGTTCGGCCACCGCCCTGGTGGCCCTGCTGCTGCCGGGGGTGGCGTGGACGTACCTCTTCGGCGGGTTGTTCCTGCCCGCAGGGGAATCCGGCCCGCGTGAGCTGGTGGTGGTGCAGCACAACGTCAGCGACGTGAACACCGATCCGGCGGGCACGGCCCGTGCCCTGGCCGAGGCGCGGCCCGACCTCATCGCACTGCAGGAGCTGGTCCCGGCCGCGCTGCCGGTCTACGAGAGGCGGCTCGCGCGGGAGTACCCGCACCACGCGGTCCGCGGCACCGTCGGGCTGTGGTCGAGGCATCCGCTCACCGAGGCCCGCCTCCTTGACATCAAGCCGCGGGACATCACCGGGCCCTGGAACCGCGGACTGCGTGCCGTGGTCCACACGCCGTACGGCGAGGTCGCCGTGTACGTGGCGCACCTGCCGTCGGTCCGGGTCGGGGCGGGCGGCCTCACCTCAGCGCGGCGTGACGAGAGCGCCGGCCTGCTGGGCGAGGCGGTCGCCGCCGAGCCCCTGGGCACGGCGATCCTGCTGGGAGACCTCAACGGCACGGTCGACGACCGCGGACTGTCGCCGCTCACCTCACGGATGAACGTGGCCCGGCGGGGCTTCGCCTTCAGCTTCCCGGCCGGTCTCCCGCTGGCCCGGATCGACCAGGTCATGGCCCGCTCGGCGACGGTCACCGGTATCCGCGCCCTCACGGCAACGGGCAGCGACCATCTGCCGGTGACCGCGCGGATCACCCTGCGCTGAAGCGCCTGCCCCGGGACGACCGGACGGCCGTACCGGCCTCGAGACGAGCAGACGAGCACGCGAGCGGACGAGCACCCCAGCTGATCGGCCGCGGCGACCGATCGGGCGGGACGAAGAACGGGACGGCCGCCGCATGGAGTGCGACACGTCGATCCGTCCGCTGGAAGACCGAGCGCAGGAGGGCACATGGCCGAGGTGGTGGATGTCGTCGAGGTTCGCCCTCGGGTCTTCTACCGGACGATTCAGATCGGTCCCGTCTTCTTCGGGGAGCCTCCCGCGGACGACGACGTCGTTCAGATCCCGGGGGACGGCCTGAGGCTGAACTCCAGCGACAACGACTTCTACCCCCTGTCCGCCTGGAGGACCTTTCCGGGCACGTCGGAACGCGCAGCGCACCGCTGGAGTCGCGTCTGCCACCGCCAGGTGGCCGGGGCGGCCGGCGGAACGGCCGTCGCCCGGCGATCAGGGGAATCCCGTTCCGCATCCGCGCCGGTGCCCCCGGCGGGATCCGCACCGGCTCCCCGAACGGTCCCCGGAAATGATCAAGGGGCCGTTTCAGATGATCTCTGAAACGGCCCCTGACCTGCGACTTCGTAAAGTCGGGACGACAGGATTTGAACCTGCGACCCCTTGACCCCCAGTCAAGTGCGCTACCAAGCTGCGCCACGTCCCGGTGCGCTCACGTGCGGTGAACCGCGTGATCGCGCGAACAGCACTTTACCCCACACCCCCGGGACGCCCCGAATCGGACCGGGCGCGGGACAATCGGCGTATGGGCAGCATGGAGAGCACGTCGTCGGGCCGGACGGTCGCCGCGCGGGACCGGGACAGTGAGGGGCGGGCGCGCAACGCGCGGCCGCGGGACGGCCTCGGGCGGCCCCTGCCGTACGGCGCGCCGGGTGTGGCCCGGCAGCCGGAAGGGGTCGTACGGCGGCCGGAGGAGAGCGTCGCGGAGGCGCAGCGGCTGCTGGACGAGGGGAAGCCGTTCCACGCGCACGAGGTGTTCGAGGACGCCTGGAAGTCGGGGCCCCAGGAGGAGCGCGAGCTGTGGCGGGGGCTGGCCCAGCTCGCGGTGGGCCTCACCCATGCCGCGCGCGGGAACGTCACCGGTGGGGCGCGGCTGCTGCTGCGCGGGGCCGGGGCGGCGCAGGGGTGGGCGGCGCAGGGCGGGTTCCGGCCGCACGGGATCGATCTGGCGGGCGTGATCGTCTGGGCGCGGGAACTGGCGGCCGAGGTGGAGGGCGGCGCCGTGGTGAACGCGGGGGCGCGGGCACCACGGCTGCGCTGACGGCCGGGTGGGGTGCGCCCTGCGCGTTGTCGGTGGCGTGCGGCAGACTCGGGGCGTGCGAGAGATTCATGTCATCGGTATCGGCGCGGGCGACCCCGACCAACTGACCCTGCAGGCCGTCAAGGCGCTGCGGGGCACGGACGTGTTCTTCATCCTGGACAAGGGTGAGGCGAAGGCGGACCTGACCGGGCTGCGCCGCGACATGCTCGAGGCGCACGTACCGGAGGGCGGTTACCGCGTCGTCGAGGCGCGTGACCCGGAGCGGGACCGCAAGGCCGGGGGTCGTGCCTACTCCCCCGCCGTCGGGGACTGGCGCAGCGCCCGCGCGGACATCTACGAGCGGCTGATCTCCGAGGAACTGGGCGAGGAACAGACCGGGGCGTTCCTGGTGTGGGGCGATCCGTCGCTCTACGACAGCACGATCGGCATCCTGGAGGAGGTGCTGGAGCGCGGCCGGGTCGTCTTCGACTTCGACGTCGTGCCGGGCATCAGCAGTGTGTCGGCGCTCGTCGCCCGGCACCGTACAGGGCTCAACCGGGTCGCCCGCCCGGTGCAGATCACCACGGGGCGGCGGCTCGCCGAGGGGTTCCCGGAGGGCGTGGACGACGTGGTGGTGATGCTGGACGCCCACCAGGGCTTTCGCGCGTACGCCGACCAGGACGTCGACATCTACTGGGGCGCCTACATAGGCACCCCGGACGAGATCCTGGTCTCCGGACCGCTCGCCGAGGCCGCCCCGCGCATCGAGCACCTCCGTGCGGAGGCCCGCGCGCGCAAGGGCTGGATCATGGACACCTACCTGCTGCGCAGGCGCCCGGACGAGAGCTGAGCGGCAGCTCCGGCCGGCCACGGCCACCCGCCGGGTCACGGCCGGCCGAGGGCGTCCAGCCGGTGCAGGGCCGTCGGTACGTCGGGGACCGCCGTCACCCCGGCCGGCAGGGGCGGGCGGTGGACGACGACCACCGGGAGGGCGAGGTCGCGCGCCGCGGTGAGTTTCGCGGCGGTCGCCGTGCCGCCGCTGTCCTTCGTGACCAGGACGTCGATGTCGTGGTCGCGCAGGAGGGCGGTCTCGTCGGCCACGGTGAAGGGTCCGCGGGCCAGCAGGACGTGCGTGTGCGGGGGCATGGGCGGCATGGGGGGCTCCACCGAGCGTGTGACGAACCGCAGGTCCGTCAGGTGGGCGAAGGCCGCGAGGCCGAGGCGGCCGGTGGTGAGGAACACCCGGTGGCCGAGCTCGGGCAGCAGGCCGGCCGCCGCCGCCAGCGAGGGAACCGGGTGCCAGTGGTCGCCGGGGTCGGGCTGCCAGCCCGGCCGGCGCAGGACGACCAGCGGCACCCCGGTGACGGCCGCCGCGCGTGCCGCGTTCGCCGTGATGGCCGCCGCGAAGGGGTGCGTGGCGTCGACGACCGCGTCCACGCCCTGTGAGCGCAGCCAGTCCGCCAGTCCCTCCGCGCCGCCGAAACCGCCCATGCGGACCTCGCCGGCGAGCGCGCCCGGCCGGGTCACGCGTCCGGCGAGGGACGTCGTCACCCTGGTCGAGGGGCGGGCGGACAGCTCTCCGGCCAGTGCGCGCGCCTCGGTGGTGCCGCCGAGGACCAGGACGTGGGGGGACATGGCGCCGAGGGTACGAGGCCCGGGTGCCGCCCGGAGGCACCGGCCCGCCCGACGAAGATCGGCGTCCGGCCGCACACATGTCCGCACACCACCTACGATGACGCCGGGTGACGGGAGGAACCATGGCCGTGGACTGGAGTGGGCGGGGCTATCACGCCCAGCGATGGGCGGCGCGGGGAGCGCTGGCCGCCGCGGCGCTCGCGGTGGCGACTCCCCTCGTGTACGGCGGACTGCGTGGTCTGCTGCTGCTGGTGTGCGGGGTCGCGGGACTGGGGCTCAGCGCGGCCGCGGTGTGGTGGACGCTGACCCAGCGGGGCCCGCTGCGCTGGGTGTCCGCGCTGGTCGCCGTCTGTGTTCCGGCGGGTCTGATCGCCCTGTTCGCCGTGACGTTGTTCTGGGCGCTGCTGGTGTCCCTGACCCTGTGGGGGCTGGCCGTGTGGAGCGGCAGGTTCGCGTTGCGCGGACCGGGCGGCGGGCACACCGAGGTGCGGGAGCGGCGGCTGCCGCCGCCCCGGAAGCCCGTGCTGATCATGAATCCCCGGTCGGGCGGCGGCAAGGTGGGCCGGTTCCGGCTGCGGGAGAAGGCGGAGCGGCTGGGCGCCCGGGTGGTGCTGCTGGAACCCGGCGAGCAGCACGACGTCACCGCGCTGGCCCGCCGGGCCGTGGCGGACGGCGCGGATCTGCTGGGCGCGGCCGGCGGAGACGGCACCCAGGCACTGGTGGCGGCGGTGGCGGCCGAGCACGACATCCCGTTCCTGGTGATCAGCGCCGGTACGCGCAATCACTTCGCCCTGGACCTCGGCCTGGACCGCGGGAACCCGGCCGCCTGTCTCGACGCGCTCACGGACGGCGTCGAGCTCCGCGTCGACCTGGGCTTCGCGGGCGAGCAGCCGTTCGTGAACAACGCCTCTTTCGGCGCGTACGCGGCGATCGTGCAGAGCCCCGCCTACCGCGACGACAAGATCGGCACGAGTCTGGAGATGCTGCCCGGCCTGCTCACCGGGCGGGAGGGGCCCCGGCTGGTCGCGCGCGCCGGGGACACCACGCTCACCGCGCCGCAGGCCGTGCTGGTCAGCAACAATCCGTACCGCACCGGCGACCCCTTCGGCCTCGGCCGGCGGGAGCGGCTGGACGGCGCCGCGCTGGGCGTCCTCGGGGTGAGGCTGGAGGGCGCCATCAGTGCCGCCGCCCTGCTGCTGAACCCGGAGCCGAGCGGGCTGACCATCGTGACCGCAACCGAGGTGCACGTCGAGGCGGACCGGGCGGAGATCGAGGCCGGGGTCGACGGTGAGGCGATGGTGCTGCCCGCCCCGGTCCACTGCCGTATCGCCCCCGGCGTGCTGCGCGTCCGGGTCCCCCGCAGGCGGCCCGGCGTCACCCAGGCCCCGCCCCGGCTGGACTGGCGGCGGCTGCGCAAGCTGGCGGCGACGGTCGGCCGTACCGCCGCGCCCAGCCGGCTCCACCGGCCGTACCCGGCGCCGTACGAGCCGCAGCCGCCGGCCGTACCGCCCACGGACCCGGACGAGCCGGGCGGGCGGAGCGAGACGGCCGGGCCCCGCTCAGGGCACCAGTAGCTGTACGCCGCCCACCACGGTCGCCGCGATCACCAGCCGCTCGAACAGCCGCTGGTTGATCCGGTCCACCGCCCAGCGGCCGAGGAGCGCGCCGGGCACCACGAACAGCACGAGCGCCGCGTCCAGGAGCAGCGAGTCGGCGTCGATCAGGCCCAGGCCGGCGCTGAAGGGCAGCTTGGAGGTGTTGACGATGAGGAAGAAGAACGCCGAGGTGCCCAGGAAGCCGAGCTTCCGGAAGCCCGCGGAGAGCAGGTACATCGACATCACCGGGCCGCCGGCGTTGGCGACCATGGTGGTGAAGCCGCCGAGGACACCGTAGGAGCGGGCCTTGGCCCGGCCCGCCCGGGTGGTGACCCCGTCGGGCTCCCGGTCCGCGGCGGCGGTCCGCCGCCGCCACACCGTCACCCCGGCCATCAGCAGCAGGATCACGCCGATCGAGATCCGTACGAGCGCGTCGTCGGCCCACACCAGGAACAGGGTGCCGGCGACGACGCCCGCCGCGACCGCCGGGAACAGCCGCCACAGGGTGGGCCAGTGGGCGTGCCTGCGGTAGGTGAGGACGGCGAGGACGTCACCGGCGATCAGGATGGGCAGCAGGATGCCGGTGGAGGCCCTGGCGGGCAGCACCGCGGCGAAGATGGCGAGGCTGACCGTGTTGGCCCCGCTGACGGCGGTCTTGGAGAAGCCGACGAGCAGGGCCGCGAAGGCGAGCGCGGCGAACTCCCAGCCGTTGAGGTCCCAGGGTGTCATCATGTCCATTACGGGGACAGATGCTATGCGCAGGCAATCGGCTGTCGTAAGGAGCGTCTCGCCCTGTGACGCCCGGGGTGCCGGTCAGTGCCTCTCGACCAGCAGCGCGCTGCCCTGTCCCACGCCCACGCACATGGTCGCCAGGCCGCGTCCGGCGCCGGTGCGGCGCATGCGGTGCAGCAGGGTGGTGAGGATGCGGGCGCCGGAGCAGCCCAGCGGGTGGCCGAGCGCGATCGCGCCGCCGCTGGGGTTGACCAGCTCGGGGTCGATGCCGAGCTGGTCGACGCAGGCGAGAGCCTGGGCCGCGAACGCCTCGTTGAACTCGGCCTCCTGCAGGTCGGCGATGGTCCAGCCGGCGCGGGCCAGCACCTTGCGGGTGGCGGGGACGGGGCCGATGCCCATGACGTCCGGGTGGACGCCGGCGGAGGCGCCGGCGACATAGCGGCCGAGCGACTCCAGGCCCAGCTCGTTGAGCGCCTCCTCGCTGACGAGGATCAGGCCGGCGGCGCCGTCGTTCATCGGGGAGGCGTTGCCCGCGGTGACGGAACCGCCCGTGCGGAACACGGGCTTCAGCCGGGCCAGCTTCTCGATCGAGGTGTCCTCGCGGACGCACTCGTCCGTCTCGACGACCACGCCGTCCGGGCGGGTGACGGGGAGGAGTTCGTCGTCGAAGTGGCCGTTCTTGCGGGCCTCGGCGGCGCGCCGGTGGCTGCGCAGGGCGAACTCGTCCTGGCGTGCGCGCGGGACGTCGTACCGGGCGGCGACCTCCTCGGCGGTCTCGCCCATGGCCAGCAGTCCGTGGAGTTCCCTCATCGCGGGGTTGACCAGCCGCCAGCCGAGCCGGGTGTCGACGGTCTCGACGCGGTGCGGGAGGGCCTCGTCGGGGCGGGGCAGCACGAAGGGGGCGCGGCTCATCGACTCGGAGCCGCCGGCGATGACGATGTCGGCCTCGCCGGCCGCGATGGTGCGGGCGGCGGTGGTCACGGCCTCGAGGCCGGAGGCGCACAGCCGGTTGACGGTGGCGCCGGGGACGGACTCGGGCAGCCCGGCGAGCAGCGCGGCCATCCGGGCGACGTTGCGGTTGTCCTCGCCTGCCTGGTTCGCGGCGCCCCAGTAGACGTCGTCGACGCGTGCCGGGTCCAGCGCGGGCACGTCGGCGACCAGCCCGCGGATCACGGCGGCGGCGAGATCGTCGGGCCGTACGGTGGACAGGGCTCCGCGCAGTTTGCCGATGGGGGTGCGGCGGGCGGCCGCGAAGTGGACGGGACGCACGACAGGACTCCTGACCGATGCCGACGGCTGTGCTGCGGGGCGGCACGCATTAATTAGCACCGCTAGTTTTTGACTATAGACCGCGGGTGGTCCTCTGGGAAGATCCCGGCCGGCCGCCGCGGGGGTTTGTCCCGGACGGCCACGGGCACCCGCGCGTCGACGGAGTGGTCGCGCGGAGCGCCGGACGCCACCGCGCCGGACCACCCGACGACACGAGAAGGAGGAACGGCACCCCATGACCGTTGTGAGGAGCACCCTGCCCGACGAGGCCCGCCGGGTTTCCGGCGAGGCCCTCCAGGACACCCTGGTGGACCTGCTCGGGCTGTCACTGATCGCGAAGCAGGCGCACTGGAACGTCGTGGGCCCGCGGTTCCGTTCCGTCCACCTCCAGCTGGACGAGGTGGTCTCCACCGCGCGTACCCACGCCGACACGGTGGCGGAGCGGTCCTCCGCGCTCGGCGTGCCGCCGGACGGGCGTCCGGAGACCATCGCCAAGGTCTTCTCGCTGCCCGCCCCGAAGGAGGGCTGGCTACGCGACTCCCAGGCGGTGGAGGTGATGACGGAGGCGCTCGGCGCGGCCGTCACACGGCTGCGCGAACGCATCGACGCCACCGAGAAGGCGGACCTGGTCACCCAGGACCTGCTGATCTCGATCACCGCGGACCTGGAGAAGCAGCGCTGGATGTTCGAGGCGGAGAACCACCCGGGCGCGTCCTGAACCGCCCTGCGGGTCCTGAGACCCCGGGGCGGTCGCCGACCGCTCCGGGCGGTCCCGACCCGCTCCGGCCGCACAACACACGCACGTAAGGGGCACATGATGACCGACGCCCTCGAGATGGACGCGCTGTGGGACGAGTTCCACCGCGTGGTGAACATGACCTCGGCGGAGCTGGCCGCCTGGCTGCGGGTGAGCGAGGCCGGTGAGACGACGGAGCCGCTGCCCGACCGGGCCGGCGACGAGACGGGACAGCATGTCCTCGCCATCCTGCAGAAGCGCCGCACCGACCTCACCGACGACGATCTGCGGGTGATGGAGGAGGTCGTGGACGCCGTGACCGAGCAGACGGATATGGAGAACGAGCCCACGGCCGAGAACACCCCCCGCCGGCACCACCTGATGACCCTCGGCCACGACCCGCTCAGGGCGTGAGCCGTGGCCGGCCGGGACGAGCGGGTGGTGCGCGCCCTGGTCGGCGCGCACGGCACGACGTACGCGGAGGAGGCCGGGATCAGGCTGCGGGACACGCCTCAGCCGCTGTACCGGCTGCTGGTGCTGGCCCATCTGCTCAGCGCCCGGATCAGGGGATCGATCGCCGTGGCCTCCGCCCGCGCCCTGTACGAGGCGGGCCTGCGCGACTCCCGCCGTATGGCGCAGGCCACGTGGCAGGAACGGGTGGACGCGCTCGGCCGGGGCGGTTACCGCCGCTACGACGAGCGCACCGCCACACAACTGGGCGACGGCGCCCGGCTGCTGACCGAACGCTGGGGCGGTGATCTGCGCAGGCTCCGCAAGGAGGCGCACGGCGACGTGGGTGAACTGCGGCGCCTGCTGCGGGAGTTCCCCGGCATGGGACCGGCCGGTGCCGACATCTTCCTGCGCGAGGTCCAGCGTGTCTGGCCGGAGGCGGCGCCCGAGCTGGACGCCAAGGCCCTCCAGGGCGCCCGGCGGCTCGACCTGCCCGAGGACCGGGAGCGGCTCCTCGGCCTCGCGGGACGTACCGAACCGGCGGTCCTCGCGGCCGCGTTGGTCCGTGCGGCGATCGACAGGGACGTGGCCGAGGACTCGCTGGAACACGCCGGTGCCCGGTGACCCGCCGTCAACATGGGTTTCCCCCTCCCTCATTCGCGGGACAACGTGATCACCGCGGGGCACAATGGCCGTCGGTGGCCCGATACGGCCGCCACGGGTGAGGGAGAGGGAGAGACCGTGAGTGAGAGCCACACCCCGCCGAGCGGCTCGGCCAGAGTGAACACCGGTGTGGCGCACAACGCGCGCGTGTGGAACTACTGGATCGGCGGCAAGGACAACTACGAGGTCGACCAGCGGGTCGGCGAGCACGTCGCCTCGATCAACCCCGTCATCCGGGACATCGCCCGCGCCGACCGGGACTTCCTGGGCCGGGCGGTGACGTATCTGGCCGGTGAGCGCGGTGTGCGGCAGTTCCTCGACATCGGCACCGGCCTGCCGACGGCGGACAACACCCATGAGATCGCGCAGCGGATCGCGCCGGACTCACGGATCGTGTACGTGGACAACGACCCGATCGTGCTCGTCCACGCCCGCACCCTGCTCACCGGTACGCGCGAGGGCGCCACCGCCTACATCGACGCCGATGTGCACGACCCGGACGCCATCCTGGAGCGCGCCGCCGGCACCCTGGACGTCACCCGGCCCATCGCGGTCATGATGCTGGGCATCCTGAACTTCGTGCTCGACACCGCCAAGGCGCGGGAGATAGTCCGCAGCATCATGGCGAAGGTGCCCTCGGGCAGCTTCCTGGTGCTCACCCACCCCACGTTCGACACCGAGGTCGGCGGCGAACTGCAGGTCCCGGCCATGGAGTTCTGGAACGCCAACGCCACTCCCCCGATCACCGCCCGCAGCGCCGCGGACGTCACCGCCTTCTTCGACGGTCTCGATCTGATCGAGCCCGGTCTGGTGTCCTGTTCGCGCTGGCATGCCACGTCCGACGCCCCCGCGGTGCCGCAGTACGGCGCGGTGGCCGTGAAGCCCTGAACGCTGAAAGTATGATCAAGCAATGTCTGACATGACCGAAACCACGCCGGGCTGGCTGTCCTCCGACGATCTGGAGATGGCACGCGCCCAGATGCCGATCCTGTACGTCGAGGCCGTGCCCGTGCGTGTCGACGACAGCGGTGAAGTCACCAGCGTCGGGCTGCTGCTGCGCATAGGGCCCGACGGGACGGTCAGCCGGACCCTGGTCTCCGGCAGGGTGCTGCACCACGAGCGGGTCCGTGACGCCCTGCTGCGCCATCTGGAGAAGGACCTCGGCCCGGTGGCGCTGCCCCGCGTCCCGGCGTCGCTGCAGCCGTTCACGGTCGCGGAGTACTTCCCCACGCACGGCGTCACCCCGTTCCACGATCCGCGTCAGCACGCGGTGTCGCTCGCGTACATCGTGCCGGTGACGGGCGACTGCCGGCCCCGGCAGGACGCCCTCGACCTGGTGTGGTTCAGCCCGCGGGAGGCCTTGTCGCAGGCGGTGCAGAGCGAGATGCCGGGCGGTCACGGGGTGCTGCTGAAGCAGGCGCTGGCGCACGCCGGCTGTGTGGTCTGAGCGACCGCCCCTCAGTGTTTCTCCGGGTGGGTGAGGTTGCTCCCGGTCGACGGGTCGAAGACATGGGCCTTGCCCATGTCGACCCGGAGTTCGACGGGCGCGCCCTCACGGGCCCGGGTGGCGGCGTTCAGCCGGGCCACGATCTGCTGGCCTCCCCCGGCCCCGGTGTCGCGTACACCGGAGTCCGTGGCGAGTTCCTCCAGTTCGGCCGTCGTCACCGGGCCGCCCTCCGCGCTGAAGTAGACGTACGCGTCGGAGCCCAGCGACTCCAGCACGTCCACGGTGGCGGTGACGACGGGGCCGCCGGTCCCGTGCGCCAGGCTCGCGTCCTCGAAGGCCTCGGGTCGCAGCCCGACGATGACCTCGCGGGGCGCGTCGCGCTCCTCGAGCTCCCGGATCGTACGGTCGTCGAGGGGCAGGTCGCCGAGCGGGGTGCGCAGGGCTCCGCCCGACAGGGAGGCGTGGAGGAAGTTCATCGCCGGTGAGCCGATGAAGCCCGCCACGAACAGGTTGCGCGGCATCTCGTAGAGCTGGGCGGGAGTGCCGACCTGCTGCACCAGGCCCTGCCGCATCACCACGACCCGGTCTCCGAGGGTCATCGCCTCGGTCTGGTCGTGGGTGACGTACACGGTGGTGGTGCCCAGGCGGCGTTGCAGCCGGGAGATCTGGGTGCGCATCTGCACCCGGAGTTTGGCGTCGAGGTTGGACAGCGGCTCGTCCATGAGGAACGCCTCGGGGTCACGGACGATCGCCCGCCCCATGGCGACCCGCTGGCGCTGGCCGCCGGAGAGGTTGGCGGGCTTGCGGTCCAGGAACTCGCCGAGGTCGAGCACCCGGGCGGCCTCCTCCACCTTGCTGTCGATGACCGCCTGGTCGACCTTCGCCAGCCGCAGCGGGAACCCCATGTTCTCCCGCACGCTCATGTGCGGGTACAGGGCGTAGCTCTGGAACACCATGGCGACGTCGCGCTCCTTGGGGGCGAGGTCGTTGACGACCCGGCCGCCGATGCGCAGGGTGCCCTCGGTGATGTCCTCCAGCCCGGCGATCATGTTCAGGGTGGTGGACTTGCCGCAGCCGGAGGGTCCGACCAGGATCACGAACTCGCCGTCGGCGATGTCGAGGTCGACGTCCCGTACGGCGAGGGATCCGTCGGGATAGCGCTTGGTGACTCCCTCTAGGACGATCTCGGCCATGGGTGGCGCCTCCTTGCCTTCGGGCTCATCCCTTGACCGCCCCGGAGGTCAGTCCGGCGACGATCCGCCGCTGGAAGAGCAGGACGAAGATGATGATCGGGATGGTGATCACCACGGCCGCGGCGGCGATCGACCCGGTGGGCTGCTGGAACTGCGAGCTGCCGGTGAAGAACGCGATCGCGGCGGGGACCGTGCGCGCGGACTCGGTGGAGGTCAGCGAGATCGCGAACAGGAAGTCGTTCCAGCAGAAGATGAATACGAGGATGGCGGTGGTGAACACGCCGGGCGCGGCCAGCGGCACGATGACCAGCCGGAAGGCCTGCGCCGGAGTGGCCCCGTCGACCTTGGCGGCCTTCTCCAGGTCCCAGGGGATCTCCCGGAAGAACGCCGACAGGGTGTAGATCGCCAGCGGCAGCGAGAACGTCATGTACGGGATGATCAGCCCGGTCCAGGTGTCGAAGATCCCGATGATCCGCTCGATCTCGAACAGCGGGGACACCAGGGAGATCGGCGGGAACATGGCGATGAGCAGCGACATGCCGATGAGGAGCCGCTTCCCGGGGAACCGCAGCCGGGCCACCGCGTAGGCGGCCATGGTGCCGAGGACCACCGCGATCACGGTGGCGATCAGGGCGATGCCGATCGAGTTGATCAGCGCGCGGGTGAACTCGGAGGTCTCGAAGATGCCCCGGTAGTTCTCCCAGGTCCAGTCGCGGGGGATGTAGTTGCCGTCGGTGAGGGTGCCGGGGTCCTTGAACGACAGGGCGGCGATCCACCACACCGGGAACAGGGCGTACAGCACCACCACGACGTTGACGACGCCCCAGCGGGTGGCGTGGGACCTGCCGACGGCGGCCATCAGCGCTTCACCTCCGCGCCCGGTGCCGCGGCGCCGAACAGTCTGACGAAGGTGAAGGCGATGATCCCGACACAGAGGAAGATCAGGACCGAGATCGCCGACCCGATGCCCAGGTTCAGCGCGGTGAACAGGTTGTCGTAGCCGAGGATCGACAGGGAGCCGGTGCCCTGCGCGCCCGAGGTGAGCACATAGATGTTGTCGAAGATCCGGAAGGCGTCGAGGGTGCGGAAGAGGAGGGCGACCAGGATGGCCGGTTTCATCAGCGGCAGCATGACCTTGGTGAACCGCTGCCAGGGAGTGGCGCCGTCGACCATGGCCGCCTTCAGCGTCTCCTCGGGGACGAGGGCGAGGCCGGCCAGCAGGAGCAGCGCCATGAACGGGGTGGTCTTCCACACCTCGGCGAGGACGATCAGCCACAGCGCGGGCCACTGCTCGGTGAGCGGGGCGTCGCCGCTGGGCAACAGGTCCGCGAGGTAACCGAGTTCGGGTGTCCAGGCGTACTGCCAGGAGAAGGCGGCGACGACGGTGACGATGCCGTACGGGACGAGGACCGCGGTGCGTACGGTGCCTCGGGCGAAGAGCGTTCGGTGCATCACCAGGGCGAGGCCCATGCCGAGGACGAGTTCGATGGCCACGGACACGGCGGTGAGGAACACGGTGACCCAGAAGGCGTCCCACCAGAACGGGGAGGTCAGTACCGACCCGTAGTTGCTCAGGCCCACGAACTCGGCCCGGTCGGGGAAGCGCAGGTCGTAGCGCTGCAGGGAGAGGTAGATCGCGTAGCCGATGGGGTAGGCGGTCACGGCGGCCATGACGAGGACGGCGGGTGCGCACAGCAGCAGGCCGAGCCGGCGTTCCTGCCGGGCGCCGGCGGAGAGCTCCTTCCGGCTCCGCGATTTCTCCTTGGCGGGTTCCGCCATGGTGCTCACGGGATCACACCCTCGGATCGCAGGGCCTGGTCGATCTGTTCCCGGATGGTGCCGACCGCGCTCCTCGGATCGATTCCGGAGGGCGGGGACAGGGCGTGGGAGACGGCGATCGACACGTTCTGGTAGGCGGGGGTAAGCGGCCGTACGCTCGCGGTCTCCAGGGCGGCCAGCACCTCCTGGGAGAAGGGGTACGCCTTCTTGAAGGCGGGTTCGTCGTAGAGGGCGCGCAGGGTGGGCGGGAGTCCGCCGTCGAGCGCGGCGGTGAGCTGGTTCTCCCGGTCACGCAGGCACAGGGCGGCCTCGAAGGCGAGGTCGGGGTGGCGGGAGTAGGCGCTCACGGCGAGGTCGATTCCGCCGATGGTGGGGCGGGCGGGCCGGCCGGCGTCGACGCGCGGGTACGGCGCCCAGCGGAAGTTCTTGAACAGCGCCGGGTTGTTCGCCTTCATCGACGGATAGACGAACGGGTAGTTGAGCTCGAAGGCGGCCGTGCCGGACTCCATGGCGAGGCGGTTCTGGTCCTCCATCTGGTTGGGCAGGGAGGGGTCGGCGGCCGGGGAGTTCGCGAGTTCCCGCATGACCGTGGCGGCCTGCACGGCGGGCGGGCCGAGGGAGGGCTCGGTGGCGCTCGGGTTGAGGATGGTGCCGCCCGCGCTGTTGATGAGCGAGTTGAACCAGACCGTGAGGCCCTCGTACTGGGCGCCCTGGATCTCCACGTAGTGCGGTTCGCCCCGCCGGGCGAGATCGCGGGACATGTCGAGCATCTCGGACCAGGTGGCGGGCGGGGTGGGCACCAGGTCCGAGCGGTACCACAGGAGCTGGGTGTTGGTGTTGTACGGGACGGCGTACAGCCTGCCCTTCCAGGTGGCGGTCTGCAGGGGGACGCGGAGGGTGCCCTCGGTGGCCCGGCGCTCGACCTCGCCGGTCCATTCGCGGATCCAGCGGGCCTCGGCGAACTCGGCGGCCCAGGTGACGTCGAGGCCCAGGATGTCGAGGGAGTCGTCCTCGGCGGCTAGCCTGCGCACCATCTGCTGGCGCTGGCCGTCGGCCGCGCGGGGCAGTTTCTGGTAGCTGATGCGGTAGCGGCCGCCGGACGCCCGGCTGCAGCGGTCGGCGGCCTGCTGCAGGGCACCGGAGTCGTCGGGGAAGTTGTACCAGTTCAGGGTGGGCCGGGAGGTGTCCTCGTCGCCGCCGCAGGCGGCGAGCGCGGAGGCCAGCAGGGTCAGCGCGACCAGCACACGCGTCCGTCGCACCACGCGCTCCACACCTCGCTTCCGGGACAGCGGCGCGGGCGCGCGGAAACCCCGCGGCGGCGCCTACCCGGCGAAGACTAAACAGGGCGAAGTGCTACATCAAGGACATCCGACGGCGACTCGCCCCTGGCGGTCGGTGTGCCGGGGCCGGTTCGCCCGGCGGGAGACATGACGAAGAGGCCGTCCCGGGTATCCCCGATACGGCCTCCGACCTGCGATGCCACAAGTCGGGACGACAGGATTTGAACCTGCGACCCCTTGACCCCCAGTCAAGTGCGCTACCAAGCTGCGCCACGTCCCGTTGCCCGTCTGACCTGGGGATTCCCCCGGCTGAACGCGCACGGAAACCATACCGCACTCCGGGCGGTGATCGCGCACGCGTTTACGGCCGGGGGCTCGTCCCGGGCCGCCGTCAGGCCGGTGCCGTCCGGCCGGCGGGCGGCAGCCCCAGCCGGGGGTGTGCCTCGATGAGCCGGGGCGGCGCCGCCTGGCGCCAGGAGTCGGCGAGGATGTCGCGCAGTTCGCCCTCGTCCTCCAGGGCCGAGAGCCGGACCCTGACCCAGGCGAACTGTGCCTCGTGGCCGGCGATCCAGAACTTCTCCGGTTCGGCGAGGGCCAGTTCGTCGCGCTCCTCCTTGGGGCAGCGCACCGCGATGGAGGTCTCGTCCTCGGGCAGGGTGGCGAACATCTTTCCCGCGACCCGGAACGTGGGCATGCTCCAGGCGACCTTCTCCGTGGTGTCCGGCAGGGACAGGGCGATCCGTCGTACGTCTTCTGCATCCGGCATGACAGGCACGCTAGCGGCCGCCACTGACATGCGTCCGCCGGCGGCCGCTCCCGGTCATCTGCCCACTCTGGCGAGGTTGTACAGCCGTCTCAGATGCTTGGCGACGGGGCAGTGGGCGCCGTCCGCCACACATTGGCGGCAGGCGCGCAGATGGTGCTCGTAGTCCTGGCGTGCCTGTTCGAGACGGTCGGGTGACGGCTGCATTCGGCTTCCTGACGGTCGGCCGGGGCGCGCCGGATCACGGGCGCCCGCGGGGGATGGATCACCCCAGGTGGTTGCCTGAGGCGCACACATCAATCGTGATCTCGTTACTCGCAGTACGGCAAACCGAGACAACGGGTTGGCCCGTGCACATCAGGACGGGGGGAGCAGGGAGAGCGTTGTCGACGACAGCGAGCGGGAGTTGCCCGCGACGGCCCTGACCGGACCGATCGAGGCACGGGCCGGGCCCACCGACCCCCGGCGCGACCGCCCCGGTGTACCGGGGAGGCACCCAGGCCCACGGCGAACCGCCGCGCGGGCACGCCGGTTGGTGTGGCATCCACGGTCCCTCGGGGCCGGTCCCGGCGCGGTGGTGGCGGTGTCGGTGCCGCGCTCGGCGGAGGTGATCGTGGCGCTGCTCGCCGTACGGAAGGCGGGGGCGGCCGGTCGTGCCGGCCGCCCCCCTTTCTTCGACCGCGCGGTGTCAGCCGCCCGAGCAGACCGTGCCGTTGAGGCGGAAGACCGTCGGGTCCGGGTTGGGGCCGTCGTTGGCGCCGACGAAGCCGAACGAGGCCGTGGAGCCGCCGTCCGGGGCCAGCGGGCCGGCACCGTCGGGGGCGGTCACGCGGACATGCCTGCCGGTCTGGTGGAATCCGGCGTTCCAGCCGGAGGACACCGACTGGCCCCCGGTCGGCCACTCCCAGTCCATGGTCCAGCCGGTGAGGGGGGTGTCCGAGAGGTTCCGGACGGTGACCGTGGCCACGAAGCCGTTGCCCCAGCTCGTGTCGCGGTGGTACGACACCGCGCAGCGGGCGTCCGGCGGGGTGCCGGTGGTGAAGGT
The DNA here is from genome assembly GCF_043199595.1 of Streptomyces sp. NPDC048584. Lineage (NCBI taxonomy): Bacteria > Bacillati > Actinomycetota > Actinomycetes > Kitasatosporales > Streptomycetaceae > Streptomyces > Streptomyces sp. NPDC048584. The sequence continues at coordinate 172,194 of NZ_JBICWF010000016.1, forward strand.
CAGCGGGGTGGACGGCGCGGAGAGCCGGCCCGCGGCGTCGGCCGCCAGCACGTTGACGGTATGGGTGCTGCCCGGGGGCAGGTTGCGCAGGGTCACGGAGGTGCCGGTGCTCTCGCCCACGGCGTAGGTGTGGACACCTTCACGCTCCTGGACCAGATAGCGGGCGGCGCCCGCCGCGCCCGGCCAGGAGAGCCGGGCGGTGGTGTCGGTCATCGCTTCCAGCACCGGAGTGCCCGGGGCCTCGGCGCCGGATGCGCCGGGGCCGGTTCCGGGCTCGGGGGTGAGGGTGACGGTGAGCATCCCGTACGGCGGCACGGTGGCCCGGGAGGCCGACACCGTACCGTCGGTGACATCGGTGATGTCGCTGTCGCCGCGCGCGTATCGGCCGGCCTCGGGTGTCGCGGCGGACGGGGTGAAGCCGTCGTAGGCGAGGTCGACGGTGCGGGCGGCGTCCGGGTTCTTGTTGATGAGCAGGACGCTCAGCCGGCCGTCGCGACGGTGCACGGCGTGTACGGAGACGTCCTGCGCGGAGGACTCGGCGGCGACCAGCGTGTCCCCCGCGGTGCCCAGTTCACTGGTCATCTTCATGCCGTAGTACGGGTGGAACGGAGTGTTGGGCGCCGGCTCGCAGACGTCGCCGGTACAGACGCCGCTGGAGAGCATCCCCATGTCGCCGTAGTCGGTCTCGCCGTCGACGGTGGTGATCTGTCCCGCGCCGTTGTGGGTGTTCCACCAGTCGACGGTGAAGACACCGTTCTCCAGTGCGGTCATGAAGGCGTCGGCGGCGAACAGCCCGTTGGGGCGGGCGGTCAGCATGGCACCGCCCGTGTTGGTGTTGATCTCGGTGAGTGCGATGCCGATGCGCGGCGAATCGGCACCGGCGTACCGGTCCAACTGGTTGCGCACCTCACGCAGTTCGCCGGGAAGGCGGGTCAGCCTGGCCATGGCGTCCTCGGCGGTGGTGTCGGCGCCGCCCGCGTACCAGTGGACGCTCACGAAGTCGATGACGTCGGTGACTTCGGAGAGCACGGTGTGGTTCCAGTCGCCCGGATCGCCTTCGCCCACGATGCCGTCCGGCCACTCGCCCGGCGTGGTGAGGACCGCGCCGATCTTCACGGCCGGGTCGACGGCCTTCATCGCCTCGGCGTAGGCGCGGACCTGACGGGCGTACTCCCGGGGGCTCTTGTCCGCGTGCTCGTCGTGCTCCCAGCCGCTGCCGTAGTGGCCGTTGCCGTAGATCTCGTTGCCGATCTCCCAGTACTCGGCGTCGTAGTCCTTGGTGACGTTGGCGTACCGGACCCAGCCGGCCGCCTCCTCGGGCGTGCCGGAACCGTAGTTGGCGATCAGGATCGGCTGGGCGCCGGTGGCGCGGACGGTGCCCATGAAGGCGTCGAAGCCGGTACCGGGGGCGACGTAACCGCCGGGCGCGGTGTGGGTCTCCCAGTGGTAGATGTCCGCGTAGGAACCGCCCGGATAGCGCATCGCCCCGACGTCGGCCGCCTTCATCAGGCCGACGACCTCGGGATCGTTCATGTGGGAGTCCCAGATGGCCGTGTTGACGCCGCGTGCCGTGTCGGACATACGGCCCAGCGACGCCCGCGTGTTGACGCGGACCTCGGCGTCCGCCGCGGGGACGTCGGGCTCGGCGGCCGACGCGGCACCGGCGGCGTCCAGCGGGAGCAGCAGGGTGAGCGCTGCGGCCACGGCGGCGGCGGCGCGTACGGTGGCGCTGCCGGCCGGGCGGCCGGATCTCTGCGGTAAGGACATGGGGGGGTCCTCCCTCGGGGTCCGGCGGGCGGCAGTTGCCGGGGACGTGCGGCCGGACAGGCGGAGTGCCGGCGCGACGGCAGGACGTTCCGCGCCTGTGGCACAGGGACGGTGCGTGGTTGCGGTGCGGTCGTGCACGGCGGCGCGCGGCCGGTGTCGCCGGTGGGAGCGCTCCCATGATGGGAGTGGTGTGACGTGCTGTCAACAGAGGGGACCCGCGTCCGTGACCGGTTTCCCCCGGTACACGGATCGGCCGGTGCCGCGTGCCGCCGAGGTCATCGCCTCGACGGCACGCGGCGCCGGCCGGCGTCCGCGTTTCCCGGACTCAGTGTCCGGCCAGCACGGTGGGGTCCGTCGCCTTGACCTTCTTGCGGGGCAGCAGCGCCGCCGGGACGAGACACACGGCGACCAGAATGGTCGCGACCAGGAACACCGAGGCGAACGCGTCACCCATCTCGGAGCGCACCTCGACGGGCGAGGTCGCGGTGATGTCCTTGAGGCCGTTGGTGAGGAGCACCGAGAACAGGGCGGTGCCGATCGAGGCCGCCACCTGCTGGACGATGTTCATCAGGGTCGATCCGCGGGCGACCGTGTGGTCCTTCAGGGTGGCCAGCGCCGACGCCATGATCGGCATCATCGTGGCACCCATGCCGAGGCCCATCACGAACAGCGCGGCGACGATGTAGGTGTAGGACGTGTCCGCGCTGAGCTGCGTGAACATCCCCATGCCGACGGTGATCACCACGATGCCGGTCAGCACGATCTTGCCGGGACCGATGCGGTCGGCGAGTATTCCGGCGATCGGCATGGTGATCATCGCGCCGATGCCCTGCGGGGCGAGAAGCACTCCGGAGTCGAGCGCCGACTCCCCGCGCACCTGCTGGAAGTAGAGCGGGAAAAGCAGACTGGCGCCGAAGAACGCCATCGCGAACAGCGACATCGCGATCACCGCGATGCTCAGGTCCCGGTTGAGGAACAGCCGCAGGTCGATCAGCGGATGGATGTTGTGCCGCCGCAGCGCCCACGGGACGAACGCGGCGAGGAGAACCAGGCCGATGGCCGCGGGTATCAGGACCTTGCCCGCCCAGACGGTACCGGCCTCCGGAATGGACGAGACGCCGTACAGGAAGGTCGCCAGGCCCGGCGACAGCATCAGCATGCCCGGCCAGTCGAAGGTCTCGGACGGCTCCACGCGGTCCTTGGGCAGCACGACCGCGGCGTAGATCAGGGCGATCAGACCGATCGGCAGGTTGATCAGGAAGATCCAGTGCCAGGAGGCGACGTCGATCAGCCAGCCGCCCAGAATGGGGCCGAAGATCGGGCCGAGCAGCATGGGGATACCGAGTACGGCCATGACCCGGCCGACCCGCTCGGGGCCGGCCGCGCGCGTCAGGATGGTCATGCCGAGCGGCATCAGCATGCCGCCGCCCAGGCCCTGGAGCACTCGGAACGCGACCAGCATCTCGAGGGAGTCGGCGGCCGCGCACAGCGCGGAACCGGCCGCGAACAGAACGATCGCCAGCAGATAGAGCCGTTTGGTCCCGAACCTGTCGGCGGCCCAGCCGGTGAGCGGGATGACGCTCGCCAACGCCAGCGTGTAGCCGGTCATCGTCCAGGCCACCTGGGCCGAGGTCGCGTCGAATTCCTTCTGGAACGTCTGCAGCCCGACCGAGACGACCGTGATGTCGAGGATCGACATGATCCCGCCGAGCACGATCACCCCGGCGACGAGGAGGACCTTGCTGTCCAGCTTGTCCCGAGGTTTGTCCTCGGGAGGGCTGTGCTCAATCCGTTGCGACGCGGTCATTACTCAACCTTTCGAAAAAAGATGAAAATTCTACCCTGGGCGAGAGCGTCAGTATGGCGGACGCCGCGGCGCCTCCCGGTGTGGGCCCGGCCACTGCGCACGGCCGCAGCTCACGGCGCCAACGGCCGTCCCCCCTCGCGTTGTTCGCCCACAGGCCGGCGACGGCTGTGGCGCAGCACAATGCCTGCGCGGGTCTCCAGTCGCCGCACTATGGTGCCTCACCACATGGGTGTGTCACCTGCGTATTTTTTTGCGGCGGGTGCTGCGGGCCCGGTCGTCGCCGGGTGACCGGGTGCAGGGGGGTTCATCCGGTCGTCGCCGGGTGACCGGGTGCAGGGGGTTCATCCGGCCGGAGCCGCGGGTCGGGGCCGCGTTCGGCGACCCGGCGCGGGCGGGCGGCCTGCGGGCCGGAGCCCGGCCGTCGCATCGGCCCCCATGGCACCCGGGGTACCGGAGGAGACGTTCTCCGGCATGCGCGGGCGGCCCGCCGCCGCGGATGTGCCGTCACACGCCGACCAGGTGGGCCGGCCCCCGCCACAGACACCCCGCCGCCCACCCAACCGGTGGATACGCCCCGACCCGCACGAACCACACGCCCCAAACACCCCGTCACACGCCGACCAGGTGGGCCGGCCCCGCCACAGACACCCCGCCGCCCACCCAACCGGTGGATACGCCCCGACCCGCACGAACCACACGCCCCAAACACCCCGTCACACGCCGAGCAGGTAGGCGGCCACCCGCCACAGACGCCCTGTCGCGCACCGGACCGGTGGGCGGGCCCCGTCGGTCAGGGGCGCAGGACCACGCCGTACCGGGTGCGCAGCCGGTGGATCTCCCACCAGGCCACCGCCGTTACGGTGGCCGGGCCGCCGAGCAGGGCGCACAGCTGGATCACCGGCGGTCCGGGCGGAGGCCCGCCCGCGATCAGGCCGATGACCGCGAACTCCCAGACGAGCACGCCGGTGAGCAGCGCGGGCAGGGCGGCGTGCACCTCCGCGGTGTTGAAGGCGCTGCGGACGGCGGGCCCGGTGGCGAACAGCACGAACAGCAGCACCCAGACCATCGGGACGAACGCCGCGAAGGAGAGCAGGGGCACCAGGAAGATCCGTGTCGCGCCGGCGGACGTCCCGTCCGTGAGCGCGAAGGCCGTCCAGCCGCCCAGCCCGGCGAGCACCGGTACCAGGCCGAACGCCCCGAAGTACCACAGTGCCGACCGCCCGGCGGCGCGCAGCCGCTGCCGCATGACCGTGCGCGCGTGCGGCGGCGCCCAGCGCAGCAGCACCGCCACCACCACCGGCGCGCTGAGCAGCAGCAGCCAGGGCGTGATCACCAGGCGCAGCCAGTACTGCTCCTGGGCCTGGGTCATGTCCTCCGGCTTGCCGTAGGCGATCAGGATGAGGAGGGACATGACGGCGGCGGTCCAGGCACGCGCCCTCTGTACCCGTGCCACCTCCGGGTCCTCGAGACGGCGGTGGCCACGCGCGGGGAAGAGCCGCCGCGCCCGGCTGCGGGCCGAACGGGCCAGCGCGTACCACCCGAGCAGGGGCAGGGTCAGCCCCCACAGACACGGCAACAGCAGCAGGGCCCACACACAGCCGTGGACGCGCTGCCGCCCGCCGCGCAGCACCTCGCCGAGGGTCGGCCACTCGTCGTCGCGCATCCGCCGCCACAGGGAGGTGTGCGGCGGACGCGGACCGTATGGGCCGTACGGGCCGTACGGATCGGGCTGCGGCGGGACGTACGGAACCCCCGGCGGTGTCCCCGGCGGTGCTACGTACGGGTTGCCGCTCGGCGCGGGCGGTGTCGTGTACGGGTTGCCGCTCGACGGCGGCTGGTAGGGGTTGCCGTACGGTGCCCCCGGCGGCTGGTACGGGTTGTGTCCCCCGAAACTCACGCTGCTGTCCTTCCCGGAGTTGTCGATGTTGCTCCGGCCAAGTCAACTGCTCCGCGGCCGACTGGTCATGGGAATACGCCAAGAAGCCCCGCATCCGCCCCGGATCCGCCCCGCGCGTGCCCGGCGGCCCCTGAAAGGATCACCGCATGCGGACCTTGAACGCCCTGTTCGTGGGCATCGACGACTACCCCGGGGCACCGCTGCGGGGGTGCGTGAACGACGTGCGGGAGGCGGAGGCATGGCTGCGGCGGCAGGGCCATGTCGCCTCCGACATCCGGCGGTTGCACGACGGCGACGCCACCCTGGCCGCCGTGCGGGCCGGCATCGAGCAGCATCTCGGACGCAGCGGGCCGGGCGACACCGCGCTGCTGTGGTTCAGCGGTCACGGCACCGAGGAGCCCACCGACGCGCCGTGGGAGGGCACCGGCCGGTCGCAGGCGCTGGTGTGCCACGACAGTCTCGGCGACGGCCGCCCGCCGCTGTGGGACACCGAACTCGGCGCTCTGCTGGACGGTATCGCCGCGCGCGGGGCACATGTGGTGGCCGTGCTCGACTGCTGCCACTCGGGCGGCGCCACCCGGACCGGTGCGACCGTGCGTGCCGTGCCCTGGCGCCCCTGGTGGTCGCGGACGGCGCCCGGGGGACGGGACGGCGGGAGCCAGGGGCCGCTGCCGCGCCGGCACACCCTGCTCGCCGCCTGCCGGCCGCAGGAGCGCGCCCACGAGAACGTCCTCGACGGGCAGACGCGCGGCTACTTCAGTCATGCGCTGCTGGAGGCGCTCGGCAAGCTGGGCCCCTCGGCCACGTACGGCGGCCTGCACGCGCTCGCCGGGGAACGCGTGCGCCGGCTCACCTCCCTGCAGCACCCCGAGCTGCGCGGCGGCGAGGACCGGCTCTTCCTGTCCGGCGACCGGGTGCCGGGCTCCCCCTTCCTGCTGCGGCACACGGCGGCGGGCTGGGAGGTCGACTGCGGTGCGGCACACGGCCTGCGCGCGGCGGGCGCGGAGTTCACGCTGCTCGACGGCGACGGCACCCCGAGGACGGTCGTCGTGCGGGAGGTCCGGACGGAGTCGGCTCTGGTGGACCCGGTGGGCTGGCGTCCACAACCCGGCGACCGGGACGCGGTGTTCGGGGTGACGCCGTCGGCGCTGGCTTTCCCGCCGGCGGCCGTGACGCTCACGGGCGACCCCGGCGTCGTACGCCTGATCGAGGCGGCCGTCGCCGGCGCGCCCATGCTGTCGACGGCCGCGACCGCCACCGGCAGCGTGCCCCTGCGGGTGGACGCGGGCCCGGGCCTGGCGCGGGTGTCGGGCGGGGCCGGCCGGGAACTGCCGCCGCTGCCGGTGCGCTCTCCCGCCGACGCGGACCGCGTCATCGACTGCCTGACGCATCTCGCGCGCTGGCAGCAGCTGCGCGACCTCGTCAATCCTGACCCCTGGCTGTCGTCCCTCGTGCGGATCACGGTGGAGTCCACGGAGGTCGGCTCGGTGCGGCACTCCGCCGACGGGGAGATCATCTGCTCCTACACCGCCGACCGCCGGCCACCGCAGGTGATGGTGGGCGTCCACAACGACTCCGACCGTCCCCTGTGGTGCGTCCTGCTCGATCTGACCGACAGCCACGCCTCCTCCGTGGGCCTGTACGACGGCGACTTCGTCGGCGCGGGACACACGGGCCGGGCCCGGCGCGGTCAGCCGGTGTGGCTGTATCTCCCGCCGGGGCGTGCGGTGGTGCCGGGGGCGTTCACCCGGGACTGGCTGAAGGTGATCGTGGCGGAGACCGAGCTCAACACCGCGCCGTTCGTCCTGGATCCGTGGTCCCCCGTCTCCTCGGCCCCGCGGACCGGCGGCGCGCCGGGGACCGCCGCCGACGGTCTGCTGAGGCTGACCGCGCCGCCGGGCGGCCGGGACGCGGGCGGCCCTCCGCAGGGCCCGGGCCGCTGGGGCACGGCCCAGGTTCGTCTACGGACCGAGGTGCCCTGAGCCGGCCCCGGGCGGGCTCACCGGCCCAGGTGGGTGAAGCCCGCCCAGGCCGTCAGGTCGTCGCCCCGGATCCGTCCGACGCGCGCCGCGAGGTGGGCGGGCATGCCGGGCGGGGGCGTGCGCGTGTCGTCGAGCATCCACAGCTGGGCGCTGCGCAGCGCCTGCCCGGGCGGCAGCCCGTCCCGCCGCATGTAGTGGTGGGTCATGTACATCAGCAGCGAGGTGGCCTCGTCGGGCACCGGCCACAACGACCCGATGACCGAACGCGCGCCGGCGACGAGGAACGCCGTGGACAGGCTGTACGCCTCGTCGTAGCCGTGTCCGGACACATTGGTCCGGCAGGCGGCGAGGATCACCAGGTTCAGGTGGCGGTAGCGGGCGGTCCCCTCGGTGAGCACCTCGGCGGCCAGATCGCCGCCGGACAGGGCGAGATGGGCGCTGTGCCGTTCGCCGTGGCGTACCACGCCGTGACAGGCGAGGTGGAGCAGGCCGCCGCGCTGCCGGCCCAGCCAGTCGGTGACGGCGGCGGGGGTGGCGGTTCCGGGGCCGAGCAGTTCGCCGTCGGGGTGGAAGGCGCGGTGGATCGCCTCGGCCTCCTCTCCCGCGTGGTGGAGGTCACGGGTGGGGTTGCCGACGACGAGCACCTGCCCGGTCGGGGCGGCGGGCCGCGCGGCCAGCTCGCACAGCAGCCGGGCGGAGGGCAGGTAGGAGATGTCGGCGAGCTGACAGGCCCTGCGTCCTCGGGGCAGTCGTGCCGCGTGCCACGGCACGGCCCCCAGTTCGCCCATGGGGACGAGGACGACGGACGGGGCACGGCCGTATCCGCGGGGGAGTTCGCGGAGCAGTTCCTCCATCACCGTCTCGCCCGCCCAGTCGCACAGCCGCTCCAGCGCGGCGCGGCTGTCGTCCGTACGGGCCGCGGGGCCGGACGGGGTGTGCGGCAGGGGCGGTCCGCCGGCGTCGCGGCCGGGGGTACCGGCGGCCCGGTAGGCGGCCAACGGGCCCGCGGACACGGAGAGCCGGGGCAGGTCGACGACGCGGGTGGCGCCATCGGCGGTGATGACGAGGGCCCTGCCGGGCTCGGGCCGCCGTCCGAAGAAGAGCCGGTCCTTCAGGCCGGGCTGCTCCTCGGCGGCGGGCAGCAGGTAGACGAGTGCCGTGGTGCCCAGGGCGCGCAGGGCGCCGGCGATCTCCTCGGTCGACGGGGCGTCCAGCAGCCGCCGGCGCAGCGGGGAGGCCGCGAGCGCCCGCAGTACCCGACGGCGCAGCCGGCTGCCGGGCCCGCCGGACGGTGGCGGGGCGCCGGTCAGGTCGCCCTCCGGTCCGGCGGCCGGCACGGTGCCCGCCCGGCGCCATTCGTCGGCGAGGTCGTCCTGTCCGAGGGCGTTCAGCATGCCGGGCACGGTGGCGGCCACGGTCGCCGCGTGCAGGGCGAGTCCGCGTCCGGCGTCCAGGGCGCGGACGGCGTCCGCGTGGGCTCCGTCGGCCAGGCACCAGCGGGCCACCGAGACGGCCTCCTCACCGGCGCGCCGGGCGGTCTCGGCGGCGTGCGCCGTACCGGACTGCAGCAGGACCGTCCAGGCCGCCGCCTTGAGGGACTCCAGGCCGATGCGCCGGGCCTCGTCGTGGTGGGGCCGCTTCATCGACGGGTCGTACAGGTGGGCGGCGTCTCCGCTGAACCGGTGGGCGTCGGCGAGGACCGACCCCGTGTATCCCCAGCTCGGGTGCTCCGGGCCGGCGGCCAGCCGCCAGGCGTGCCGGAGCCAGGCGATGCCCTGGTCCAGGTGGCGGAACCGGTCCCGGTGCGGGGCGACGGACCAGACGGCGAGGCTGCAGTGGCTCGTGCCGAGGGTGAAGGCGGAGCGGATCCAGCGCACGTCGTCGGGGTCGTCGAGCAGGTCGAGGGCGTCCTCCAGCATGTGCTGCGCGTCCAGGGCGCCTTGATAGTCCCTGGCCATCATGGCCTGGCTGACGCGGGTGCCGCCCAGGGCGGTGAGCCGGTCGATCCGTGCGTCGCGCGGCAGGTCCGCGATCTGCCGCCGTACCGCCTCGGGGGAGGCGGGAGCGGGGTGTGTGTCCGCGCCGGGCATGCGTCCGGTGCGGCGGGCGCGGAGGAGTTCGAGTGCCGTCGCGGCATTGGCGAGATGGGCCTCGAGACTCAGACGGTCCATGTGGCCGGGCGGGAACCGGTCCAGTACCGACTCGAGCGCGCGGATCTGTTCGGTCAGCGCGTCCTCGTCCTCGCGGCGCACGGCCTGGTGGGTACGGAACATGGCGAGCTGGCCCGCCCCGGCGAGACGTTGTTCGTCGGTGAAGAGGGCCGAGTCGGAGAACCGGGCCAGGTCCTCGACGGCCGAGTCGAAGTCGTCCTCCCCTCCGGTGAGCTGGGCGAGATGGACACGCAGTCCGGCGTGGTGGTACTCGAGGACCTCGCGCTGAAGGCTGCCGGGAGGGAGCAGGGCACGCGCCTCCTCCAACCGGGCGATCTCGGACTCCAGTTGGGCCGGGTCGTCCATCTGCTGCAACCCGGACGAGGCGCTCACGGTGGCGATCGTGCCCTGCCAGGTGTCCCCGGCGGGGCCGAACTCCGTGGCCTCCCGACGCAGTTCCTCCTCCCTTCGCGGGTCGGAGATGGTCTGGTCGAACCGCAGCATCGGCAGTACGGCGAGGATGTGGCCGGCCCGCAGCCCCGACATCACGGTGCTTCGCGGCAGTTCGCGCCAGTCCGCGTACAGCCGGTCGAAGGCCTCGCCGCCCGTCGTACAGCCCAGGCGGTCGAGCACGAGCGTGGTCAGCCGGCTCAGGTCCCGGGCGTCGACCATGCCCCCGCCGGCCGCCTCCTTCAGCTCGTACATCAGCGCCTGCAGGTCGTAGGGCGGGTACGGCACCTCAGAACTCCCTTCCGGGCATGTGCGGCGCGGTCCGCGCCAGGTACGGCGTGAGTACGCCGTTGAGCCAGCGCTCGCCCTCCTCCGTGCCGAAGTCGACGGGCGGGGCGCCGGCCGGTTCCAGCGCCGGTGCCCGGCCGCGGTCGTCGAAGAGGATGGCGACCCGGTCGGCGGGGTCCCGCTTGGAGGGCCAGACGAAGCCCTGCGCCCAGGACTTGGTGTGGGTGCGGATCCAGTGGCCCCAGTCGCGGGTCTGCGGATAGTCGGCGCCCTCGGCGTGGACGAGCCAGGGGTCCTGTGCGAGCGCGGCCAGATCGGACGCGGACATCAGGGAGACGACCTCCGTGTCCTCGGCCAGCCGCAGGAAGGACAGGCTGCGCCGCTCGAACGCCGCCCGGGGCAGCAGCCGCGGGCCGCCGTCACCGGGGAAGGCCAGCGAGCGCAGCAGCACCTCGCACACGGCGGCGCCGGGACTGAACCCCGCGTACAGATAGCCGTAGCGGTCGTACGGGGTGCCGTCGAAGCGACCGCCGAAGTAGAAGGCGTGCGAGGGGCGGGAGTTGTACGCGACCGGATCCCGGTGGGTGGTGTGCACCCGGTACAGGGGCGTGCCGGCGGGCAGCACTGCGCGGGCCGGCTCGCCGGGAAGTGCGTCGGGGGGCGGGTACTTGGGCATCGGCTACTCCCCCGTGTCCGTGCCCACCAGGGCGTGTGCGGCGCCGCACAGTTCGGCGTCGCGGCCCTGCCCCAGGAGGGTGGCCGGGGTGCCCTGCCACCACGTGCCGGTGGACAGCCACCAGTCCGCCGCGCCCCACGGGTCGAGGTCGGCGCGCAGCACGGAGTTGACGTCGAGGACGGCCTGCCAGGGCATGGTGCCGGCCTCGAACTGGAACAGCGGGACACGTCTGCGCCCGTCGTCGCCGGAGAGCACGATCAGCAGCGGGTCGCCGCCCTCGTGCCACGGCGCCGCCGGTTCGGACAGCAGGCGTTCGCGTACAGGGCCGTAGACCGGGCCGACCATCGGGTTGCCGTCGAGGACGATCATGCACAGGTCCTGCACGCCGTACCCCTGGTGCAGCACTGTCGAGGGCGGTCCCGTGAACCGGGCCTGGGCGCCGTCCTCCCGCAGCGCGGCGGCGGCGTCGGGCGGCAGGGCGTCGAGGAGGGTCCGTGCCGCGCGGTCGGCGGCCGCGTCCCGGTCGCCGCCGGCCGTACGCAGTTCGGCGAGCCGCTGTCCGAGTACCCGTGTCGCGGCGGGGCCGAGCAGGATCCGGTAGCTGTTCCACTGCGCCGCGCACGCGGCGAGCACCTTGAAGGGGTTCACACGCACCTGTGCCATGTCTCCTTGTTCTCGGGTAGTCCGTCGCCCGCGGGGTGCGGTCGGCGCGCGCCGAGCACGTCGGTGATCAGGTCGGCGAGGGACGGCCTGCGGACGACCAGGTGGACATCCCGGTCCCGGGCCGTGCCGGACGCGAGCGCCGCCCACAGCGCGCTCACGCTGGTCTGCGGCGGCAGGCCGCCACGGCCCGCGCCGAGGAGCGGGAAGCAGACCGACCGCAACGGCGGTGCGAAGCCCTCCCGTTCCTCGTCCATCAGGGCGAGCGCGCGGGCGGCTGCGGCGGTGACGTCCTGCGGGGTGACGTCGTAGTCGTTCGTGCCGGGCCGGGGGACGGTGACGGCCGCGTGGTAGATACGGCGGACTCCCTGTGCCGCGAGGGCGCCCGGTCCGGTCGGCGCCACCGTCCCGGGCAGGACGGGACGGCCGCGCAGACCGTTGCCGGCACGCCAGTCGAGCAGTTCGTCGTGGACCGGGTCGGCGATCACGTCGCCGGTGGCGTCGCGCACGGCACCCGCGCGGCGCAGCGCGGCGGGCACGGACGCCTTGTACATCTCGGGCAGGCTCAGGTGGGTGTTGAGCGGCGAGACGATCACGTCGACGTCCCGGAGGAGTTCGACGGGGTGCACGTGCAGGGTCAGCGACACCGGACCGATGCGCAGCGCACGGTGCTGCAAGTGCGGTGCGAGCAGGGGGACATGTGAGTGGTCGGCGCCGCGTGCGCGTGTCCCGGCGAGCCAGCAGATCTGCTCGGCGATCTGCCCGAGGACCATCTCCTCGTGGCTCTTCCGGAAGCGTTCCACGCTGACGCTGTAGACCTTGGCGGAGAGTCTGCGGCGGTCTGCCGCCGGCCGGTCACGCATCCCGGGGGCCAGCCCGAGCGTGAGTGAGGCCGCTTCCTGCAGGTCTCCCCCGCCCAGCCGGGACACCGCTGTGCGCAGGAGGTTCTCGACCTCGACGGGCCAGGCGTCGGTGACGGCGGCGGAGCGCGCGGCGGCCGCCCGGCGCAGCAGAGGCAGGGAGAGGTCGCGGATCCGGACCAGTCCTTCCGCCCGGATCATCTTCACCTCCCGGAGGACCGAGGCGACATCGAAGAAGGCGGCACCGGGCGACATGCGTCCATGATTCCGGGCAGCCGACATGAGCCGCAAGTGACGTCGTGTGCGGCATCGTTCACGCTACTGGACGCCGACTCCGGCGGGCGGGCGCCGACTGGTCGTCATCGGGTCGGACCGAGGTCGCCGTCATGCCCGCTCAGTGTGCCGACCGACCTGCTCTGCGGCGTGCGCCGACGGACCCGTCACGACGGGACGGCGGTTACGCGCCCTCGCGAACGAGTCGGTGCAAGCCGGAAAGGAGGGATGCGGCGAATCCGGTCCCGCTCCGCGGCCGGTCCAGCACCGTCGACGATCTCGGCAGGTGGAGCACCGTCAGGTGACGAGAGGCCGGCCGTCGCGGCCCTCGGCGAACCGGATGCGACGTGTCGTCATCACGTCGGTCGATCCGTCGAGGGCCGGCAGCGCCGCCACATCGCCGTGTCCGGCTACCACTTGGGGGGCACGTCGGATCCGAACCCGCCATGGGCCGGGCGCTTCTCGAAGTGGAGGTGAGGGCCGGTGGCGTGCCCGGTGGAGCCGACTTCTCCTATCTTCTGGCCGGCCCTCACGGAACCCCCTCCCACCGTTTTCTCGGAAAGGTGGCAGTAGTAGAAGTCGAATCCTCCGGCGCGCAGCACGAGGAATTCGCCGAAACTGCCGTCCTTCCCGTTGCGGGCTATGGAACCGCTGAGCACCGCGACGCATTCCGCTCCCTTTGGAGCGGCGTAGTCGGCGCCGGTGTGACGGCCCAGGATCCACTGAGGCCCCTTCTTGTTGTGGGGGGTCGTGACGCCGTGTCCCGGTACCGGAGATGTGACGCGGCCACCGGGGGTCGTGCCCGCCGGGACGTGGAGTTCGTCCCAAGAGACCCTGCCGGGAATGCCGTCGGCGTCGACCCCTTCGAACCTGAGCTTGCGCTGCCATGCGGCGAACGACTGTTGGTCGACATCGGTCCACTCGGGACCAGGACCTGTCCGGTACTTTCCGCACCCTTCCGCCACCAGGCGTTTGCCCATAGCGGTGATCACGGGACTGCGTTGTCCCTTGTGGAAGAACGCGACTCCTGGAAATGGTACTTGCGCGGGCATAACCTCTTCTCCTTTCCGCGAGGGGCCGGATCACCACGCGGATCCGGCTGCTGAACACGCGAGATGTCGCCGTACCGGCGCCGGATGCGATCGATCGCCGCCTACGTTCCCGCCGTCCCGATACACGGCGTTCGGCGTGAAGGACGACTCGTGAGAGATGAGAGTCGACAGGTTCCGGGCCGGTCTCTTCTGCTCGCCGAAGAACGCCGGTGGCCCCGCGGGAATACTCACCCCCGCTGCCGTCAGCGCCGCTCGAGTGGCCTTGACGTCATCGTCGCGCTTGCCGAAGCGCACGCTGGAGACAGCCGCCATCACGCCTCCCTCGGGCTTCTGGAGGCTCGTACGGGTGCGCGCCTGCTGATCGCCGCGGGAGGGCACCTGCCCGGGAGCCGCGCACCTTCCCCAAGGCGGCGGCACATCGCCCGCCTTCATGCTCCCCCTACTTCCACCATGCGCCCCACGGGGGCCGTCCGCAAACGCGGCAACACGCGCTCGCACAGGGGCGTCGACGGATGTCACGCCCCTGTGCTGTCGCCGTCACGGGCTCCGTGCCGGACGGGAAGACTCAGACACGGGGGACCCTCAGCCTGTCCCAGCTGAACCGGCCGGGGATGCCGTCGGCGGCGCTGCCCTCGAGATCCAGCTTCTGCTGCCAGGCGGTGTAGGACCTCTCATCGCCCGGTCCCCACACGTCGATGCCGGTGCTGGAGGTGTAGCGGTCGCAGTCCTCGGCGACGAGCCGGTGGTGCATCGCCGCGATGATCGGAGACTTGCGTCCCGGGTGGAAGAACGACGCGCCGGGGAACGGCTCGAACCGCCCGGCAGGGGGCGGGCCGGGCGGCACGAACGGCGGCCAGGAACCGGGGTCGACGTGGTTGTTCTCCGGGACATGGGCGTGGGCGTACCACCCGCCCCGCGACCTCCATTTGTCGGTCGGACATGTGTTGCGGGACAGGGAAGTCGGACGGCCCATGGGCCAGACATCCGGTACGTCCCAGGAGTTGATCCATGCGTGGAGTTCGCCCCAGCCGACGCAAGGAGTGTCGACCAGCCTCGCGAACACCGTGTCACCGACGCGGCAGTGCGGGAAGAACAGGGCCTCGACCTGGATGACGACCTTGCCGTCCCGGTTGGGACGGACACCACCGGTCGCGTCGAACACGCCTTTGCTGCGGGAGGTGGCGGGGAAGAACTGGGAGAACGCCCCGGTGAAGGGGTCCCAGAGGATGTGCGGGGCCAGGCCTTTCCCGCTGCCGGTGAAGAAGCTCACGAGATTGGCGAAGGGGACCAGGTCCACGGGAGCCTCGGCGGTGGCCTCCTCGTCAGCCGTGATGTGCGCGATCGCCTTTGCGGGAACCTCGGGATCACACGGGGCACGGTCTCCGAGGTCCACCTTGGAGGCGAGGGGCATCCATGAATCAGGCATGGTGATTTCCTTCCCTCTTCAGTCCCGCACCTGACCGTGAGGTGCCGCGGGGAGGGGGCGTACAGCAGAAGGTGGGCGAACGGGCAGCCGCACAACGACTTCTTCCCTGCTTCCCACGATGCGTCCGATACGGGTCCGCGGCAAACGGGAAAGCCGCGAGAAACGGTTCCCCGGGTTCAATTGTTCATCGGGCGGTCGGGGCCGCGGCGGACACTTGAGGACTCATCAGCGTCCGAGTCGCGCGAACGCCTGCCGCAACGGGGTCCTCGGGGTCAGGGCAGCCGCGGTCCCTGCTTCCGCCCGGTGCGGTCCGCTGGAAGGCCGGCGCGAGGAAGGGCGCCGATCCTGGCCCGGAGCTCGTCGATGGACGGATGGCCGATCTCGTCGGCGACATCCAGCGCGCGGCTCCAGACCACCCGGGCCGCATCGAGGTCTCCAAGCTGACGGCGAGATGGGTGTCACCGAGGTGGCCGAGTATCTCGGTCTCGCCGCACCGGTCGCCGAACTCCCGTTCAGTGGGACAGTCTCGGCAACGCGCACCACCACCTCGCCGAGCATGATGTGCATCCAGTCGGCGTTGTTCAGCGAGTTGGCCTGGCCGGCCCGGTGGCCCGTCTGCCGATAGTGCGCCAACGCCTGCTCGTTGTGGGCCGAGGGCCTGCTGGTGGCAGCGGATGGCGTCGCCGGGTCACGGGGGCGCTGCGCCACCTGCAGACTCTCGGCTCGCATCTGGTACGCGTCTACGACGTTGGCCTCTGCCGGACAGGAGCGAAGCTCACGCCCCGACCGGCGTGGGACAGGCTGAGGAGACAGCGGTGGCCTCGAGGACGGCGAACGGAGTCACGGCTGGACTCCCTCCGGGTACCCAGGCGGCATCGTGCGCAGGGTGTCCACACGCTCGCACAACTTCTTCCGGAGCAACACGACCAACGGCTCCCGCAGGCCGTCGACTGTACCGACCGCCCGCTTCGATGCGTTCGCGGTCATCGTGACGCCGTGCTCCCCACTGTGCCGACGGGCACCGACGGCACTCCGCTCCCGCGGAGCGGCACCGGCGCCCGCTTCGTCACCGCCATCGGTTCCGGCCAGGCGATTCAAGGTTCGTCGAAGGTTTCCCGCAGGGCGCGCGCACATCATGGGCGTCGGTACCACCAGAAACGGACGATCAAAAGGAGGACACGGAGGTTATGCGAGTTCACTCCCATCTCATGGCTCTCGCAGCTGCCGGGATGCTGGTTCTGGCAGCCGCGGGCAACGGTCACGCCGCGGACGGTAAACAGCTGGCGACGGATTCCGCTGGCCCGAGCGGGAACCCTGATTGGACCTGCACCTACGGAAGCGCAAACGGCCAGGCGTGTTTCGCACCGCTGGGCGAGTGGTTCAAGATCAGGGACACCATGGTCGATGGGTACCCGGTCGTCATCCAGTGGCGGTTCTTCGACGACGAGGTGAGTCCCACCGGGGCCGTGGTACGTGAGGGAACGATCTGGAATACGGCTGGAGAGGCCGCCGGCTGGCGCTATGTGAACAAATCGTTCCCGGAAAGCGACTGGGGCGTGACCCTGAAGTCGGTGTTCTTCCGTGCCTGCTCGAGCAACTACAACAACAACTCCGTACTGGTGCACACCTGTTCCGAGTGGGAGAGCGAGTACACGTAGCAGTCAGGCACGGTGGCCCGTCTGCCCCGCACACGGGCCACCGTGGTTCCGGAAACCTCCGGTGAGTCGACGGCGTGTGCAGCGGCCCGGCAATGGGTCTTCTCAGGCATCCGCCCGAGAGTACTCACGCCTGACCATGCGTCTCTGCCCTTACGCGGAAGGAAATACCCGACATGGCTGACGAACTTGTGTTGCGCGCTCAGAGATTCGTCAATCAGCTCTACGGCGACCGGATCGGAATGAAGGTCGCGGAGGACGGCATTACCGGCTGGAACACCATGTACGCCCTCACCAGGGCACTCCAGGACGAGCTGGGCATCACCTCTTTGTCGAACAACTTCGGACCCACCACCCTGCGGCTGCTGACGGAGAAACACCCACGACTCAATCGCGGCACGGTGCCTTCCGCCAACTTCTGCCGCATCATCCAGTCCGCGATGTACTGCAAGGGCTACGACGGCGGTGAGATCGACGGCGTCTACAATGACCGCGTTCAGACAGGCATCACCAAACTCAAGCAGGACATGGGGGTCGACGGGGTCTACCCCGGATCCGACCTGACGCCAAAGGTGTTCAAGGGGTTGCTGAATATGGACCCCTACGTGCTCGTCGGCTACGGAGGCAAGCCTGGGGACGAGCAAATCCGCGCCGTCCAGCGCTGGCTCAACGGGCGTTACATCCACCGCCAGGACTTCTTCGCCATCCCTTGCGACGGCCACCACTCCCGTGAAGTGGCCAAGTCCATGCTGTTGGCGATCCAGTACGAGCTCGGCGTGGCCGACGGCGTGGCCACCGGTGTCTTCGGACCCGGAACCCAGGCCGGCCTGAAGGGGCACACCCTCTCGGTCGGCAGTGGGGGCACCTGGGTGTCCCTGTTCACCGCCGCCATGATCCTCAACCAGCGGCCGAACGTCACATTCGGGAACTCCTTCACCTCCGCGCTCTCCCAGGCGGTGACCCAGTTCCAGCAGTTCGTCAAGCTCTCCGCCACCGGAAAAGCCGACTTCCCCACCTGGGCGTCGCTGCTCATCTCATACGGTGACCAGTCCCGCCCTGGCACCGCCTGCGACTGCGTCACCACCATCACCCCGGCACGGGCCGAGGCCCTCAAGGCTGCCGGATACACATACGTCGGCCGCTACCTGTGCAACGTTCCGAACACATCACTGGACAAGATGATCAAACCCGGTGAACTGCAGACGATCGCACAGTACGGACTGCGGTGCTTCCCGATCTACCAAACCTTCGGCGGTGCAGCGTCCTACTTCCACTACACGCAGGGATCCATCGACGCCTACGGCGCGATCGAGTGGGCCAGGCACCACGGTTTCAAGGACGGGACCCGCATCTACTTCGCCGTCGACTACGACGCGCTGGACCACGAGGTGACGTCCAACGTCCTTCCCCACTTCAGGGCCGTCCACCGGGTCCTCCAGGAGAACTCCCGCTACCGGATCGGGATCTACGGGCCCCGCAACGTGTGTTCCCGGGTGAGTGCCGCCGGCTACACCGACGCCAGCTTCGTCTCCGACATGTCCAGCGGATTCTCCGGGAACCTCGGCTACCCGATGCCGTCGGACTGGGCGTTCGACCAGATCGTCACGCTCACCGTCGGGTCCGGAGCCGGCTCCGTCGAGATCGACAAGAACATCGCGTCCGGACGCGACACCGGACAGGACAGTTTCGACCCCGGTGCCGGCACCGACGGACTCGACGTTCATTTCGACTCGGGCTATCGCGCCGCCATGCTTCAGGAGGTGCGGGCCTACCTGGAGTCCATCGGGGTCCCCGAGACCGGCGGCGAGGGCTGGACCCCCGACAAGGACTGGGCGACCCTGGGCGGCATCTCCAACACCAAGGCGTTCGACCTCATCGTCGGTATGGACTGGCTGTTCACCTTGCTCGCACGCGAACTCAAGCTGCGCAAGGCCCTGATCCAGGCTCCGGTGCTGTGGGAGTTACGGAAGTGGAATCCGCTCGACATCGCCGCCGACGCGGCCGTCAAAGCCGGCCTGAAGGACGACAGCAGCACCGGGTGGGGCCAGATCTTCGCCTGGGTGGCCATTGAAGCCAGGAACCACTGCATACAGCAGGACGTCATCAACGGCACGCTCCTGGACAAGGACAACCCGACGGACGTGAGATCGGTGTGGACCAGCCTCCAGGAGCCGGACTACAACATCAAGACGGCGGCCTACCTGACGATCTACAACGCTCACCAGATCAACCTGCCCAGACCGGGCCTGAACACCAGCGAGACCGACTCGCAGAAGCTCCTGGCCCGCTACAACGGCACCGGCGAGGACGCCCAGCAGTACGGCCGTGAACTCATAGGCCTGTACCGGGTCCTGGAGAAGTACTACAGGCTGAGCCGCAATAGCTGACGCACAACACCACGCACATGCACACTCCTTGGTGCTGGACACGGGACGATCCCCGTCGCCGCGAGTCCTCCGCTTGGCGTCCTGGGCCCTGATCCGACACGGCTGCTCCTGCTGTTCACCGTCGACTTCCCGCTCACGTCCCGGGCCGGCCAGGAGCCCACGGAGAACGACGGCATGTCGCCCCGGCTGCCCGTCCCCATGCCGGTGTCGGGGCGTTCCTGGCCCCGTGAGTGTCGGCCGACGTGCGGGTGCGCCGCAAGACGCGTCTGCCCATGCTGCGTGACCCTCGGGTCGGTGCGGCGGTCGTCCTGCTGCCGACGACCACGTCCATGGTCCTGGCGCGGATCCTGTGACACGAAAGGGATGAATACCATGAATCCTGACACGAACCACATGGCGAGACGCACTGTCGTCAAACGCGCCGCGGCCCTCGGCGCGGCCACTCTGCTGGGCAGCCCCCTGCTGTATCTGCCCACCGAGGCCGCAGCAGCCGAGAAGCTCCCGCCGAAAGAGGCCGAAAAGGGTCGGAACCAGCCGACGTCCCGCAACGGCTGGCCGCTCGTCGAGAGGGCGAACGACGTCTCCGCGGTGTGGACGCGCCCGGTGCCCGGAACCGGTTTCGGCGTGGGCGTGCGCATCGGCGACGTAGAGACGGTCCTCGTCCACGTCATCCGCCGGTTCCACTACGAGATCGTCGCACTCCGCGAGGGTGACGTCACCGGCTGGCGCGTACCGTCCCAGGTGGAGATCGAGCAGGCCGAGGGCAACCAGGCCTCCGGCACCGCTGTCGCGATCCGGTCCGGCTGCTACCCGCCCGGCGTAAGTGGCGGATTCTTCCGGCACGAAGCACTGGTGATCCGCGACATCCTCGCCGAGTGCGACGGTGTCGTCCGGTGGGGCGGAGACGACAAGCGCCCTTATGAGGCTCTGTTCTCCATCGACATACCGCCCGGCGATCAACGTCTGCGGACGCTCGTGACCAAGCTGCGGGGCTGGGCCGTCGAACCCGGTGCCGGAGCGGGTACGCCGGTGGACGTAACCGACCGGAAGCGCCGCGCCGCGGCCGAGAAGCTGGAACGGCGACAGAAGGCCGCCTGAGCGACTTGCCCGGCGGCATCGCACGGACACCGGTCCGGTCACCCGGTCTCGGATCACTGCGCTTCCCCGTGGCCACCCGCGATCCGTCACCGGGGCCGTTCGGTCACTGTGACCACTCGGGTGCCGGCGCCGTCCGCTCATGGCGGGCGGCCCCGGCGCCAGTGCGCGTTTCCGGCCGGTGCGACGCTGAACCGGTCGCAGAACCGAGGCAGCGGACCTGACTCACCGGGGAGGAAACGGCGACCGACACGGAGCAGTCCAGGTCACCCGAGCTCTTGGCCAGGTCGTTGGTGGCCTGTGAGGGCTACCGGTCCACCGGCCGGGAGACGGTGATCCCCGCCAACCCGATGACGACGGGCGTCGTCGGCGCCTATGCGTACACGTACAGCCATACCAAGGTCACCGGGCAGCCGCAGTCCTTCACCATGCCGGCCGTGGGCGGGCTCGCAAAGGAGAAGGTCGTCACCCGCTGCAACGGCGACGGCCTGGCGGAGTCCACCTCGGACCTCGCCTGGTACACCTACGACGTCACGTACTCGCCGCTAGGCGAGGTCAGACGACGAACTTGCAGCTTAGCCAGCACCAAGCCAGCACAGGAGTCGGTACCGCGCCCTCGCATCACCCCGACACACCTCCCGGACAGCACTCGTCTCAGCCTTGCTCGGGCTCCCGAACCGCCCTTCCATGAGTCGGCATGGTGGCCGCGCGCATAGCCCACCCCCGAACTATGGTGCCCCGCCACATGTGCGCCTGACCTGCGGATTCCTACGGTGTGGCGACGCAAACGTCCCCGTCACACACCAGGAAGTGGTGCCGATGTCGTCGCCCGCAACCGCTCCACCGGCCCCGAACAACCTCAAGCGCATCGTCGCAGCGTCCCTCATCGGCACCACCATCGAGTGGTACGACAACTCATCCGATCAGAGCTGCGACCTGCGCACTTGCCGAGTCTGACCCTTCGAAGCCAGCACCGAACCAGCACTGGGAGATTACGTCGGGTGCAGGACTGTGAGGAACCTGCCCGTACGAACACCTGACCGCGCCAACGGCCAACGCGAACGATGACTGCCAGTAATGAATGACATGCACCGCCGAACCGCCCTCGCGGGGGTTGCGACCAACCGTCCGCCCGACGCGGCAACCGCGTACCAGAACTGGTCCGGTGCGCTGAAAGAGGGCCGAGAACGAAACGGGCAACAGCGCTGTGTCCGGAGAGCTCTGCCGGCACCCACTGAGCTGTGAGAACTCGCCCCCAACCAACGGTCAGCGCAAATGTGCCGCCAA
Source organism: Streptomyces sp. NPDC048584 (assembly GCF_043199595.1). NCBI lineage: Bacteria > Bacillati > Actinomycetota > Actinomycetes > Kitasatosporales > Streptomycetaceae > Streptomyces > Streptomyces sp. NPDC048584. The sequence goes on from NZ_JBICWF010000016.1 coordinate 193,906, forward strand.
GCCGCGGTGACGGCGCGGCTGTACACCGAGGCGGTCCACAAGGCACCCGACATCGCCGAGCGCGCCCACCTGACAGGCCAGGCGACCCGGCTCAACACCCGCCGACGCCGCTGACGGGTCACGTTCGGATTTTCCCCGGCACTGGGCGCACCCCCTTGGCCGAGCGGTCCCCCACAGTATGTGGACAGGTCAAGACCAACTGCACGACGCGTTGCCGACGGGGAACCTCAGCCTGCGGACTCTTTCACCCGTGGACCCGGCGAGGGGCCGACCACGGGAAACACTTCCCGTGGTCGGCCCCTCGCTCGTGACCCGGTGCCTTACCCGATGGCGATGCGGGTCTTCCAGTAGCTCGCCGTTCCGATGATCTCGGTGCCGGATCCGGACAGGACGGTCCTGCCGCCGGCGTAGAAGCGTACGGTTCCGTCGGTGCGCGCGGTCCAGATGTCGGGGATGGCGTCGCCGTTGGCGTCGGGGGTGCCGATGAGCAGGTAGATGTTGGAACTGCCCCAGCCGGAGGCGCCGTAGACGGCGTCGACGCCGTCGGCGGAGTTCGCGGCGGAGGCCAGGGAGGTCAGGTCGGTTCCACCGCCTGCGGC